>DAOMFL010000001.1:0-111148 GCA_035429805.1 Burkholderiaceae bacterium
GCGCCACCTACGGCATGCCGATGGTGGTCGAGCTCGGCATCGCGCTCGACGTGCTGGTCGCGCTGATCATCCTCGGCGTCTTCATGTTCCAGATCCGCGAGCAGTTCGACAGTCTGGACATCCGTCACCTGGAACGGCTGAAGGAGGAATGAGCGTGAGCGCCGCACGGCCGTTCCGAAGGCGCTCGCTCCCCCGCGGGGGGACGGCGCGCAGCGCCAAGGGGGCGTCGATCCGCGCGGCACGGCCGCTCCAAAGGCGATCGCGTCCCCTTGGGGACCGCCCGCAAGGCGAGGGGGCAGCATGATCGCGCTGCTCGCGATCCTCCTCATCCCGCTCGCCGGCGCGGCGGTGCTCGGGCTCGTCGGTCATCGCGAGAGGGCGCCCGAAGTCAATGTCGCATTCAGCCTGGGCACCTTCTGCGCCGCGGCGGTGCTGACCACGCAGATCATCGAAGGCGGACCGATCCTCGTGCTGCACGAGCAGTTCTTCGTCGATTCGCTCAACGTGTTCCTGGTCGCGCTGACTGCGCTGGTGGCATTCACGACGGCGCTGTTCGCACGGCCGTACATGCGCATCGAGCGCGACCACGGCAAGATGACGCCGCCCCGCATGCGGCTCTTCCACAGCATGTACCAGCTGTTCAGCTTCACGATGCTGCTGGCGCTGACGACCAACAACATGGGGCTGCTGTGGGTCGCGCTCGAAGCAGCGACGCTGGCCACCGTGCTGCTGGTCGCCGTCTACCGCACGCCGGCCAGCCTCGAGGCGGCATGGAAGTACTTCATCCTGTGCGGCGTCGGCATCGCGCAGGCGCTGTTCGGAACCATCCTGCTCTACCTCGCATCGGAGCGTGTGATCGGCGCCGAAGGCGGAGGGCTGCTCTGGACCTACCTCGATGCTTCCAAGGGGCAGCTGGAACCGACAGTCATCGCGCTCGCCTTCGTCTTCCTGCTGGTCGGTTACGGCACCAAGGTCGGCCTGGCGCCGCTGCACAACTGGCTGCCCGATGCGCATGCCGAGGGGCCGACGCCGATCTCCGCGGTGCTCTCCGGCCTGCTGCTCAACGTTGCGCTCTACGCGGTGCTCCGCTGCAAGGTGCTGGCCGACGGAGCGCTCGATTCGCGCTTCGCCGGCGAGCTGATGATGGGTTTCGGCCTGCTGTCGGTCGTGCTCGCCGCCTTCTTCATATCGCGCCAGCGCGACATCAAGCGCATGTTCGCGTATTCGTCGATCGAGCACATGGGGCTGATGACCTTCGCCTTCGGCATGGGCGGACCGATCGCGAGCTTCGCCGGACTGCTGCACATGACCGTGCATTCGCTGGTGAAGTCCGCGATCTTCTTCACCGTCGGCCACGCCGCGCAGAAGGCCGGGACGCAGATCATGGACCAGATCCGCGGGCTGATCCGCGTCAACCCGACCGTCGGCTGGGGCCTGATGGTGGGCACGCTGGCGATCCTCGGCATGCCGCCGTTCGGTGTCTTCGCCAGCGAGTTCCTGATCCTGACGACCGCGATGCGCGAATTTCCGTGGACCACGCCGTTCCTGCTGCTGGCGCTCGGCGTGGCTTTCGCCGCCGTGCTCGCCCGGGTTCAGCCGATGGTGTTCGGCGAGACGACGGCGAAGCGGCTCGCGCACCCGCCCGCGCTGGTGCCGGTGTTCGTGCACCTTGGCCTGGCACTGCTGCTCGGCCTGTATATCCCGCCTTACCTCGAGGGCTGGTACCAGCAGGCCGCCCGCCTCGTGTCGGGAGGATGATGAAGATCGCCGACGCCCCGCTCCACTTCGCGCCGCAGCCTGGCGCGATGCCAGTCGCCGTGGCGACGGCCGACAGCACGCAGTGGTCGGTCGCCGCGCAGACGTTCGCGCAGGCCGGCGATCGTCTCGTGGCACTGTGGGGATCGGACCGGCGCGACATCGGCGAAGGCTTCGTTGTGCACGCGGCGTACGGTCTGAACGATGCGCTGGCATGCGTTCGGCTTCCGCTTTGCGGCGACGCTCCGGAATATCCGGACATCTCGGCGCATTTCCCGGCGGCGCTTCGCATGCAGCGCGCCGTGTTCGACCTGCTGGGCCTGCGCGCGCGCGGCGCAGCGGACTCGCGTCCCTGGCTGCGCCACGGCGCGTGGCCGCAGGAGTACTTCCCGCTGCGCCGCGACAGCGACGGCACGCGCGCGTTCGACGTCGCGCAGGAGCACTATGCCTTTGTCACCGTCGGCGGCGACGGCGTGCACGAGATTCCGGTCGGCCCGATCCACGCCGGCATCATCGAGCCGGGCCACTTCCGCTTCTCGATCGTCGGCGAAAAGGTGCTGCGGCTGGAGGAGCGTCTCGGCTATGTGCATAAGGGCATAGAGAAGCGCTTCGAAGGCATGCCGCTCGCAGAAGGCCATCGGCTTGCCGGCCGCGTTTCGGGCGATTCGACGGTGGCCTATGCGTGGGCCTACGCGATGGCGGCCGAATCGGTGACGGGCACCGACGTTCCGCCGCGCGCCGTCTGGATCCGCGCGTTGCTGCTCGAGCGCGAGCGCGTGGCCAACCACCTTGGCGACCTCGGTGCGCTCGGCAACGATGCGGCGCTCGCGATCGGCCTGGCGCAGTTTTCGCGGCTGCGCGAGCAGTGGCTGCGCGTCAACGCGCGGGTGTTTGGCCACCGGCTGCTGATGGACTGCATCGTGCCCGGTGGAGTGGCCGTCACCCCCGACCGTGCCGCTCTGGATGAACTGACTGCCCAGTGCGGCGCGATCGAAGGCGAAGTGCAGAGGCTGCGATCGATCTACGACGAGCACGCGGGGTTGCAGGACCGCTTCCAAGCGACCGGCATCGTCAGTCCGGACCTCGCAGCCCGGCTCGGTCTGACCGGCCTCGCGGGGCGCGCCAGCGGACAGGCCCGGGACCTGCGCGTCGATCGGCCCTGCGCGCCCTACGATCGTCTGGCTGTGAAAATGGCGGGCGACAACCGCGGCGACGTCGCCGCTCGCGTCGCGGTGCGATTCGACGAAATTACCGAATCGCTGCGGCTGATCCGCGCGATCGCCCAGCAGATGCCGGCCGGAGCGTCGCGGGCCGAGTTCGGGACCGCAGCCACAGGCTTCGGCGTCGGCTGGATCGAAGGATGGCGCGGCGAAGTCCTGGTCGCCCTCGAAACCGACGGCACGGCGCTGCGCCGCTGCCACTGTCACGATCCGTCGTGGCAGAACTGGCCCGTCCTTGAGCACGCGGTGATCGGCAACATCGTTCCGGACTTCCCTCTGATCAACAAGTCCTTCAACCTGAGTTACTCGGGCCAGGATCTCTGATGCTGCTGCTGACTCGACAGATCCTGAAGGCGGGCATCTGCACCGAGCCGGCGCCGCAGACGAACGACGACTGGCGCGTCGAGGCCGAGCGCATCCAGGCCGACGTGCTGGCGCTGCTCGGCCGCGCGCTGACGATCCGCCAGGTCGACGCGGGTTCGTGCAACGGCTGCGAGCTCGAGATCCACGCGCTCAACAACCCGTATTACAACCTCGAAGGCCGCGGCATCCGCTTCGTGGCGAGCCCGCGTCACGCCGACATGCTGCTGGTGACGGGGCCGGTGGCGCGCAACATGCAGATCGCGGTGCGACGCGCCTATGACGCAACGCCCGAGCCGAAGCTGGTCGTCGCAGTCGGCGACTGCGGTTGCACCGGCGGCATCTTCGGCGAGAGCTATGCGAGCTGCGGCCGGGTGTCGAACATCATTCCGGTCGACGTTGCCATCCCCGGCTGCCCGCCTCCGCCGCTGGAGATCCTGCGCGGCATCCTCACCGCGGTGTCGTCCCGGAAGCGCTGAATTGCGCGACGCCGGATGCGGGATCGCGGCGCCGCTGCCTCAGCCCCCGCCGGTCCGTTGCGGCTCCTCGACCGCCGTCGAGACGACGTGGCCCGACGCGTTGAACATCACGACGAACACGCGCGTCTCGGCGCCATCCTTGAAGCGCCACTCCCACGCGGTCTCGTGCTTCAAACGGTATTCCTGCGTTCGACCCGGCGGTCCCAGCGTTTTCAGGACGTCGGTCTGGTTCATGCCGGTGTTCACGCGCTGGAAGTTGGCGTGCGTCAGCAGGTCTTCGCGGCCCTGGTACCTGCCGGAGCGGTCGATCCGGATCAGCAGCGTGTGCAAGCCTTCGGGCCCCAGGGGATAGACCAGCCCCTTGCCGCTGTCGACGTCCTTCACCGCATACGGATCGCCGAAGAGCTTGCGCACGTCCTGCTCCGAAGACTCGCCGACCTTGAGCCGCGCCAGACGCAGGTCCTCGTAGACCTGCCCGCTCGGATCGCATCCCACCATCGCCACCAGGGCTCCCAGCGCCATCAGGAGTCGCGCCCACCGGCTCATCCCGCTCTCTCCGCTCGCGTAAACTTCAACGCCAGATTACACAACCTCATGCACTCTCCCGCATGGCCAGCACCTACGAATCTGATATCGGGCAGTTCCTGCGCGAAATGAAGGAAAAGAACCCGGACATCGAACCGGGCCAGAAGCAGGGCCGGGCGATCTGGTGGGACAAGGATCTCGACCCCGACCTGTACCGGCGCTTTGGCGAATCCAGCGTTCCTCAGCCGGCCTACGTCTACCAGCCCAAGGCGAAGTAGTTGACTGCGCCGAACACGCACGTGCCGGAGCCCGCGGCCGAGGCACAGGATGACGCGGCCGTACTCGCCGCCGCGCCGGACCTGACGCCCGACGTCGTCGACGGCGTGGCGCTGGCGCGGCTGTACGGGGAGCCGCTGTTCCGTCTGCCGGACGACCTGTACATCCCGCCGGATGCGCTCGAGGTGTTCCTCGAGGCGTTCGAAGGCCCGCTCGACCTGCTGCTCTACCTGATCCGCAAGCAGCACTTCAACGTGCTGGACATCCCGATGGCGCCGCTCACGGTGCAGTACCTGGCGTACATCGACCAGATCCGCGAGAAGAACCTGGAACTCGCCGCCGAGTACCTGCTGATGGCGGCGCTGCTCATCGAGATCAAGTCGCGCATGCTGCTGCCGATGCGCAAGGGCGACACGGGTGAGGAGGTCGAGGACCCGCGTGCCGAGCTGGTGCGGCGGCTTCTCGAATACGAGCGCATCAAGCTCGCGGCGCAGCAGCTCGACGGCTTGCCGCGCATCGGCCGCGACTTCGTGCGGGCGATCGTCACGATCGAGCAGACGATCGAGCGTCGCTTCCCCGACGTCAATGTCGTCGACCTGCGCGAAGCCTGGGCCGAGGTGCTGAAGCGCGCGAAACTGCATGCGCACCACCGCATCGCCCGAGAGGAACTCTCGGTGCGCGAGCACATGAGCATCATCCTGCGGCGCCTGCAGAACGCCCGGTTCGTCGAGTTCGCCGACTTGTTCGACGCCAGCCGGGGCGCCCCGGTGGCGATCGTCCACTTCCTCGCGCTGCTGGAACTCGCGCGCGAGTCGCTGATCGAAATTACTCAGGCGACGCCGTTCGCTCCCATTTACGTGCGGCTCGCGTACACGCCGACCTGAGCCGCCGGTCGAAGCGCAGCCTGGAAAGGATCGTCATGCTGTATCGAGTACTGGTCGTCGCCTGCGCCCTGGGTGTGGGTGCTGCACAGGCCCAGCTGAAACCCCCGGGCGAATCGGGAGGCACGGGTCCGCGGCTCGGTGCACCCGCAGCGCCGGCAGCGCCGGCCGTCGATCCCGTCATCGCCGCGAAGGAAGCCGCCGCCGCCGCCGCCGCTGCCGACTGGCTCAAGCTCGTCGACACCGGCGAGTATGGCAAGGCGTGGGACGAGTCGGCCCAGGTGTTCCGCGACCGCGTGCCGCGCCAGCAGTGGGTCGACGGGCTGCCGAAGAACCGGGCCGAGGTCGGCCCGCTGAAGTCGCGCAGGCTCGACGGCACGGCATACAAAAGTGTGCTGCCCGGCGCACCGGAGGGCGAGTACGTCACCGTGCACTTCGTCAGCGAGTTCGAAAAGAACCCGAAGGGCGAAGAGCTCGTGACCATGTTCCTGCAGTCCGGGACCTGGCGGCCGGTTGGCTACCTGCTGCGCTGACGCCCGTTGATCGTGTTGCCGTCCGTGTCCCGGGCCGCCTAGGATCGCCGGCTCTGCCATGGCCACGCGTTTCGCCAGGCCTGCACGCGGCGCCCAAAGGCCGCCGGACACGGCCCGCCTGTCTGTGCGCATCGACTTCGCGGATGGCCGGCTCGGGCCCGGCAAGGTCGAACTGCTCGAGCACATTGCCCGCGCGCGCTCGATCGCGGCCGCCGCACGGGCGATGGACATGTCGTACAAGCGCGCCTGGGAACTGGTCGACACGATGAACCGCATGTTCCGCGAACCGGTGGTCGTCACGCAGCCCGGCCGCAATACGGCCGGCGCCACCGAAGTCACGGTGTTCGGCCTGCGCATCGTCGCCTTGTATCGGGCCGCCGAGCGACGCGCGGCCGGCGCGATCGAAGCGACACTAGCCGAACTCAGCGCCGCGACGCGGCCGAAGCATCGTTCGCCGCAGGCACGGCCGAAGAAGACGGCCTGATCCCAGGCTCGACGGTCAGCATCAGCGTCGCGCGGTCCAGCGCTACCGACTTGATCAGGCACCAGACCGCGAGTCCCGGAGTCAGCGCGAGGCGCTCGGACGATTCACGCGTCAGCCGCGCTCGCAGTTGCACGCCAGCACCGATACGCACGCGAGCATCGACGTAGGTCGCGTCGAACGGCTCGAGAGTGAGCAGTTCGCCCGGCAGTCGATTCACTGTACTGACATCGACCGGCTGTGACAGCGCCAGGGCCACGTCGCGCGCGGGAACGCGCACCCGCACCATCGTGCCAACGGGCACGTCCACCTGCGGCACGCGCAGCACGGCGTCGCCGTCGATCGCGAGCACGGTCAGGCCGTAGCGCGCATCGTGTCCCTGCACCCGGCAGTGCAGCAGCGAACCCGCGTCGAGCCCGGGCATGTGGCGCGCGATCTCCGGCCGCGCAAGGAGATCGTCGATGTCGCCCGCGGCCAGGACTTTGCCGCGATCGATGACCACGAGGCGGTCGGCCAGTCGCTGTGCTTCCTGAAGATCGTGAGTGACGAGCACGATCGGAATCGCCAGTCCGCTCCGCAGCTCTGCGAGTTCCTGGTAGAGATCCTGGCGGGCGGCCTGATCGACGGCCGAGAAAGGTTCATCGAGCAGCAGCGCCTGCGGTTCACGCGCCAGCGCGCGTGCCAGTGCGACCCGCTGCCGTTGTCCGCCCGACATTTGCGCCGGACGGCGATCGGCCAGCTCCTCGAGCCGCATGCGCGTGAGGAGTTGCCGCGCGTGCCCGACCGCATCGGCCCGGGCGCTCGCGATGGCCACGTTGCCGAGCGCCGATAGATGGGGGAACAGTGCATAGTTCTGGAACACCAGACCCGGCCGCCGCTGTTGCGGCGGCATGTCGATGCCATTGTCTGCGTCGAACCAGGTTTGGTTGCCGATCATGACCCGGCCCGCGGCGCTGCGGGCCAGCCCGGCGATCACGCGCAGGATCGTCGTCTTGCCGCTGCCTGATGGCCCCACGAGCGCCAGCAGCTCGCCGGCGGCACAACTGAACTCGGCATCGAGGGGGATCGGAGCCGCCTGCTGCAGGCGTACGGTAAGCGCAGGCATCAGCGATCCTGCAGGTAGCGCTTGCTGCGATTGACGGTCGCGAACACAATCCACAGCGCCAACAGCGTGAACGCCACCAGCAGCAACGACATGCGGCCGGCGCCAGCGTTGTCGAAGGCCTGCACGCGATCGTAGATCGCAATTGACAGTGTGCGCGTTTGGCCGGCAATGCTGCCGCCGACCATCAGCACCACGCCGAATTCGCCGAGTGTATGGGCGAACGTGAGCGCGATGCCGCCGAGGATGCCAGGCCAGGCCAGCGGCAATTCGATTTTCCACAGCGTCCGCCAGCGCGAGAGGCCTGAGACCCAGGCAGCCTCGCGAAGGCTGTGCGGAATCGCCGCGAACGCGCGTTGCACCGGCTGCACCATGAAAGGCAGGTTGACCAGGAGGCTCGCGAACAGCAGGCCCTCGAACGTGAATACCAGCCGCAGCCCGGTGAACTGCGCAAGCCAGCGCCCGAACGTCGAGCCCCCGCCGAGAGCGAGCAGGAGATAGAAGCCAACGACTGTCGGCGGCAGCAACAGGGGCAGCATCAGCACAGCCTCGAGCAACGGTCTCGAACGACTTTCACCGATGGCCAGGTACCGCCCTAGCCAAAGCCCGAGCGGCAGCAGGATGACGCAGGTTGCAGTCGCCAGCGCGATCGAAATGCGCGTCGCGTCCCAGTCCAATCACTCCCCCGGCAGCACGAATCCGTACTTTCGCAGGATGCCACGCGCGGTCGGTTCCTGCAGGTACTTGTAGAACGCCGTGGCCGTTTCGCCGGCGCCGCGCGTCAGGACCATGCGCTGCCGCAGCGGCTGGTGCAGGTGATCTGGCAGCAACACATGTTCGCCCTGGCGCGCCAGTTCCGGCGCCAGCGCCAGCGACAATGCGATGATGCCGGCCTCGGCGCCGCCTGAGACGACGTACTGCGCCGTCTGCGCGATGTTCTCGCCGAGGATCAGCTTTGGCTGCGCGAATTCCCACAGCGCGAGCGAATGCAGCGCCTGCTCCGCCGCGCGGCCATACGGCGCGTGCTCGGGATTGGCGATCGCTAACTTGTGCACCTCGGACCAGCCGGACCGCAGCCCCTTCAGCGCCGGGTCGAGCTTCAGCTTCGATCCCTTCGGGACGTACAGCACGATGCGGCCGACGGCGTAAGGCGCGCCGCGATCGCGCGTCAGCCCGGCATCGGCGAGTTTGAAGACGAAATCCTCGTCCGCCGACATGAAGAGCTCGAACGGCGCCCCCTGCTGGATCTGGCGCACGAAGTTGCCAGATGAACCGAAATTCAGGTTCACCTTGCGCCCTGTGTCGATTTCGAAGCGCGCCGCAATTTCGGTGACCGCGAACTTGAGGTCACTCGCGGCGGCAACGATCGGGGGCCTGTCCTGCGCAATGGCCATGCCCAGCAGGCTTGCCCAGGCCAGACCGGCAAGCAGTCGAATCCATCGGCTCATGAAGTCTTCCCGGACGTTCGTCGCCGCATCTTCGGCAGCTCCCGGCTCGGGCAGCCGACCATCACGAGTCTATCCTATTCCCACGCAAATATAGGACATTTCGATGCCCGATCAACACGGACGGGCCATCACGACGGGTCGGCGACATGCGGCCGCCGCAAGCTCAGTGCGCCTCGTCCCAGTTGGCGCCGACGCCGAGTTCGACCAGCAGCGGCACCCGCAGGTCAGCGACGCCGGCCATCAGCGCCGGCAGTCGCTCCTGCACCAGCGCAACCTCGGTCTCCGGAACTTCCAGCACGAGTTCGTCGTGCACCTGCACCACGAGGCGCGTGCCGAGCCCGCTCTCGTGAATCCAGCGATCCACGGCGATCATCGCCAGCTTGATGAGATCGGCCGCCGTGCCCTGCATCGGTGCGTTGATCGCAGCGCGCTCCGCTCCGCCGCGGCGCGGGCCGTTCGGAGAGTTGATCTCCGGCAGCCACAGGCGGCGCCCGAACACGGTCTCGACATAGCCCTGCCGCTTCGCCAGCGCCCGCGTCTGCTCCATGTAGCGCGCCACGCCGGGATAGCGCATGAAGTAGCGGTCGATGTAGCTCTTCGCCGCCTCGCGCTCGATGCCAAGGTTGGATGCGAGCCCGAACGCGCTCATGCCGTAAATGAGGCCGAAGTTGATGACCTTCGCGTAGCGCCGCTGCTCGCTGGTCACTTCGCCGACCGGAACGCCGAAGACCTCGGAAGCTGTCGCCCGATGGATGTCCTCGCCCTTGCCGAAGGCGTCGAGCAGGCCGGCGTCCTCGGATATGTGAGCCATGATGCGCAGCTCGATCTGAGAGTAGTCGGCCGAGATGACGCGATGCCCGGGCGGCGCGATGAATGCCTCGCGGATGCGCCGGCCTTCGGCGGTGCGGATCGGGATGTTCTGCAGGTTCGGATCGGACGACGAAAGCCGTCCGGTCACGGCAATCGCCTGGCCGTAGTTCGTGTGCACGCGGCCTTCGGCATCGGCGCTCGCCGGCAGCTTGTCGCAGTAGGTCGACTTGAGCTTGGAAAGCGCCCGATGCTCGAGCAGCAGCTTCGGCAGCGGGTAGTCCTCGGCGAGCTTCTCCAGCACTTCTTCGTCGGTGGACGGCGCGCCGCTCGCGGTCTTCTTCACGACCGGCAGCTTGAGCTGCCCGAACAGGATCTCGCCGATCTGCTTCGGGCTGCCGAGGTTGAACGGCTGCCCGGCGACGGCAATCGCCTCCCTTTCGAGTTCGCCGATGCGCTGCGCCAGCTGACGGCTCTGTTCCTGCAGCCGCTCGCGGTCGATCAGCACACCGGTCCGCTCCATGCGGAACAGCACCTGCGCCACCGGCAGCTCGATGTCCTCGTAGACCGCGCGCAGCCGCTCGTTCGGTTCGATCTGTGGCCAGAGTGCGTGGTGCAGCGCCAGCGTCACTTCCGCGTCCTCGGCCGCGTAGTCGGTGGCGCGATCGAGCGCGACCTGCTCGAACCCGATCTGGCTCGCCCCCTTGCCGCAGACCTCGGCGAAGGTCAGTGTCCGGCGTCCGAGGTGACGCTCCGCCAGCGAATCCATGTCGTGGCTGCGATGCGCCTCCAGCACATAGGATTCGAGCAGCGTGTCGTGCGCCACGCCGGCGAGCCGCACGCCGTGGTTGGCGAAGACGTGCATGTCGTACTTCAGGTGCTGGCCGACCTTGCGGTGGTGCGGACTTTCGAGCCACGGGCGCAGCGCCGCGAGTGTTTCGTCGAACGGCAGCTGCTCGGGCACGCCCGCGTAGCGGTGCGCCAGCGGGATGTAGCAGGCCTTGAGCGGCTCGACCGACAGGGACAGGCCCACCAGGCGCGCGGCCATCGGGTCGAGCGATGTTGTCTCGGTGTCGACGCAAGTCAGGTCCGCAGCGCCGACACGCTGCAGCCAGTTGTCGAGCTGCGCGCGGGTGGTCACGGTCTCGTACTGCGTGCGCGTGTCGCGGACCGGCACGCCGACCGCGGTCTCCGGCGTTGCGTCCGATGCCTCTGCGGCCGCGGCGTCCATCTCGCGCAGCCAGGACTTGAACTCATAGCGCTGGTAGATCTCGCGCAGGCGCTCGGCGTCCTCGTCGCGCACCGCGAGTGCGCTGATCGCAGCCACATGCGGCGACAGGTCGCAGTCGGTCTTTATCGTCACCAGGGTGCGCGCGGTCGGCAGCCACGGCAGCGCCTTGCGCAGGTTCTCGCCCACCACGCCGCCCAGCTGGCCCGCCTGCTGCACCAGCGCGTCGAGCGATCCGTAGCTCTGCAGCCACTTGGCCGCGGTCTTCGGCCCGACCTTCTCGACGCCCGGAACGTTGTCGACCGCGTCGCCGACCAGCGTCAGGTAGTCGACGATGCGCTCGGGCGGCACGCCGAACTTCGCCTCGACGCCGGGCGGATCAAGCGTTTCGCCGCTCATCGTGTTCACCAGCGTCGTATGCGCGTCCACCAGCTGCGCCAGGTCCTTGTCGCCGGTCGAGATCACCGTGCGCAGGCCGTGCCCGGCGGCCTGGCGCGCCAGCGTGCCGATGACGTCGTCGGCCTCGATGCCCTCGATCTCGATCACCGGCCAGCCGAGTGCGCGCACCGCCGCGTGGATCGGCTCTATCTGCGCCACCAGATCCTCCGGCATGGAGGCCCGATTGGCCTTGTATTCGGCGTACAGGTCGTCGCGGAAGGTCTTACCCTTGGCATCGAACACGCACGCGATGTAGTCGGCCGGCACCTGCTGCCGCAGCGTGCGCAGCATGGAAATGAAACCGCGCAGGGCCCCGGTCGGCTCGCCGGCCGCCGTCCGCAGGTCGGGCAGCGCGTGGTACGCGCGATAGAGGTAGCTCGAACCATCGAGCAGCAACAGAGTTTTCATGGGAGATTCACCGTGCTCGACCACCGCAAGAACATACCCAGCCTGCGTGCCGTCACGATGCCTGAACGCGCCACCCACCAGAAGGCGCGTGAGTCATGGCAGCTGTGGGGCATTATTTCAGAGTTCGTCGAGGCGACCGAGCGCCTGTCCGAGATCCGGCCGGCAGTGTCGATCTTCGGGAGCGCGCGCAGCAAGCCCGGCACGCCGCATTACGAACTCGCCGTCGAAATTGCACGCAAGCTCTCCGACGCCGGCTTCGCGGTCATCAGCGGCGGCGGCCCGGGCATCATGGAAGCGGCCAACCGCGGTGCCTTTGAAGGCGCGTCCCCTTCGGTCGGACTGAACATCGAACTGCCATTTGAGCAGTTCGGAAATGAGTACCAGGACATTTCGCTCCGGTTCCGGCATTTCTTCGCCCGCAAGGTCGCATTCGTCAAGTACGCGGCGGCCTACGTCGTGATGCCCGGCGGCTTCGGCACGCTCGACGAACTGTCCGAGGCGCTGACACTGATCCAGACCGGCAAGGGCAGGAAAATGCCCGTGGTGCTGGTCGGCTCGGCCTTCTGGAACGGGCTGCTGCAATGGCTGCGCGACACCGTCGCCGCCGAAGGCATGATCAGCGAGTCCGACCTCGGCATGATGCGCGTCGTCGACGACAGCAACGCGGTCGTCAACGCGCTGTTCGACTTCTACGACGCGCGCGGTTTCGAGCAGACAGCCTCCGAACGCGAACGACTGCTGTATCTGTAGAACCTGCCGTGTTCGGGGGGCTTTGCCTGCTTCGCATCAACAGGTCCACGGTTAGAATTCCTGCATGAGGTCCGATCTTCGACGTCGAGCCGGGCGCAGCGTGGTGGCGCTGGCCGTTACTGCGCTGCTGGCGGGCACCTCGTTGCCCGCACCAGCGCAGGGGAACTCGACGACACCTGATGCACGACCCGCCGCGCCGCCCAATGCGCAGGCGAAGCCCGCGACGCCGCGGCAGCGCATCGAGTTGCCCGCCGCGGAACGGCAGGCGCTCGAGGCGGGCAGCAATGCTCCACGCCCCCCTGCAGCGCCGACCGCGGCGGACCTCGTGCCGTCGGCAGCCGACGCCAAGGCGCCCCCGGAAGAGCCGCAGACCCGCATTGAACAGGTGCGCACCGGCAACCGGATCAGCGAGGTCCGCGTGACGCCAGCGCTGACCGGTCGCACCTACACGATCACCAACCGCGAGGGCCGCCAGCCAACGTCGGCGGTCGACACCTCGTCGACCCTGTCCGTACCGAAGTTCTTCACCTTCGAATGGGGCCGTGCGGACGAGCGTCCTGCGCCCGTGCTGCCGCCACCGCCCCCGTCCTCGACTCCCCGCTAGGCCGCCGGCCCCTTTTCTCATGGCCGTTTTCACTGCGCTTACTCGCGCGGAAGCTGCGAGCTTCCTGACGCAGTTCGCGATTGGCGAACTGGTCGATCTGCAGGGCATTTCGTCGGGCATCGAGAACACCAACTTCTTCCTGACAACGACGCGTGGCCGCTACGTCCTGACGATCTTCGAACGGCTGACGTTCAAGCAGCTGCCGTTCTACCTCCAGCTGATGCGCCACCTGGCGCGCCGTGGACTGCCGGTGCCGGCCCCTCAGGAAAACCGCAGCAGTGCGCTGCTGTCCGAGCTCAAGGGCAAGCCGGCCGCCATCGTCACGCGCCTCGAAGGCAAAGCGGTCGTGGACCCGACCGTGGCGCAGTGCGCCCTCGTTGGCAACGTTCTTGCGAGGATGCACCAGGCCGGGGCGGACTTTCCGCTGTTCCAGCCGCACCTGCGCGGCATCGGCTGGTGGAAGGATTCGGTGCCGAAGCTGGAGCCGCACATTCCGGATCACCTGTTCCATCGCCTGGCCGACGAACTCGTTTACCAGGATTCGTTCTTCCGTAGCGCGCGTTTCGAGCGCCTGCCCGCCGGGCCGATTCACGCCGACCTGTTCCGCGACAACGTGCTGATCGTCCCGAACGGCGCGGGCGAATCGATCGGCGGGCTGATCGACTTCTACTTCGCCGGCTGCTCGATATGGCTGTTCGACCTCGCAGTCACGATGAACGACTGGTGCATCGATGTCGCCACCGGCACCTTTGACGTGCCGCGCGCCCAGGCGCTGATCGACGCCTATCACGCCGTGCGTCCGCTAGGCGAGGAAGAGCACGAGAGCTGGCGCACGGTGCTGCGGGCTGCCGCGCTGCGCTTCTGGATTTCGCGGCTGTACGACTACTACCTGCCGCGCCCGGCGGAAGTCCTGACGCCGCACGACCCGACTCATTTCGAACGCATCCTCGAGCACCGCATCTCGGACGCGACGCTGCCGTGGGTCACCCCGGCCACGTGACGCCGCGCCGATAAAATCCGCCCATGCAAGTCAGAACGCTGCCGGCGTCGGCCGGCTGGGCCTGGTTGCGTGACGGCCTTGCCCTTTACCGGCGCCAGGCCTTCGCGTTCACCGCACTCGTCATCCTGTACACGATGGCGCTGATGTTCGTCGCCAGCGTCCCGTTGGTCGGCCTGCCCCTGGCAGCTCTTCTGGTGCCCTTCGGCACGCTCGGCGTGACGGCCGCCGGGCGCGATGCCGAACGCAACGTGATGCCGTTGCCGTCGCTGCTGGTCGAGGGCTTCAAGGGTCCGCAGCGCAATGCGCTGCTGCGCCTCGGACTGGTGCACGCGGGCATGATCATGCTGACCGTGGTGCTCACCAGCTACTTCGCCAGCGACGAACTCGCCCGCTGGAAGGTGACGGAAGGGCAGATCGACGCCGCATCCGTGGCTGCCAACATGCCATGGGATGCAATCACCGTGGCCACGCTGCTCTACACGCCGATCCTGATGCTGACCTGGTTTTCGCCGCAGCTGGTGGCCTGGCATCGGCAGCCGGTCGCCAAAGCGCTGTTCTTTTCGCTGTTCGCCTGCTGGCGCAACCGCTGGCCCTTCCTCGTGCTCGGCCTGCTGCTCGGTGTGCTGTTCGTTGCGGTCTCGTGGCTCGCCGCTCTGGTAATGAGCCTGATCGGCGCGTCGTCCGCGATCGCTTCGATGCTGCTGGCGCCGGTCGCCCTGGTGCTGACCAGCATCGGCTATTCGACGCAGTATCCGATCTACAGGACCGTGCTGGAGCCGCCGACCGTTTGACGCCGAGGGAGTACGCGACGCGCAGCGCGCGTCGCACGTGCACCCTCGGCGATACGCGCACGGCGTGCGCGCTCAAGACCAGTTAGTCGGCTGCGCTCCGGAGCGGCCGCGCGCTCCGCCGATGAATAACTGCTCTGCACTCACCCTGTCCCTCTCGCCAAGCGACAGGGAAGGAGGCACTCCTCCCTGCGCCCTCCTCGCCTGGCGAGGAGGGAAAGGAAATCCTGACACTGTGACGAGCATCGCGGGGCGGAGTGCGCGGGGTTCCAGTTCGGCGGAGCGCGCGGCTGCTCCGGAGCGCAGCCGACTAACTTGCCGTTCCGCCGAGGGTGCACGTGCGATCGGCGCAGCCGATCGCGTACACCCGAGGCGCTTCACTACGCCGGCGCCAGCTTCGCGACCGCCAGCGCCAGCCACTTCACGCCGACCGGCCCGAAGTTGACTTGGGCGCGCGCATCGTCGCCGCTGCCTTCCAGATTGATGACCACACCCTCGCCGAAGCGCGCGTGCCGCACGGACTGGCCAATGCGCAGCCCGTGGGACGGGGCGGAGCGCAGCGGCGGGGCGTCCGGTACGGTGGGCCGCACGCCGGCATCGTGCCACTGGCCGAAACGCCCGCCACCGCCGGCGGCCACACGCGGCGTGAGCCATTTCACCGCAGCATCCGGCAGCTCCTCGAGGAACCGCGAGCGGATGCCGTAACGGGTCTGTCCGTGCAGCAGGCGGCTCTGCGCAAAGCTGATGTAGAGCCTCCTCCGGGCGCGGGTGATCGCGACATACATCAGCCGTCGCTCCTCTTCCAGCCCGTCCATCTCGGTCAGGCTGTTCTCGTGCGGAAACAGGCCTTCCTCCAGTCCGGTGATGAACACGGCGTGGAATTCCAGGCCCTTGGCCGCATGCACCGTCATCAGCTGCAGCGCGTCCTGGCCCGCCTCGGCCTGGTTTTCGCCCGCCTCCAGCGATGCGTGCGACAGGAAGCCGGCGAGCGGGGACGGGATCGCGGCCTCGGTCTCGGCCTGCGTGCCGGGCGCATCCGTGCCGTAGCCCTCTTCCTGCACGAATGCGGCAGCGGCGTTCACCAGCTCGTTCAGGTTCTCGATCCGCTCCTGCCCCTCCTTCTCGGCCTGGTAGTGCGGAATCAGGCAGCTCCTCTGGATCACCGCGTCGACGATCTCCGCGAGCGACAGGCTCGCGGTCTCGAAGCGCAGGCTGTCGACCAGCTTCACGAACGCGCCGAGGTTCGCGCCCGCCTTGCCGGTCATGCTGCCGACCGCGGCGTACAGGCTCGCGCCCGCGGCTCGCGCGGCGTCGGCCAGTTGTTCCAGGGTGCGTGCGCCGATGCCACGCGGCGGGAAGTTGACGACACGAAGGAACGCCGTGTCGTCCGCCGGATTCTCGATCAGCCGCAGGTACGCCAGCGCGTGCTTGATCTCGGCCCGCTCGAAGAAACGCAGGCCGCCGTAGACGCGATAGGGAATCGCCGAGTTGAAGAGCGCATGCTCGATGACGCGCGACTGGGCATTCGAGCGGTACAGCACCGCGATTTCCGAGCGCGCATGGCCCTCGGCGATCAGGCCCTTCACTTCATCCACCAGCCACGCCGCCTCGTAGCCATCGGTCTGCGCCTCGAAGATGCGCACCGGCTCGCCCTCGCCGGCATCGGTCCAGAGTTCCTTTCCGAGCCGGCGCTGGTTATTGGCGATCAGCGCATTGGCGGAGTTCAGGATGTGGCCGAACGAACGGTAGTTCTGCTCGAGCTTGATCAGGTTCTGCACGCGGAACTCGCGCTCGAAGTCGGCCATGTTGCCGACGTTGGCGCCGCGGAAGGCGTAGATCGACTGGTCGTCGTCGCCGACAGCGAAAATGGCGTTGCGACCACCGGCAAGCTGCTTCAGCCACGCGTACTGCAGCTTGTTGGTGTCCTGGAACTCGTCGACGAGGATGTGGCGGAAGCGCCCCTGGTAGTGCTCACGCAGGATTGCGTTCCTGTCGAGCAGCTCATAGCAGCGCAGCAGCAGTTCGGCGAAGTCACACACCCCCTCACGGTTGCACTGCGCGTCGTACATCGAATACAGCTCGACGAACCTGCGGTTGTAGTCGTCGTTGACCTCGACCTCCTTCGCCCGCAGCCCCGCTTCCTTGGCGTTGTTGATGAAAAGCTGCAGGTTGCGCGGCGGATAGCGCTCGTCGTCGATGCTGTTCGCCTTCAGCAGGCGCTTGATCGCACCGAGCTGGTCGGCAGAGTCGAGGATCTGGAACGTCGCGGGCAGCCCTGCATCGCGATGGTGCGCACGCAGCATACGGTTGCACAGCCCATGGAAGGTGCCGATCCACATGCCGCGCACGTTGATCGGCAGCATCGCGCCGAGCCGCGTCAGCATTTCCTTCGCCGCCTTGTTGGTGAAGGTCACGGCGAGCACGCCCTGCGGCGAGATCTGGCCGGTCTGGATCAGCCACGCGATGCGGGTCGTCAGCACGCGTGTCTTGCCGCTGCCGGCACCGGCGAGGATCAGGGCGGATTGGCTGGGGAGCGTGACGGCAGCGAGTTGCTGCTCGTTGAGGTTCTGCAGCAGATTCATGAGCGGGTGCGAGTGTAGCCGCCCCTATAATCACGCTCTTGAATCAAATACTTAGAAACGCAATGGAAGCGAAGTACGACCCGCAGGCGGTGGAGAGCGCAGCCCAGGCGCACTGGGAACAGACGCAGGCCTATCGCGCGGTCGAGAACGCGAAGGATGCGAGCGGTCGGCCGAAGCCCAAGTTCTACGTCTGCTCGATGCTCCCCTATCCCAGCGGCAGGCTGCACATGGGCCATGTGCGCAACTACACGCTGAACGACGTCATGTACCGCATCCTGCGGATGCGCGGGTACAACGTGATGACGCCGATGGGCTGGGATGCTTTCGGCCTGCCCGCGGAGAACGCGGCAATGGACAAGAAGGTCGCGCCGGCCAAATGGACCTACGGCAACATCGCCGACATGAAGGCGCAGATGCAGCCGCTCGGGCTCGCCTTCGACTGGTCGCGCGAAGTCGCCACCTGCACGCCAGGGTATTACAAGTGGAACCAGTGGATGTTCCTGAAGATGCTCGAGAAGGGCATCGCATATCGCAGCACGCAGGTCGTCAACTGGGATCCGGTCGACCAGACCGTGCTTGCCAACGAACAGGTCGTCGATGGCCGCGGCTGGCGTTCGGATGCGATCGTCGAGAAGCGGGAGATCCCCGGCTACTACCTCGGCATCACAAAGTACGCAGAAGAACTGCTCGCGGACCTGGAGGGGCTCGACTGGCCGCCACAGGTCAAGGCGATGCAGGAGAACTGGATCGGCAAGAGCGTCGGCGTCAACTTCGGTTTCCCGTACGAAATCGACGGCGAGCGGAAACTGCTGCGCGTCTTCACGACGCGCGCCGACACGATCATGGGCGTCACCTTTATGGCGATCGCCGCCGAGCACCCGCTCGCGACTCGGCTCGCGCAGGGCCGCCCGGACATCGCGGCGTTCATCGACGAGTGCAAGCGCGGCAGCTTTGCCGAGGCGGACCTCGCGACGATGGAGAAGAAGGGCGTGGCCACCGGCTTCGCGGTCAGGCACCCGCTGACCGGCGCCGACGTTCCGGTGTGGATCGGCAACTACGTGCTGATGGGCTACGGCGAAGGCGCAGTGATGGGCGTTCCGGCCCACGACGAGCGCGACTTCGCCTTCGCCAAGAAGTACGTCATTCCGATCCGCCAGGTCATCGACGTCAAAGGCGAGGCCTTCTCGCTCGACGGCTGGCAGGAGTGGTATGCCGACAAGCAGCGCGGCGCCTGCGTCAACTCCGGCAAGTACGACGGACTGACTTACGAGGCGGCGACCGACGCGATCGCCGCTGACCTGAAGGCGAAGGACCTCGGCGACAGGCAGGTGCAGTACCGGTTGCGCGACTGGGGCATCTCGCGCCAGCGCTACTGGGGCACGCCGATCCCGATCATCCACTGCGACGCGTGCGGCACGGTGCCGGTGCCCGAGGAAGACCTGCCGGTCGTACTGCCCGAGAACCTCATCCCCGATGGCAGCGGCAGCCCGCTCGCGAAGTACGAGCCGTTCCTCAAGTGCACCTGCCCGAAGTGCGGCAAGCCGGCGCGGCGCGAGAGCGACACGATGGACACCTTCGTCGATTCATCCTGGTACTACATGCGCTACTGCTCGCCAGACGCGCAGGTCGACGGCAAGCCGGCGATGGTCGACGGCCGCAACGACTACTGGATGCCGATGGACCAGTACATCGGCGGCATTGAGCATGCGGTGCTGCACCTGCTGTACGCGCGCTTCTGGACCAAGGTGATGCGCGACCTCGGGCTGGTGAAGTTCGGCGAGCCTTTCAAGCGCCTCTTCACGCAGGGCATGCTGACGCACGACTGCTACTACCGCGAGGATGCGTCGGGCAAGAAGCGCTGGTTCTACCCGGCCGAGATCGACGTCGTGTTCGACGACAAAGGCCGTCCGCAGAAAGTGACCGCGCGCGAGGACGGCCAGCCGGTGATCTTCGGCGGCGTCGAGAAGATGTCGAAGAGCAAGAACAACGTGGTCGAGCCGCGCGACATCATCGCGAAGTTCGGCGCCGACACCGCGCGCGCCTTCGTGATGTTCGCCGGGCCGCCGGACCAGAGCGCCGCGTGGAGCAACTCCGGTGCCGAGGGCACGTATCGCTTCCTGCGTCGCCTCTGGAGCTTCTGCAGCGAACGGAGCGACGCGTTCACGAAACGGTTGAAGCTCGATGCGGCGGCGCTCACACCCGATGCCAAGTCGGCCCGGCGCGAGATCCACCTGAACCTCAAGCAGGCGGACTTCGACTACGCACGGCTGCAGTACAACACGGTGGTATCGGCGGCGATGAAGATGCTGAACGCGCTCGAAGGCGCCCGCCTCGGCACTTCGCCTGCCGAGACCGCGCTGCTGCAGGAAAGCATCGGCATTTTGCTCCGCACGCTTTACCCGATCGCGCCGCACATCACGCACACGCTGTGGAACAGCCTCGGCTACGCGACGGAGTCCGGCGCCGAGATCATCGACGCGCCGTGGCCGCAGCCGGACGCCGCAGCGCTCCAGCAGGACGAGATCGAGCTCGTCGTGCAGGTCAACGGCAAGCTGCGCGCCTCAATCCGCGTGCCGGCCGCGGCCGACAGAAGCGCGATCGAGCGGGCCGCAGTGGCCGACGCGAACGTGCAGAAGTTCGTCGCGGGCCAGGCGGTGAAGCGCGTCATCGTAGTACCCGGCAAGCTCGTCAACGTCGTGGTGTGACGATGCGACGTCGCTCGATCCTGGTCGCCGGCGCCGCGAGCGCACTGGCCGGCTGCGGCTTCAAGCTGCGCGGGACGCAGACGCTGTCGATCGAGACCATCTATCTTGCGTTGCCGGTCAACTCGCAGATCGGCGCCGACATGTCCCGCCTGCTGCGTTCGTCGACCAATGTCAAGGTCGTGAACGAGCGCAAGGGCGCGCAGGCCGTCTTCGAGCTGATGGGCGAGAACCGGGAGCGCGAGGTGCTGGCGATCAACGCGCAGGGTCGCGCGACCGAGTACCAGCTGCGGCTGCGCGTCCGCTTTCGCGTCCTCGACAAGGACTCGCTCGAGCTCATCGAACCGACCGACCTCATCGCCCGCCGCGACATCACATTCAACGAGTCCGACCTGCTGGCGAAGGAGTCCGAGGAAGGGCTGCTGTACCGCGACATGCAGAGTGATCTGGTGCGGCAGATGGTGAACCGTCTCGCAGGCGTGCGCGCCGCGTAGGCTCCGATGCAGACCCGGGGCGATGGCCTTCCTGCGCTGCTGGCGCGCGCCGCGCGCGACAAGGCGCTGCCGTCGCTGGTCACGGTGAGCAGCGACGAAGCGCTGCTGGCGCTGGAAGCACAGGACGCGATCCGGAATGCCGCGCGTGGACTCGGCTACAGCGAGCGCGAAGTGCTCAACGCCGATGCGCGCTTCGACTGGTCGCGGCTTGCGCAGGCGACGCAGGGGATGTCGCTGTTTGCGGAGCGCCGCATCGTCGACCTGCGGCTGCAGACCGGCAAGCCGGGCGTCGCCGGAGCAGCGGCGCTCGAGGCACTGGCACAGAGCCCCCCTGAGGAGTGCCTCGTACTGCTCAGCCTGCCGCGGCTGGATCGCAGGACGCGCGAGACCCGGTGGGCCACGGCGCTGACGGGTGCCGGAGTCTGGATCGACATCGACTCGGTCGACCGCGCCCGGCTGCCGCAATGGATCGGCCAGCGGCTGGCTCGGCAGCAGCAGCGCGCTGCCAGCGAGGCGCTCGAGTTCATCGCCGAACGTGTCGAGGGCAACCTGCTCGCCGCCCACCAGGAGATCGCGAAGCTTGCGCTGCTCTACCCTGCCGGAGAACTCACGCTCGACCAGGTGCGCGACGCGGTGCTCAACGTCGCACGCTACGACGTGTTCCAGCTGCAGGCCGCGATGATCGGCGGCGACCCGGCGCGCGTGACCAAAACGATGGCGGGCCTGCGTGCCGAAGGCGAGGCGATTCCGCTCGTGATCTGGGCCATCGCCGAGGAACTGCGCACGCTGGCCCGAGTCCAATCACAGGTGCAGGCCGGGCGCCCCTTCGCGATGGCCGCACGCGAGAACCGCGTCTGGAGCCCGCGCGACCGGCTGTTCGAGCGTGCGCTCGGGCGCGTCGACGCGCCGCGCATCGAAGGGGCGATTGCGCACGTTGCCGAGGTCGATCGGCTGGCCAAGGGGCTGCGCGCGCGCCGGGCCGACAGCGACCCTTGGCTAGAATTGATGGATGTCGCGCTCGACATCGCGCGCTGAGTCGCGCCACCCGTGAACGCCCTCAACGACACTCGCCACGCCGCACGCCAGACCGATCTGCGTCCCGGCGATCGCATGCAATCGGAGTTCGGCGGCAACCTGGCGGCCTACATGCAGCACGTCGGCCGGACGGCGCGGGCCGTTTCTGCAGCGATGGCAGCTTCCGGAACGGCGCAGCGCAACGCGGCGCTGGCGCACCTGGCGCAGCGCGTCCGGGCCGAGCGCGCCGCCGTGCTCGCTGCGAACGCCCGCGACGTCGAACGCGCGCAGGCGAGCGGGCTCGCCGCCGCGATGGTCGACCGTCTGACGCTCGGCGCGTCGTCGATCGAGCAGATGGCCGCGGGTGTCGAGCAGGTGGCCCAGCTGCCCGACCCGATCGGCGCCATCATCGACGTGCGTCCGCAGCCGAGCGGCATCCGCGTCGGGCGCATGCGCGTGCCGCTCGGCGTCATCGGCATCATCTACGAAAGCCGGCCGAACGTGACTGTCGACGCGGCCGCGCTGTGTATCAAGAGCGGCAATGCCACGATCCTGCGCGGCGGTTCCGAGGCGATCGAGTGCAATCGTCTGCTCGCGCGTCTGATCGGTGAAGCGCTCGCTGCGGCCGGCCTGCCGGGCGACGCGGTGCAGCTCGTTGACACGACAGACCGCGACGCGGTCGGGCTGCTGGTCGCAATGCCCGAGTACGTGGACATCATTGTGCCGCGCGGTGGCAAGGGCCTGATCGAGCGTCTGATGCGGGAAAGCCGCGTGCCGATGATCAAGCACCTCGATGGAATCTGCCATGTCTATATCGACGCCGCCGCCGATCCGGACAAGGCGGTGCGGATCGCCGACAACGCGAAGACCCAGCGTTACGGCACCTGCAACACGATGGAGACTCTGCTGATCGCGCAGCCCGTTGCGGCGCACGTGCTGCCCGAGCTGGGCCGCATCTATGCCGGCAAGGGAGTCGAATTGCGCGGCGATGCGGCAGCGCGCGCCCTGCTCGATTCGGCCGGAATCGCGAGCGCGGCGGCAACCGAGGAGGACTGGCGCACCGAGTACCTGGCGCCGATCCTGTCGATCCGCATCGTGCCCGGGCTCGACCAGGCGATCGCGCACATCAACACCTACGGCAGCAGACACACCGATGCGATCGTCACCGAGGACTATGGCGCCGCGATGCGCTTCCTGCGCGAAGTCGATTCGGCGTCCGTCATGGTGAACGCATCGACGCGCTTCGCCGACGGATTCGAGTACGGCCTGGGCGCCGAGATCGGCATCAGCAACGACAAGCTGCATGCGCGCGGGCCGGTCGGCCTGGAAGGGCTGACGTCGCTCAAATACGTGGTCTTCGGCCAGGGCGAGATCCGCTCCTGAGGCTGCCGGGAACCCGTGACTGGAATCGATGATGCCTGCGACCGTTGACTATTACCTGACCCCGGTGTCGCCGTTCACGTATCTGGGCCACCAGCGCTTTCGCGATATCTGCAGACAGCACGGCGCGCAGATCAAGTTGCGCGTGATGGATCTCGGTAAGGTGTTTCCGGCCTCCGGCGGACTGGCGCTTAAGGACCGTCCGCCGCAGCGGCGCGCCTATCGAATGATGGAACTCAAGCGCTGGCGTGATTACCTCGGCCTGCCGCTGACACTGGAGCCCAAGTTCTTCCCGGTGCCGGCTGAGGCGGCCGCAACGCTGATCCTGGCGGTGCTGCAGCGGCACGGGCTCGAGCCGGCGCTCGATATCGCCGGCGACTGCCTGCGCGCCGTATGGGCCGAAGAACGCGACATCTCGTCGCGCGACACGCTGCGCGACATCGCGCAGGGACGCGGACTGGACGCACCGGCGCTGCTGACGCAGGCGGCCTCCGCGGAGGTGGCCGCCCTGTACGTGATGCATTCGCAGGAAGCCATCGCCCGCGGTGTCTTCGGCGCACCGACGTACGTGCTCAACGACGAGCTGTTCTGGGGACAGGACCGGCTCGACTTCCTGGACCGCGCGCTCGCGCGCCTCTGAGGCCCGCGCTGCGGCGCCCCTTCCACCCGGCGCCGATGACCACCCGCCTTCACACTTACTTCGCCGTCTGTCCGCGCGGGCTGGAGCCGGCCCTTGCCGACGAGCTCGAGGCCCACGGCGCGCAGTCCGCAAAGCCCGAAAGCGGCGGTGTCGCGTTTGCCGGTCCGGTCGAGGTGGGCTATGCGGCCAACCTTCACTCGCGCCTGGCCAGCCGCATCCTCTGGCAGGTTGGCCGCCGCGGCTATTCGAACGAGCAGCACCTGTACGACGCCACGCAGGAGATCCGCTGGCAGGACCTGATGTCGCCGCAGCAGACGCTGCGCGTCGACGTCACCGCTTCGCGGTCGCCGCTGACGAGCCTGGAGTTCGCGATGCTGCGCATCAAGGACGGCATCGTCGATCGCCTGCGAACGCTGACGGGCACGCGCCCGTCGATCGACCGGCAGAACCCCGACGTGCGCGTGTTTGCCTACCTCGACCAGCGGACCGTGACGCTTTACGTCGACCTCTCTGGCGAGCCGCTCTTCAAGCGCGGCTGGCGCGCCGACAAGGGTGAAGCGCCGCTGAAGGAAAACCTCGCCGCCGGGCTGCTCACGCTCGCCGGCTGGACGCCCGACGTGCCGCTGCTCGACCCGTTCTGCGGCAGCGGCACGATCGTCATCGAGGCGGCGACGATCGCGACCCGACGTGCGCCGGGACTGAATCGCAGCTTCGCGTTCGAGCGGCTCGCCAGTTTCGACCGGCGCGCCTGGCAACGGCAACTCGCCCGCGCGCAGGCCGCCGTGGATGACTCTGCCCAAGCGATTGTCGTCGGTTCCGACATCTCGACACGGGTCATTGAGCAGGCGCGCACCAACGCCGGTCTGGCCGGGCTGGGAAGTCTGCTCGCCGACGGCCGCTTGCGCCTGTCCGCCGGCGACGCCCGGACAGTCCAACCCCCGGCCGAACACGGCATGATCATCTCGAACCCGCCGTACGGCGAACAGAGCGCCCCGCGCTCGTCGACGGTGCCGAAGATGATGGGCGAAGTCGGCGACCGCCTGAAGTCCGCCTTCGCCGGCTGGCACGCCTGGTTCCTGACCTCCGACCGCCAGTTGCCCCGCCAGATGCGCCTGGCCGAAACCCGCAAGCCCGTGCTCTACAACGGTGCACTGGAGTGCCGGTTCTTCCGGTTCGAAATGGTCGGCGGACGTTATTCGCCGCGCGGCGGTACTCCTATCCGTTCATTTGACGCAGACTAGGCTTGGCGGCCGAGCCCGTGCGCGCGTAGCCGTTGTGCGATGTGGCTGACTGCCCACCGTGTCGCGGCCACCGACACAAGCCAGGCGCTGAGTCTGCGCGGAAGCAGCAGCAGCAGCGCGATCGTCCAGCGCGCAACCAGACCCGGAAGGACGAGTGCCAAGACGTAGGCCGTACGCCGCCGCAGTGAGGCGCGTGCGCGGCGGCCGTCGCCGTCCGACGACGCGGGGTCGAACTGACCTGCTGGCCACTGTGGCTCCGGCTGCTGCCTTCGCGCTGTGCCCAGCAGAGGAATCAGCGGTACCTCTTCTTCGCCGACCGCAGAACTACCGAACGATGGATTGGATGCCGCCAGTGTCAGGTGGCGCTCGAGGAACCGTTGGCAATTCCGGCGGCCTAGCATGAAATCGTGATGTCGATAGCGCAGGCTGAGAAGGCCGCCGAAGGAACCCAACGCACCGCCCGCCAACGCCAAGTCGCCTTCTGCGCGTCGTCCATCGACGTTGCGAACCGCCGTCAGCAGGAACCGGCTGCGCGTGCCGGGATCAGACGCCAGCACGATCTCGCGCGTACTGAATCGCGCGTGATCCAGCAGTGCAGACACCGTGCTGGTGGCGCTCGCGGCTATCGAGTCGACGGGACGTGGCTGCCCCGTCCTGGCATCGACCCGCGGATCAATCAGGATGACTGCGCGCCGCGCGAGGGTCGGGGCGCGAGCGTCGTGCCCGACGAAACCGGAAAGCTCGCGGCGCGCGAGCTCCACCGGAACGTCGTTCAACGCGCCGCCGTCCGCCGCGCTGAGGCTCCAGATTCCTAGCGGATCCTGCTGGCGTGCGCCCCAGTCCGGCGGGACGACCTTCAGGTCAACTGACAGTCCTGCACTGCTTGAATTCGCGACGATGATCGGCTGGTAGAGGTAGTGCCAAGCCGGCCGGCGCAGTTCCACGGCGGGAAAGGCGACCGGAAAGGCACTCGTCGCACGGACGAAGTCCCAAGCGCCGTCGAAGGAAACGCCGGCCGAGACGCATTGGCCCGGATCCATTGCTGCGGCCGAGTGAAGTTCGATCCGGAATGCATCAGGCCAAGCCGTGTCGGGGGAAGGGGACGAATGGTAGTAGTACTCGATTCGCACATAGTCCTCGTGCCGAACGAAACCCTGGCCGAGTCTGCTGTTGCCCTCGGTTCCGAATCGGTAGGGAACGCCCATCAGGTTGGTTAGCGCCAGCAGCACCGTCAGTGGTTCATTGACCCAGGGCCGCGGATCGGAGCGAGGCAGGTCGCGCGGAAACGGATCGGTGTCAGGTCCCGGATGCAGGAGCGAACGCAGCCTCGGTTCGACATCGCTCGGCGTTGCACACAGTCCGTCGAGATCGAATCCCAGCACCCACAGGCGATAGAGCGGATTGCGCGACATCTCGTCAGGCGGATCGGCGGCCGATGTCAGTGACTGCGGTGCGAACCGGTGCGCCACCGCCCGAGCCAGCGTGGCGGCACATGCGCCGCCTCCCGAACTGCCAGCCAACGCGCGCAGCTGTACGCGATGCGCCGGGCAGGCCGATGAAGTCCGCTCGGCATCCCATTGGTCGAGGGCCTCGATCAGGAAGTCGATCACGCCGGCGGTGTAGGCTCCCGCGGCGACCGTACCCGCGAGTGTCAACGCGATCTCGAACGTTCCGGCCGGAGGCTCGGGCCGGTTGCGGACTTCCGGTTGCGCAAACCACTCCTCCGCGCCCTGCAGTGTGCGGCGGTCGGATCCTCCGGATCCCGTCGCGCGCAGGATGAGGTAATCCAGTGCTTTCAGTCCCGGCATGAAGAAGTACCCTCCTCCGATGACTCTCGTGAGCTCCGGGAGCGACGGCAGGCGGCTGCCGATCGGTTCGTATCCGGCAGCCGAGAAGGGACGCTCGGTTTCACCGATGATCGGATCAGACTCGCCGGCGAGATCGGCGAACGTCGGACTGGCAATCCAGCGACTCTGCACGAATTCGAACTGGCGTTCGAGGTCGGCGTTGAGCGCGACGAAAAAGAGCCCGGCCCCGCAGTCGTTCTGAACGGCGACCTCGACGCAAGGCGCGTTTGCGCGCTGGCACGGGGCCGACTCGCGATAGGCGCGTCCCCGGCGCAGCAGTCGATGCAGCTTCGAAGCAAAGACGCCGGATTCATGGTCCCAGCCCAGCGCGTCGCGCGGATTGCCCCTCCGGATGTGGGAGCCCCTCGGACAGTGAAAGCCCTCGAGGTCGTCGAGGCGGAACAGGAAGTCGTTCAAGTCGCTCGTTGCGTGCTCGGTCGGGCACGCCAGGATCGGCCTGCCATCCTTGTGACGGCCCATCATCCGCTCGACGGGCGTCGGTTTGGCCCGACCGGCGCGACGGCCTAACTCGGCCTCGAGTTCTCTCAGCCGCGCAAGGTCCTGCCTGATCTGCCGAACTGCGAGATAGGTGCCGTTCCTGGCAAAGGCTGTCTCGTCATTGTCCGCGAATCTCTTGAAGCCGCTCGCATCCGGACAGTAGGCGTCCTCACCGTAGACGTTGACATGCCCGAGCAGGAACTCGCCAGCGCTGACCACGTCGGGCCCGTCGCCCGGTTTCGAATCGAACTCGGCGATCCTCGGCTGTGAGAGCCCGTCCCTGAATCCGAAGGGCTCGACGCCCGCGCCGATGTAATACGGGCACGTGTCGACAATCTGAACAACGCGCAGGCCATGCGCTGCCAGGCGCTGTCGGTCGGGATTCAGTGGCCCGGGGTCCCAGTCGACGAATGGGGCGTCGTGGAAGTGGGCAACGAGGATATGAACTTCCGTCTCATCCCGTTGCGCGGCATCGAGGCGGATATCGCCCCAGCGCCAGGCGCGGCGATCACGGTCGCCCAGCAGACGGGCACGCTCGGGCGACGCCATTGCTCCCGCAAAGGCCGTCGGGAACGGATAGTCGGGATGTTCGTCGAGCCCCAGCCGGCACAGTCCCTGAAAGCTGAATGCCAGCTGAACCGCTTCGGAGACGCCACGCCGGCCCTCCGGCGACCCATCACTTGTTCCGACGTCGTTGAGGCACTTGATGAGCCCGCGCGTTTTCAGGTCATCGAGCCAGGCCGCTGCGCGCCTGACATCGTCGATGCCGAGCAACAGGTAGCGGCAATGCGTCAGCCACTTGAAACCTGTCCCGAGCAGCGCCTGAACATCGCCGCCTTCCTGATCGCGGTTGAACCGGTTCATGACTCGAGCGCCCTCAGCAGCTGGTCGTCCTTGACGGGTGTGCGCACCCCGGTGATCGCCTCACGCAGCCGCGATGAGCGCCGGACGTCCTGAGCCGTCCGGGTGTAGGCCTCGAATCGATAAAGATGCGGCAGCATGCCGTCGCGCGCGTAGGTCTTGAACCATTGCTCATACTTGCAGCCGCCGAATGCCCACATGTGGGTCGGTGGGAAACCACGCCCGTGCAGGACCTGCGGATGGCCTGGCACGGCAGCCGCCCGCGGCCGCAGTTCGGTCCAGCGCCAGAAAAGATTGATGCCTTCCGACGCGCCGTTGATGAACTCGTCGAGGTAGCCGCCGAAGCTGCCGTCGTAGTTGCTGCAGAAAAGCAGGCGGCGGCCGCCGTCGATCACGTACCAGTGGCCGAAGCGGATGCCCTCGGCGTTACCAAGCGTGCCTTCGGTGAACACCGTGTGTCCGAGGTACGTCACCAATCGAAGAAAGTAACGCAACCAAAAGGCATTCCAGCGGATGTTCGACTTCACATCGGTGAGATTGAATATGTGATTGACGCGACCGTCCTGCGCAAGTTCTCCTTCGCACCGGACAACCAGCGGGTGGACCTGATGTCCGCGCGCCAGAGGTTCATGTGGCGGGGCCCAGCGATCCAGCTTCTTCGCCGCCACGTGTTCGGCAAATGGCGGCAGCCGGATCACTCGAGCCAGCATAAGCCCGATCAGTGTGAAAGCCAGAAACAGGAGCACCACGATCGCGTCGATCGGAGGCACGCCGAAGAGAGTCGTTTCGCTCAGTCTCGTGGGAAGCTCCATGCCCGCACGAGCGCCGTGCTCGACGAGGAAGGTTAGTGCGACGTGCACGATCAGGCCACCCGCGAGAATCAAGCTGCCCATCAGAGCAGCGACACCGGCGAGTCCTAGCCATGGCGGGGAAAGCAGCAGCGCTACGACGAACCCGACACCGACGGCGGCCCACACCACTGCGTAAACCAGCAGTGCCAGCACGCCGATGAGCACGAGGACCTCCAGCGCCCCAAGAAATCCGAGCATGTTGTCGATACCGAAGTACAGGAGGCAGCCAATGATTGCCGGACCAAGGATCATGGCGAACAGGAGGACTGCGAAGGCTGCCAGTGTTGCCACGCGGATCGCGGAGACCGCCACGAATAGCACCAGGACCGTCAGCAGCGTCAGCGCGCTCGCGAACCCCGCCGCCCACGTGCCCCACTGCGCGTAGTCCCCGAACACGAGGGGCGTATCGAGCAGTTGCCGCCAATCGACGACTGCGAGGAACGGGACCAGCGCCAGCAAGCCGGCAAATGCCAGCGCGGCTAGAGTGGCCGGCAGCACGGCGAGAAGCCCAATGCCCGGGAACACTACACGAACACCCGGAAGCGGCAGGCTCACCAGCACAAGAACAGCGCGGACGGGTCCTGACATCCAGGCACTTCGCCACAAGCTCCGTCGTGTCTCCTCCGCGGCCCAGCGAAACTTCGGGTTGGCGCCTGCCCACTCCGCGACTCGCCGCGCCACCTGGCTGCGCGTTTCGCCCGGTGCCGGTGGATTCTGTTGCAGCCACGATCGGGCCGCTTCGAAGAGCTTCCACTCGGCCACGATCTGCCCGACTGTCCGGTCGCGCGCACCGACGAAGCCACCGTCGGCGCCGCGCAAATCGCGCAGCAGCAGGTCGTGCAGGGCAGTCGCCTTCACCCGTGCGCACGCATCGGCCGCCATCGTGAGGCAGCCTTCGTAGATCGGCCACAGCACCTCGAAGCCGACCCCAAGCAAGCGGGAGATCAGTTCGTCGTGCGTGACACCCGGGTCAACCGCCAGTTCCAGCGCCAGAATCGGCTGCGTCTCGCCCTGGCACGGCGGCAGCAGCGCAAAAGCCGCGAAGTGAATGCAACCGACATTCCCGAACATGCGGCCGAGGTCGTCCTTGCGCGACTCGATGAGTTTCGCGGCGCCGCCATCGTGGCGCGTCAGGATGCAGGTCAACTGTTCCTGGATCATCGTCGAGCGCTAACCGAATTTCAGATACATCCTGCTGATCACGGGGCCGTCGTACTCCATCCGCCGGCCCCAGCGATGCGCCCAGCGAAGGTTTGGAAGCAGCAACAGACCGGCGAGTGCGCTTACCAGGATCTCGACGACATGCTCCTTGGCGATGCATGCGCGCTCGCCCGAGCCGAACATCAGGAAGCGATCGTCCTGTGCCGGCGCGGAGGCGGCCTGGTCGTCGAGCGCGCCAATGACGAGCAGGATCAACTCGCTGCCGGCCGCTGCTTGGCCCGGCGGAAAGCCTTCTCCGACGGAGAACGACGCGTTGCGCGGCACGAAGCGGGCGAGGATCGGAAACGGCGGACGCCGGCTCAGCAGTTCGAGCACTGCGCCGCGGAGCGACGCCCGAAAGTCCGAATCGGTCCAGGCTTGGCCGTCCAGCTGCTTCGCCTGTGCCGCGAGGTCGGCGCATCGCTTTCGCTGCGAGGTCAGCAACTCCTGCATGCACAAGGCGCCGGCCTGAACTGTCGCCGGATGCGCGACCCACATCAGTCCGACCGCATTGCGATGCGTGGCTTCGGGACACGACGGGCAATGCTGCGCCCACTCATGCCGCAGCGCCGCATGCGCGGCCGTCACCCGCTGGTTCACCGAAGCGCCGGCCTGAGCAGCAGCCTTGCGGTCCTTGTCCGACGCCACGGAGCCAATGATCAACTGCGCGCCCAGCGATCGGAGTTCGTGGAACAACGCGTTCGGCGACTTGTCAGCCTCGGCTGGAGGCTTGATCTCCTTTGCCGCCGATGCACCGAGCGCTTCGGCGAGCGGCGCCCAGACAACGTGGGCCATGTAGTCGTCGATCAAATCGAACGAGCCCGCCTGCGCCTCCCGCCGTCGCCCGATCAGCTCCGCGCTCACCCTCGCGCTTGCGGCACCGAACGCGTCGGGCGAACCGATCACGCGCCGGAGAAACGCGCGGTCGGCCTTCTGCCGAGTACCGGCCTCCATCCCGATGACAAAGTCTCCGGCGAGCATGTTGGGCGCCTGCGTCGTCGAAAAGCTCCATTGACGATGGAACACGGCCTTCACGGTGTCACGTCCGGCGACCACCCTGGCAATGCGTGCGAACGACGGCTTGCGTCGCAGGAAACGAGCAACCCTGCGCAGCAACTCGGGCTGGTGGTACAGGCGGCTGATAAGTGCATAGCGCAGGCGCCTGAACCGCGCGTCGCTTCCCAATCCGGCTTCCATGAGGGGGCGCCTAACCTGATACGGACACGTGCTGGACCAGCGTCTGTCGCAGTTCGGCGCACAAGCGCAGGATGCGCACCATTCCGCACTGACGCGCCAGCGCTTCCGCCCGCTGCAATTGCGTCTGCGCAACGTCCGCTCCGCCGCCTGCGGACGCGATCCAGGCGAGCGTGAACGCGGCCTCCGCCTCGTGGCCGCGCTGACCATGAGCGGAGGCATAGTCGATCGCGGCAATGGCGGAGGTACGCGCTTCATCGTATTTGCCGCAGCCGGCCAGCGCGACCGCAAGGGCGTGCGACAGGTAGAACTCGTTGTAACGGCCACCCGCAAGGTGCAGACGCTCAGAGATCGCCACGCGCAGCCTTGCCGCAGCGTCCTTTGCGTTGCCGTTCAACGCAAGCGCCCAGCACCACTCGGCGTACAGCGGCGGATACATGGTCGCCACGTCATTCGCGCGGCAGTACTGCAGCGCGGAGTCCATCCGCTCGACGGCTTCGTCGTACCTTCCGCCATCGATCAGAAGCCGACCCTGAACGAAATCGACCAGCGTGCGTGAAAAGGCGTGCTCGTGCCCGCTGAGTTCCCGATAAGCCTCGTCACAGGCACGCTGTGCAGCATCGAGATCGTCCATGCGCGCAAGGACTTCCGCCAGGAATACCTTGACATTGAGCCCCGCCAGTACAGCCCAGCCAGCCATGATGCGCCGCGCGCCCAGCTCCGGGCCAAAACTGGCCTCCACCTCGTGCGCATCTTCAAGTGCGAGCGCGTAGAGCCCAAGTCCGTGATGGATCATCATGCGGGCCTGCCCCGCCGCCATCTGCAGGCTGCGGCTGCCCGCAGTCACTGCCGCCGAAGCGGCCTCGCGCGCGACGTCGAGACCCTGTTCATAGCGTCCCTCAGTCCACAGCATGACGGCGAGTTGAACGAGCACGGCGGCCTCGCGACGCGCGTCGCCGATCTGCCGGGCGATTCCCTTGGCTCGATCGAGGTTGCCCAGGATCTGTTCACCGCGACCAAGTGGGAGCAGCGCGCCCAGCGTTTCGGAAAGCAGGTCCAGCTCCAACGCTGACCGTGTCAGCGCGTCCTCGACATGTCGTGCTGCGTCCATCCCCTGCTCGAACGCCGCCAGCGCCTCTCGATTGGCGGACCGCGCGATCGACTGCGACATCGAACTGAGCGCAAAGGACGCAGCCTCCTCCCAGACCTCGCCGCTCAAGGCATGCTGGGCGAGTACCGCGGACTGGTCCGGCAGTCCGGCGCCGCCGAGTTCCTTGAGCGCCGAGAGGGCCGCCCGGTGCAGCGCCTTCCTCCGAGGCCGCGTCAAAGCGCGCGCCATGACCTCCTGGACCAACGAATGCCGGAATGACCAGTGTGACTCCAACTGTCCAGCGGCTTGCAGCAGCCCGGCCGCAGCGGCGAGCGCGAGGTGCCCACGGATCTCGTCCTCGCTCGACCCGCGCATCGAGGCGAGCACTGGAACAGACAGGGGCTCGCCGAGAACCGCAGCGGCCTCGAGTGTCGCCTTCGCCGGTGGCGGCAGCCTGTCGACGCGCGAGCCGATCACGACAGCAATCGAGGCCGGAATCCGCACTTTGGCGTCGGGACTCGCGCATCGATAGGCGCCCGGCGGCCCCACGAACGTTCCGTCGTCGATCAGCGTCATAACCATCTGCTCGAGATAGAACGGATTGCCGTCCGCCTTGGTAACCAGTCGATCGATCGGCGTCAGGAGTGACGGGTCCCGACCCAGCACTTCCCGTGCGATCGTCAGCATCTCGCGTCGCTCGAGCAGTCGAACCCGGTGCTCGCTGAACCAGTGCGCTTCCGCCCACGGTGGCTGGTAGCCATCGCGATAGGTGACACACAGGAAAATCGGGAGAGACTCGACGCGGCGAAGCACCTGCTCGAACAATCGCTGACTTTCTCGATCGGCCGACATCAAGTCTTCGACGACGAGCAGCAACGGGCCCGACGCGACGCCACGCGTCAGGAGCCACTGCAACGCCTCGCCGATACGACGCCGGCGTTGACCCGGCGTCAGCGCCTTCCATGCAGAGCCGGGATCCCCCAGTCCGAGCAGATCGATGACGGCCGCGTTGTGCGCCGGCTCCGCTCCGACCCATGCATCGATCCACTGGTCCTGTCGGCCATCGGCTGTGTCGCTCTCGCTGCGGGGCTCGATCAGTTCTCGCATCAAATCGGCCACGACTGCGTACTGCACATGGCTCGTGTATCCGTGGGCACCGACGGCTCGTACGGAGAGGCCCCGGGCCGACTGCGTCCGGCAGAACTCTGCGATGACTCGCGACTTTCCGGCGCCGGCCTCGCCCCGCAATCCGACGCACCGCATTGCGCCCATCTGCACCGACGCGACCAGGCCGTCGAGTGTGCCTATCAGATCGTCGCGCCCCACCAGCGGCGCGGCGTGCCTCTGTCTGGCCAGCGGGGCGACGGCGGAGCGCAGAGCGAGTTCATAGAGCTCGATATCGGTGTCGACGCCCTCCAGCCGTCGCGCGCCGAGTCGTTTGGCGGTCAGGCGATGGTCCAGCAGCCTGAAGACATTGCCGCTGACCAAAACGCTACCCGGCGTGGCTGCCTGTTCGAGACGCTTGGCGACATGAACCGGAATCCCGTCCGCGCGATAGTGCGACGCGACGAATTCGGTCTCCCCGCTGACCACAACTTCACCGGCGTCGATGCCAACTCGTACAGAGAACGATCGCGCGTCATCGCCGACACTTCGGTTCCACTCGATCGACCGGCGCTGGATGTCCTGGCCGGCAAGGCAGGCACGAAGCGCATAGTCCTCGTCGGCGCTTGGCGCGCCGAACAGCGCGAGCACGCCGTCGCCCAGTGTCTGGCTGATCGTCCCACCGTAGGCGCCGACGGCCGCCTTCATCAGGCCGAGCGCCTGATCGAGGTAGTGTCGCGCCTCTTCCGGATCCGACCTGGCGACGCGCTGCGTGGAACCGCAAACGTCAGCAAAAAGCACGGCGACCTGCTTGCGCTCCGGCAACAGCCGGCGCGACGGCGGCGGGGGGTTCGAGCGCAGTGTCGGAACGGAGCCTGCATTCGAAGCGCGGCTCGCGGCGCCGGCATCGCCTGAAAGGCGCGCGCCGCACTCGGGACAGAACTTCTCGCCCCGCCTTCTTGGCCGTCCGCATACGCAAACGATCATGCGCCCCACCCCAGGCGCGCCCGCCGGGCCTCCAGCCGCACAAGCAGGCAGCGCGCGGCTAACTTACCAAAGTTATGGCGGCTGCGGGTGTGAATTTCGGAGCCCGGTCGCCCGCCGCCCGGAGCCCAGGCCCCATCACGCTGCCAGGGCCCGCTCGACGTCCTTCTCAAGCTCCTCCGGCTTCGTCGTTGGCGCATAGCGCTCGACGACGTTGCCTTTCTTGTCGACCAGGAACTTGGTGAAGTTCCACTTGATCGCCTCGCTGCCGAGCAGGCCCTTCTTCGTGCTGGTCAGGTACTTATAAAGCGGGTGGGCGGAGTCGCCGTTGACGTCGATCTTCGAGAACATCGGGAACGTGACGCCGTAGTTCATCTCGCAGAACTCGGCGATCTCGTCGTCGGGGCCCGGTTCCTGCTGGCCGAACTGGTTGCTCGGGAATCCGAGCACCGCGAAGCCCTTGTCCTTGTACTTCTCGTAAAGCGCCTCCAGCCCCTTGTACTGCGGCGTGAAGCCGCACTGGCTGGCCGTGTTTACGACCAGCAAGACCTTGCCCTTGTAGTCCGACAGCTTGCGTGTCTTGCCGTCGATGGTCTTGGCGCTGAAGTCGTAGACGGTCGCCATCGCGCATCCTCAGGTTGGAAGGCGATCAGTGTAGCGGCGGGCGCCGCCCCCAATGAAAACGGGACGCGATGCGCCCCGTTCAACCCTGCTCATACCCGGGTCAGCCGGCCAGGCCGAGGTGTTCGATGCCCTTGTGGATCCCCGCGACGCCGCCCGAGAGCTTGCTGTTCAACTTGATCTGCAGGCGCAGGTCGTTGACGGAATCGGCGTTGCGCAGCGCGTCTTCGTACGAGATCTGCTCGCGCTCGTGCAGGTCGAACAGCGACTGGTCGAAGGTCTGCATGCCCTGCTCGCGCGACCGCTTCATCACTTCCTTGATCTCGTGCACCTCGCCCTTGAACACGAGGTCGGAGATCAGCGGGTTGTTGATCATGATCTCGACCGCAGGAATGCGGCCCTTGCGGTCCTTGAACGGAATCAGCCGCTGCGACACCATCGCCCGCAGGTTCAGCGACAGGTCCATCAGCAGCTGCTGACGCTTCTCTTCGGGAAAGAAGTTGATGATGCGGTCCAGTGCCTGGTTGGTCGAATTTGCGTGCAGCGTGCACATCACCAGGTGGCCGGTTTCGGCAAACGCGATCGCGTGTTCCATGGTCTCGCGCTCGCGCACCTCGCCGATCAGGATCACGTCGGGCGCCTGGCGCAGCGTGTTCTTCAGCGCGACCTGCCAGGTCTCGCAGTCCACGCCGACCTCGCGCTGCGTGATGATGCAGTTCTTGTGCGGATGGACGTACTCGATCGGATCCTCGATCGTGATGATGTGTCCGTTCGAGTTCTCGTTGCGGTAACCGACCATCGCTGCGAGGGTCGTCGACTTGCCGGAGCCGGTGGCCCCGACGACGATGATGACGCCGCGCTTGGCCATCGCGAGGTCGTTGATCAGATTGGGCAGGTTCAGCTCGTCGGTGGTCGGTATGTGATCCGCAATGGTGCGGAACACAATTCCGACCTTGCCCTGCTGCACGAACGCCGACACGCGGAAACGACCAATGCCGGTCGGGTTGACCGCAAAGTTGCACTCCTTGGTCTTCTCGAACTCGGAGGCCTGTCGGTCGTTCATGATCGCGCGTACCAGCTCGCTGGTGTGCTGTGCCGTCAGCGGCTGGTTCGATACCGGCAGCACGCGCCCGTCGATCTTGAAGGCCGGCGGGAATTCCGCCGTCAGGAAGAGGTCCGAGCCCTTCTTGCTGTGCAGCAGCCGCAGCAGGTCGTGGACGAATCGTGTGGCCTGGTCGCGTTCCATCGTCGATTTCCCTGGCGCTTAGCCGCCGAATGTTTCGGGAGTCTTGGCGTACTGCCGCGCCTCGCCTACCGCAACGACATTGCGGCGGACCAGATCCAGCAGGGTCTGGTCAAGAGTCTGCATGCCGAACTGCTGGCCGGTCTGGATCATCGAGTACATCTGCGCCACCTTGTTCTCGCGGATCAGATTGCGGATCGCCGGCGTGCCCACCATGATTTCGTGCGCGGCAACGCGACCGTTGCCGTCCTTGACCTTCAGCAGCGTCTGCGAGATCACCGCCACGACTGACTCCGAAAGCATCGCGCGCACCATCTCCTTCTCGGCGGCCGGGAACACGTCGACCACGCGGTCGATCGTCTTGGCGGCGGATGACGTGTGCAGCGTGCCGAACACCAGGTGGCCGGTCTCGGCGGCCGTCAGCGCGAGGCGGATTGTCTCGAGGTCGCGCAACTCGCCGACCAGCACGACGTCCGGGTCCTCGCGCAGTGCCGAGCGCAGCGCGTTGGAGAATGACAGCGTGTGCGGCCCGACCTCGCGCTGGTTGATGACCGACTTGCGGCTCTCGTGCACGAACTCGATCGGGTCCTCGATCGTCAGGATGTGGCCGTAAAGGTTGTTGTTGACGTGGTCGACCATTGCGGCGAGCGTGGTGGATTTGCCCGAGCCGGTCGGACCGGTCACCAGCACCAGGCCGCGTGGTTTCAGCGAGAAGTCCGCGAACTGCCGCGGGCACTGCAGTTCCTCCAGCGACAGCACACGCGACGGAATCGTCCGCAGCACGGCGGCGGCGCCACGGTCCTGATTGAACGCATTGACCCGGAAGCGCGCCAGGCCCGGCAGATCGAACGAGAAATCCGTCTCGAGGTTCTCGTCGTACTGCTTGCGCTGCGAGTCATTCATGATGTCGTAGATCATGCCGTGGACATCCTTGTGCTCGAGCGGCGGCAGGTTGATGCGCCGGACATCGCCATGCACACGGATCATCGGCGGCAGGCCGGCGGACAGGTGCAGGTCCGACGCCTTGTTTTTGACGGAGAATGCGAGCAGTTCAGAGATGTCCATGGCGGAACGCGTGTGCTCCAGTGCGTGTCGTCGGCGCGGCCCGAAGTGGGCACGGGCTTCGAAGGGGGTAGCGTAGGCCGGCCGGAGCCCGTCGGAACAGCAAAATAGCCAGAAAAAATAAGCCTCTAGGCTGTTTGAAATCGATTATGTCCACGATGCGAGACGCCTTGCAAGCCAATTTGCAGGGGGTTCACGAGCGCATTACCAAGGCTGCGCGAGGCGCGGGGCGGGCACCCGAATCCGTCGTGCTGGTGGCTGTAAGCAAGACCTTCCCGGCCGAAGCGGTCGCCGCAGCGCTCGCGTGCGGACAGGTGCACTTCGGCGAGAACTACGCGCAAGAGGGTGTCGAGAAGATCGCGCGCGTGCGCGACCTGGCTCCGGCGTCTGCACCCTGCTGGCACTTCATCGGGCCGGTCCAGAGCAACAAGACCCGCACCCTTGCCGAGCACTTTGACTGGGTCCAGTCCGTCGATCGGCTCAAGATCGCGGAGCGCCTGTCGCAGCAGCGGCCGCCTTCGATGCCACCGCTCGACGTGCTGCTGCAAGTCAACATCAGCGGCGAGACCACGAAGAGCGGTGTTGCGCCGGCCGATCTGACGGTGCTGGCGCGCGCCGTCGCCTCGCTGCCACGCCTGCGGCTGCGCGGCCTGATGGCGATTCCGGAGCCTGAGGGCGAGCCCGGCCGCCAGGTGGAGCCGCTGCTGCGCATGCGGCGGCTCTTCGACGAAATGCGTGTCGAACACCCCGGCTGCGACACGCTGTCGATGGGCATGTCGGCCGACCTCGAAGCCGCAGTGGCGGCCGGCTCGACGATGGTGCGTATCGGCACGGCAATATTCGGGCAACGCGAAAGGAAAGCAGCGTGAACCTCGCATTCATCGGCGGCGGCAACATGGCTCAGGCGATGCTCGGCGGCATGCAGGCCAGCGGCATGGTGACGGCATCGATGCACGTGCTCGAACCGGATGCGGCCAAGGGCGCGGAAATGGCTCAGGCCTACGGCGTGACGCCGCACGAGACGCCGGGCGACTGGCTGCGCGCGGTAGAGGTGGTCGTGCTCGCCGTCAAGCCGCAGACCGCGCGCGAAGCGGTTGCGGCCGTAGTGCAGTATCTGGGCACGCCGCTGGTCGTCTCGATCGTCGCCGGCGTGCGCGGCGCCACGCTGGCACGCTGGCTCGGCCACCAGCGCATCGTCCGCGCGATGCCGAACACCCCTGCGCTGATCCGTGCCGGCATCACCGGCGCCGTCGGACTGGACGAGGTGTCGACGAGCCAGCACGACAAGGCCGACCGCATCCTGCGCTCGATCGGCCAGGTGGTGTGGCTGACGGACGAGTCGTTGCTCGATCCGGTCACAGCAATCTCGGGCAGCGGTCCCGCCTACGTCTTCTACTTCATCGAGGCGTTGCAGGAGGCCGCTCGCGAAATGGGGTTCACCGAGGAACAGGGCCGTCTGCTCGCGGTGGAGACCTTCGTCGGCGCCGCGCGCCTGGCGCAGTTCGGAGCCGAGCGGGTCGCGCTGCTGCGTGAGCGCGTGACCTCCAAAGGCGGCACGACGGCGGCAGCACTGGCCTGCTTCGAGCGCGACGACATCCGCCGTCGCATCGTGGACGGGGTGCGCGCCGCGCGCGACCGCGCCGCCGAGATGGGTCGGCAGTTCGACACGGAAAGCTGAGCGGGCGCGCCCGCCGGCGGGCACTCAGGTGGCGTAGTGGATCGCTGTCCCGGCGAACAGCGCAAGCCCGACCCAGTTGTTGTGCCGGAAGGCGGCAAAGCAGCCGTCCCTCGTCCGGGTCCGGATCAGCAGATGGTGGTAAACGGAACAAAGCACGCCGAAGGCCCAACCGGCGTAGTACGGCCAGGTGGCGTGGATGCCGTGTCCGACCAGCAGCATCAGTGAGAAGAAGCCGCCATAGCAGGCCATCACGGCGGCGACGTCCCAGCGACCAAAGAAGATGGCCGAAGACCGGATGCCGAGCTTCACGTCGTCGTCGCGATCCACCATGGCGTACTCGGTGTCGTAAGCCACGACCCAGAGCATGTTGGCGACGAAGAACAGCCATCCGAGCCTCGGCACTTCGCCCAGTGCGGCAGCGAACGCCATAGGAATGCCGAATGAGAAGGCGACGCCGAGGTAAAGCTGCGGAATCGGAAAGAAGCGCTTCGCCAGCGGGTAGGTGCCGGCCACCGCCGCCGCAATCAGCGCCAGCCGCATCGCCGCCTCGTTCAGGAACAGCAACAGCAGCGCGGCGAGCGCGCACAGCGCCGCAGACACCGCAACGGCCTCGAGCGGACTGACGTCACCGCGCGCGACGACGCGGTTGGCAGTGCGCTTTACATAGCCGTCGAAGCGGTAGTCGGCGGCGTCGTTGATGGCGCAGCCGGCGGACCGCATCAGGAACGTGCCGAACACGAAGACAGCCACGAGCAGCGCGCTCGGCAGACCCCCGGACGCGATCCACAGCGCGGTCAGCGTCGGCCAGAGCAGCAGCAGCGTGCCCACCGGCTTGTCGAGCCGGACAAGGCTGGCGTAGAGAGGGAGGCGACCGGAGGAGATCATGGACGGCCGGGTCACTTTGCCCGTGAACCACAGGCGGGCTATCGTAACAGCCGCGGCACGACGTCCCGTCAGAATGCCGCGCCATCAGAATTCGATCACCCGGAGGAGACCCATGTTCCGCAAGACTGCTGCGAAGGGCGTAACCATTGCCGTGCTCGCGCTGGGCACGAGTGGTGCGCTGGCCCAGACCGAAGTGCAGTGGTGGCACTCGATGCCCGGGGCGCTGGGGGACTGGGTCAATGGCCTGGCGAGCGGCTTCAACGCCAGCCAGCAGCAGTGCAAGGTCACGCCGACCTACAAGGGCGCCTACGACGTCTCGATGACGGCGGCGATCGCGGCGTACCGCGCCGGCAATGCACCGCACATCCTGCAGGTCTTCGAGGTCGGCACCGCGACGATGATGAGTTCCAAGGGAGCGATCGTCCCGGTCGGCGAAGTGATGAGCAAGGCCGGCTACAAGTTCGACCCGAAGGCCTACATCCCGGCGGTGACCGGTTACTACACCGCGCCGAACGGTCAGATGCTGTCGTATCCGCTGAACAGTTCGACCACGGTGTTCTATTACAACAAGGATGCCTTCAGGAAGGCGGGCCTCGATCCGAACAGGCCGCCGAAGACCTGGCCCGAGGTGGCACTTGCCGCCGCCAAGCTGAAGGCGAGCGGCGAGAAGTGCCCGTTCACGACCAGCTGGCAGAGCTGGACCCAGCTCGAAAGCTTCTCGACCTGGCACAACACCGAGTTTGCGACCAAGAACAACGGCTTCGGCGGACCGTCGGCGCGGCTCGCGTTCGACACGCCGCTGCATCTGCGGCACCTCGACAACCTTTCGAACATGGCCAAGCAGGGCCTGTTCGTCTACAAGGGCCGCGGCAATACGGCGGACGCTCCGTTCTACTCGGGCGAGTGCATCATGAGCACGGCGTCGTCGTCGGCCTACGGCAACATCAAGAAGAACGCCAAATTCGACTTCGGCATGTCGACACTGCCGTACTACCCCGACGTCGCGGGCGCTCCGCAGAACACGATCATCGGCGGCGCCAGCCTCTGGGTGATGTCGGGCAAGAAGCCGGCCGAGTACAAATGCGTGGCTGATTTCTTCGACTACCTGTCGAAGCCCGAGATCCAGTCGAAGAGCCACATGGAGACCGGCTATCTGCCCGTCACGATGGCGGCCTACGAGCTGACGAAGAAATCCGGCTTCTACGACAAGAATCCGGGGCTCGACGTTCCGGTACAGCAGATGATCGTCAAGACGACCGACAAGTCGCGCGGCATCCGCCTCGGCAACTTCGTGCAGATCCGCACGATCAACGATGAGGAGATGGAAAACCTCTGGTCGGGCAAGAAGACGGTGCAGCAGGCCGTCGGCGACATGATCAAACGCGGTAACGAGCAGCTGGAGCGATTCGAGAAGACCAGCAAGTAGACGGACGCGGTCGGCCCGACGGCGGACCGGCCCTCCCCCCACGGCCCGCGCGTGGACAAGCGAGCGTTCTTCCGCAGCCGCTGGCTGCCGTACGCGCTGGTGGCGCCGCAGCTCGCGATCACGATCATCTTCTTCTTCTGGCCGGCCGGACAGGCGCTCTACCAGAGCGTGCTGATGCAGGACGCCTTCGGCGCCAACACCGAGTTCGTCGGCCTCGAAAACTTCCGCACGCTCTTCAACGACCCCGGCTACCTCGCGTCGTTCAGGGTCACGGCCGTGTTCTCCGCGCTCGTCGCCGGGTTCGGCCTGGCGTTCTCCCTGCTGCTCGCCGTATTTGCCGACCGGCTGCTGCGCGGTGCCACTGTGGTCAAGACGCTGCTGATCTGGCCCTATGCGGTCGCGCCCGCGATCGCCGGCGTGCTGTGGCTGTTCATGTTCAATCCGACGCTCGGGGTGGTCGCGCACTGGATGAAGCGCGCCGGAGTCGACTGGAACTTCCTGCTCGACGGCCGCCAGGCCCTGCTGCTGCTGGTAATGGCTGCCGTCTGGAAGCAGATCAGCTACAACTTCGTCTTCTTCGTCGCCGGGCTGCAGGCGATCCCGAAGTCGCTGATCGAGGCCGCTGCGATCGACGGCGCCGGACCGGCCCGGCGCTTCTGGACCATCGTCTTTCCGCTGCTGTCCCCGACGACGTTCTTCCTGCTGGTGGTCAACATCGTCTATGCGTTCTTCGACACGTTCGCGATCGTCGATGCGATCACCCAGGGCGGACCGGGGCAGGAAACCTCGATCCTTGTGTACAAGGTCTATCACGACGGCTTCAAGGCGCTCGACTTCAGCGGTTCGGCCGCGCAGTCGGTCGTGCTGATGGCGATTGTCATTGCGCTTACGGTGCTGCAGTTCCGATTCATCGAGCGCAAGGTGAATTACTGATCAACGATGGTCGAACGGCGTCGCTGGCTGGATGTGCTGTCCTACGCGCTCGTGATCGCGGGGATCGCGATCGTCGCCTTCCCCGTATATCTGGCGTTCGTCGCCTCGACGCAGACCGCCGAGGCGGTGGAAGCGGCGCCGATGTCACTCGCGCCCGGCGATCTTCTCGTCGACAACTACCGCCGCGTACTGTTCGAGGGCGGCGGCGTCGGCTCGCGCGCGCCTGTGGGCCGCATGATGCTGGTGAGCCTGACGATGGCGCTCGGCATCGCGATAGGCAAGATCCTGATCTCGCTGCTTTCAGCCTTCGCCATCGTCTACTTCCGCTTCCGGCTGCGCTACTTCTTCTTCTGGATGATCTTCATCACGCTGATGCTGCCGGTGGAGGTGCGCATCGCTCCGACCTACGAAGTGATGTCCGACCTCGGCCTGCTCAACACGTTCCCGGGGCTGATCCTGCCGCTGATCGCGTCGGCGACGGCGACCTTCCTGTTCCGCCAGTTCTTCATGACGGTGCCCGATGAACTCGCCGAGGCGGCACGCATTGACGGCGCGGGCCCGATGCGGTTCTTCTTCACGATCCTGGTGCCGCTTTCGGTCACCAACATCGCGGCGATGTTCGTCATCCAGTTCATCTACGGCTGGAACCAGTACCTTTGGCCGCTGCTGATCACGACCAGCGAGGACATGTATCCGATCGTCATCGGCATCAAGCGGATGATCGGCGGCGGCGACGCCGCCAACGAGTGGAATCTGATCATGGCGACCGCGATCCTGGCGATGATCCCGCCGGCCATCGTCGTGCTGCTGATGCAGCGCTGGTTCATCAAGGGCCTGGTCGAGACGGAAAAATAGAGCAGCGATGGCAAAGATCGAGTTCAACGACGTGCACAAGGCCTACGGCAGCAACAAGGTCGTGCACGGCATCACGCTGACCGTAGACGACGGGGAATTCGTCGTGCTGGTCGGCCCCTCAGGCTGCGGCAAGTCGACGCTGCTGCGGATGGTCGCCGGGCTCGAGGAGATCACCAGCGGCACGATCAGCATCGGCGGACGCGTCGTCAACGACCTCGAACCGAAGGACCGCGACTGCGCGATGGTGTTCCAGAACTACGCGCTGTATCCGCACATGAGCGTCCAAGACAACATGGCCTACGGGCTGAAGATCCGCAAGCTGCCGAAGGCGGACATCGACCGGCGCGTCAACGAGGCGGCGGTCATCCTCGAACTCGACGGGCTGCTGACGCGCAAGCCGCGCCAGCTCTCGGGCGGACAGCGGCAGCGGGTGGCGATGGGCCGCGCGATCGTGCGCGAGCCGGCCGCATTCCTGTTCGACGAGCCGCTGTCGAATCTCGACGCCAAGCTGCGCGTGCAGACGCGGCTGGAAATCCAGAAGCTGCATCGCCGTCTGCGCACGACCAGCCTGTACGTCACGCACGACCAGGTCGAGGCAATGACGCTGGCGCAGCGGATGATCGTGATGAATGCCGGCCGCGCCGAGCAAGTCGGCGCGCCCGAGGAGGTCTACTCGCGGCCGGCGACGACCTTCGTCGCCGGGTTCATCGGCTCGCCGCCGATGAACCTGCTCGAAGGCCGGATCGCGGCCGACGGGCGCAGCTTCGTGCTGGCGGATGGCAGCGCGATCGCAATGCCCGATGCCATGAGCCTCCTTGCAGGCCGCCCCCTCGTCATGGGCGTGCGGCCGGAACACCTGCGGCTCGGCGGCGGCAACTTCGAGATGCAGGTGGAAACGGTGGAAGTGCTCGGCGCCGAACACCTGGTGCACGGCAAGGTCGCGGGGACCACGCTGATCGTGCGCGTCGGCCCGCACGAGAGCCCGTCGCCGGGCTCCTCGGTGACGATCGGCTTCGCGCCGGGTGTGGCGCACTGGTTCGATCCCGCCACGCAGCAGCGGATCGTCTGACCGCTATTCGCGGCGCCGGAACTCGCAGTCGGGCTTGGTGCACTCGCCGTACAGCGCGAGCGCGTGCTCCTGCAGCTTGAAGCCGCGGTCGGCGGCGATCCGTTGCTGGCGGGCCTCGATATCGGCGTCGACGAACTCCTCGACCCGGCCACAGGTCAGGCACACGAGGTGATCGTGATGCGATCCCTCGTTGAGCTCGAACATGGCACGGCCGCCCTCGAAGTGGTTGCGTGACAGCAGACCGGCCTGCTCGAACTGCGTCAGCACGCGGTAGACGGTGGCGAGCCCGACATCGATGCTCTCACCGATCAACGCCTTGTAGACGTCCTCCGCGCTCATGTGGCGCTGACCGCGCTCGGCCGTGTTGCGCTGGAAGATCTCGAGCACCTTCAGCCGGGGCACCGTCGCCTTGAGCCCGATGTTCTTGAGGTCGCTGGAGGTGGACGAGCGGTTCGGCATGGGAGAGTCGGGCGACCTGTTTCGACGTCGCCTCTGAGTATCATACGGGGGTTCCGCCTGCCGACTGACGCCGTTGTGCTGACCGACCTGATTCGCCCGCATCGCCTGCTCTTCGTCTGCAGCCTTGCTCTGCCGCTCGCCGGCTGCGAGTCGATGTACAGCGTCGGTTCGAGCGTCAAGGGCGGCCTGGCGTCCGCGGTCAACTGGGCGCCCACGTTCCTCGGGCCGTACCGGCCCGATGTGCACCAGGGCAACATCATCACGAAGGAGATGGTCGATCAGTTGCGCATCGGCATGACGCGGGAGCAGGTGCGCTTCATGCTCGGCACGCCGCTGCTGACCACCGAGTTCCGCAAGGACCGCGTCGACTACGTCTATTACCTGAATCCGCGCCGCGGGCAGATCCAGAATCGCCGGCTGACCCTGTATTTCCAGGACAACCGTCTCGAGCGTTTCAACGCGGACCCGATGCCGACCGATGCCGAGGCGGATGTCCTGATCCTCGGTCCGACGGCCCGACGTGTCGCGCGCACCTCGAATCAGCCTGCGACCCCGATGCCCGACGTTTCGACGCCCGGGCCCGGTTCGCAGTCCCTTCCCGGCACTCAGTCCGGCGACTGAACGGGACCGGGTCCGACCTGACGACGGAAGTTCAACCGATGAAGCTTGCGATCGCCGGCGCCTCCGGCCGCATGGGTCAGATGCTGATCGAGGCCACGCTGGCCCAGCACGACCTCACCCTCGCCGCTGCATTCGACCGCGCCGGCAGCCCTCTGCTGGGCCGTGACTGCGCCGAGATGATCGGCCGCTCGAGCGGTGTGCGCGTGACATCGGATCTTGCGGCACTCGCCGGCACCGACGTGCTGATCGACTTCACCCGGCCCGAGGCGACGCTCGCCCACCTCGATGCCTGTGTAGCGGCCGGCGTGAAGATGGTGATCGGCACCACCGGCTTCGACGACGCCGGAAAGAACGCCATTCGCGCGGCCGCTGACGAGACCGCGATCGTGTTCGCTCCGAACATGAGCGTCGGCGTCAATGCGACCTTCAAGCTGGTTCAGATCGCGACGCGCATGCTGGGCGAAGGCTACGACATCGAGATCATCGAGGCGCATCACCGGCACAAAGTCGATGCCCCGTCGGGCACGGCCCTGAAGATGGGCGAGATGGTGGCCAGCGCCCTGGGTCGTCCGCTGGCCGAACTCGCCGTCTACGCCCGCGAAGGCCACACCGGCGAGCGCCGCTCGGGATCGATCGGCTTCGCTACGATCCGCGGCGGCGACATCGTTGGCGACCACACCGTGATGTTCGCCGGCGCCGGCGAACGCATCGAGATCACGCACCGGTCGGGCAGCCGCCAGTCCTATGCCAACGGCAGCCTGCGCGCTGCGCGCTTCCTCGCAGACAAGCGCCGCGGGCTCTTCGACATGTTCGACGTGCTCGGGTTCGACCGATGACGGACGGCCTCGGACTGGCGCACTTCTGGGAGCAGGCGGACGCGGTCATCCGCTTCACGGCTTACCTGCTGCTGGCGATGTCGGTTGCCAGCTGGTTTCTGATCGTATGGAAGTCCTGGGGCTGGCTGCGCGTGCGCCGCGCCGCGCGCGACATCGACCGCTTCTGGAGCGCGCCGACGATCGAAGTCGCGATCGCGAACCTCAAGCCGGTCGACAGCGAGGGCGTATTCGTGCCGCTGGCGGTCGGGGCATCGAATGCGGCGACGCATCCGGCCGCAGAGAACAGCCTCGCGGCCCAGATCGACCGCTCGGAACTGATCACGCGCGCGCTGCGCCAGCGCATCAACGAAGCAGCGGGCCGGCTCGAAGCCGGGCTCACGATCCTGGCTTCGGTCGGCAGCACGGCGCCGTTCGTGGGACTCTTCGGCACGGTCTGGGGCATCTACCACGCACTGCTCAACATCGCCTCCAACGGGCAGGTCGCGATCGACAAGGTCGCGGGACCGGTCGGTGAAGCCCTGATCATGACGGCGTTCGGCCTCGCAGTCGCCATTCCGGCCGTGCTCGGCTACAACGCGTTCACGCGCGCGAACCGCATGGTGCTTGGGCAGCTCGACGGGTTTGCGCACGACCTGCACGCGACGCTGACCACCGGCTCGCGGCTGGCAGGACAGTCCTGATGCCGTTCGGAGGGTTCGAGCGCCACGGCGGAATGCCGCAGCCGATGGCCGAGATCAACGTGACGCCGCTGGTCGACGTCATGCTGGTGCTGCTGGTGATCTTCATCATCACGGCGCCCCTGCTCTCCTACGCGATCCGGCTCGACCTGCCCAGCGAGCCCGCGCCCCAGGCGCAGGTCGTGCCTGCGACGATCAAGCTGTCGATCGATGCCGGCGGGCAGGTCTACTGGGACACCGACGCGCTGACCGATGACCAGCTGCGCACCCGCCTGGTGGCTGCGGCACAGCAGGCCACCGCCCCCGAAATACACGTACGCGCCGACAAGGCCGCACGCTTCGAACGCATCGCGTTCGTACTGTCGACGGCGCAGCAGGCCGGACTGCTGAAGATCGGATTCGTGACCGAACCCGCGCCCGCCCCCGCGCGGCCGTGATGCAGACCGGGCGCGCGGTTCGAGCGCTGCTCGCTCTCGCGCTGCTGGGGGATGCCGGCATCGCGGTCGCCGCCATCACAGCAGTCGACGACGAAGGCGCCACCGTGACGCTGCCGCGCCCTGCGGTGCGCGTCATCAGCCTCGCGCCGCATCTCACCGAGCAGCTGTTCGCCGTCGGGGCCGGCGCCAGCATTGTCGGGACGACGGAACACGCGGATTTCCCGCCACAGGCACGCAGCATCGCCCGGGTCGCCCGTGCGCACAGCGTCGACCTCGAGCGCATCGTCGCCCTGCGACCCGACCTGATCGTGCTGTGGGGCAGCGGCTTTCCCCCCGCCGTGATTGCGTCCGTGCGCCGGCTGGGCGTCCCGGTCTTCGTCAGCGAGCCCCACGCGCTGGAGGATGTGGCGCGGTCGCTCCGCGCGCTCGGCGTCCTCACCGGGCACGACGGCGCTCCCGCGGCGAACGCATTCGAATCACGGCTCGCAACGTTGCACGCGGAGTATGCGAACCGGTCCATCGTCCGGGTCTTCTACCAGGTGTGGGCCAGCCCGTTGATGACACTGTCGGGCCGGCACGTGATCAGTGAAGCGATTGCGCTCTGCGGCGGACGCAATGTCTTCGCGCAACTCGCGCCGATCGCCCCGCAGGTGTCCGTCGAAGCCGTGCTCGCCGCTGATCCGCAGGCCATCATCACCGCCGAGCCTGCCGGCAAGCCGGGCGACGCGCTGGCAATGTGGACGCGCTATCCGGGACTCTCGGCCGCGGGCCACGGCCAGCTGTACACGATCGATGCCGACCGCATGAACCGGCATGGCCCCCGGCTTGTCGACGAGATCGCGGTGCTCTGCGAAGACATCGAAAAGGCGCGCCAGTCGTTCAGGTGACGCGGCCTAGCGACGATCCCTCCTGCACGGACCGGGCGGGCCGTCAGCCCTCGACCCAGGCGATCACGCTTTGCCACTGCTCGAGGTCGCGTTCCACACGGCTGGGCGCAACGTCCCACAGCGTCAGCCCGTGGGCGGCGAGCTGCACGTAATTCTGCGTGTCGCGCAGAAAGCCCAGCACCGGCATCTCGAGCTGCTCGACGAAGCGCTGCAACTGCTCGGCCGCGCGCGTGCGCGCATCGACGCGCATGCCCAGCACACCGACGCGTCCGTCGTTGTCCAGCACACCACGGTCGGCCAGTTTGCCCAGGAAGCTTTGCGTGGCGAGGATGTCGAACAGCGACGGTTGCACCGGGATGATGACGCGGTCGGCAAGCCTGATCGCGTCACGCAGCGCATGGCCGTGCAGGCCCGCGGGCGTATCCAGCACCACGTGCGTCACGCCCTTCGGCGGGCGCGCGACCTTCTCGTCCGACCGGTCCCATGACTGGATGCGCGGCAGCACGTCCGGACGCACGCCGAGCCACGCCAGCGCCGACTGCTGGCGATCGAGATCGCCCAGCATCGTCGCGTGCCCCTGGCGCGCAAAATAACCGGCAAGGTTCGTCGCCACGGTGCTCTTGCCGGCTCCGCCTTTGGGATTGGCAACGAGATAGATCGGCATGCAGTCAGTCTAGGCAGGCGGCACGGCGCTGTCACGCGCCGCGGCGGTGAACATGGAAGAACGGCTCGCCGTCGGCCTCGACGCGCGAGATCGGCGTCTCGAAGAGGTCCGAGAGGAGCGGCGGCATCAGTACGCTGTCGGCGGTTCCCGAATGCGTGCGGCCGTCGCCCCACAGGAGCAGCGCATGGGTCGCGAAGCGCGCCGCCGCATTGATGTCGTGCAGGCTGGCGACCTGTGCCCGGTCCGTCTCGGCGGCGAGCACGCTGATCACCAGCGCCTGGTGGCGCGGATCCTGGTGCGCCGTCGGCTCGTCGAGCAGCACGAGTGGCGTGTCCTGGGCCAGAGCGGTGGCGATCGCCACGCGCTGGCGTTCGCCGCGCGACAGGCGCCGCACGTCGCGTTCCGCCAGCCCCGCACAGTCGAGCCGCGCCAGCCACTTGTGGGCATCCGGCCCGGCATCGGCCTCGTCGCGGAACACGTAGCGCGCGGTCAGCACCGTGTCGACGGCCGAGCTGGCAAACGCGTCGACCCATCGATCCGCCAGCAACGCCCGCTCGCGTGCGAGTGCATCGGCCGCAAGCGTGCGCACATCGCGGCCCGCGAGTCGAACCGTTCCCGCCTCGACCGGACGCGCGCCTGCGACAGCGGCCAGCAGTGTCGATTTGCCGGCGCCGTTCGGTCCGAGCACGGCCCAGCGTTCGCCGGCGGCGATCGTTACGCTGAGCGCCTCGATCAATACGCGCTGCGGAGTGCGCAGCGTAACCCGATCGAGTTCGAGCAGCGGCGCCGTCATCAACGTCGCCCCAGCAGCCAGAGGAAAACCGGCACGCCGATCAGCGCGGTCAGCACGCCCACGGGCAGCTGCAGCGGCGCCAGCGCCGTGCGCGCCACGGTGTCCGCGACGACGACGAGCGTGCCGCCGAGCAGCATTGCAGCGGGCAGGACCGTGCGCTGGTCGTTGCCGACCAGCTGGCGCACGAGGTGCGGAGCGATGAAGCCGACGAAGCCCACGGCGCCACCCAGCGTGACGGCGACGGCGGTCGCAATCGCGGCGACCAGCACCAGGCGCCGCCGCGTTGAATCGACGCGCACGCCCTGCGTGTAGGCCTGCAGTTCTCCTCGCAGCATCAGGTTTAGAGACCGCGCCTGCCGATGGGCGATCAGGAGCAGGACTGCCGACAGCGCGAGCACGAGAACGGCGGGAGCGAGGTCCGTGGCGCCCGAGAGATCACCCAGCAGCCAGAACACCATCGGACGCAGCCGCCCGTCGGGCGCGAGGGTGAGCAGCAGACTCATCAGCGCGGCCGCAAAGGAGCCCACCATCACGCCGGTCAGCAGCACCGAACCCGCGGACTGATCTCCCGCCGCGAGGTCGCCCGAATAAAGCGCACGGCGCGCCAGCACGAAGAGCAGCGCCAGCGCCAGCAGCGCGCCGGTGATGGCGGCGCCCTGCACGGCGACGGCCCCCAGCCCCAGCGCCAGCGCGGCCAGCGCCGCCACAGCCGCCCCTCCGGAAATGCCGAGCACGTACGGGTCTGCCAGCGGATTGCGGAGGAGCGCCTGCAAGAGGGCCCCTGAAAGCGCGAGCGCTGCGCCGACGGCAAACCCCGACAGCACCCGCGGCAGGCGCAGCCCCAGCACGATGTCGGCTCCGGCCGCATCGCCACCCGACAGCGCCGCGGTGAGGTCGCGCAATGGCACGTGCACGCTGCCGATCGCCAGCGCCGCAAGGGCGCTGGCGCCTGCGGCCACGGCCAGTGTCACGATCGCGGTGGCCGGCGACAGCCGCATCTCAGAAGCGCAGGTCCGCACCGACGATCGCCAGGCGCGGCATCACGTTGTAGCCGCTGACGGTTTCGTAGACGGCATCGAACGCATTCTCGAGGCGGGCGCGCAGCGTCAGCCCGGGCGTGACCCGCCACGACCCGACCAGGCGCACCAGCGTGTAGCTCGACAACTGGACGCGCTGGAACGTGTTGATGTCGAGGTCATCGCGCGGCCCGACGACGGAAATTTCGACGCCCGCGCTCCAGGTCTCCGGCGCGAGGTTCGCGGACGCGTTGACGATCCATGGCGCCCGGCGCAGCAGGCGCTCACCCGTCTGGTCGTTCACCGCGCGCAGGACGGTACCGTTGCCCGCCAGCACCCAGGGCCCACTGCGCCAGCTGCCACCGAGTTCGAAGCCCGTGGCACGCGCTGCGTCGATGTTCTGCGCCCGCGAGCTCGCCGGGTCGTAGACGATGAGGTCGCGCGTGTCGGTGCGGTAGACCGCCGCGCGCAGTGTCCCGTCCTTGCCGGCGTATTGCAGTCCGAGTTCACCACTCACCGAGCGTTCGGGCACCAGATCCGGATTGCCGAAGTAAGGAAAATACAGATCGTTGAAGCTGGGCGCGCGAAACGCATTGGACACCTGCGCCGTCGCGCGCCACTCGTGGTTGAGCCTGTAACCATAGGCCGCGAGGCCCGTCGTCGCGCCACCGACATCGGAATAGCCGTCGTAGCGGACATTGAGCTGGACCTGATGCGGTCCCAGGTCACTGTTGAGGCCGGCCCAGGCGCTCCCGACCGATCGGGTGTAGCGCTGCGTGAGGCCGCTGAAGGTCGCGTCGTACGCGGTCGACTCGCCGGACTGTCCCAGGTATTCGGCTCCGGCCAGCCCGCGCACGGACGGCGCCAGCTCGATCTCGTTGCTCCAGGTGATTGCAAGATTGCCGGCGTTGAAACTGCCGTTGTTGAACGACAGCGGATCGCTGACGAGATTGGTGCTGCGATCGCTGCTCGCGCCCACGGCAAGCTGTGTCGACCAACCCGGTGTGACGACCGTGCGCGCCAGCGCATTGGCGGCCGCCAGCTGGGACTTCTCGACGTGAGTCGCCGTTGGTCCGTCGGCCGTGCTGTCGAAGTCGGTGCGGTTGCGGTTGAGCCAGCCGTTGATCGCGAGCAGGGTGTCCCCGCTGCGGTAGGTCGAGCCTAGCGACGCTGACAGGTACTCGTTGCCGTCGATGTCGGGATTGACCCCTGGCGCAAACGCGCTGGGAATCACGCGCGCCGGGTTGATCGCCGAGAACGCCGCGGTCGTGCCCCCGCCGACCGTGCCGCCCAGTCGCACCCCGCCGGCTTCGGTCCCCGCACTCGCCCGGCCGTTCAGCGTCCGTCCCTGACCCGCCTCCGCGCTGACACTCAACCCGCGCTCGCTGCCGGCCCGGGTGAAGATCTGCACCACGCCGCCGACAGCCGACGAGCCATACAGGCTCGACAGGTTGCCGCGCACGATCTCGATACGGTCGATCGAGTCGAGTGCGATGCCGCCGACGGCCGCGGCGCCACTTGTGCCGGCGTTCAGTCGCACGCCGTCGACGAGCACCAGCACCTGGGACGACCCGGCACCGCGGACGAACAGGGACGCGGCCGCGCCGCGCCCGCCCGACTGCGCGAACTGCACCCCGGTTTCGCGACTGAGCATGGACACGAGGTCGACGGCCTGCCAGCGATCGATGTCGGCACGCGTGATGATCGATGTCGCTGGCAGCGCATCGTCGATCGACTGCGATGTGCGCGATGGCGTGATGACCGTGTGGGGCAGCTCGGATGCGGTCTGCGCCTGCAGGGGCACGGCAATGAGCGCGAACGTGCCCGCCGCGGCCAGGCGGCCAGCGCGCGCAGGACGATGAGCCATGCAATCTCCCGTGTGCCGACCCACCGCCGGCATTGAACCGTGCCTGAACGAACGGGAGTGGGGCTGAGCTGGAGCTGCGCGATGGCGTCCGGCTGGCCGGCACCCCGCGGCTCGTCCTCCAGTCAGTGGCCGGTCTCCGGGCTGCAGGGCCTGCCTCGCGCCTTCCCGCGTCTTATCCGACGCAGTGGCGTGTGCGAAGCGTGCGCAAAGCGCTCCTGCTTACCGTTGCGGGGGCAGCACAGGTTGGCCCACAGATGCGCGCCTCCTGTTTCCCGTTTCACCGAAGGCCCGAGCCTTCGGCACCACCAACGGCGCGAGTCTAGCCGAGTAACGGGCTGGCCCGCTGCCGCTCTCCGGGGATCGGTCAATTCGCCCGGTGCTACGATCCCCGCATGCTCGAAGAACTCGATCAGCTCGCTGCCAAGATCGCCGAACTTGCGCGCCTGGTGCAGGCACTGCGCACCGAGAACCAGCAGCTGCGCGCACAGCTTGCGACGGCCAGCGGCGAACTCGAGGCCATGCGCTCACGCGTCGACGAGGCGAGCCGCCGCCTCGATGGACTGATGGAACGCCTGCCCGCCTCGGCAGCCGCAGCGAAAGCGCCATGGAACACCTGACCGTAACGATCCTCGACCGTGAATACCGGCTCGCGTGCACGCCGGACGAGAAGGACTCGCTGCTGAAGTGCGCCGCCTACATCGACGGCAAGATGCAGGCGATCCGCACCGGCGGCAAGGTGATGGGTGCCGACCGCATTGCGGTGATGGCGGCCCTGCAGATTGCGCACGAGCTGTTCAATGCGCGCAGCGCCGACGGCATCGAGCTCGGCGACCTGCGGCGGCGGCTGCGCGACATGCTGCAGAGCTGTGACGACGCGCTGTTGCCGCAGGAAAAGCTGTTCTGACCGCCAGTTCGTTGCCTCACGCGCCGCGCGCGGCGCTACAATCCTTTCAAATATTTTGTCTGCGCCCGATGGCGCAGGCTGAGCAGGTTTCCCTGCGGTGCTCGCGCAAAGGTCGTTAGCTCCTTGAACCGATGCGCTTTGCGCAAGGTTGCTGGGCTCGCGTCGCGGTGCGATCGGCACGCGTTTGCTGAACCTAAACGACGCGGCGAGCGACCACCCTGAACCCTTGGTTCAGGACATCCGGCCGGGCGGCACAGGCGGGGATTGAGTCGAGGTACACGCGGCTGCGCGCAGGACAATGCGCGCAGCCGCCCTGCCCTTGACGCCGCCCGCACAGCTACTGCCTCACCCCGCCTGCTCCATGACTTACTGGCTGATGAAGTCCGAGCCGGACGAGTGCTCGATCGACGACGCGCTTGCGGCGCCGAAGCGGACCGTTCCGTGGACCGGTGTGCGCAACTACCAGGCGCGCAATTTCATGCGTGATGAGATGAGGATCGGCGATGGGGTGCTGTTCTACCACTCGAGCTGCGCCGAGCCCGGCATCGCCGGGCTCGCCGAGGTGGCCAGCCGCCCGTATGCGGACCCGACCCAGTTCGACCGCAGGAGCCCCTACTACGACGCGGCGTCGAAGCGCGAAGCACCGCGCTGGGTCCTGGTCGACATCCGCGCGCGGCAGAAGACCCGCCTGATCGCGATCACCGAACTGCGCGAGCAGCGGGAACTCGCCGACATGGCCGCCCTGCGGCGCGGCAACCGCCTGTCGATCACTCCGGTCTCCTCAAGGGAGTGGCAGTTCATCGTGGACCACCTGCTGAAGGAGCATCGCTGATGGAGCCGCAGTTCGTCCTCGCCCTCCTCGTGCTGGGCTCGTTCACCGGCTTCGCGGCGGGGCTGCTGGGCATCGGCGGCGGAATGCTGATGGTGCCGTTCCTGACGCTGCTCTTTACATGGCGCGGCTACCCGATCGAGCACATCGTTCACATGGCGATCGCGACATCGCTGGCCACGATTCTCTTCACCTCGATTTCCTCGGTGCGCTCGCACCACAAGCGGGGCGCGGTGTTATGGCCCGTCGTCTGGTTGCTGGCACCGGGGATACTGCTCGGCTCACTGGTCGGCGCTCAGATCGCCGGTCGCCTGCCGACCTTCTGGCTGTCGGTCGTGTTCGCGACCTTCGTCGGCTTCTCGGCGGTTCAGATGCTGCTGGACCGCAAGCCCAAGCCGACGCGCCAACTGCCCAAGGGCGCCGGCATGTTCGGTGCGGGCGGCGTCATCGGACTCATCTCGAGCCTGGTCGGTGCCGGGGGCGGCTTCATAGCCGTGCCGTTCATGGTGTGGCACAACGTGAAGATCCACAATGCGGTCGCGACGTCGGCGGCTCTCGGCTTCCCGATCGCCGCGGCCGGCACCGTCGGCTACATCCTCGCCGGCCACGGGGAGACCTCGCTGCCTGCCGGTACCGTCGGCTTCGTCTATCTGCCGGCGCTGGTTTCGATCGCCGTCGCCAGTGTCCTTACGGCGCCGCTCGGAGCGCGCGTCGCGCACTCGCTCGACACCCGGCCACTGAAGCGCATTTTCGCGATCCTGCTGTTCCTGCTCGCCGGTTACATGGCCTACAAGGGGTACAAGGCGTACTGACCGGGCCACCGGACGGCCGCGGACGGCGCCCGGCGGCGCTTCCCCGCCCCATGGCCGCGCCGCATAATGGAGTGACCCCACTTCCCGGCGGGCTACCGATGACATCGACCGAGCAGGCGATCAGCGACATCAGCGATCCGATGGTGCGCGAACTCGCGAGCCGCGGGCAGGTGCGCACATTTCCGAAGAACGCGGTCATCATCAATGAAGGCGACCGCGGCGACAGCCTCTACGTCCTGCTCTCCGGCAAGGTCAAGGTTTACGTCTCTGACGACGACGGCCGCGAGATGATCCTCGACATGTACGGGCCCGGCGACTACGTCGGCGAGATGGCGCTCGACGGACGTCCCCGCTCCGCCTCCGTGATGACGCTTGAACCCACCTCCTGCTCGGTCGTCACGCGCGATGAGCTGCGCCGGGCCATCGGCGCCAATCCGGACATTGCGATGAGTCTGATCGCCACGCTGATCGACCGCGCACGCATCGCCACGGACAACGTCAAGAACCTCGCGCTGATGGACGTCTACGGGCGCGTGGCCCGGCTGCTGCTGTCGCTCGCAAAGGAAGACGGCGGCAAGCTGGTGGTGCCCGAACGCATGACGCAGCAGGACATTGCGGACCGTGTCGGCGCGTCGCGCGACATGATCAGCCGCATCTTCAAGGACCTGACCATCGGCGGTTACGTGACTATCGAGAACCGCACGATCACGATCCACCGCAAACCGCCGCCCCGCTGGTAGCGGTAGCGCCGCGGGCGGCTCTGCTGCTGCCCGCTGGAACGGCGGCGACGACTGCGGCATGCCGCCCTTTAGGTCGCACCTGTCGAATATTCGACACCGGCCGCGCTCAATAGGCGGCTGCCGGCACCTCCTTGGCACTCCTACAGTGCAGTCATGCGCTGCGGCACGTCGCGGCGAAGCGAACGACCCAGGAGACCGAGACGATGACCCCCCGATCCCCCTCGCACATGGCCATGGCGTCATCCCAGCCAAAGGCGAATACCCCTGAAGCGTGCATCGCAGAGCGCCGGGCGACGGGACGCCCGACCGCGGCTCCGGCACAGCACGGATCCTTGGGTCGGGCGGGCCGCGCTTTGGCCCGGGGTGTCGACGGAGCGCCGCGCCTCAGCTGACCCACCGGCCCGGCGCGTCCACTCCCGCCGTCGCCGCCTCTCCCAAGATTCCGGAGAACCAAATGAACGACCCGATCACCGTCGTGCCGTACGACGCCGCGTGGCCAGCCCGCTTCCATGTCGAAAGCCAGCTGATCCACATCGCCCTCAAGGATCTCGCACCGCAGATCGAACACATCGGCAGCACGTCCGTGCCCGGGCTCGCGGCCAAGCCGATCATCGACATGCTGGTCGGCGTGCGGTCGCTCGCCGCATTCGAGCGGCACCTGGGCCGCCTCGGCATCTACGGCTACGAATACATCCCGGAATACGAGCGGGTGCTGCCCGACCGTCGCTTCTTCAAGCGCGTGGTGCGCGGCGTGCGCACGCACCATGTGCATGTGGTCGAGGAAGACGGGTTGTACTGGCAGCGGTACCTGAAGTTCCGCAACACGCTGCGCCGCGACGACTGGCTGGCCCGGCGTTACGCCGAACTCAAGCGTCGCCTGGCTGCGCGCTTCCGCTTCGACCGCGATGCCTACACCAACGGCAAGACCGGCTTCGTCGAGGCGGTGCTGTCACTGCCGCCGCGCGCTACGCGGCACGCGGGATTCAGGACGGCGACCGCGATGGCGGCATGAACGTGCTCTTGTAGCGGTCTCGCAGCACGTTCTTCTGCACCTTGCCCATCGTGTTGCGCGGAAGGTCCTCGACGACGAAGACGCGCTTGGGTACCTTGTAGTTGGCAATCCGTCCCTTGAGCCGCTCGACGACCGTAGCGGCGTCGAGTACGCCCGCGCGACGCGCGACGACAACGGCGGCGACCGCCTCGCCAAAGTCGGGATGCGGCAGTCCGATGACGGCCGATTCCACGACATGCGGCATGTCGTCGATGTAGCCCTCGATCTCCTTCGGATAGACGTTGTAGCCGCCGGAGATGATGAGATCCTTGGAGCGACCGACCAGTGTCAGGTAGCTGTCGGGTATGTCCGGCCCGCCGAAGTGCCCGACGTCCCCGGTCCGGAACCAGCCGTCGGCCGTGAATTCCTCCTTCGTCTTCTCCGGCATACGCCAGTAGCCCGAGAACACGTTGGGACCTTGCACCTGTACCTGACCGATCTCGCCAATGGGGCAGGCACTGCCGTCGTCACGCACCACGCGCACGCCGACCCCCGGAAGCGGGACACCCACTGTCCCCGCGAGGCGCGGACCCTGTTCCGGGAAGTACGGGTTGGACACCAGCATCACCGTCTCCGACATGCCGTAGCGCTCGAGAATGCGGTGCCCGGTGCGCTGCTCGAATTCGCGGTGTGTCTCCGCCAGCAGCGGCGCCGAACCGGAAACGAAGAGCCGCATCCTGGCGCAGCGGCCGCGGTCGAACGACGGCTCGGCCAGCAGCCGCGTGTAGTAGGTCGGCACGCCCATGAACACCGTCGAGCGCGGCAGGCGCTCCAGCACCTGCGCAGCATCGAACTTTGAAAGCATCAGCGTCCGGGCGCCTGCCAGCAGCGCGGCGTGGGAGGCGACGAAAAGTCCGTGCACGTGGAACAGCGGCAGCGCATGTAGCAGCACGTCCTGCCGTCCCGCGGCGCGCTCAGCGGCAAAGCCCCAGAACTCGTCCAGCGTCAGCGCGTTGGATGCCAGGTTGGCGTGCGACAGCATCGCGCCCTTGCTGCGACCAGTCGTGCCGGAGGTGTAGAGGATCGCCGCCAGATCGTCAGGCCGGCAGATTCGTGTCTCGAAGGCGTCCGGCGATGATGCCGCGGCCTGCAGAAGCGACCCGTCGCGCATCTCACCCAGCGTGTGCACATGGCGGCACTTTGCCTTCTTCGCGAGCGGCGTGATCTCGGCCAGCCGGGCCGGCGTGCAGACAACGACATCGGGCTGCGCGTCGCCGAGGAAGTATTCGATCTCGGCCTTCTGGTAGGCCGTGTTGAGCGGCAGGTAGACGAGCCCGGCCCGCAGCGTCGCCAGATACAGCATCAGGCACTCGGGCGATTTCTCCACCTGAACCGCGACCCGGGCTCCGGCCGGCAGATGAAGCGAGGCCAGCCAGTTGGCGATGCGGCCGCTGCCGCAATGCAGGTCGCGCCAGCTGTAGATGAGTCCGTCCGCCGTCTCGATGCAGGCCGAGTCGAGGTCCGCGGGAAAGCGCCGTTCGACCAGCGCGTAGAAGTTGGAATTGTCGGGTCCGACCATGATCCGTGACAGGCGACGTTAAGGTTGGGAAGCTCCGGCGGCGTAGCGTACCCGCGCCTCGGCGAACTTCGGCGAGGCGGACTGCGCGATGGCAGGCGTCTGGACCGCCTGCCGTCTAGGAGAACCGCCGCACCGCAGCCCCGGATCTCTCAGGGGCCCGGTGTAGGATTTTAGTTTGACGACCCGACCGTCCCGACGGGTCCGCGAGGGGAATGAGCATGGCAAAGGATGCAGGCGCCGATCTGGGCGCGTGGCGCGCGGCCGCTTCGAAGCAGCTTGGCGGTGCGGCGGCTGACAGCCTGACCTGGCACACACCGGACGGCATCGCCGTCAAGGCGCTGTACACGGCCGCCGATCTCGCCGGCCTGCCGCATACCGACACGCTGCCCGGGTTTGCTCCTTATGTGCGCGGACCGCAGCCCACGATGTACGCGCAGCGCCCGTGGACCATCCGCCAGTACGCCGGCTTCTCGACGGCAGAGGAATCGAATGCGTTTTACCGCCGCAATCTCGAGGGCGGCGGCCAGGGTGTCAGCGTCGCCTTCGACCTCGCAACGCACCGTGGCTACGACTCCGACCATCCGCGGGTCGTCGGCGATGTCGGCAAGGCGGGCGTCGCGGTCGACTCCGTCGAGGACATGAAGATCCTGTTCGACGGCATTCCGCTCGACCGTGTGTCGGTGTCGATGACGATGAACGGCGCCGTGCTGCCCGTACTCGCGGGCTACATCGTCGCGGCCGAGGAACAGGGCGTCGCGCAGGACAAGCTCGCCGGGACCATCCAGAACGACATCCTCAAGGAGTTCATGGTCCGCAACACCTACATCTACCCGCCGGCGCCGTCGATGCGCATCATCGCCGACATCATCGGGTACACGGCGCAGCACATGCCGCGCTTCAACTCGATCTCGATCTCCGGCTATCACATGCAGGAAGCCGGGGCCACGCAGACCCTGGAACTCGCGCTGACGCTGGCCGACGGCAAGGAGTACGTGCGCACCGCGCTGGCGGCCGGGATGGACGTCGACGACTTCGCCGGTCGCCTGTCATTCTTTTTTGGCATCGGCATGAACTTCTATCTCGAAATCGCCAAGCTGCGCGCGGCGCGCCTGCTGTGGCACCGGATCATGTCGGAATTCAGGCCGAAGAACCCGAAGTCGCTGATGCTGCGCACGCACTGCCAGACCTCGGGCTGGTCGCTGACCGAGCAGGATCCGTACAACAACATCGTACGCACGGCGTTCGAAGCGATGGCCGCCGTGTTCGGCGGAACGCAGTCGCTGCACACCAATTCTTTCGACGAGGCGATTGCGCTGCCGACGGATTTCTCGGCGCGCATCGCACGCAACACCCAGCTCATCCTGCAGGAAGAGACGAACATCACCCGCGTGATCGACCCGTGGGCCGGCTCGTACCTGATGGAGAAGCTGACGCAGGACATGGCCGATCAGGCCTGGAAGATCATCGAGGAAGTCGAGGCGATGGGCGGGATGACGAAGGCCGTTTCGAGCGGCTGGGCCAAGCTCCGGATCGAGCAGTGCTCGGCCGAGAAGCAGGCGCGCATCGATCGCGGCGACGACGTCATCGTCGGGGTCAACAAGTACCGGCTCGCCGCCGAGGAGCCGATCGACATCCGCGAGATCGACAACACCGCGGTGCGCGAGGCGCAGGTGCGTCGGCTGACCGAGCTGCGGGCACGGCGCGACGGCAAGGCGGTCGCCGCTGCGCTCGAGGCGCTGACGGAGGCCGCGCAGTCCGGGAAGGGCAATCTGCTCGACCTCTCGATCAAGGCCACGCGCCTGCGGGCCACGGTCGGCGAGATCTCGGACGCGCTCGAGAAGGTCTACGGCCGGTACCGCGCGCGGACGGAAAGTGTTTCGGGGGTCTACGGTGCGGTCTTCGACGGCGACGCGTCGTGGCAGGAGCTGAAGCGCGACATCGAACGCTTCGCCGCCGAGGAAGGCCGGCGGCCACGGCTGATGGTCGCCAAGCTGGGGCAGGACGGGCATGACCGTGGCGCGAAGATCATCGCGACCGGTTTCTCCGATCTCGGCTTCGATGTCGACATCGGACCGCTGTTCCAGACTCCCGACGAAGCCGCCCGCCAGGCCATCGAGAACGACGTGCATGCGATCGGCGTGTCGACGCTGGCGGCCGGCCACAAGACGCTGGTGCCGCAGCTGATCGCGGCACTGCGCGCGCAGGGGGCGGAGGACATCGTCGTCGTCGTCGGCGGCGTCGTTCCGGCCCAGGACTACGAGTTCCTGCACGCGGCGGGCGTTGCGGCCGTGTTCGGTCCCGGCACGGTCATCACGGAAGCCGCGCGGCAGATCGTCGCCGCGATCCGCTCGGTGCGCGCCCGGCTGGCGGCGTGAGGACGGATGAAACGTTGCATCGCGGATGTCGCTGAGCACCCGCCGACTCCAGCCCTCGGCCGGCGCAATTCAAACGGGCTCGTCGGCGGTCGACGACCCCTGCGCCGGAAGGCGGCAGCGCCCGTATGGGCCGCCGTGCCCCCGGCGTGACTGCGAAGTCCTCTGCCGCGCCGCTGGCGCCTGCAGACCACGCGCTCGTGACCCGGCTTCGCGCCGGCGAGCGGCGCGCGCTTGCCAAGGCAATCACGTTGATCGAGTCGACTCGGCGCGACGATCAGAAGCGCGGCCGGGCCGTGCTGGAGGCGCTGCTGCCCCACGCGGCGGAGTCGATCCGCATCGGCATCAGCGGCGCACCCGGCGTCGGCAAATCGACCTTCATCGAGTCGCTCGGCCTGCACCTGATCGCACGTGGCCATCGCGTCGCGGTGCTCGCGGTCGACCCGTCGAGCAGCGTGACCGGCGGATCGATCCTGGCCGACAAGACGCGGATGGAAGAGCTGTCGCGCTCGCCGCATGCATTCATCCGGCCCTCGCCGGCCGGCGGGTCGCTCGGCGGCGTCGCGGCGCGCACGCGCGAGGCCCTGTCGGTCTGCGAAGCGGCCGGCTTCGATGTGATCATCGTCGAGACCGTCGGCGTGGGGCAGTCGGAGACCGCGGTCGCGCGCATGACCGACCTGATGGTGCTGCTGCAGCTGCCCAATGCCGGTGACGAGCTGCAGGCGCTGAAGAAGGGCATCGTCGAGCTCGCCGACATCATCGTCGTCAACAAGGCCGACCTCGACCCGCACCGCGCCGCGCAGGCGCAGCACATGCTGAAGAACACGCTCGCGATCCTGCGGTCATCGTCGCCGAACTGGCGGCCGCCGGTGCTCGCGCTGTCGGCCCTGACCGGCGATGGCGTCGAGCGCTTCTGGAACGAGGTGGAGCGCTACCGCAGCGCGATGCGGGCGAGCGGCGAGTTCGTGGCACGACGCCGTGGCCAGGCCCAGGACTGGATGTGGCAGCTGATCGACGAGCGGCTGCGCGCTGACTTCCACGCCCATCCGGAGGTGGCAGCGCAGCTGCCCGATACGGTGGCTGCGGTCGCTTCCGGATCACTGACACCCGCGATGGCGGCCGAGCGGCTGCTGGCCCAGTCGCGGAAGCCGGCCCCCGACGACGCCCGCTGACGGCCGGCGCGGCTCGGTCGGCCATCCCACCGGAAGGCCCACGAACGCGCCATCGCGCGGCCGGGCGGTTCAGTGAATCGCCCTAGAATGGCTCGCCCACTCGGGCGTGCCGCTGGCAAAGCCGGCGCTGCAGGGCCGTGCCTGCAGATGCTGCCCCGGGGTGCAGAACAAGTCCTACAGGGAGAGCACGCATGCAAGAAGTTATCCGGCAACTCGAGGCCAAGCGCGACGCTGCGCGGCTCGGGGGCGGACAGAAGCGCATCGATGCCCAGCACGCGAAGGGCAAGCTGACCGCACGCGAGCGAATCGAGCTGATGCTCGATCCGGACAGCTTCGAAGAGTGGGACATGTTCGTCGAACATCGCTGCCACGACTTCGGCATGGGCGAGCAGAAGATCCCTGGCGACGGCGTAGTGACGGGTTACGGCACCGTCAACGGCCGCCTTGTGTTCGTCTACAGCCAGGACTTCACGGTCTTCGGCGGCGCGCTGTCCGAGGCGCACGCCGAGAAGATCTGCAAGATCATGGACCATGCGATCAAGGTCGGCGCACCGGTGATCGGACTGAATGACTCCGGCGGCGCGCGCATCCAGGAAGGTGTGGCGTCGCTGGGCGGTTACGCCGAGGTGTTCCAGCGCAACGTGCTGGCTTCGGGCGTGATCCCGCAGATCTCGGTGATCATGGGCCCCTGCGCCGGCGGCGCGGTCTACTCGCCGGCGATGACAGACTTCATCTTCATGGTGAAGGACAGCGCCTACATGTTCGTCACCGGGCCCGAGGTCGTGAAGACCGTGACGCACGAGGAAGTGACCGCGGAGGACCTCGGCGGCGCCGTCACGCATTCGACCAAGTCCGGGGTGGCCGACCGCGCCTTCGAAAATGACGTCGAGGCGATGCTGATGGTCCGCGCGATCGTCAGCTACCTGCCGGCCAACAACCGCGAGAAGCCGCCGCTGGTGCCCACCGACGACCCGGTCGACCGCATCGACCGGTCGCTGGACACGCTGGTTCCGGACAATCCGAACAAGCCCTACGACATCAAGGAACTGATCTACAAGGTCGTCGACGAAGGTACGTTCTTCGAGCTTTCGCCCGACTACGCGAAGAACATCGTGATCGGCTTCGGCCGCATGGACGGCAGCACGGTCGGCATTGTCGCCAACCAGCCGCTCGTGCTGGCCGGCTGCCTCGACATCAAGTCGTCAATCAAGGCTGCGCGCTTCGTCCGCTGCTGCGACAGCTTCAACATCCCGATCGTCACCTTCGTCGACGTGCCCGGGTTCATGCCGGGAACGGCGCAGGAATACGGCGGCATCATCAAGCACGGCGCCAAGCTGCTTTTCGCCTACGCGGAATGCACGGTGCCCAAGGTCACGGTCATCACGCGCAAGGCGTACGGTGGGGCCTATGACGTCATGTCGTCCAAACACCTGCGCGGCGACGTCAACTTCGCCTGGCCCACGGCCGAGATCGCCGTGATGGGATCGAAGGGCGCGGTCGAGATCATCTTCCGCAAGGACGCGAGCGACCCGGGCAAGCTCGCCGCGCTGACCGAGGAGTACCGGACGAAGTTCGCCAATCCCTTCATCGCCGGCCATCGCGGCTACATCGACGACGTGATCATGCCGCATGAGACGCGCAAGCGGATCTGCCGCTCGCTCGCGATGCTGCGCGAGAAGAAGCTCGAGAATCCCTGGCGCAAGCACAGCAACATTCCGCTCTGACAGCGGACCAGCGTACGGAAGCCGCACCATGTTCAAGAAGATCCTGATTGCCAATCGGGGTGAGATTGCCTGTCGCGTGATCCGCACAGCCCGCCGCATGGGCATCAAGACGGTCGCCGTCTATTCCGAGGCCGACCAGGATTCGCGCCATGTCGAACTGGCCGATGAAGCCGTGCTCATCGGCCCGCCGCCTTCGGCCCAGAGCTATCTGCAAATCGAACGCATCGTCAAGGCGTGCAAGGACACCGGCGCGGAAGCCGTGCACCCGGGCTATGGCTTCCTCTCGGAAAACGCCGCGTTCTGTGCGGCGCTGGAGAAGGAAGGCATCGTTTTCATCGGGCCGAAGGCGCACGCGATCGAGGCGATGGGCGACAAGATCGCATCGAAAAAGCTGGCGATCGAAGCCAAGGTCAACACGATCCCCGGTCACAACCAGGCCGTGACTTCGCCGGAAGAAGCCGTCGAGATCGCCGGCCGGATCGGCTACCCGGTGATGATCAAGGCGTCAGCGGGCGGCGGCGGAAAAGGACTGCGCATCGCCTACGACGACACGCAGTGCCGTGAGGGCCTCGCCGCGTGCCGTAACGAGGCGAAGAACGCTTTCGGTGACGATCGCGTCTTCATCGAGAAGTTCATCGAGGAACCGCGCCACATCGAGATCCAGGTGCTGGGCGACGCGCACGGCAATTATGTGTATCTGAACGAGCGCGAATGCTCGATCCAGCGCCGCCACCAGAAGGTCATCGAAGAGGCGCCCTCGCCATTCATCGACGAGGCAACGCGCAAGGCGATGGGCGAGCAGGCGGTGCAGCTGGCCCGTGCGGTGAAGTACCAGTCCGCCGGCACCGTCGAGTTCGTCGTCGGCAAGGGCCGGTCGTTCTACTTCCTGGAGATGAACACGCGGCTGCAGGTCGAGCATCCGGTCACCGAGTTCATCACGGGTCTCGACCTCGTCGAGCTGATGATCCGGGTGGCCGCCGGCGAGCGGCTGCCGTTCGCACAGAAGGATGTGCAGCGCACCGGATGGGCGATCGAGTGTCGCATCAACGCCGAGGATCCGCTGCGCGGCTTCCTGCCGTCCAGTGGGCGGCTCGTCAAGTTCATGCCCCCGCCCGAGATTCCCGGACAGGTGCGTGTCGATACCGGCGTCTACGAAGGCGGCGAAGTATCGATGTACTACGACTCGATGATCGCGAAGCTGATTTGCCACGGCGCGACGCGTGACCAGGCGATTGCCCGCATGCGTGAAGCGCTGAACGCCTTCGTCATCCGCGGTGTCGCGTCCAACATCGCGTTCCAGGCAGCGCTGCTGCAGCATCCGCGCTTCCTCTCGGGCGACTTCAATACAGGGCTGATCGCCGAGGAATACCCGAAGGGCTTCCAGGCGACGAGCCTGGTGCACGAGGACCCGCTGCTGCTCGCAGCCGTCGCCGCGCTGGCGCGCCGGCGCTACATCGCCCGTGCCGTGCAGACCACCGGGCAGCTGCGCGGTCACCAGCGCCACGTCGGCGAGGACTGGGTCGTGGCGATCGGCCCGCAGCGCTTCCCGCTGCAGCTCACGCCGATTCCCGGCGGCTACCGCATCGGGTACGAGGGCGAGGCGAGCGTGCTGCTGTCGGACTGGAAGCTCGGCGACCTCGTCTTTCGCGGCCTGTGGAACGGCCAGGAAGTCTGCCTGCAGATCCAGCGCGTCGGCTGGAAGTACCGGCTCATCCACTGGGGCACGCAGGTCGACGCCACGGTGCTGACCGCGCGGCAGGCGTACCTGTTGTCGCTGATGCCCGAGAAGCCGGCGCCCGACATGTCGCGCTTCCTGCTGTCGCCGATGCCCGGCCTGCTGACGGAGCTCGCAGTGAAGGCCGGACAGGAAGTGAAGGCCGGTGAGCGGCTTGCGGTGATCGAGGCGATGAAAATGGAGAACACGCTGCGGGCGGAAGCCGACGGCGTGGTGAAGGAGGTGTTCGCCGCACGCGGCGACAGCCTCTCCGTCGACCAGCCCATCCTCGCCTTCGAGTAGCGCGCCGGTTGCCGGCGCCGGGCTGTCAGCGGCCGAGAGCCGCGACGACGTCGGGCGGCGCCTGCACCAGCTCGATCAGCACGCCTTCGCCGCTGAGCGGAGTGGTCTCGTTGCCCTTCGGGTGGATGAAGCAGACGTCGTAGCCGGCGGCGCCCTTGCGGATTCCGCCGGGAGTGAAGCGCATTCCCCGCGCGGTCAGCCACGCCACTGCTGCCGCGAGGTCGTCGACCCAAAGTCCGACGTGATTGAGCGCAGGATCATGCACTGCAGGCTTCTTCGACGCATCGAGCGGCTGCATCAGGTCGATCTCGACCTTGAACGCACCCCGCCCGAGCGCGAGGATGTCCTCGTCGACGTTCTCGCGCTCGCTGCGGTAGGTGCCGGTCACCGGGACCCCCAGCGTGTCCGACCAGAGGCCGCGCAGCCGCGCCTTGTCCAGCCCACCGATCGCCACCTGCTGGAGTCCAAGGATGCGGAATGGACGCTCGATCATGGGTTTGTCTCCCTAGCGTTTCGCGCTTGCGGCAGGCGTCACGCCACGCCTTTGCAGCACGACGAAGCATGCGATTCCAATGACCACCATCGGCACCGACAGCCACTGGCCGGCCGAAAGGCCCAGCGGCATCGCGCCGTACAGCGCCTCCGGCTCGCGGAAGAATTCGCCGATGATGCGCAGCACGCCGTAGGCGATCAGGAACAGGCTGCCCACGGTGCCCGCCGGACGCGGCTTGCGCGAGTAGATCCACAGGATGGCGAACAGCAGCAGGCCTTCAAGGGCCAGCTGGTAGAGCTGCGACGGGTGGCGCGGCAGGTTGTCTCCCGACTGGGGAAACACCATCGCCCATGGCAGCGACGGATCGGCAACGCGTCCCCACAGCTCGCCGTTGATGAAGTTGCCGATGCGGCCGGCGCCCAGGCCGAGTGGCACCAGCGGCACCACGAAGTCGGTCAGCTTCAGAAACGACTTGCCGCGGCTTCTGGCGAACCACCACATCGCGACGATGACTCCAATGATCCCGCCGTGCGACGCCATGCCGCCCTTCCAGACGGCGAAGATCTCGAGCGGGTTTGACAGGTAGTACATCAGCGGCCCGTAGAAGACGACGTGGCCGAGCCGGCCCCCGACGATGACACCGACCATGCCGTAGAACAGCATGTCGTCCACGTCCTGCGAACTCATGTCGCGCCATGGGTCGCGCGATCGCAGCTTGCCGAGCACGAGGAACAGCGCGAACCCGAGCAGATACATCAGGCCGTACCAGCGCACGCTGACAGGGCCGATCGAGAACGCGACGGGATCGAAATGATGTACGGCAGGCACGCGGGATCCTTCTGGATGCGGCGACTCGGGAAGTAGCCTTGGCCTATTATTGCCTGTTCGCCCTCCAACTTCAGATCGCCACCCGCCACCGATGCCGCACAACGAACGCTCCAAGCACGTGACCCAGGGCGTCGCCCGCTCCGCCAACCGCGCGATGTACTACGCGATGGGCTACAAGGATGCGGACTTCGACAAGCCGATGATCGGCGTGGCCAACAGCCACTCGACGATCACGCCGTGCAACTCCGGACTGCAGAGGCTCGCCGACGCGGCCTGCGAGGAGATCGCCGCCTGCAAGGCCAATTCGCAGGTGTTCGGCACGCCGACCGTTTCGGACGGCATCGGCATGGGCACGGAGGGCATGAAGTACTCGCTGGTGTCGCGCGAGATCATCGCCGACTGCATCGAGACCTGCGTTAACGGGCAGTGGATGGACGGCGTCATCGTCATCGGCGGCTGCGACAAGAACATGCCGGGCGGAATCATGGGCATCGCCCGCTGCAACGTTCCCGGAATCTTCGTCTACGGCGGCACCGTGAAGCCCGGCCATTACAAGGGCAAGGATCTGACGATCGTCTCCGCCTTCGAGGCAGTCGGCGAGTTCACCGCCGGCCGCCTCGACTCGACGGACTTCAAGGAAATCGAGCGGCGCTGCATTCCGGGCTCGGGCTCGTGCGGCGGCATGTACACCGCGAACACGATGAGTTCCTCGTTCGAGGCGCTCGGCATGAGCCTGCTGTATTCCTCGACACAGGCCAATCCGGACGACGAGAAGGTCGCCAGCACGCGCGAGGCGGCCCGCGTACTGGTCGAGGCGGTGAAGAAGAACCTGCGGCCGAGCGACATCATCACGCGCAAGTCGATCGAGAACGCGGTGAGCCTCATCATGGCCGTGGGCGGCTCAACCAACGCGGTGCTTCACTACCTGGCGATCGCGCACGCCGCAGGCATCGAGTGGAGCATCGACGACTTCGAGCGCATCCGCCGCAAGGTGCCGGTGCTGTGCGATCTCAAGCCGTCGGGCAAGTACGTGGCGACCGACCTGCATACGGCCGGCGGCATCCCGCAGGTGCTGAAGATCCTGCTCGCCAACGGCCTGCTGCACGGTGACTGCATGACGATCACCGGCCGGACGATGGCCGACATGCTGAAGGACGTCCCCGCCGAGCCGCGTGCGGATCAGGACGTCATCCGGCCGTTCTCGAAGCCGCTTTACGCGCAGGGGCACCTCGCAATCCTCAAGGGCAACCTGTCGACGGAAGGCTGCGTCGCAAAGATCACGGGCCTCAAGAACCCTGCGATCACCGGTCCGGCGCGCGTGTTCGACTCGGAGGATGCTGCGATGGAGGCGATCCTCGCCGATCGCATCAAGCCCGGTGACGTGCTGGTGATCCGCTATGAGGGCCCGAAGGGCGGACCCGGCATGCGCGAGATGCTTTCACCCACCTCCGCGCTGATCGGCAAGGGCCTCGGCGAAAGTGTGGGCCTGATCACCGATGGGCGCTTCTCCGGAGGTACCTGGGGCATAGTCGTCGGCCACGTTGCGCCCGAGGCCTACGTCGGAGGCACGATCGCATTGATTCAGGAAGGCGACTCGATCACGATCGACGCGCACAAGCTGCTGCTGCAACTCAACGTCCCTGACGACGAGATTGCCCGCCGGCGCGCCGCATGGAAGCAGCCGGCAGCGCGCTATACCCAGGGCGTGCTCGCCAAGTTCGCCAAGCTGGTGTCGACCGCGAGCCGGGGGGCGATAACGGATTAGGCGTCGCGAATGTACGCATGGCCGGCTTTGCCGGCCATGCGCGTGCATTCGCTCCGATTACGCGCACTTCGTGCGCGCTCAAGACCGATCAGTCGGCTGCGCTCCGGAGCGGCCGTGCGCTTCGCCGACCGTCAACTGCACGGCACTCTCCCTGGCCCCCTCGCCAAGCGAGAGGGAAGGAGGCACTCCTCCCTACGCCCTCCTCGCCCGGCGAGGAGGGAAAGGCAATCCTGGCACTGCGAGGAGTATCGCGGGGAGGAGTGCGCGGCGTTCCGTTTCGGCGGAGCGCGCGGCCGCTCCGGAGCGCAGCCGACTGACTAGTGTTGAGCGGTTCGCGCAATGCGCGAACCGTGCCGGAACAGGTGCACGTGCATCGGCGAAGCCGATGCGTACACCTGAGACGCAAATTACGCCGTTACCTCTTTCTCGCCTTGTTCGCCTCGAGCGCCTGCTGGATGCGCCGCTTCTTGTGCGCTTCCATCTCGTCGAAGGCCTTCTTCTTGTCCAGCCCGAGCCGCCGCTCGACGACCTCGAACCAGAACAGGGCTACCGCAAAGACGGCAGAAATCCACCACCAGGACAGGTTCGCGAAGACGCTGATCTCCAGCAGTTTCAGGATGACCAGCGCCACGCCGATCCAGAGGATCCACATGCGGATTCTCCCGCAAGACTATGCAGTCACTATAGCGGCGTGCCGACGCCTGCTGAAGACCGTCAGTCAACGCAAAAGCGGCCAAGCCGTTAGAATCTTCAGGCTTTCAACCGGTTTGCGGTCCAACTCCCACCCCTTTCCCGAACTCGAACGGAGAGCTCAATGAAACACGTAGTCGCCCTCGCCGCCCTCGGTCTGGCCATCGCCAGCGGGCCGGTCTTCGCCCAGGCCGAACTTGCCAAGCAGAAGAACTGCATGGCCTGCCACGCGATCGACAAGAAGCTGGTCGGACCCGCCTACAAGGACGTCGCGGCCAAGTACAAGGGCGACAAGGATGCCCCCGCGAGGCTCGCCAAGAAAGTCCGCGAAGGTGGAGTCGGTGTCTGGGGCCAGGTGCCAATGCCCGCGAACCCGCAGGTCAACGAGCAGGAAGCTGCTTCCCTGGTCAAGTGGGTGCTGTCGCAGTAACGCGCCGGGTCATTGACATCGATGCAGGGGGCGCCGTGGCGCCCCTTGTTGTTTTCCGCACCTTTAAAGGGCGTACCGCGGCAGCTCGACCGTCGTCGTCGAACCTGAAATCACCTGGGCGATCAGTTCGCCGTTGCCCGCTGCCAGCGTCCACCCCAGTGTCCCATGTCCGACATTGAGGTACAGCCCGGGGATCCGGGTCGGCCCGAGATACGGCACGTTGGTCGGTGTGACCGGTCGCAGACCCGCCCAGTAGTTCGGGCGGGAATAGTCGCAAGCGTCCGGGAAGAGTTCCTGCGTACGTCGCGTCAGGGTCTCGCACCGCCGCGGATCGAGATCCAGGCCGCGGGCGCCGATTTCTGCCGTTCCCGCCACGCGCAGCCGATTGCCGAGGCGTGAGAGCACCAGCTTGAATTCGTCATCGGTCAGACTGACCTGCGGCGCCCGCGCGGCAGCAACGACCTCGTAACTGGCCGAGTAGCCCTTGCCCGGATAAATCAGCGGCCGCAATCCAAGAGCCCGCAGCAACGGGACCGCCTGCACCCCGAGGCAGACGACGACTGCGTCGGCCAGGATCTCGGTCAAGCGGCTCTGGACAGTGGCCATCGCTCCGCGGGCGCGGCCGTCGGACATCAGGATGGACTGGACCGTGGTGCCAAAGCGGAACTCCACGCCCGTTTCGACGCAAAGCGCTGCCAGGGTCTGCGAGAACCGGTGCGCGTCTCCCGATTCGTCCTCGGCGCAGTAGTCGGCTCCCACCAGCCGTGGTGCAATGGCGGACAGCGCCGGCTCGAGCGCGACCGCCTCGCGCGGGCTGATCGAACGACGGTTGCAGCCCAGTTCGCGCATCAGGCGGGCCGGCGCCAGTGAAGCCTCGAATTCGCGGCGATCGGTATAGAAGTGCAGGATGCCGCGCTCTGCGCAGTCATACTCGAGGGCCAGTTCGCCACGCAGCCGCTTGAGTACTGCGCGACTGTGCAGCGCCAGCCGGAGGATCGAGCGGATGTTGGCGGCAGACCGTCCGGGCCGACATTCCCGCAGGAAGGCCAGGCCCCAGAGCCATTGCTGCCGCTCCAGACGGGGCCGCAGCAACAGCGGAGCGTCGGGGCGCCCGAGCCACTTCAGGATCTTCCCCGGTGCCGCCGGATTGGCCCATGGCTCCGCATGGCTGGCCGAGATCTGGCCCCCATTGGCGTAGCTGGTTTCCATGGCCGGCGCCGCCTGGCGGTCGAGTACGACGACCTCGTGTCCGGCCTGCCGCAGAAACCACGCCGTGCACACCCCGACCACGCCGGCACCGAGCACCAGCACACGCACTTCAACCCCGCGGAACTACGAGTCTCACGGCATTCTACGGAGCCGTCCCGGCGGCCCGCGGCTTCTGCGCAACAGGTTCACCGGCCGCCTGCCGGCCGCCTTGCGGGGGTGCGGTGCCTGAGTACAATCCTGCGTTTTCGCAGGCGTAGCCCACCACGTTGGCGTGGCGCCGCCTCGAATCTGAGCCCGGTCCACGTTCCCCAGCACACCGCACAAGCCGGCCGACAGTCACACAGGAGGAAAGGTAATGAACCACCGAGTCACTACGCTCGTACCGCTGGCCATCGTCGCTGCGGTCGCGCTTGCCGCCTGCGGCAAGAAGGAAGAACCCGCCAAGGCCGAACCCGCCAAGGCCGCTGCACCGGCGGCCCCGCAGAAGGGCCAGATCAAGATCGGGCACGTTGCCCCGCTGACGGGGGGCATCGCGCACCTCGGCAAGGACAACGAAAACGGCGCCAAGCTCGCAGCCAAGGAGATCAACGCCGCCGGCGGTATCAAGCTCGGTGACCAGGTCTTCGATATCGTCATCGTCGGCGAGGACGACAAGGCCGATCCGAAGGAAGGCACGCTCGCCGCGCAAAAGATCGTCGACTCCGGCGCCGTCGCCGTCGTCGGTCACCTGAATTCCGGCACCTCGATCCCGGCTTCGAAGATCTACTCCGACGCCAACATGACCCAGATCTCGCCGTCGGCGACGAACCCGAAGCTGACCGAGCAGGGCTTCAAGACGACGTTCCGCGTCGTCGCCAACGACAATCAGCAGGGCGGCGTCCTGGCCAATTACGCGCACGATGCGCTCAAGGCCAAGACCATTGCGATCGTCGACGACCGCACGGCCTACGGCCAGGGTCTCGCCGACGTCGTCGAGAAGGTGTCGAAGGAAAAGGGCATCAAGGTCGTCGCCCGCGAGTTCGCCACCGACAAGACGACGGACTTCAACGCCATTCTCACGAAGATCAAGGGCACGAAGCCCGACGTCATCATGTACGGCGGCATGGACGCCACCGCAGGCCCGCTTGCGAAGCAGATGAAGCAGCTTGGAATCAAGTCGGTGCTGCTCGCCGGTGACGGCGTGTGCTCGCCCGAGTTCATCAAGCTCGCCGGCGACGCGGCCCCCGTGCTGCACTGCTCGATGGCCGGCGAGGCGGTCGAGAAGCTGGCTAAGGGCGAGGAGTTCAAGGCCAAGTACAAGGCCGAGTTCAACCAGGACGTGCAGATCTACTCGCCGTACTCGTATGACGCGGTCTACGTCATCGCCGATGCGATCAAGCGCGCCGGCAAGGCCGACCGCGCGGCAATCACTGCCGTGATGCCCGCGACGAACTATCCGGGACTGACCGGCACGATCGCCTTCGACGAGAAGGGCGACATCAAGAATGGCGCCATCTCGATGTTCAAGGTCAGCGGCGACAAGCTCGAGTACATCTCGACCGTCCGCTAATCGCCACCAGCGCCTCCAGAACGGCACCTTCGGGTGCCGTTTTTTTTAGTAGCCACACAGGGCCCCGGGGTTGCTACGATGCGTGGCAGCCTCGACCCGACTGCCTGACGCGACCCGTCCCCTTCCAGGATTCGATGGATACCTTCATCCAGCAGATCATCAACGGCCTCGTGCTCGGCAGCATGTATTCGCTGATCGCGCTCGGCTACACGATGGTCTACGGCATCCTGAACCTGATCAACTTCGCCCACGGCGACGTGCTGACCGTCGGCGCGCTGACGGCACTGTCGACAATCATGCTGCTGCAGGCCATGTTTCCGGGCCTGCCGGGATGGGTGCTGATCGTCGCCGGGCTGCTGGCGGCGATCCCGGTGTGCGTGGTGCTGAGCCTCGTGATCGAGCGAGTCGCCTACCGGCCGCTGCGCAACGCACCGCGGCTCGCGCCGCTGATCACCGCCATCGGCGTGTCGATCGTCATCCAGACCGTGGCGATGCTGGTGTGGGGCCGTAACTACCTCACATTTCCGCAACTGATCCCGAACACTCCGCTTGAAATCGGCGGCGCGACCGTGACGATCACGAAGCTGATCGTCATCGTATTGTCGGCGGTCGTGATGGTCGCGCTGATGCTGCTGGTGAACCGCACCAAGCTCGGCCGGGCGATGCGCGCGACGGCCGAGAACCCGCGCGTGGCCGGGCTGATGGGCGTGAACCCGAACTTCGTCATTGCCGCCACCTTTGCGATCGGCGCCGCGCTCGCCGCGCTGGCGGGCGTGATGCTCGCGGCCACCTACAGCGTCGCCCACTTCTACATGGGATTTTTGCCGGGATTGAAGGCGTTCACGGCCGCCGTGCTTGGCGGCATCGGCAATATCCCGGGCGCGATGCTGGGCGGCCTTCTGCTCGGACTGATCGAGGCACTGGGAGCTGGCTACATCGGGCAGTTGACCGGCGGCGTGCTCGGCAGCCACTACCAGGACATTTTTGCTTTCCTGATCCTGGTGACGGTGCTGATCTTCCGTCCGTCGGGCCTGCTCGGCGAGCGCGTCGCGGACCGGGCCTAACGGTGGGTACCCTGCTGCCGCGCCTGTCCCAGAACCGCACCGCGGTATGGGTCGCAGTCGCCGTGGTCGCCGGGGTCCTGATCGTGCTGCCGTTTGCGTTCGGCGTGCTCGGCAACGCCTGGGTGCGCGCGCTGGCGTTCGCGCTGCTCTACATCATGCTGGCGCTGGGGCTCAACATCGTCGTCGGCTTCGCCGGGCTGCTCGACCTCGGCTACATCGCGTTCTACGCGGTCGGCGCCTACATGTACGCGCTGCTCGCCTCGCCGCACCTGACTTCGAATTTCCAGTGGATCGCCCAGACCTTCCCGCACGGACTGCACAGTTCGATCTGGCTGGTGATCCCGCTCGGCGCCGGCCTCGCGGCGTTCTCCGGCATCATGTTCGGCGCCCCGGTGCTGAAGCTGCGCGGTGACTATCTCGCGATCGTCACGCTCGGCTTCGGCGAGATCGTCCGCATCTTCATGAACAACCTGAATGCGCCGCTCAACATCACGAACGGGCCGCAAGGCATCACTTTGATCGACCCGATCAGTATCGGCATCTCCTGGCCGGTCGAGTGGACGATCAATCTCGGCCGGACGCAGACGATCTTCGGTATCACGCTGCCTTCGGTCTACCTCTACTACTACCTGTTCCTCGTGCTGACGATCGTCGCGATCGTCGTCTGCGTGCGCCTGCAGAACTCGCGGCTGGGCCGCGCCTGGATGGCGATCCGCGAGGACGAAATCGCGGCCAAGGCGATGGGCATAAACGTGCGCAACGTCAAGCTGCTGGCGTTCGCGCTCGGCGCGACGTTCGGCGGCGTGTCGGGCGCGATGTTCTCGGCCTTCCAGGGCTTCGTTTCGCCGGAATCATTCACGCTGAACGAGTCGATCATCGTGCTGGCGATGATCGTGCTCGGCGGGCTCGGCCACATCCCCGGCGTCGTACTCGGCGCGGTACTGCTCGCGCTGTTCCCCGAGCTGCTGCGCCACACGGTCGTGCCGGTGCAGACCTTTCTCTTCGGGCACGTCGTCATCGACGCCGAGGTGCTGCGCATGATGCTCTACGGCCTGGCAATGGTGCTGATCATGCTGTACCGGCCGAAGGGCCTGTGGCCGGCGCCGGAGCACGGCGTCAATCCGTCGAGCCGCGTGGCGGCGCAGAGGGCGTGATGGCGGACCTCGTGCTGCGCGTGAAGGGAGTCAACAAGCGGTTCGGCGGCCTGCAGGCGCTGTCCGACGTCGGCATCGAGATCAGTCGCGGCGAGATCTACGGCCTCATCGGCCCCAACGGCGCCGGCAAGACCACGTTCTTCAACGTCATCACCGGCCTCTACACGCCCGACTCCGGCTCCTTCGAACTCGACGGCAAGCCTTATTCGCCGACCGAAGTGCACCGTGTCGCGCAGGCCGGCATTGCGCGGACTTTCCAGAACATCCGCCTTTTCCCCGACATGACGGCACTGGAGAACGTCATGGTCGGCCGCCACGTGCGCACGCACGCCACGGCGCTCGGGGCGATCCTGCGCACGCGCAGGACGCTCGAGGAAGAACGCGGGATCAAGGCGCGGTCGCTGGAGCTGCTGGAGTACGTCGGCATCCGCAAGTACGCCGACTTCCAGTCGCGCACACTGGCCTACGGCGATCAGCGCCGGCTCGAGATCGCGCGCGCGCTCGCCACCGAACCGAAGCTGCTGGCGCTCGACGAGCCGGCGGCGGGCATGAATGCCACCGAAAAGCTCGCGCTGCGTTCTCTGCTCGAAGCGATATCCCGGGACAGCATCACGATCCTGCTGATCGAGCATGACGTGAAGCTGGTCATGGGACTCTGCGACAAGGTCACGGTGCTCGATTACGGCAAGATGATCGCGATGGGGCCGCCGGCCGAAGTGCAGCGTAACCCGGCGGTGATCGAGGCCTACCTGGGCGGCGGCCACAAGGACGTCGCGACCAAGGCCGCCTGAGGATGAGTGAAGTCGTTCTTCGCGTCGCAGGGCTGAAGGTCGCCTACGGCGGTCTGCGCGCTGCGCGCTCCGCCCGCCCGGGCGATTCCGGGACCCCCGCCCCGACCCTCCCCCGCAAGGGGGAGGGAGCGCGCATTGCGCCGGTGAAGCATGGCTGATGTCGTCCTTCGCGTTGCTGGCCTCAAGGTCGCCTACGGCGGTATTCAGGCCGTCAAGGGCGTCGACCTGCAGATCCACGCCGGAGAACTGGTGACGCTGATCGGCGCGAATGGTGCCGGCAAGACGTCGACGCTGAAGGCGATCACCGGCACGCAGGCATGGGCCGGCGAGATCGAATACATGGGGAAATCCACCCGCGGCAAGGCGTCGTATCACCTGCTGGCGCGGGGCCTGGCGATGGTGCCCGAAGGCCGCGGCGTGTTCGCGCGCATGACGGTCACGGAAAACCTGCAGATGGGCGCGTTTGTGCGCAACGACGACGCCGGCATCAAGCGCGACATCGACGAGATGTTCACGATCTTTCCGCGCCTGAAGGAACGGTCGAAACAGCTCGCGGGGACACTTTCGGGCGGCGAGCAGCAGATGCTTGCGATGGCGCGCGCGCTGATGAGCCAGCCGAAGCTGCTGCTGCTGGACGAGCCGTCGATGGGCCTGTCGCCGATCATGGTCGAGAAGGTCTTCGAGGTCATTCGCGCGGTGGCTGAACGCAAGGTGCCGATGCTGCTGGTCGAGCAGAACGCCCGCCTCGCGCTGGAGGCGGCGCATCGCGCCTATGTGATGGATTCCGGGCTGATCACGCTGAGCGGTGACGCCCATGCGATGCTGACCGACCCCAAGGTGCGCGAGGCCTACCTCGGCGAGGCCGCCTGACGCGGGTTCCGGCAGATTGCCCCTAGCGGGAACCGGCGCTCGCCTTGCGCGCTTCGAACTCCCGCTTCGCCTTGACGAACTCGTTGACGCACTCGACCGTCGCGCCGGCTGCTGGATCCTTGCACGCGGCCGAGGGTCTGTAGAAGCGTTTCCAGGCGTCTTCGCTCTCCTCGCTCGCCCGGCGCGCCTGTTCGACGGCCGCCCGCTGCCGCGCCATTTCTTCCTGCTGGATGCGGGCCTGCGTCTCGGTCGAGCCGTCGGCCGCCAGCAATGCCCGGCGCGCCTTTTCGGCGGCTGCTTCCTCCGCCGCCTGCCGCTCATGCTCCTCGCGTGCCCTCGCCTCGCGCTCCGCACGCGCCTTGGCGAGCCGCGCCTGAATCCGGCTCGAATCCGCCGCTGACTGTTCGATCACCAGCGCCTCGCGCGACGTGCGGCCCGGCTCCAGCCAGTACATCAGGCCCGCGCCCATGATGAGCGCGACACCGCAGGCGACGCAGAACGCCGGGCTGATGCGCTGCAGCGCGCTGGGGGCCGGGGCAGTGGACTGGCTCGGATCCATCGTCGGACACGGTGAGATACGGTGTTATCGCGGTACTACGGCAGGGCCGCCGCCTTCTGCACCCCGCAATCCGCGCAATTGGCCGCTCTCGCGCCATGATTTCGCGGGAGCGTGCACGCTGACCGTCCTGCTTACTCGGCCCCGTCGCGGTGACTGCTCACTGCGACTTCCACGCCCATGCTGCGGAAGTCATCGGGATCGCCGAACCAGCGGCCGGAAATCGGCGCGGCAAGGTCCGGGTCGCGAGCGTAGGCCACGCGGATCAGGCTCGATCCGCCGAACAGCGCGTTGGTCGGATCGAACGGCACCCAGCCGGCGCCGGGCAGGTAGACGTGCAGCCAGGCGTGCGTCGCCCCGGCTCCGGTCAGCCCCGCGCCCTCCTCTGAATCGAGCGATGGATCGTAGAGGTAGCCGGAAACGAAGCGCGCGGCCATCCCGAGCCGACGCACGACTTCCATCATCAGCAGCGCGAAGTCGCGACACGTCCCGGCGCCGCGCTGCAGCGTTTCGTCGGGCGACTGCGTGCCCTCCTGCTCGCGGTGCTCGTACGCGAAGCCCGCCTTTATCGATGCAGCGATCGAGGTGAGCAGTTCGCGCGTATCGGGCCGCACGACCGGTGCCAGGAACGGCCGACACCATTCGAAGAGCCTTCCTTCGGGGTCGGGATAGTGCCGCTCGAGCAGAGCGCCGAGATCGCGCCGCTCCTCCGCCGTGTAGTCGAACGGCCAGCGCCGTGCGCGTGGGGCCAGCGGCAGGTCGTTGATGCCGCGCACGCCTCGGTGCGAGATCCGGAAGCTGCAGTCGATCTTCAGCTCGTCGGCTGCCGCCTGCGGCGTGACGAGCGTGACCCAGTTGGACTGCGTGTCCTGGATCCAGTCGATGCGCGCATCGACGCTGACCTCGATCGACGTATCCAGCACGCGGATGTCGTGGCCCGAGCGCGGCCGGAACATCACGCGATGCGGCCCGAAACGGACCGGGCGCGCATAGCGGTAGGTCGTCGTGTGCCGGACATCCAGCACGCGCGGCGACATCACTCGCTCTCGGCCGACAACTGCAGGGTCCAGTCCGCGAGCTGGCGCTCCTTGTCGCTGCCCGACTGCATCGCCTGCAGCACGCGCGCCCGGTCGTCCGCAGGCCGGTTCTGGCCCAGCTTGAACTTCGCGTCGATGCGGTCAACAGTGATCGTGAACGCGACGATGCCGCCCTTCATGCCCTCGCGGTACGCGAGATCGAGCTCGTCCCACTGGGCCCGGTAGGCCGGATCGTGCCGATCGATCAGCGCCTTCAGCACGCCTTCCTTCGTGGCGCTGTCGTGGGACGGCTCGACGGTACCGTGCGCATGGACCACCGCGTAGTTCCACGTCGGCACCGCCTTGCGCGCCGAATACAGCCGCGGCGAGATGAAGGCATCGCCGCCGTGGAAGATCGCGACCACGCGGCGGCGCTCGCCCCACGCCTCCCATTGCGGGTTCGCGCGCGCGAGATGCCCCAGCAGCCGCCATGCATCGCCCTCTTCGGCCAGCAGCAGCGGCACATGCGACACGATCGGCTCTTCAGCACCGGGAGTGATCAGCGTTGCGAACGGATTGGCGCGCACCAGCGCGGCTGCGATCGCACTGCGCTCGACAGCAAAGTGAGCCGGTGTATAGAGCATCAGTCGAGACCGCTGCCTTCCGGCAGGCCGAGCATCAGGTTGAGGTTCTGCACCGCGGCGCCGCTGGCGCCCTTGCCGAGGTTGTCGAGCCGAGCCACGAGCAACGCCTGCCGCGCGGCATCGTTGGCAAAGACGAAAACCTCGAGCCGGTTCGTGCCGTTCAGACCTTCGGGCTCGAGGAAGCCGCCGCCGCGCAGCAGCGCCGTGTCGTTGAGCGGCCGCACCGAGACGAAGGCTTCGCCAGCAAAGTGATCGGCATAGGCCGCGTGCAGCTCGGCGCCGGTGACGATGCGCGGCAAAGCCGCGGTCTGCAGCGGAACGTGCACCAGCATGCCCTGCCGGAAGTCGCCGACTGCCGGCGAGAACAGCGGCGCCCGCGCGAGCGGGCCGTGCTTCTGCATCTCATCGACGTGCTTGTGCTTCAGGGTCAGGCCGTAGTCGCCATACACCTGCGGACGCGCGCCGGCCGGCTGCTCGAAGGACTCGATCATCTTGCGGCCGCCGCCGGTGTAGCCGGACACCGCGTGAACGGTGACCGGGAAGTCTTCCGGCAGCAGGCCGCGCTCGCGCAGCGGCCGCACGAGCGCGAGGAACCCGGTCGGATAACAGCCCGGGTTGGAGACACGCCGCGCCGACGCGATCGCGGCGCGCTGGGCGCGCGTCAGCTCGGCAAAGCCGTAGACCCAGCCGGCCGCGGTGCGGTGCGCGGTGCTGGCGTCGATGACGCGTGTGCGGTCGTTGCTGATCAGCGCAACAGTCTCACGCGCCGCGTCATCCGGCAGACAGAGGATCACGCAGTCGGCACGGTTGATGATTTCGCGCTTGGCCGCCGGGTCCTTGCGTGCCTCCGCGGGCAGGCTCAGCAGCTGCAGGTCGCGCCGCGCTTCCAGCCGCGCGCGGATCTGCAGGCCGGTGGTGCCGTGTTCGCCATCGATGAAGACGGTCGGTGTGCTCATGGCCGTGTCCTTGTCTGGCCGGTGACCTTCGTCCGGCCCGTGTAAACGTCGGGATTGTGCCTTTCCATCGCGCGCGGGGGGTCGGCGAGCGGCGTGAAGCCGAAGCGCTCATAGAGCGCATGCGCGTCCCGCGTGCGCAGCCCCCAGCGCCGCAGGCCCTGCAGGTCAGGATGCTCGACTATTGCCGCGACCAGCCGCGTCCCGATGCCCCGCCCGCGTGCAGACTCCGCCACGAACACGTCGCACAACCAGGCGAAGGTGGCGCGATCCGTGACCACACGGGCAAACGCCACCTGCTCCCCGCCGGCGAAGGCCGAGGCGACCAGCGAGTGGTCTATCGCCCGATCGACGATGTCGCGACCGATGCCGATCGACCAGTAGGCCTCGCAGCTCAGCCAGCGGTGCACCCGGCTGCGGTCGACACGGACGGGATCGAACGAGATCGTTACAGCGCTCATCTCGGCATCTCCAAATCAAATAGCCTGCACATCGTCGATCCTTGTAGCGCACAAAAACAGAAAGGCCGCGGGGTCCGCGGCCTTTTGTGTTGACACCTGTCCTCCGGTGGTCAGCCCTGCGCGCGCGCTCCCCTGCGGAGATCCGCATCACGTCGCACGCGTCGGGACTGGTTCAGGTTCATGCGGGCAAGTGTAGCCCGAGATCGCGGCGCCGCGCCAGCGGATTCTTCACGCCTGCGCCAGATCGGCCTGCGACGTGAACGCGTCCGCGAAGAACTGGTCTTCGGGCAGGCCGCAGACCGTGGTGAAGTCGCGGCGTGCCGCATCGACCATCACCGGCACGCCGCAGGCGTAGACCTGATGCCCTGAGAGGTCCGGGAAGTCCTCCATGACCGCACTGTGCACGAATCCGGTGCGGCCGGTCCATGCGTCTTCCGGCAGGGCCTCGGACAGCACCGGCACGTAGCAGAAGTTCGGCTGCTCCTGCGCCCATCGGGCCGGCAGCGTGTCGAGGTAGAGGTCTTTCCGCGTACGCGCGCCCCAGTAGAACACGACCGGGCGGAAGGTCTTGCCGGAGTCCTCGCGATTGATGCCCTCGGCAAAGATGTGTTCGGCCAGCGCCTTGATCGGCGCAAAGCCGGTGCCGCTGGCGAGCAGGATGATCGGACGCGGGTTGTCCTCGCGCAGGAAGAACGTGCCCATCGGTCCTTCGACGCGCAGGATGTCGCGCTCCTTGACCGGCTGCGGCCCGATGCCGAACAGGTTGTCGGTGAAGACGCCGCCCGCCATATGCCGGATGTGGAACTGCAGCTGCTCGTCCGCATGCGGCGGGGTCGCGATCGAGTAGTGCCGGCGCGTTCCATCGCGCAGGATGAACTCGAGATACTGGCCCGCGAGGTACTGCAGCCGCTCGGTCGCAGGCAGCTGCAGCGAGACGATCGCGACGTCCGGCGCGACCCGTTCGATACGGGCGATGCGCGCCGGCATCTTCTTGATCGGGATGTCGCCGAATCCAGTCAGTTCGCGCGCCTCGATCGTCACGTCGCTCTGCGGCCGCGAGCAGCAGACGAGCGCCAGCCCCCTCGCCTCGTCCTCCGCGGAGAGCGCCGAAGCGGAATGGGGTCCATGCACCAGCCGTCCATCAAGCAGCTTGCCGCGGCAGGTGCCGCAGGCGCCATTTTTGCAGCCATAGGCGATGCCGATCCCCTGGCGCAGCGCGGCCGCCAAGACGGTTTCGTCGCCTTCGACCGCGAAGGAGCGTCCGCTCGGACGGATCGTGACCTTGAAGCTCATAGAATCGCGCGATATGGGAAGCTTGAGGCCCGTGCCGCCGTCGCATGCAGGTCGTTCACGACGCAAACTGGGCCGGCCGCGCCTGCTGATTGTCGGCTGCGGCGATGTCGGGCTGCGCATTGTCTCACGGCTCGCCGCGCGCTTTCGGCTGTTTGCGATGACGTCGACGCCCGCTCGCATGGACCTGCTGCGCGCCGCGGGAGCGCTGCCGATCCCCGGCAATCTCGACCGGCGCGCCTCGCTGACGCGCCTGCGCGGGCTTGCGCCGCGGCTTATGCACCTCGCGCCACCGGGCAACGCCAGCGCCAACGATCCGCGCACGCGAAGGCTCGCGGACGTGCTCACCGGCAGCATCGAGCGCGCTGTTTACATCAGCACTTCAGGCGTCTACGGCGACTACGGCGGACGCATGATCGACGAAACCGCGCGCCTGCGGCCCGCCAATGAGAGGGCAGTGCGCCGTATTGACGCCGAGCGCTTGATGCGAAGCCGACTGCACGCTGCCGTACTGCGCGTGCCGGGAATCTACGCGCACGATCGCCTGCCGCTCGATCGCCTGCGGCAGCGGCTGCCCGCGCTCCAGGAAGCCGACGACGTGTACACGAACCATATCCATGCCGATGACCTCGCGCGCATCACGATCGCAGCGCTGGCACGCGGCGCCCCGGGGCGCGTCTACAACGCGGTGGACGACAGCCGCTACACGATGGGCACCTACTTCGATGCCGTTGCCGATGCCACCGGACTGTCGCGACCGCCACGCCTGCCGCGGGCTCAGCTCAAGGCGGCGGTGTCGCCGATGATGTATTCGTTCATGACCGAGTCGCGCCAGCTCTCGAACCACCGGCTGAAACGCGAGCTCGGCTTCCGTTTCCTGTACCCGACCGTGGCCGATGCTCTTTCGAGCCTGCGTCCGGGCCCGACGATCGGCGAGCCGCTCCCTCCGCCCGGGAAACCCTGATGCAGTCGCAGGCAAAATAGCCCGAACGCGGAGGGAGGAGCATCGAAATGGGCGAGCAGGCCGGTCGGGCAGCGCGATTGCTGGCGCTGTACCGGACGATGGCGCGCATCCGAGCGTTCGAGGATGCCGCCGAAGTTGCGAGCCAGGGCGGCGTGCAGGTCTGGGGCATGGAAGCCTCCGCCACGCCGGCCAGGGTGCGCGGTCCGCTGCATCTGTCGAGCGGACAGGAGGCCGTGCCGGCCGGCGTCTGCATCAACCTGCAGCGCCACGACCTGCTGACTTCGACGCATCGCGGCCACGGCCACACGCTGGCCAAGGGCGCGGACATGACGAAGATGATGTGCGAGCTGTTCGGGCGAGCCACCGGCTGCAACGGCGGCAAGGGCGGCTCGATGCACATCGCCGACTTCAGCGTCGGCATGCTCGGGGCCAATGGCGTGGTCGCGGCGGGCATTCCGATCGCGACCGGCGCCGCCCATGCGCTGAAGCTGCGCGGCTCCGATGCCATCGTCGCCTGCTTCTTTGGCGACGGTGCGATCAACCGCGGTCCGTTCCTCGAGGGCCTCAACTGGGCGCAGATCTACAGCCTCCCGGTGCTGTTCGTCTGCGAGGACAACCGCGTCGCGGCCACCACTCCGACGTCCTCGATGACCGCGGGCCGCGGCGCGGCCGAGCGCGCGCGGGCGCTCGGCATCGAGGCACGCGAAGTGGACGGCAATGACGTCGAGGCGGTCGATCGGGTTTCCGCGGAGCTGATCGCCCGGGTGCGCAGCGGCCGGCCGGCGCTGCTGCACGCGATCACGTACCGGATCAAGGGCCACGTCTCGGTGGATGCGGGCGCGTATCGTGACCCCGAGGAGGTCGAACGCGCCCGCCAGGACGAGCCGCTGCCGCGCACGCGGGCGCTGCTGGCTGGGCTGGGCGAAGGCGGCGCGGCCGCAAGGATCGATGCCGAGGCGCAGCGCGAGATATCCGCAGCGCTGGCCGCGGCCGAGTCTGCGCCGTGGCCGGCAGCGGCAGCCGCCTTCGAGGACGTGATCAGCACCGGAGTCGGCCAGTGGCGCTGACCACCCGCATGACCTATGCGCTCGCCGCCGGCGAAGCGCTCGCCGCCGCCATGCGTGCCGACGGGCGCGTCGTGGCGGTCGGTGAAGACCTCGGCCGCGGTGGCGTGTTCGGCCAGTATCGCAGCCGCGGCGCCGACGGTGCGCTGCGCCCGTTGCAGCAGGAGTTCGGCGCGGCGCGCGTCATCGATACCCCGATCTCGGAGGCGAACATCATGGGCGCCGCTGTCGGCATGGCGCTGGCCGGCCTGCGCCCCGTCGTCGAGATGCGCGTCATCGACTTCGCGCTGTGCGGCATGGACGAACTCGTCAACCAGGCGGCGAAGAACCGCTTCATGTTCGGTGGCCAGGGCCGCGTTCCACTGGTGGCGCGCATGCCGATCGGGCTGTGGTCGGCGTCGGCAGCGCAGCACTCGCAGAGTCTGGAGTCGTGGTTCGCGCATGTGCCCGGACTCGTCGTCGTCTGTCCCGCCACGCCGCAGGACAATCACGGCCTGCTCACCGCAGCACTGGCCTGCGGCGACCCGGTCACCTACCTCGAGCACAAGGAGCTGTGGGGCCTGGAGGGCGAGGTCGACACCGGCGTCACCGTGCCGCTCGGCCGGGCACGCGTCGCGCGCGCCGGAGGCGACCTGACGCTCGTCACGTGGTCCCGCACCCTGCATGAGTCACTCGCCGCGGCCGACGCGCTGGCCCGGGACGGCATCGAGTGCGAGGTCATCGACCTGCGCACGTTGTGGCCGTGGGACCGCGGCGCCGTCATGACGTCATGCGCGAAGACGCAGCGCCTGCTGGTCGCACACGAGGCGGTGCAGGCGGCAGGATTCGGCGCGGAGATCGCCGCCAGCGTGGCCGAGGAACTGGGTTGCGCGGTCCGGCGCATCGGCGCGCCGCGGATACCGGTCGGCTACGCTCCCACGCTCGAAAGCGAGGCGCGCGTGGACGCCGACAGGATTGCCGCGGCAGCCCGCTCGCTGCTGCAACGCTGAGCCCACCTTCCGGAGCATCGATGCCGCACGACGAGACGCAACTCCCCACCGACACATCGCCGGAACCCAGGATGCGCGTACCGCTCGCGATCGAGGATGTGTTCGCCGCCGCCTGCATGGCAGCGCTCGCGGTGATCACCTTCGCCAACGTGGTGCTGCGCTACTTCACCGACGAATCGATCGCCTGGACCGAGGAAATCTCGATCGGCATCATGGTCGTGATGACCCTGACCGCGGCCGGTGCCGCGGTCGCGCGCGAGCGCCACATCCGCATCGATTACTTCCTGGAACGCGGTTCACCGCAGCGGCAGCGGCTGTTCGCCTTGATAGGTGCTGGCGCGGTGGTGCTGCTCTTCACCTTGATGGCGGTGCTGGGCGGGCGAATGGTCTGGGACGAATTTCGCTTCGGCGAGACTTCTCCCGGCATCGGTGTGCCGAAGTGGTGGTACTCGATCTGGCTGCCCGTACTCTCGATCGCCATCACGCTGCGCGCCGTCGGCGTGTTCCTGAGAAAGTGGCGAAGCAGATGACTGCCACGCTGCTCGTTGTCCTGTTCCTGGCGCTGATGCTGATAGGCACGCCGATCGGCGTGGCACTGGCCATCGGCGGCGCCACCGCGATCGCCGTCGCCAACTTCGACGTGCAGTGGTTCAGCCTGCTCGCGGTGCCGCAGAACTTTTATGCCGGCATCGCCAAGTATCCGCTGCTGGCGATCCCGATGTTCGTGCTCCTCGGCGTCATCTTCGACCGCTCGGGCGTGGCGCAGCGCCTGGTTGACTTCGCGGTGTCCATCGTCGGTCGCGGCCCCGGCATGCTGCCGCTGGTGGCGATCGCGGTCGCCATGTTCCTCGGCGGGATCTCGGGCTCAGGTCCGGCCAACGCGGCCGCCGTGGGCAGCGTGATGATCGGTGCCATGTCGCGCGCAGGCTACCCGCCCTCGTTCTCCGCGAGCGTTGTCGGCGCTGCGGCGGCCACCGATATCCTCATCCCGCCGTCGATCGCCTTCATCGTGTACTCGGTGCTGGTTCCGGGCGCGTCGGTGCCGGCGCTTTTCGCCGCCGGCATGATTCCAGGAATCCTGTGCGGCATCGCGCTGATCGTGCCGTCGGTCTGGCTGGCGCGCAAGCACGGCTTCGGCGCTGCCGAGGCGAACCTGCCGCGGCCGTCGTTCTGGAAGAGCCTGCGCGAGGCCACCTGGGGATTGGCAGCGCCGTTCCTGATCCTGGGCGGCATGCGCGCCGGCTGGTTCACGCCGACAGAAGCGGCGGTCGTGGCCGTCTTCTACGGGCTCTTCATCGGCTTCTTCGTGCACCACACGATGCGGCTGAAGGATCTTTATCCGATATTGCGCGACGCGGCCGAAACATCGGCGGTGATCCTGATCGTGGTTGCGCTGGCGGGCATCTTCGCCTGGTCACTGTCGACGCTGGGTGTCATCGACCCCCTGGCGCGGGCGATCGTCAGTTCCGGCCTCCCCGAAGCCGGCGTGCTGGCGATGCTGATCGTGATGCTGATCGTTACCGGCATGTTCCTGGACGGGATCTCGATCTTCCTCATCTTCGTGCCGATGCTGCTACCAATCGCGCAGGCCTACCACTGGGACCTGGTCTGGTTCGGCGTCATCCTCACGCTCAAGGTCGCGCTCGGCCAGTTCACCCCGCCGCTGGCCGTGAACCTGATGGTCTCGTGCAAAATCGCGGGGGTCAGCATGGAGAGCACGGTGCGCTGGGTCGTCTGGATGCTTGCCGCCATGTTCGTCGTGATGGTGATGGTGCTGATCTTCCCGCCGATCGCGACCTGGCTGCCTGAGGTACTGGGCTACTAGTCGGGAACGAATTGTTTTCAACCAGAAGCAAGGAGACATAGATGAAGCGACGCTTCCTGCTGGCCGCAGCGGCCGGCGCGATGGCTGCCACGCTCGCCGCGCCAGCGCTGGCACAGACGAACTACAAGTCCGAATACAAGCTGTCGACAGTCGTCCCCGCGTCCTTCCCGTGGGGCAAGGGCGGCGAGATCTGGGCCGATCTCGTGCGGCAGCGGACCAACGGCCGCATCAACATCAAGCTGTATCCGGGGGTGTCGCTGGTGCAAGGCGATCAGACGCGCGAGTTCACCGCGATCCGCCAGGGCATCATCGACATGGCGATCGGCTCGACGATCAACTGGTCGCCGCAGGTCAAGGAGCTGAACCTCTTCTCGCTGCCGTTCCTGATGCCCGATTACAAGGCGATCGACGCGCTGACGCAGGGCCCGGTCGGCAAGGACATCTTTGCCATCCTCGAGAAGCAGGGCGTGGTGCCGCTTGCCTGGGGCGAGAACGGCTTCCGCGAGCTCACCAATTCCAAGCGCGAGGTGCGCAAGCCCGACGACCTGAAGGGCCTGAAGATCCGCGTGGTCGGCTCGCCGCTCTTCCTCGCGACCTTCCAGGCGCTCGGCGCCAACCCGACGCAGATGAGCTGGGCCGACGCACAACCGGCGTTCGCGTCAGGAGCGGTCGACGGCCAGGAAAATCCGATGTCGATCTTCACCGCCGCCAAGCTGCAGACGGTGGGCCAGAAAAACGTGACGATGTGGGGCTACGTGGCTGATCCGCTGATCTTCGTCGTCAACAAGGAAGTCTGGGAAAGCTGGACCCCGGCCGACCGCGAGATCGTGCGCCAGGCCGCCATCGACGCCGGCAAGCAGGAAATTGCGCTGGCGCGCAAAGGGCTCGACGAGCCGGGCCAGCCGTTGCTGAAGGACATCGAAGGCATGGGCGTGAAGGTCGTCCGCCTGACCCCCGCCGAGCGCAACGACTTCGTCACCGCCACGCGCCGCGTCTACTCGCAGTGGAAGGCACAGATCGGCCCGGGGCTGGTCGACAAGGCAGAAGCGTCAGTCGCGGCGCGCAAGTAGGACTGCAGAGCAGTCGACGCGGCGCCGCACTGCATGGCATGCGGCGCCGTTGCTGCAACTGGATTGGCGCTCCGGTGCAGTAGTGGGCGGTGTTCCCGCGAGCGCCGGAACGGCGGAGTCAGCTCGGGACTCCGGCGCTACAGTGGTGCTGCTGAGTGGACTCGAACCACCGACCTACTGATTACGAATCAGTTGCTCTACCAACTGAGCTACAGCAGCCCTGAGGCAAGCTCGCGATTATACGGGCCACCCCCGAGGCCAGCAATTTTGCGCTGGAGCGTCCGACCTTGAACTACGCCCTGCTGATGCTGCCCGACTTCGGGCTGATCATGCTGGGCGCGCTGCTTGCGCGGCGGCTTGGGTTCAATCGCGGCTTCTGGGACGGCGCCGAGCGGCTCGTCTACTACGCCCTGTTTCCGCCGCTGCTGTTCACCGCAATTGCGAACGCCCGGTTCTCGCTGGCGAGCGAGGGCCGAATGCTGGTTGCTGCGGTCGGCGCCTTCCTCGCGGCGGTCGCGCTCGGCTTCGCGGCACGCTGGGTGCTGCGGCCGCAGCCGGCGTTCTTTGCGAGCTGCGTGCAGACGGCGTTCCGCTACAACTCCTACGTCGGGCTGGCGCTGGCGCAGTCGCTTGCGGGCTCGACCGGCGTCGCGCTGCTGGCGCTGATCCTCGCGTTCTGCGTGCCGCTGGCGAACGTCTTCGCTGTCTACGCGCTGGCGCGGCATCGGCAGACCGGCGTGCTGCGCGAGATGGCAATCAATCCGCTGATCCTGTCCACCGTTTCGGGCCTCGCGGCGAACCTGCTCGGCCTCGAGTTGCCGCCACTGCTCAACACGTTTCTTACACGGCTCGGCTCGGCGAGCCTCGCGCTGGGGCTGCTTTGCATCGGCGCCGGGCTCACCTTTGCGTCGGTGCACGAGGAACGCCCGACGATGGCGTGGCTGGTGGCGGTGAAGCTGGGGGCAAAGCCCGCCATCGCGCTCTTGCTGATCCACGCGCTCGGGCTCACCGGCGTGCCGGCACTGATCGTGCTGCTGTTCGCGGCGCTGCCGACGGCGTCCAGCGCCTACATCCTCGCGGCCCGCATGGGCGGGCACGCAACCCCGGTGGCCTACGCGATCACCGTGCAGACCCTGCTGGCGATGCTGACGCTGCCGCTGTGGATCAGTCTCGCGCCGCGCTGACGCCCTGCGCGTGGCGCGCCAGCGCCCATTCGACGTGCTCGCGTACCAGCGCGCTCGCATCGCCGCGCCGGGACTGCAGGGCTGCAATCACGACAGCGGAAGTCGGCGCATTGCCGAGTGCCACCGCCAGGTTGCGCAGCCAGCGCTCGTAGCCGATGCGGCGGATCGCGGAGCCGGCGGTGCGCGCTTCAAAGTCGGCCGCGCTCCAGTCGAAGAGTTCGACAAGACTTGCGTCGTCGTAGCCGTTGCGCACCGCGTAGTCGGGCAGTTCGCTGCGCCGCGCGTACTTGTTCCACGGGCACACCAGCTGGCAGTCGTCGCAGCCGTAGATGCGATTGCCGATCAGCGGCCGCAGCTCCTCGGGGATCGACCCGGAGTGCTCGATCGTCAGGTACGAGATGCAGCGGCGCGCGTCGAGCTGGTACGGCCCGGTGATCGCGCCGGTGGGGCAGGCCTCGATGCAGCGGCTGCAGGTTCCGCAGCGTTCGGCGACCGGCGCATCGACCGGCAATGGCAGGTCCGTGAGGATCTCGCCAAGGAAGAACATCGAACCGGCGTCCTGCGCAAGCAGCAGCGTGTGCTTGCCGCGCCAGCCGAGCCCGGCCTTGCGCGCCAGTTCCACTTCGAGCACCGGCGCTGAATCGGTCGCGACGCGGTAGCGGAAGGACCCGACAGCGCCCTCGATGCGCCCGGCAAGCTCCTGCAATCGTCCGCGCAGCACCTTGTGATAGTCGCGGCCGCGCGCGTACAGCGAGACGACGGCCGCTCCCGGCTCGTTCAGACGCGCGAGTTCGTGCGTCGACCAGTCCGCGCGCGTCGTCGCCGGCAGGTAGTCCATGCGCGCGCTGATCACACGCAACGCACCGGGCAGCAGACGCGCCGGTTCGGCGCGCAGCGGCGCGTGCCGCGCCATGTAGTCCATCGTGCCGTGTCGCCCGTCGTGCAGCCACGCGTCGAGCCGACGCGCGGCCTCGGCGACGTCGATGTCGGTGACTCCGATGCGGGCAAAGCCGAGTTCGGCACCCCAGCTTCGAACGCGGTCGACGAGCGCGGCGCCGTCCACGGCAGGCGCGCAGGTATCCTCGCCGCGATCCGCTTTCATGCAGGGAATTCTAGGTGCACGACGTGCCTTCGATGCCGCTGACACGCAGCCTGGCCACGGCCGCCGATACCGATCGGCTCGGCCGCGCGCTCGCGCAGGCCTGCGCCGCGCACGTTGCATCGATCACTGCCACTGGACTGCAGGTCAACCTGCGCGGCGACCTCGGTGCGGGCAAGACCGCGCTGGTGCGCGCCTGGTTGCGGGCCCTTGGCGTGCGCGGGCCGATCCGCAGTCCCACGTTCGCCGTGTTGGAGCCCTACGTCGTGGGCTTGCCGCAGGCCGCCGTCGGTCGCGAAGGGCTTGAAGCTCAGGCGAATTCGAGCTTAGACTTCTATCACTTTGATTTTTATCGCTTTGCCGATCCCGCTGAATTTTCGTCGGCAGGGTTTCGTGAGCAGTTCGGTCCGGGACGCGTCTGCGCGATCGAATGGCCCGAGAAAGCGGGCGATCGGCTGCCGACGGCAGACCTGACGATCACGCTCGAGGTCGAAGGCGACGGGCGCCGCGCCACGCTTGAAGCGGCGAGCACTCTGGGGCATGCATGTCTCGCAAGCGCACTGAAGGAGTTCGACTCGACCGCCGCAGCCTGATCACGGCCGCGGGCGGCACGCTCGTCCTTGCGCTCGCACCCCACCACATCGCACGCGGCGCCACGCTGCTCGGCGTGCGAGTCTGGCCCGCACGCGACTACACGCGCGTCACGATCGAGCACGACGAGACGCTGAAGTTCAATCACTTCATCATCCGCGAGACGCCACCGCTGCGCATGGTGGTCGATGTCGAGGGCATCGATCTCACGCCCGGCTTCCGGGAACTGGTGTCGAAGGTCGAACCCAACGATCCCTACATCGGGCTCATCCGCGTCGGCCAGAACCGCCCGAAGGTCGTACGGCTCGTCATCGAACTGAAGGAAGACGTCAAGCCGCAGGTGTTCTCGCTCGAACCCGTGGGGCCCTACCAGCACCGGCTCGTCATGGATCTGTATCCGGTGAACCCGCCGGACCCGCTGATGGCACTGCTGCGCGAACAGGCCACGCCGCGCGACTCGGACTTCGGCACGCCGCAGCGGCCGGCGGAGCCTGACCGCACGGCGGCGCGCGCGCCCGCGCCGCCGACGACCCGACGCGGCGAGGCCGACATGCAACGCATCGTGACGGTGGCGATCGACCCCGGCCACGGCGGCGAGGACCCGGGTGCGGTCGGCAAGGGCGGCACGTTCGAGAAAAACGTCACGCTGTCGATCGCCCAGCGGCTGCGCGAACTGATCGTTGCCGACAGCGGCATGCGCGTGGCGCTGACGCGCGACGGTGATTACTTCGTGCCACTGCGCACGCGGGTTGCCAAGGCGCGCGCCGTGCGCGCCGACCTACTGGTGTCGATCCATGCCGACGCGTGGATCCGCCCGGACGTGCGCGGCTCGTCGGTGTTTGCGTTGTCGGAAAACGGCGCTTCGAGCAGCGCGGCCGCGTGGATGGCGCGGCGCGAGAACGAGGCCGACATGATCGGCGGTATCAACCTCGCGTCGCATGACCGGCAGCTCGCGCGCGTGCTGCTCGACCTGTCGACCACCGCGCAGATCAACGACAGCCTGAAGCTCGGCAATTCAGTGCTGCGCGAACTGGAACGCGTGAACCGGCTGCACAAGGCGCGTGTCGAGCAGGCCGGCTTCGCGGTGCTCAAGGCGCCCGACATCCCGTCGATCCTGGTCGAGACCGCGTTCATCAGCAACCCGGAAGAAGAAGCCCGGCTGCGCGACGACAGCTACCAGGAGCAGATGGCGCGCGCCATCCTCGTCGGCATCAAACGCTACTTCGCGAAGAATCCGCCGCTCGCACGCAACCCGCTGACCTGAACCGGGCGGCCGCGTGCACGGCCGCCGCGGGCTCAGGGCATGACCTGCTGCCAGTAGCGCACGGCGGCCGCATCATCGGCGCCGAGAGGCTGGCTCGCGGGCGCAGCCTGCGCCGCACTCGTGCAGGCCGGTGCGTTGTCTGGATACGCCAGCAGTTGCAGCGGCAGGTCGCTCAGTCGCTGCGCGGCCACCAGCAGTACGCGGTTGGCCTCGGCGCCGCAGGCGTAGAGCTCGACGAAGCTCGGGCGTGTGGCGCGAACCGTGGCCGCCAGCGCTTCGAGATCGCGGGTGGACCAGTCGTCGAAGCCGTACCGGTCGGCCCGGACGATCACCGACTGCGGTGGCGGCGCGGCGGTTACGGCCATGGACGACGGCACCACCGCCCCGAGCAGTAGCGCCGCAGCAGCCTGGGACAGTCCGGAAAAGGCAACCTTCGCGGGCAGTGACATGGCGATCTCCTTCGGTGATTGGCCGTCCCGCGGCCGGGGGCTAGAGTGGCGCCATTCTTGGCGCGCCTCCGCCCGCCCCTCAAACGATCTTTTCTTGCTGCTCGCATGAAATCGACTCATGGATAGGCAGCGCCTGCCGCGCCTGTCGCTCGACCTGCTGCGCGGATTCCGATCGGCAGCGCGCCACCTGAGCTTCACGCACGCGGCGCGCGAGCTCTTCGTCACGCAGTCGGCGATCAGCCACCAGATCAAGACGCTCGAGGAGCAGATCGGCCGGCCGCTGTTCCGGCGCATCAATCGCGCGCTCGAACTGACCGAGACGGGTACGGAGCTGTTCCGTGCGATCGACGAAGCGCTGACGCTGATCGACAACGCCACCGAGCGCGCTGCGGGTCCATGGCGCACGCTCTCGGTGACGACGACGGTGGCGATGGCGTCGACCTGGCTCGTTCCGCGCCTGCCGCGATTTGCAGAGCAGCATCCGGAGGTCGACCTTCGCCTCGTTGCAACCAACGATGCGGTCGACCTCAAGCGCGACCACGTCGACGTCGCGATCCGCTTCACGACGCTCGACATGCCGCCGCCGTCGCAGGAAAAGCTGTTCGACTACCTGCAGTTTCCGGTCTGCGCTCCCGCGCTCGCACGCAGCCGCGAGCGCCCGCTGCGCACGCTGGCCGACCTGTCACAGCACGTGCTGCTGGAGTTCGAAACGATCCTTTATGGGCGCCCGTGGTACGACTGGCAGCGCTGGTCCAAGGCGATGCAACTGCCGGCCGTCAAGGCCGCGGGCTGGCTGCGCTTCTCGCACTACGACCAGGTGATCGAGGCCGCCAGGAAAGGCACCGGCGTCGCCGTCGGCAAATGGCCGCACCTCAGCGACCATCTGCGAGAGGGCAGTCTCGTCGCCCCGCTGGGCGATGCTGCCGTCGCGGTCGTGGGCGCCTTCTACGTCGACCGGCTCGAGTCGGGCGGCGCGGCGTCCGACGCGTTCATCGAATGGGTGCGCGCTGAAGCAAACGGCGACAAAATGAAACCGGTGCGACCATCCCGGAAGAAGGCACCGGGCACGCGCCGGCGCTGAACGCGCGCTCAGGCCGGGCGGCGCCGGCGCAGCACCTTGACGAATGCCGCCAGGAACAGCGGCCCGACCACGGCGGCGATGCCGACGATCAGGATGATCCCGAGGTTGTCCTTGATGATCGGCACGTTGCCGAACAGGTAGCCGCCGTAGACGAGCGACACGACCCAGATCGAAGCACCGAGGATGTTGTAGAGCTGGAACTTGCGCATGTCCATGCCGGACGCGCCCGCCACCAGCGGAGCGAAGGTGCGCACGACCGGCACGAAGCGCGCGATCATCACCGTCTTGCCGCCGTGGCGCTCGTAGAAGTCGTGCGTCTTCCTGAGCGCCCCCTGATCGATCCAGCGGATCGTGCCGTCATAGACCTTCTTGCCCAGCCAGGCGCCAATCGCGTAGTTCACGCTGTTGCCGAGCACCGCGGCCACCGTGATGACCAGCATCAGCAGGTGAACATTGAGGCCCTTGGCCTGGGCTTGCGGCAGGGCCGAGACGGCACCGGCGACGAACAGCAGCGAGTCGCCCGGCAGGAACGCCATGAACACCAGCCCGGTCTCGGAGAAGAAGATCACCGCCAGCGTGACGTAGACGAGCACGACGTTCTGCTCGACGATCGCCACCAGGAAGCGATCCATCGCGTTGAAGAGGTCGAGCCAGTGGATGCCTTCCATCGGGCAGTGGGCGCAGGGGGAACGGGGGAAGACCAGCGAACAGCGAAGCGCGCGGATCATACGCGACGCCGCGTGCCGGCCACCGCAGGCCGGTTCCTATAATCCGCGTCCATGAACTCGCCCTCCGCGCGCATGCCGATCCGACCGCTCGAAGACGAGCTGGTGAGCCAGATCGCGGCCGGGGAGGTGGTCGAGCGTCCAGCGTCCGTCGTCAAGGAGCTGCTCGAGAACAGCCTCGATGCGGGCGCGACCCAGATCGAGGTGCGGCTCGAGGGCGGCGGCATCCGGCGCATCCTCGTGGCCGACAACGGCTGCGGCATCCCGCGCGATGAGCTGGCGCTGGCACTGACGCGCCATGCGACCAGCAAGATCGCCAGCCTGTCTGACCTGGAGCGGGTCGAATCGCTCGGTTTCCGCGGCGAGGCGCTGGCCTCGATCGCGGCGATCGCCGATGTCACAGTGACGTCCCGCACGGCCGACGCGCAGAGCGGCTGGTCGATCAACAGCGCCGGAGAGCTCGAGCCCGCCGCCGCGACGGTCGGGACGCGCGTCGAAGTGGCGGACCTGTTTCACAAGACGCCAGCGCGGCGCAAGTTCCTGCGCTCGGAAGCCACCGAACTTGCCCACTGTCTCACGCAGGTGGAGCGGGTCGCCGCGGCGCACCCCGCGGTCGGCTTCACCGTGTTCCATCAGGGCCGCACGTTGTTGTCGTTGCCGCCGCAGGGCGCCCAGCAGCGCGCGCAGCGTCTGCTGCCGGAGGATTTCCCGGCGGCGCAGCGCGAAGTCGATGCAGCAACGCCCGACCTGCGGCTGCACGGCTGGGTCGGCGCCCCGACGGCGAGCCGCGCGCGCGCCGACGCACAGTACTTCTTCGTCAACGGCCGCTACGTCCGCGACCGCGTGCTGGCGCACGCCGTGCGCGCCGCCTACGCCGATGTGCTGCACGGGGCGAGCCAGCCGATGTACTGCCTGCATCTGACGATCGATCCGCGTCGCGTCGACGTGAACGTGCATCCGACCAAGATCGAAGTGCGCTTCCGCGACTCCTCGGCCGTGCACCAGTTCGTACTGCACGCGGTGCAGGCGGCACTGGCGCCGGCTGCACAGCGGGCGGTGACGGCACCCATCACGGAGCCGGCCTACGCCGCCACGCTCCCATCGGCCGGGCAGCCACGGCTCGGTGTCGAACAGTCGATCGCGAGCTACCTCGCGGCGCTCGCGGAGCGGCCGCCGTCGGCAGTGCCCGCCGCGGCCGCCCCGTCGGGCGACCTGCCGCTCGGCATGGCGATTGCGCAGCTGGCGGGCGTCTACATCCTCGCGCAGAACGACCGCGGTCTGGTCATCGTCGACATGCATGCGGCGCACGAGCGCATCGTCTACGAGAAGCTGAAGCAGCAGCTCGACGCACAGGCGATCCCGCAGCAGCGGCTGCTGATTCCGCAGGTCTTCAGCGCTGCGCCGGTTGAACTGGCGACCGTCGACGAGGAGGCCGAGGCGCTCGCTGCACTCGGCATGGACCTGTCGCAGGCGTCGCCGACGCAGCTCGCGCTGCGCGCGGTGCCGGCACTGCTGGCGCAGGCCGACGGCGCCGCGCTCGCTCGGGACCTGCTGCGCGACCTGCGCGAGTTCGGCGGCTCGCGCGTGCTGACGGAACATCGCAATGAACTGCTCTCGACGCTTGCCTGCCACGGAGCCGTGCGCGCGAACCGCCGGCTGAGCATCGACGAAATGAACGCGCTGCTGCGCGAGATGGAAGCAACCGAACGCGCCGACCAGTGCAACCACGGCCGGCCGACCTGGGTACAGCTCTCCGTCGCCGACCTCGACCGGCTGTTCCTGCGCGGCCGCTGAGCACTGTCGCAAGAAGTCGAGCCTTCGACCTGTCGCGTTGCCCCTGATTCAGGCCCTCAGGCCGCGTTCGCTCGTTCGCTCGGGTGTCGTCTGCAGTCGGGTGACCGCATAGGCGGTCGGCCCGGTGCTGACACGGGCTTCGCCGCAAACCGGACGTACCGGGCGCTCCCAGTGCCGGACCGTCCAGGAGCAATTCCTCGACTTCGTAGACTCCGCTCTCCTTGACGACCCTAACGGTCACAAGACCGGAGCCCTTCGGGCCAAACAAATAAAGCCGGATCTTGGACTCGCCACCGCCCTGCCAAGAAGCTGTTCCCGGCGCAAGAACATGGAATCGAACCTCGCCAGTACGGGCGTCGAATTCCGAGCTTCCGGTTGCGGCGATCGCTACGCGATACGGCTCGGAGGCGATCACCAGCACACTCATGAGGGCAAGCAGCCCGATCGCGAAGTACCCGATCCTTCTTGGTTGCGGCGTTCGCAATTTGATCTCCTGCTCCCGTAATAGCCAGGTTCTGTCGCAGTCCACCAGCCAATTCCGGTTTCCGCCTTTCCGTGCGGTTCACCTCCTATTGGCTGCATGTGCGAACCCGGCCAGGTGAAACGTCCGCGACTGCTTCCGAGGTCCCTCACGAAGCCATTTCGATGCTGCCTTCTGGACCGGTCCCCCGTACGCTCGTACTGGCGCCTGCTTGCGCCGTCATCCCAAATGCGAAGCCGCCGTCTTGGCCGCCGGCTCGAATCCTCCTGCAAGCCTTCAGGCGCGACGCCTGCGGCGCTGCCTGGGCTCCGCACGCTGCCGTGGCCGGCCGTAGAGCGCGCGAAGTTCATCCTTCGCAGCCTCCAGCCGCGCGCGCTGATCATTCGGCAGCTGCTTGCCGGCGCGGTTGATATAGAAATTGAGCATCGACATCGCCGAACGGAAGGGCGTCGAGCGGCGCCGTCGGCTCAGTTCGGCCGATGCCGCAAGCGAACACGCGATCGAACGCGGGTCCCACAAGGTGAACACGCCAGGCTCCAGGTTCAGGGCACTGCTGGTCTCGGCGACGCGCTGGGACCACCGCTGCGGACGCGGCGAAGCATTCCTGGGTCGTCGCGAAACTGTCATCGCGGAGCCGTCAGCGTCTTCACGACGCGAACGGTTTCACGGTCGGCCGGGTCGCGCTCCTGCCGGAACCCAAGCTGGCGCATGAACTTCAGCATCCGGCCGTTGATGGCGAGCACGGTGCCGTCCATCGTCGCCAGTCCGCGCCTCCTCGCAACGTCGATGAGCGCCTGCATCAGGATGCCGGCGAGGCCCGAGCCCTGCCACTCATCGCCGACCGCGACCGCGAACTCGCAGCCCGTTCCCGCCTGATCGACCGCATAGCGGACGACGCCGATCATGACCTCCCGCCCGTCGCGGTCGATGGTCGCCACCAGGGCGACGTGCCCGATCTGGTCCACGTCCGTCAGGCTCTTCAGCTTCGCCTCCGGCAGCTCGACCACCGTGGTCATGAAGCGGTCGTAGCGGCTCTCCTTCGAAAGCTGCTGCACGAAGGCGACTTCGAGTTCGCGATCGCCGGCCCGCATGGGTCGCACGGTCACGATGGTGGCCCGGACGACGTGCCGGGTGCTGGGAAGTTCACTGCCGGACGCTTCACCGGCAGGACGCGGCGCGCTCCCCGGCTTCTCCTGGTTCGTCACGACATAGGCGACGATCTGGTCCAACGTGGCCAGCCGGGCGTAATCCGACTCGGGAATGTCGACGGATAGCCGTTCGCACAGCCCGACGACGACATTGAGCCAGTCGATCGAGTCGAGGTCGATCTGCTGACGCAGCGGCACGTCGGTTCGGAGTGACTGCAGGTCCGTTTCAGGCGCGACCGATGCAAGCGTGTCGAGCACGGCCGCGCGAAAGTCGTCGGCCTGCAGCGGAAGTCGCACTGACTGAACCGCCGTGTCAGGGGCGCTCAATCCTCCCGGCGGAACCATGGTCAGGGCTTCCTGTCAGTCGGCGGCCGAGCGGATACGGGCGAGATGGAGCACTCCGGCCGCGCCCCAGCCACGCGTGCCCGCCGGCACGTCCGGGCGAAACCTCTCGTAAAGCTCATAGGCCCGCCGGTCCAGATCCTCCTCCGGCAGCGCACGCGCCAGTTCACGCATCGCCCGCTCGACGGCGGGCAGGGCGTCGCCGAACTTTCCTTCGAGATACCCTTGCACGCTGGCAGGCGCGATCGGGCGGTCCTTCGCGAGGGCGCGCAGGCCGTCGGGAGTCTGCAGCACCGGGACTGCACGATGCAGGAGGTCGACGTACAGGTGCGTTCCGGCCACCAGGCGCTTGCGCTCGCGTCGGATCTCTTCGGGGGCGGGCTTGAACAGGCCGAGCGACTTTCCCTTGGCGTAGGCGTTCAGACCAGCGACGACGCGGCCCAGGGTAAGCGCCTCGTCGCGGGCAAACCCGAGCCGTTCCGCGACCACCGCGGCCCACAACGTCAGCACCGGCGCCCGGTTGACGGTGACCTGCATCCCGCGGCTCACGATTCGCGGCGCACCCAGAGGCCGCGCTCCTCGCAATGCAGGAGCTCCGACCCGCTGAGGACATAAGAACCGATCGGGTGGCGCTCCCCGTTGAAGTAGCAGGCACCGGTTTCGAGTTCGAGGTCGAGCGAGAGTTCTTCGTCCTCGTCGAGGATCGGCGAGGTCCGCTTTTCCGGGTCGGGTGCTCCGACCTGTGGTGCATGGAGTGTCTTCATCGTGCCTCCTTCGGTGTTGGAACGGCACATGCGGAACCGGACGCGGTGCCCGCTTCCGCCGCCTCTTAGAAGCAATCCCGATCTTTGTATTCAACCTACACCGCTCCGCGCACTGCAGTTTGCCGGCGGTCAGCGACGCGGCCCCGGAGTCGGGTCGTCGTCTCCAGGCGGGATCGGTACCGCGGCGCTCCGTAGATTGACCGCCGTCAACGGGCGCCGCGTCCCGGCTTCTAGCGTGGAATCAGCGTGCACCGGGCTTCTGCCCGCCAAGGCCATGCGCCCGACCCTGATCCGGAAAGATGTGTCCGCGCTCCGCGTGCGTCCCCATCTGTACGACTGGCCACAAGACTGTCGGCAGTTCCAGTGGGACGAGGTCCGCCGAGAACTCGCCGGCCTCCCGGGCGGCGGCCTGAACATCGCCTACGAAGCAGTCGAACGGCACGCCCTCAGCGCGATTGCTCAGCGCACCGCGGTGCACTGGCTGGGTCAGGACGGCACAGAACGCCGCCTGACGTTTGCGGATCTCGAGCAGGCCTCGAGCCGGTTCGCAAATGTCCTCGGCGCGCTCGGCATCGGGCGCGGTGACGTCGTGTTCCTGCTGCTGCCGCGCATCCCGGACATCCATGTCTGCGCTCTCGGTGCGCTGAAGGCGGGCGCCGTGGTCGCACCGCTCTTTTCGGCGTTTGGACCCGAGCCGATTGCAACCCGCATCAACATCGGCCGCGGCAAGGCGCTCGTCACCACCGAGGCGCTCTACCGGCGCAAGGTACTGCCCGTTCGCGAAGGGCTGCCGACTCTGCAGCACGTGCTGCTGGCACGGCCTGACTCGACCGCGCCCGCGGCGCCGCTGCCCGGCACGCGCGACCTCGAAAGCCTGATGACGGAGGCCTCGGCCGAATTCACGGTTGCGCCGACTCGCCCGGACGATCTCGCCCTGCTGCACTTCACCAGCGGCACGACCGGCAGGCCGAAGGGCGCGCTCCACGTGCACGAAGCCGTCGTCACGCACTGGGCCACCGGCCGCTTTGCGCTCGACCTGCACGACGACGACGTCTTCTGGTGCACGGCTGATCCGGGCTGGGTGACCGGCATGTCCTATGGCGTCATCGCGCCGCTGCTGCACGGCGTGACGATGATCGTCGACGAAGCCGAGTTCGACGCCGAACGCTGGTACCGCATCCTGCAGGCACGCGAGGTGAGTGTCTGGTACACCGCGCCGACCGCGATCCGCATGCTGATGAAGGCCGGCCCCGAGCTTGCTCGCCGCTATCGCTTTCCGCGGCTGCGTTTCGTCGCCAGTGTCGGTGAGCCGCTGAATCCCGAGGCCGTGTGGTGGGGCCAGGAGGTACTGGGGCTCCCGATCCACGACAACTGGTGGCAGACCGAAACCGGCGGAATCATGATCGCCAACACGCCGGCGCTCGACATCAAGCCGGGCTCGATGGGCAAGCCGCTGCCCGGGGTCGAGGCTTTCATCGTCCGCCGGCGCGACGACGGTCCGCCCGAGGTCGTCGACGAACCCGACGTCGAAGGCGAGCTTGCGCTGCGCAAGGGCTGGCCGTCGATGTTCCGTGGCTACCTCGGCGACGACGAGCGCTACCGCAAGTGCTTCGCCGGCGATCTGTACCTGACGGGCGACCTCGCACGGCGCGACGCCGACGGCTACTACTGGTTCGTCGGCCGTGCCGACGACGTCATCAAGTCCGCGGGGCACCTGATCGGGCCGTTCGAAGTGGAAAGCGCGTTGATGGAACACCCGGCCGTGGCCGAGGCGGGCGTGATCGGCAAACCCGATCCGATCATCGGCGAGACCGTCAAGGCGTTCGTCGCGCTGAAAAGCGGACAGGTGTGGAGCGACGCGCTGCGCCTCGAGCTGCTGGGACATGCACGCAAGCGCCTCGGGCCGGCCGTGGCGCCGAAGGAGATCGACTGCGTGGCGACGCTGCCGCGTACCCGCAGCGGAAAGATCATGCGACGCCTGCTGAAGGCGCGCGAGCTCGGATTGCCGGAGGGAGATACTTCGACACTGGAAAGCGGCTCTTGAGCGCGGCGAGGCCGCGGGCCGCAGATGAGGATGCCATGACCAAGACACTGATCGTCTATCACTCGCGCAGCGGGAACACGCGGCGCATCGCGCAACGCCTGGCACCGCGTCTGCACGCGGATCGCGACGAGATCCGGATCGTGCAGCCGATGGCGGGCGCACTCGGCTATGCGCTCTGTGCCATCGAGGCGATAACAGGCCTGACGCCGGCGCTGCGCCCATCGCACCGGGACCCGGCCGACTACGACCTCGTGGTCGTGGGCACGCCCGTCTGGTTCTGGAGCCTTTCGAGTCCCGTGCGCAGCTGGCTCGAGAGCCATCCGCGGCTGCCCGGCCGCATCGCGTTCTTCTGCACGATGGGCGGCTCGGGCGCAGCGCGCGTGTTCGGGATGATGACCGGGCTCAGCCATCGGCCGCACGCGACGCTGGCGCTGACCGACAGCCAGATTGCCCGAGGGCAGCTCGAGGAGCTCGACGAGTTCGTCCGGCGCCTGCAGGCGCCGGCGCGCGCGCCGGCTCATCGGTCCACGGCGGGCGCGCGACGCCATCGCATCGGGCATGCGGGAGCCGACGCATGAGCGCCTTGCCGGCCGAGGATCTTCCGCGGACGGCCACCGACGTCACGCAGTACCCGCGCGACGTATGTCATGCCCGCGTCCGCGACATGCTGCGCATCCGCCGGCTGGAGGAGCGCAGCGCCGAACTCTATGGCGCGGGCCGGATCCGGGGATTCCTGCACCTTTATATCGGCGAGGAAGCCGTCGCGGCAGGTGTGATGCCGCACCTGCGGCCCGACGACAACGTGGTGGCGACGTACCGCGAGCACGGTCACGCGCTGCTGCGCGGCGTGTCGATGAACGCGATCATGGCCGAGATGTACGGCAAGCGGGAGGGCTGCTCGCGCGGCCGTGGCGGTTCGATGCATCTCTTCGATGCGCGGACACGCTTCTTTGGCGGCAATGCAATCGTCGCGGGCGGCCTGCCGCTCGCCTGCGGGCTGGCACTCGCCGACCGGCGCGCGCCGCGCGGCGAATCGATCACCGCATGCTTCTTCGGGGAGGGCGCGGTGGCGGAAGGTGCGTTTCACGAGTCGCTGAACCTGGCGGCGCTGTGGAAGCTGCCGGTCCTCTTTCTCTGCGAGAACAACCTGTACGCGATGGGAACAGCGCTGGAGCGTTCGGAGTCCCAGACAGACCTGGCGGCGAAGGCGGCCGCCTACCGGATCGCGGCGGCCCACTGCGACGGCATGGACGTCCTGGCGGTGACCGCGGCGGCCGGGACCGCAGTCGAGCACGTTCGACGCACCTGCACGCCGTATTTCCTGGAGCTGCACACCTACCGCTTCCGTGCGCACTCGATGTTCGATGCGGAGCTCTATCGTGCGAAGGCGGAAGTCGAAGCCTGGAAGGAACGCGGCCCGATCCACACGTTCACGCAGCGGCTGAAGATCGCGGGCATGCTGACGGAAGCCGAATTTCTCGCGCTGGACGCCGCCGCGACGGAGGAAGTCGATCTAGCGGTGACCTTCGCGGAAGCGGGACAGTGGGAGCCTGTCGCGGACCTAACGCGCGACGTGACGACTCCGCGCGGCGGCCGGACGGCAGCAGCGCTGGAGGGGGCGCGATGACTGCGCGCAGGATCAGCTACCGCGAGGCGCTGCGCGAGGCGCACCGTGAAGCGCTGGAGCGGGATCCGCGCGTCTTCATCATGGGCGAGGACGTCGGTCGCTACGGCGGCTCCTACGCCGTGACAAAAGGTTTCTACGACGAGTTCGGGGGCGACCGCATCCGCGACACGCCGCTGTCGGAGCTCGCATTTGTCGGTGCCGGCATCGGCGCGGCGCTGGGCGGGCAGCGGCCAATCGTCGAAGTCATGACCGTCAACTTCTCGCTGCTCGCGCTCGACCAGATCGTCAATACGGCCGCGACTGTGCGCCACATGTCCGGCGGACAGTTCTCGGTGCCGCTCGTCATCCGCATGGCGACGGGGGCCGGCCGGCAGCTGGCGGCCCAGCACTCGCACAGCCTCGAGGTCTGGTACGCGCATGTACCGGGCATCCGCGTGCTTGCGCCGGCCACCGTCGAGGATGCGCGCGGCATGCTGTGGCCGGCGCTTGAAGATCCGGATCCGGTCGTGATGTTCGAGCATGCGCAGCTCTACAACCTGGAAGATGAGCTTGCCGATCCGCCGCGGGCAGTCGACGTCGAGCACGCCGCCGTCCGGCGCGCGGGGCACGACCTGAGCATCGTCACCTACGGTGGCAGCCTGCCGCGCGTGAACGAAGCGGCGGAGACGCTCGCGGCCGACGGCGTCGACGCCGAGGTGATCGATCTGCGCGTGCTGCGGCCGCTCGACTGGGACACGATCGTCGCCTCGGTGCGCCGCACGCACCGACTTCTCGTCGTGGACGAGGGCTGGCGCACCGGCAGCCTGGCCGGAGAGATCATGGCCGGCACGGTCGAGCGGGCGTTCTACGATCTTGACGCCCCGCCGGCGCGCGTCTGCAGCGAGGAAGTGCCGATGCCGTACCCGAAGCACCTGGAGGACGCGGCGCTGCCGATGCCCCCCAGGATCGTGGCAGCGGCCCTTGCGCTGTGCGGACGGTCCGGATGATTGAATTCCGCCTGCCCTCGCTCGGCTCCGACATGGACAAGGGCACGCTGCTTGAGTGGCGCGTGCAGCCGGGCGACACCGTGACGAGGGGCGACATCGTCGCGGTGGTCGACACGACCAAGGCCGCGATCGACGTCGAATGCTGGCACGACGGCACCGTCGAAGCGCTGTTCGTCGAGCCGGGTGCCGAAATTCCGGTGGGCACGCTGATGGCCGTGCTGCGCGAGCCCGGCGAGACGGCTGAACAGGTGCGGACACAGGTCGACGCACTGCGGACTGCGCTCCACTCGGCCCCGAGTCCGGCGCTGCAGGGCCGCATCGCGGTGTCGCCGCTGGCCCGACGGCGCGCAGCCGAACTCGGTGTCGAACTCGCCGGGCTGTCCGGCACCGGACCGGGCGGGGCGATCACTGTCGGCGATGTGGAATCCGCGGCGAAGTCCAGGCCCGCGGTTGCAGACCGGGCCGAAGCCATGCGGGAGACCATTGCCACGGCCATGTCGCGTAGCAAGCGCGAGATTCCGCACTACTACCTGGCCGAGGACATCCCGCTGGCGGCGGCGATGGCATACCTCGGCGAGCAGAACGCCGCGCGCAGCGTCACGGAGCGGCTGCTGCTGGCTCCGCTGCTGCTTCAGGCGGTGGCGCGGACGCTGTTGCGCTTTCCCGAGTTCAACGGCTTCTTCAGGGACGGCGCGTTCTGCGCGTCGACGGCAGTTCATGTTGGCGTGGCGATCGCTCTGCGCGCCGGGGGCCTCGTGGCGCCGGCGCTGCGCAACGTGCCGGGCATGAACGTCGACACCCTCAACGGCGAACTGCTGGGCCTCGTTGCCCGTGCGCGCGCCGGCTCTCTGCGGTCCTCCGAAATCTCCGATGCGACGATCACCGTGACCAGCCTCGGCGAGCAGGGCGTCGGCAGCGTCTTTCCGATCATCTATCCGCCACAGGTCGCCATCGTCGGCTTTGGGCGAGTGCTCGAGCGACCGTGGGTGGTCGACGGCGCCATCAAGGCAGTTCCGCTGATCACCGCAAGCCTCGGGGCCGATCATCGGGTCAGCGATGGGCACCGCGGGGGTCGGTTCCTGGCAGCGGTGCGAGAGCTGCTGCAGCGGCCGCAGGACCTGGCAAAGGCGCCGGCATGACGCGGGATGAACTGCGCCGGGCGTTGCTGGAATGCCTCGGTCGCATTGCACCCGAGGTGGAGCCCGGCTCGCTGGACCCGCGTCAGCGGCTGCGCGACCAGGTCGACCTCGACTCCGTCGACTGGATGAACTTCCTGGTCGCCGTCCACGCGGCAATCAACGTCGACATCCCGGACGTCGAGGCGGCCCGCCTGACCACGCTCGATCAGCTGCTCGACTACTGCGACAGGCGGCTGGGCATCCCCTGAACGCCGCGCGTGCGGCCGAGGATGGCGCGGCGGCGGGTATCGTTCGGGCTCACCATATCCGCCTGCCGTGATGACGTCCGGTTCCCTGCCCACGCCTGCCGACTTCGTCGGCCTGCAAGGCGTGCTGTGCGACATCGACGGCACGATCACGACCGCCGGCCGGCTGAGCGCCGCCGCATACGGCGCTCTCGAACGCCTGCAGGACTCGGGTCTGTGGGTGATTCCAGTCACCGGGCGTCCCGCAGGATGGTGCGATCTGATTGCACGCTTCTGGCCGGTAGCCGCGGTGGTCGGCGAAAACGGCGCGCTGTACTTTCGTTACGACCACCAGCGGCACCGGATGATCCGCGGCTTCGCGCGCAGCGACGCCGAGCGGGCGCACGATCGCGAGCGCCTGCGGCTGATCGGAGAGGAAGTGCTGCGCGCGGTGCCCGGCGCGCGGGTCGCCGCGGACCAGATGTACCGCGACACCGATCTCGCGATCGACTGGAGCGAGGACGTGGCGCCATTGCCGCCGGACGACGTCGAGCGGATCGTCGCGTTGCTGCGCGGACACGGCCTCACCGTGAAGGTCAGTTCGATCCACGTGAACGCCTGGTTCGGGTCGCACGACAAGCTCGCGATGACCCGCCGCCTGATGCAGGAACAGTTCGATGTCGATCTCGACGCGGCGCGCGGGCGCTTTGCCTTCATCGGTGACTCGCCCAACGACGAACCGATGTTCGCCTACTTTCCCCATTCTTTCGCGGTCGCCAACATCGCGCCTTTCTACGACTCGCTGGTTCATCCGCCGGCACACGTGATCGCCGAGGCGGAGGAAGGCGGCGGGTTCGCGCTGTTTGCGGAGCGCGTGCTGGCCGCACGCAAAGCACGGGCCTGACGGCGGGATCTGCGGTCGGGGCCAGAGGGACGCACGGCTGACCGCTGTCAACGTGCGCTGCGACCGCACTGCCTAACATCGCTCATGGCTCGGGTTGGCGTCATCGGGGGCGGCGCGTTCGGCACCGCGATGGCCTGCGTGCTGCGGCGCAAGCGGCACGAAGTCTGGCTCTGGGCGCGCGAAGCGGAAGTCGTCGATGCGATCAACCGGACGCGCGAGAACGCGCTCTTTCTCCCTGGTGTGACGCTGCCCCAGGGCATCGTCAGTACACCGCGGATGGCTGAGGCGGTGCGCGGAGCGGACTTCGTCCTGCTCGTGCCGCCCGCGCAGCACATGCGTGCGGTGACCTCGCAGCTGCAGCCGCACCTGGCGGCCGGCACCCCGGTGGTGAGCTGCTCGAAGGGTATCGAGCGCGCCAGTTGCGGGCTGATGTCGCAGGTGCTCGCCGAGACTCTGCCGCAGGCGCCGGTCGCGATCCTGTCGGGGCCGTCTTTTGCCGCCGAGATCGCGATCGACCGGCCTGCGGGCGTCACGCTCGCCTGCGAGGATCCGGTTCAGGGAGCCCGGCTCGAGCAGGCGATCGGCAGTGCGCGCTTCCGTGTCTACCTCGCCGACGACGTGATCGGCGCGCAGGTGAGCGGGGTGATGAAGAACGTTCTGGCGATCGCCTGCGGCATCGTCACCGGCAAAGGCCTCGGCAACAGCATGCGTGCGATGCTGGTCGCACGCGGCCTGGCCGAGGCGGTCGACCTCGGACTGGCGCTGGGCGCGCGACTCGAGACCTTTCTCGGCCTGTCCGGCATCGGTGACATCGACCTCTCGTGCAACAGTCCGCAGTCCCGCAACATGTCGCTCGGCATCGCACTCGGACAGGGGCGCACGCTGACGCAGATCCTGGCGGAGCGCATCACCGTCCAGGAAGGCGTGCACTCGTCCGGCGCTGTCGCCGAACTCGGCGGCCGTCTCGGTGTTGACATGCCGATCACGCGGCTCGTCGACCGGATACTGAACCATGGCGCGAACCCCGACCTTGAACTCGACGGCCTGATGGCCTTGCCGTTCGGCGTCGAGCGGGCCGTGGTGCCGTGGTTGCGGCGCGGAACCGGCGACGCCTGACCGGTTCACTGTGCACCCGTTCCGCTGCGGGCGCCGCTCCGTGCGCGCCCGTGATGGACGTCAATGCCCGCAGCCGGGGCGGCACTACGCTGGCAGTCGTGGAGGTGAAGGCGGCGCACGTCCACATCGGTGTCGTTGACGAAAGGTGCGCGATGCACCGAAGGGAAACAATCCCGGCGGAGCCGGGGTCACTCGTCGGGCACAACAACGACGACGCGACGAATGCGCCTGATCGGGCTCGACGGGCATGGCCGGAAGGCTCCGCGCGACCCGAATTCGATTGCAGTCAAGTTTCCAGGAGACAACCATGAGTTTCACTCGCAGAGAAGTTCTGCAGGCTTCGGCGTCGCTCGCCGCCATGACGGCGATCCCGCGAGCCCTGGCCCAGGCACCGATCGAAGATGAGCTCTCGCTGATCACCCCGGTCTCGAAGTTCATCCACGATGCGGCGCTGGCCGAGTTCGCGAAGTACGCCAAGGAGAAATGGGGCATCACTGTGAAGGTCAATGCGCTGGCGGCTGGAACCCCGGTGGCGTACGGACGCATCGTCGAGTGGAAGGGCCGGCCCGAGGTCGACATCTTCTGGGGCGGAGAGAGCGCGCTGTTCGACAAGCTGGCCGATCAGAAACTGGTCGCGCCGCTGGCGCTGCCGAAGGATGTCCTTGACTCCGTGCCAGCCTCGATCGGCAAGCCGAAGCCTATTTACCTGAAGGACCCGAAGTCCTTCTGGATCGGCACGGCGCTGGAGCCGTACGGGCTGGTCTACCACCCGACGCTGCTCAAGCGCTACGGCGTGCCGGAACTGAAGGACTGGGACGATCTGCTGAACCCGAAGCTCAAGGGCTACATCGCGCAATGCGCGCCGACACGCTCGTCGAGCAGCCATGCGACGTACGAAGTGATCCTTCAGCTCTACGGCGATGCCAAGGGCTGGGAGTGGCTGCAGCGGCTTGCCGCCAACACCGGGATCTTCACTGCGCGCAGCCGTGACGTGCCATCAGTCGTTGCCAAGGGCGAGTTCGCCGCCGGTTTCGCGGTGCCCAGCTACATGGCGTTCGAAGAGCGCCTGGCCGGCTACGACATCCGCTATGTGGCGCCACCGACCGCGTGGATCACGCCCGAGCCGATGGCGGTTCTGGCCGGCTGCAAGCACCCGCGTGCCGCGCAGGCCTTCGTCGAGTTCCTGCTGACCGAACGAGGCCAGCGCATCTTCATGGAACGGGGCCTCTTCCCGCTGACGCCGAAGTACCGCGTGCAGGGAGCACCCGGTTCGGACGCCGAGAAGGCCGTCGAGTTCACAGGCGGCGTGCGTTCGTACTTCGACCGTGAAGTCCGCAACATCTACGACGACGACAAAGCGCAGGGCCGCTACGAGCAGGTCAACGAGCAGTACCGCAAGGACATCGAGGCGGTCTGGGATCAGCTGAAGAAGAAGTACTGACGCGGGCGCAGAACGCACACGACCGGAACAGCGGGGAGGAACGCCGTGCGCATCGCCGTGCAGAACATCACCAAGCGCTTCGGTGCGATGGCGGCGGCCAACGATGTCACGCTGACGGTTGAGGAGGGTGAACTCTTCACGCTGCTCGGCCCGTCGGGCTGCGGCAAGACCACGCTGCTGCGGCTGATCGCCGGCTTCTACGCGCCGGACGCGGGCGAGATCCGGTTCGACGACCGCCGGATCAACGAGGTCCCGCCGCACGAGCGCGGAATCGGCATGGTGTTCCAGAACTACGCGCTGTGGCCGCACATGACGGTGGCCGAGAACATCGGCTACGGCCTCAAGCTGCGCAAGGTCGCGAGCAGCGAACTCGGCGAGCGCGTGCGGGCGGTGCTGGAGAAGGTCAAGCTCGGCGGGCTCGACAAGCGCTTTCCGGGCCAGTTGTCGGGCGGCCAGCAGCAGCGTGTGGCGCTCGCGCGCGCGCTGGTACTCAATCCGGAGATCCTGCTGCTCGACGAGCCGCTTTCCAACCTGGACGCGAAGATCCGCGTCCAGGTGCGCGCCGAGATCCGCAAGCTGCAGAAGGAACTGGGCATCACGACGATCTACGTCACGCACGACCAGGAAGAGGCGCTGACGCTGTCGGACCGCATCGCGGTGTTCGACAAGGGCCGGCTGCTCGAGGTCGGTCCGCCCAAGACGCTGTACGAGATCCCGAAGACACGCTTCGTAGCCGACTTCATCGGCATCAACAACCAGATCGAAGGCACCGTCACCGCGGTCGATCCGGATCGCAGGGTCATCCGCGCGCGCTCGGCGCTCGGCGAGTGGTCGGCGACCTGCGCCGAAGCGCTGGCAGCGGGAAGCACCTGCGTGCTGTGCATACGGCCGGAGAACATCGATCTCGATGGATCCGGCGACGCTGAGGTGAACGCTGTGACGGGTCAGATCACCTTCGCCGCCTATCTCGGCAACACGCTGCGCTACGACGTCGACCTCGGCCAGGGCGCGGTGTTCAAGGTCGACATCCGCGACCCGTGGCATCACGTGCCGCTGGCAGCGGGCGCACGGGTAAGGCTGGCATTCCCGGCCGGTGTCACTGTCGCGATCGCCGGCTGAAGCGCGCAATGGCCGCGGCCAGTCTTCCGTCGTTCCGCATCCCACGCGTGAATCCGCTTGCCGCGGCAGGCTGGGCCGCGATCTGGGCATTTCTGCTGCTGTTCGTGCTCTTTCCGCTGACGCGGATCTTCTACGACGCGTTCACGACCGAGGCTGGCACCTTCACGATCGACAACTTCGTCGGGTTCTTCACCGACCGCTACTACCTGCGCTCGCTCTGGAAGTCGCTTCTGCTCGGCGTGCTGGCGGTGATCACGACATCGATCCTCGGCATCGCGGTCGCTGTACTGCTGCTGCGGTACGAGTTTCCGGGGCGCAACCTGTTTTCCTACCTGACGATGCTGCCGCTGATCATGCCGCCGCTGGTCGGCGTGCTCGGCTTCGTCTTCATCCTGGGCCGGGCAGGTACCGTCAACGTGGTGCTGCAGGACACCTTCGGACTCGAGCACCCGATCAACTTCATGTACGGGCTGCAGGGCGTGCTGCTGGTGGAGACGCTGCACCTGTTTCCGATGATCACGCTCTCGATCCTTGATGCGCTGACCAAGGTCGATCCGACGTTGGAGGAGGCCGCGCAGGGCATGGGCGCGAAGGGCTGGCGCCGCTTCCGCGACATCACGCTGCCGCTCACGACGCCGGGCTATGTGTCCGGCGCCCTGCTGGTGTTCATCTGGACGTTTGCCGACTTCATCACTCCGCTGGTGCTCGGCGTGCAGGACCTGCTCGCGCCGCAGGCCTATCTGAACATCGTCCAGTTCATCGACCGGCGCCTGTTCCGCATGGGAATCGTGATCTCGGCGCTGCTCGTGCTGCTCGCGATCGTCTTCGTGATCGCAGCGCGGCAGTACGTCGCCATCAAGGATTACAGCTCGCTCTCCTACACCAAGGTCGAACGGCGGCACCTTGCGCCGGGCAAGCGCTGGCTCGCGGTGAGCTTCCTGTCGGCGCTGATGTTCATCTCGTTCCTGCCGCACATCGGCGTCACGCTCGCCGCGTTCGGCCGCGGCTGGTCGCTGACGCCGTTCCCGGTCGAGTACACCACCGCCTTCTTCACGCGGGTCAGCATCGAGACGCCGAAGTTCATCCTGAACTCGTTCCTGTACTGCGGGCTGGCGGTGGTGATCTGCCTTATCGTCGGCGTACCGATGGCCTGGGTCCTGAGTCGCACGAAAGCGCCGGGCAACGCCCTATTGGACGCGCTGACGACGCTGATCCTCGCGATCCCCGGTACCGCGATCGGCATCGCCTACATCCGCGCGTTCCACGTTCCGCTGCCGCTGCTCGGGATCCCGCTTACGAGCGTCTGGATCATCATTCCGCTGGTACTCGCCGTGCGGCGGCTGCCGTACACGGTCCGCGGCAGCTATTCGTCGCTGCTGCTCGTCCACAAGTCGATGGAGGAGGCGGCGGAGAACGTCGGCGCCACCAAGGTGCGCACCTTCCGCGACATCACCGTGCCGCTGGTCTGGAAAGGCATCCTGGTCGGCGCGCTGTTCTCATTCATCACGTCGCTGCAGGAGGCCTCGGCGGTCGTCTTCCTGACGCTCGGCGGCTGGGAGACGATTCCGTTCGGCATCTTCACCTTCTACATCGCCGGCTCGCAGAACGAGGCCGCTGCGCTCGGCTTCATCCTGATCGTTGTCGCGGCGATCAGCCTCGCTGCGATCAATCGGCTCGCGGGCACAAAAGTCGGCGGGCTGTTCGGCTAGCGCGGCCCCCTGGCCCTGGACAACGATTCACGGCGGGCGCAGGATCGCGGCCCGCGTCCACGACGAAGCGTCAAGGTGCAATGACGACCCAGTACTACGCTGCGGCCAGCCTCGACGGCTTCATCGCGACCGAGGAAGATTCGCTCGAGTGGCTCTTTCCGCTAGGTGATGTGGCCGAGACGAGCTATCCGGACTTCATCGCGGAGGTCGGAGCGCTTGCGATGGGCGCCGCCACCTACGAGTGGATGCTGCGCCATGTCGTGAAGCTCGATTCGCCGGAGCGCGGGCCCTGGCCCTATGACGTGCCG
>DAOMFL010000001.1:111248-142839 GCA_035429805.1 Burkholderiaceae bacterium
TTCGCCGAACTCCGCTACAAAGTGCCGCGCGCTCGAAGTTGATGGGGAAGCGGATAGCGGCAGTCGGCCACCTTCCGTCACTCTCGTCCGACGGACTGACTTCATCTCCGATGAGCTTTGTTCCTCAGGATCGGATTGAGCGCGAAGAACAAAGTCCGTCGGAGTCGGCGCCCGCAACGCCTTGATTCACTGAGGCGGCCTTGCCGAGAGAAAGTCCTTCGGACTCACTCGATCGGCAGATCGCGTTAAGGCTTGTCCAACGCCTGCCCTCGCACCTCACCATGCGCCCTCTTGCCTCGACTCACGGGCAGACGTCGGACAAACCTTAACTAACTCAGACCAGGCTCGCTTCGCGTCGACACCCGGAATCCGACGACGCTTCGATTTGAGTAGTCAGGAGTCCTGACGGAACTTTCACCACTACAGACTGCCGGGTGCCCCGGTCGCGGAAGCGGGTCTCAGTGCTTGCCCACCGCCCCAATCTCATTCTTCAGATCCGTCACCGCGCGGTCGATCGCGGCTTGCGCGCCGGCCTCACCCAATACGTCGGCCGCGCGGTCGCGCAAGAGGTAGTGCGCCTTCAGCAGCGTGTGCAGTTTCTCGAACGCGAGCGGATTGCTGTGCGTGCAGACGCCGGCATCGTTCTCGAGCACTCGCCTCAGCTGCGCGCGATCGAGGATGTCGATGCCGCACAATGACGCCATCCTGCCGATCTCGCGGTCCACTCCGCTGAACTGCTGCTGCCACAGGTCGTCGCGGCTGCCTGGTTCGACGCTCATGATGCCTCTCCGGTCATCGACTCGTTCCAATGTATCGGGGCCGGTCTGTCCGGTTCTGCGCTGGGTCAGGCGGGGCGGTACATTCGCCGGCGGTGAATCGCACGCACTCCGACCCGACGCCTGCCCTCCCCGCCAACACGCCGCCCCTGGTGGCCGGTTCGCTGGCGGCTACGACGTGGCTGGTGGCGGGCCTGTCGATGTTCCAGCCGCTATCGACCGATCTGTACCTGCCGACGCTGCCGGGCATCGCGTCCGACTTCCAGGCCACAGCCGCCGGCGTGCAGTGGACGCTCTCCGCGTTCATTGCCGCATTCGGGATCTGGCAACTCGTCGTCGGTCCGGTTTCGGACCGGTTCGGCCGCCGCCCGATCATTCTGGCCGGCGCCGGCACCTATGCGCTCGCCAGCGCCCTCTGCGCCGCGGCGCCATCTCTCGGCATCCTCATCCTTGGTCGAGTACTGCAGGCGATCGGTGCCTGCACCTGCCTCGTCGGCGCGCGCGGCATGGTGCGCGATCTCTTCCGCCCTGCGGCCGGAGCGCGGCTGCTGGCCAGCGCCGCGGGGCTGATGAGCCTCGCGCCGCTCATCGGGCCTACAGTCGGCGCGCGCCTCTACGAAGCCTACGGCTGGCGTTCGTCGTTCATCGCCGTGACGGTCTTTGCCCTGGCCATGCTCGGCGCGACCGCGCTGACGCTGCGCGAGACGCACCTGCGTCCGGATCCGCGCGCGTTGAGTCTGCGCCCGATGCTCCGGACCTATGCCGCAGTGCTTCGTTCACCGGCATTTCGCGCCTACACGCTGGCCGCCACAGCCACCTACGCAGGCCTGTTCGCGTTCATCTCGGGATCGTCGTTCGTGCTGATCCGCGTGCTCGGACTTTCGACGACGCAGTTCGCGCTGTCCTTTTCGACGATGGTTGCCGGCTATCTCGTCGGCACGCTGATCTGCCGCCGGCTCGTCCATCGCGGCCTGCAGCACGTGATCCAGGCCGGAGCGCTGCTGCAGTTCGCGGCCGGCGCCACGCTGGCGGCCGCTGCCCTTGCAGGGTGGCACGTCACCGCAGCCATCGTGGTGCCGATGTTCGCGTTCGGCGTCTCGCACGGGCTGGTCCAGGCGCCCGCCCAGGCCGGTGCAGTGGCTCCGTTCCGGCACGCCGCCGGAGCCGCGGCGGCCCTGCTCGGCTTCCTGATGATGGGCTGCGCCGCCGCGGTCGGTGTCTGGATCGGCGCGAGCTACAACGGCACCGTGTACCCGCTCACGCTGACGATCGCCGCCTGTTCGGTCGTGACGGCGACGGCCGCGTTCACGCTGGTTCGCCGGCATGGCGATGTCTCGCACCATGACTGACGGTCTGCTGCTGCTGGGGCCGACCGGAAGCGGCAAGAGCGCGCTGGCGCTCGAAGTGGCGCAGCGTCGGCCGGTGGAGATCATCAGCGTCGATTCGGCGCAGGTCTATCGCGGCCTCGACATCGGTTCGGCGAAGCCTTCGCCAGCCGAGCGCGCCGCGGTGCCCCACCACCTGATCGACATCCGCGATCCCACCGAGCGTTACTCGGCCGCCGACTTTGTGCGCGATGCGGTGGCCGCGATTGCCGGCGTGCGCGGCCGCGGGAAGTTGCCGCTGCTGGTCGGCGGCACGATGCTGTACGCGAAGGCACTGCGTGACGGACTGTCGGAACTTCCCCCGGCCGATGCGTCGGTTCGCGCGGCAATCGACGCTCAAGCGCGGCAACTCGGCTGGCCGGCGCTGCACGCGCGGCTCGCGACGCTCGACCCCGCCACTGCCGCACGCCTGTCGCCGAACGACTCGCAGCGCATCCAGCGGGCGCTCGAGGTGATCGAGGTATCAGGGCGGCCGATGTCGGCCCTGCTCACGCAGCCGGCGAGCAGGCGACCGCGCCTCGATGTCGTGGCGCTGATCCCGGCGGACCGCGGGGAATTGCATCGCCGCCTCGAGCAGCGCTTCGACGCAATGCTCGCACGCGGCTTCCTCGACGAGGTCCGGGCACTGCGGCAGCGTGGCGATCTCACGGCGGATCTGCCGTCGATGCGCAGCGTCGGCTACCGGCAGGCCTGGGCGTACCTGGACGGTCACGGCTCGCATGCCGAATTTCGCGCCGCGGCTATTGCGGCGACGCGCCGGCTTGCCAAACGCCAGCTCACCTGGCTGCGCTCGCTCGCCGTCGACGTCAGCATCGATGCGCCGGATGGAAGCGCGGCCGACCTCGTCGTGCGGCGGCTCGACGCCATCGACTCCGGATAACCGCATTGTCCCGTGACCCGCACTCTCCGCGCGAGCGAATCTTCGGCAAACCCGGCGCCGCAGAGTCCAAGGCGGCGCAGCGCAATATCGCGATGTACTGCGGTCAGCCCACGCGCACACTGGCTCCGTGCTGCAGCTTCCTTTGCAGCGATGGGGGTCCACATGAAGCGAGGCTACTCTCAGCCCGCGCCGCCGCGCCGACCGGCCTTGCGCGCTGCCGCGGTGTTAGTTGTCGGGGTGTTCGCGGCGTTCGGCCTGAACCTCGGCCTGGACTTCCATGACCAGGCCCGGGTCGCCGATCCTTCGGTGTGGCCGACGTTGCACGAATCGGTGTTTCAGAGCGGCCAGCCGCCGTCGGCCGTTCCGGACCATGCGTTGCTGTCGGCGTCCGACATCGAACGTGCACTGCCGGTGCCGGCGCGCACGCTGCGCCTTGGGGATACCGCGTCGTAGGGTCCGGCGCCTAGGCGCGGACGTGCAGGTCATCCCCTGCAAACGTCAGCGCAAGCGGCTCGATCACGACCCGCTTCGGCCCCGCCTCCACCGTGCCGGCAGCCCACGCCGCGACGCCGCAGGCCTGCGCGATCTCGACACAGCGGCCCGCCTGCGCAGCCGGCACATAGAGCGCAAACCCCGCGCCCATGTTCAGGTTGCCGTAGGCCTCGCGATCGTCGATGCCGGCCTGCCGGCGGATGAAGTCGAGCACGGCTGGGACCGGCGGCAGCGCTGACAGGCGGTAGGTGAATTCACCCGGGTGGCGCATCAGCTTGCGCCAGCCGTGGCCGGTGACATTGGCGCAGTAGTGCGGAACGATGCCGGCGGCGGCCAGCGCCTCGGTCACCGGCGAGTACAGCGCGGTCGGCGCCAGCAGCGCCTCGCCGTACATCGTTCCGTCGGCCAGCTTCGTGCGATAGCCCTCGGTCAGGCGCTCCGCCAGCTTGCGCGCGAGCGACAGGCCGTTCGCGTGAATGCCGCTCGACGCGAGCAGCACGATCGCGTCGCCCGGCGCCAGGTGCTCGCCCAGTGTCAGCCGCGTCTTCGGCCGGATCAGACCCACGCACGAAGCGGCCAGATCGATCCGTCCAGCCTCGACGACGCCGGCGAGCGCCGGCGTCTCACCGCCGCCCCACGCCACGCCGCTGCGGTCGCAGGCGGCACGCCAGCCCTCGACGAGATCGCGTGCGCGCTCGGCGTCGTTGAACCATTCGCTGCCGCCCGTCGCCCAGTAGGCGTGCACCGAGATCGGCGTCGCGCCGACAGTGATGATGTCGTTGAGCGCCATCGCCAGCGTGTCCTGCGCGATGCGGTCGTAGTAGGTGCGGCCGGTTATGGCGCGCATCGCGTCGGCAACGAGCGCCTTGGTGCCAAGGCATTCGGTGATCGACGCGAGGTAGAAATCGCCGCAGTCGACGACGTAGGCCGACTCCCCACGCGATGCCGCCACCTCGGCAAGACCGTGACGCGCGAGGTGTCCGGCCGTGGCGGCCGCGGCCTGCTGCGCGCGGATCTTCAGCGGGTCGATGCTGGCGTAGTCGACGCCCGCCTGTCTGTAGTCGAGTGGATTCATGGACGGGAAGGCCGCTTCTGGCCCGGTAGACTTGCAACTCGCCGCGCAAACCACGCAAGAAGCAGAATTGTAAGGCGCGGACCCGCCGACTCATGAACCACCCTCCGCGACAGCTGGCGCTCGACCTGCTGCAGCCGCTGCGCCCTTCGCTCGACAACTTCGTCGTCGGCCGCAATGCCGAGTCGGTGGCTGCGCTGCGTGACGTCGTGGCCGGTCGAGGCGAGCGCTTCGTGCTGTTGTGGGGCAGCGCGGGCAGCGGGCGCACCCATCTTCTGCAGGCGGCCGCGGACGCGGGGTCAGGATGCTGGATGGACTCCGCCAGTGCCCCGGTCGAGTTCGACGCCGGAGTGCGGCTGTACCTCGCCGACGACGTTGACCGCTACGACGATGCCCGGCAGCAGCGCCTTTTCGTGCTGCAGAACGAGGTGCGCGCCGCCCGCGACGCTGCGCTGATCGCGACTGCGGGCGCGCCGCCGTCGCAGCTCGCGCTGCGCGAAGACGTGCGCACGCGGCTGGCCTGGGGGCTCGTCTACCAGCTGCACGGGCTGAGCGACGAGGAGAAGGAGACGGCACTGCGCGCACACGTCGCCTCCCGCGGCATCGCGCTCCCGCACGAGGTGCTGCACTACCTGCTGACGCACCTGCCGCGCGACATGCGCACGCAGGTCGCGATACTCGACGCGCTGGATGCCTACGCGCTGGCAGCCAAGCGCTCGATCACGGTGCCGCTGGTGCGCGAGTGGCTGCAGGGCGGCCCGTGGAGCGAGGCCCGGGAGCCGCTACTGCCCGAGGACAGGCCCTAGAATCCCGCCGATGCATCTTGCGCTCTTCGACCTCGACCACACCCTGCTGCCGATCGACAGCGCGGACACGTGGTCGCACCACGTGGTCCGGCGCGGCGGCCTCGACGCCGCGGAATACGGGGCCCGCATCCGGCACTTCGCCGAGGAGTACCGCGCGGGCACCTTCGACGTCGACGCCTGCGTGCGTTTCCAGATGGAACTGCTGGCTGCATTTCCGCGCGCGGATCTGGACGCGTGGCATGCCGAGTTCATGGACCGTCATGTCAACCCCGCGGTGCGCGAACAGGCCATCGCCCTCGTCGAGACGCACCGTGCGCAGGGGCATGAACCGGCGCTCGTGACCGGCACCAACGCCTACGTGATCACGCCGATCGCGCGCGCGTTCGGCATCGAACACGTGCTGGCCGTCGAGCCCGAGCAGAACGAAGGGCGCTTCACTGGCGGCTTCGTCGGCACGCACACCTATCAGGACGGCAAGGTGCGCAAGGTCGAGGAATTTCTCAACGCGCGCGGCCGCACGCTGGCGGACACGGTGACGACGTTCTACAGCGACTCGATCAACGATCTGCCGCTGCTCGAACGGGTGACCTACCCGGTCATCACCAACGGCGATGCGCGCCTGGTCGCGCTCGCGCGCGAGCGCGGCTGGCCCACGCTGCAACTCTTCGAAGACGCGCATGCCTGACCGCCGGAACGTGCTGGAGCGGGCGTAGGCCGATGATCAAGCGGGTCATCGAGCGCGTCTCGACGCTCTTCAGGCGCAGGCCGACCAAGGCGCGCGAGCCCAGGCGCATCGCGGCGCCGGACCACGGCATCAACCAGGACCTCGTCGCGCGCCAGGCGCTGCGCGTGTGCGAGGCGCTGCAGAAGGCCGGGCACCGCGCCTACATCGTCGGCGGCGCGGTGCGTGACCTGCTGCTGGGCGTCGCCCCGAAGGACTTCGACGTGGCGACCGACGCCACGCCGGAGCAGGTGAAGTCGCATTTCCGGCGCGCCATCATCATTGGCCGCCGCTTCCGCCTCGTGCACGTGATGTTCGGGCAGGAGACGATCGAGGTGTCGACGTTCCGCGCGCTCGAGAACCCCGACCGGCAGACGGACGAGCACGGTCGGGTGCTGGCGGACAACCTGTTCGGCGAACAGCACGAGGACGCCGCGCGGCGCGATTTCACCGTCAACGCGCTCTACTTCGACCCGACCACGCGCGAAGTCATCGACTATCACGACGGCGTGAAGGACCTGCGACGCAAGCGGCTGCGCATGATCGGCGACCCCGAGACGCGCTACCGGGAGGACCCGGTGCGCATGCTGCGGGCGGTGCGCTTCGCGGCCAAGCTCGGCTTCGAGATCGACGAAGCCACGCGCGAGCCGATCCCGCGGCTGGCGCCGCTGATCGAGAACGTGCCCGCTGCGCGCCTCTTCGACGAGATGCTGAAGCTGCTGACGAGCGGCCACTCGGTCGCCTGCATCACGCGGCTGCGCATGGAAGGCCTGCACCATGGACTGCTGCCGCTGCTCGACGTCATCCTCGAGCAGCCCGCGGGCGAGCGCTTCGTGCTGCAGGCGCTGGCGCGGACCGATGAGCGGGTGCTGGCCGGCAAGTCGATTTCACCCGGGTTCCTCTTCGCCACGCTGCTGTGGCACGACGTGCTGGTGAAGTGGAATGCGCGCACCGCGCGCGGCGAACACCGCATCCCGGCACTGAATGCGGCGATCGACGACACTGTCGACGCGCAGACCGAGAAGCTGGCGATCCAGCGCCGCTTCGTGTCCGACATGCGCGAGATCTGGGGACTGCAACCCCGTTTCGAACGGCGCCAGGGACGATCGGCCTACCGCCTTCTTGAGCATCTGCGCTTTCGGGCCGGTTATGATTTCCTGCTGCTGCGCGCCGCGGCCGACGAAGTCCCCGCGGAACTGGCCGACTGGTGGACGCGCTTCTCGCATGCGAACGAAGAGGAGCGCGAGCGCCTGGTCGGAGAGGCGTCGCGCGCGGACTCGGCCGATCCGACGTCGCGCAGGCGTCGTCGCCGGTCGCGTGGCAAGGGCGGTGCACGCCGAGAGGCGACCACCGAAATCCGTACCGACGAGGCTTGAGCGGGGCTGTGAAGCGCATCGCGTACATCGGGCTGGGATCGAATCAGGGCGACGTCGCCGAGGCACTGAACTCGGCGATCGAATCGCTGCGCTCGATCGAGCAGACCGGCTTCATCGCCGTTTCGCCGTTCTACCGGTCTGCGCCCATCGATGCGCCCGGCCCGGATTACCTGAATGCGGTCGCCAAGGTCGAGACCGCGCTCGAGCCCTATGCGCTGCTGCTGCACCTGCTTGACATCGAGCTGATGCTAGGACGCAAGCGGCGCGGCCTGAAGAAGAATGCGCCCCGCAACGTCGACCTCGACCTGCTGCTGGTCGGCGATATGATCATCCAGAGCACGCCCCTCACACTGCCGCATCCACGCCTGCACCTGCGCGCCTTCGTGCTGCGCCCGCTGCTCGATCTCGAACCCGGCATCCGCATCCCGGGCCAGGGTCCCGCGTCCGCCTTCCTGGAATCGGTCGAGGACCAGCGTATCGAGCCGCTCGAGGCGCCGGCAGCGCCCTAGGCCCCGGCGATTCCCATGGGCGGACTGCCGGTCGTCGTCCAGACGACATTCCTGCTGATCGGCTCGAACATCTTCATGACGTTCGCCTGGTATGCGCACCTGCGCAATCTCAGCGACCGGCCGTGGTGGATTGCGGCGCTCCTGAGCTGGGGCGTGGCGCTGTTCGAGTACCTGCTGCAGGTTCCTGCCAATCGCATCGGATACACCGAGTTTTCGCTGGCGCAGCTGAAGATCCTGCAGGAGGTCATCACGCTCGCGGTGTTCATCCCGTTCGCGATGTTCTACATGGACGAAGCGCCGCGGCTGGATTACCTGTGGGCCGCGATCTGCCTGATGGGCGCCGTGTATTTCATCTTCCGCACCCAGGGATGATCGCGGGGCGTTATCGCTATGTCGCGGTCGAGGGCCCGATCGGCGCGGGCAAGACCTCGCTCACGCGCAAGCTGGCGCAGCACTTCAATGGCCATACCCTGCTGGAGAAGCCCGAGGCCAATCCGTTCCTCGAGCGCTTCTATGCCGACCGCGCGCGCTACGCCCTGCCGACCCAGCTCTTCTTCCTGTTCCAGCGCGTCCAGCAGCTGGCGGACCTGCGGCAGCTGGACCTGTTCCAGGAACTGCTTTTCGCCGACTTCCTGCTCGACAAGGACCCACTGTTCGCCCGGCTGACGCTGGCGGACGACGAGCTGAAGCTCTACGAGCAGATCCTCGCGCAGCTGCGCCCCCAGACGCCGCCGCCCGACCTCGTCATCTACCTGCAGGCGCCTGCCGGAACGCTGGCGGAACGCGTGCAGCGGCGCGGCAATCCGGTCGAGGCGCGCGTCAGCGAGGAATACCTCGCCACGCTGGCGGAAAGCTATTCCCGCTTCTTTCACCAGTACGACGAGGCGCCGGTGCTGATCGTCAACACCGAGAACCTGAACCCGATCGACAGCGGCGATGACTTTGCGCTGCTGCTCGATCGGATCACGCGCTTGCGCGGACGCCGCGAATACTTCAACCTCGCGGCCTGACATGAGCACGCATCCGCAGACGCCCGACGCCCTATCGCGCAGGCCGGTTTCGCTGCCGCGACTGCGCGAGATGCGCGCGGCCGGGGAGCCGATCGCGATGCTCACCTGCTACGACGCCAGCTTCGCGCGCCTGCTGGATGCGGCCGGCGTCGACTGCGTGCTGGTGGGCGACTCGCTCGGCATGGTGGTGCAGGGGCTCGATTCGACGCTGCCGGTCACTGTGGCCGATGTGGCCTATCACACACGCTGCGTGGCGCGCGGGCTTGCCGCCGCCTGGCTGATCGCCGACATGCCTTTCGGCAGTTACCAGGCCGGACCCGAGCAGGCGCTGGCCCATGCGGTGGAGCTGATGCAGGCCGGCGCCAAGATGGTCAAGCTCGAAGGCGGCGCCTGGCTGGCGCCGACCGTGGCCTTCCTGGTCGAGCGCGGCATCCCGGTGTGCGGTCACCTCGGCCTGACGCCCCAGTCGGTGCACGCGCTTGGCGGCTATCGCATCCAGGGCCGGACCGAGAGCGACGCGGAGCGGCTGATCGCCGACGCGCGCGCACTGGATGCCGCCGGCGCAGCGATGCTCGTGCTCGAACTGATTCCCGCCGCGCTGGCTGCGCGGGTCACGCAGGCCGTCGGCATGCCGACGATCGGCATCGGCGCCGGTGCCGGCGTGTCCGGCCAGGTGCTGGTGCTGCACGACATGCTCGACGTCTACCCGGGCAAGAAACCCCGATTCGTGCGCAACTTCATGCAGGGCCAGCCGACGATCGGCAGCGCAGTCGCCGCCTACGTGACCGCCGTCAAGGACCGCAGCTTCCCCGGCCCGGAACACGGCTACTGAACGGCCGGCGGTGCCTCTACAATCCGCGGCCGTTGCCACCGCGGGTCCGACACGATGAAAGTCGTCCACACGATCGAAGCGCTGCGCGACCAGCTGCGCGGGCAGAACCGCATCGCGTTCGTCCCGACGATGGGAAACCTGCACGCGGCGCACCTGTCGCTGATGGCGATGGCGCACCAGCACGGCGACCCGGTCGTGGCGTCGATTTTCGTCAACCGGCTGCAGTTCGGTCCGAACGAGGACTTCGACAAGTACCCCCGCACGCTGCAGGACGACATCGACAAGCTGCAGCAGCAGAACCGCGTCTACGTGCTGTTCGCGCCGAACGAGCAGGAGATGTACCCGGAGCCGCAGAGCTACCGGGTGCAGCCGCCGCACGACCTCGGCGACATCCTCGAGGGCGAATTCCGCCCCGGGTTCTTCATCGGCGTCTCCACCGTGGTGCTGAAGCTTTTCTCGTGCGTGCAGCCGCGGGTCGCGGTGTTCGGCAAGAAGGACTATCAGCAGCTGATGATCGTGCGCAACATGTGCCGGCAGTTCGCGCTGCCCACGGAGATCATTCCGCACGAGACCGTGCGCGATCCGGACGGTCTCGCGATGTCCTCGCGCAACCGCTTCCTGAGCGAATCGGAGCGCAGGGAAGCACCGCGCCTGAATGCAGTGCTGAACCAGGTGCGCGACCGCATTCGGGGCGGCGAGTCGGATGTGGCGCGGATCGAGCACGATGCGCAACGCGAGCTCACGGCGGCCGGCTGGAAGGTGGACTATGTTTCCGTGCGGCGACAGCGCGACCTCAAGCCCCCTTCCACCGATGAAGTGAAGTCCGGCGAACTGCTGGTCGTGCTGGCCGCGGCGAAGCTCGGAGCCACGCGTCTGATCGATAACCTGGAGGTCTGATGCCCGCGCCCGACAGCTTTCCGGCAGACCTGGAGTACGTCGGGTTCTGGGCTCGCGTGCTGGCAGCCGTCATCGACAGCGCACTGCTGCTCGTCATCATCACCCCGGTTCTCTACTGGCTCTACGGACCCCGGTATTTCGACGGCAGCGCCGTCACCGGTGCAGCCGACGTGCTGCTCAACTGGGTGTTCCCTGCGATCGCAGTCGTCGTCTTCTGGGTCTATCGCCAGGCCACGCCCGGCAAGATGGTGATCGGCGCGCGCATCGTCGATGCCACGACGGGCCAGCCTGCATCGAAAGGACAACTGATCGGCCGCTACTTCGGCTACTACGTGTCGATGATTCCGTTCTTCCTCGGCATCTTCTGGGTCGCGTTCGATGCTCGCAAGCAGGGCTGGCACGACAAGCTGGCGGGCACCGTAGTCGTCAAGTCGCGCCATTGACCGAAGCTCGTCCCCGGGTTTGGTGCAGCAGTCGCTTTCATAGATAATTCGCCGCCCGGCCGGGATGGCGGAACTGGTAGACGCACGGGACTCAAAATCCCGCGGTAGCAATACCGTAAGGGTTCGATTCCCTTTCCCGGCACCACTCTGAGCAAAGGCGTGTTCCGCGGGATTTCGTTGCAGGCTAACCTCGCGCAGCGAGGTTAAGCTTGCGCAGCAGGCGGCCGGAAACAAAACTGCGAAGGCAACGCCGGAGCAATCGCAGGGTCCGGTAGCAATACCGTAAGGGTTCGATTCCCTTTCCCGGCACCAACAACGCAGACCGAGGATCACGCATGGCCGGTCAAGCCATCGCCGACCGCGAGCTGACGCTCGCTAACTTTGACTTCGCGCTTCCCCCCGAACTGATCGCGCAGCACCCACTGCCGGACCGCGCAGCGAGCCGGTTGCTGCATGTCGCACCCGACGGGCTTCATGACCTCCGCTTTGCCGATCTCGTCGGGCTGCTCGATCGCGACGACCTGCTGGTCTTCAATGACACGCGCGTCATCAAGGCGCGTCTGTTCGGACGCAAGCCGAGCGGCGGGAAAGTCGAAGTCCTCGTCGAACGGATCCTGGAGCCCACGCTCGCGCTGGCGCTGGTGCGGACCAGTCACCGGCCAGTAACCGGAAGCCGCATCCTCTTCGAAGACGGTGTCGAAGCCCTGATCGACGGCCGGCGTGACGACTTCTTCGTGCTGCGCTTCGGCCGCGACGTCCTTGCGACGCTCGACGCTCAGGGTCATGTACCGCTGCCTCCCTACATCGGGCACGCCGACAGCGCCACCGATGTCGAGCGTTACCAGACCGTGTACGCGGCGCGGCCCGGGGCCGTCGCCGCCCCCACTGCAGGTCTGCACTTCACGCCCGAACTGCTCGCGCTGCTCGCCGATCGCGGCGTGCAGCAGGCGCACCTCACGCTGCATGTCGGCGCCGGGACGTTTCAGCCCGTGCGCAGCGAGCGGCTGGCAGACCACCGCATGCACAGCGAGCGCTACGAAATTCCCGCCGCGACGGCACAGGCGGTCAATGCCGCACGACGCGAGCACCATCGCGTCGTCGCTGTGGGGACCACCAGCCTGCGCGCGCTGGAATCCGCGGCATCCAATGACGGGTCCGTTCGCGCCGGCGCAGCGGAGACCGCTCTGTTCATCACGCCGGGCCATCGCTTTCGCGTCGTCGACCGCCTGATCACCAACTTCCACCTGCCCCGATCGACACTGCTGATGCTGGTGTCGGCGTTTGCCGGCGTCGAGCGGATACGCCGGGCGTACGCGCACGCCATCGCCGGTCGCTACCGCTTCTTCAGTTACGGCGACGCGATGCTGCTGGAGCGCGCGTCATGAGCCCGGTGCCGGGCCGCCTTCATTCCACTCGCGCAAGGCCATGGAGAGCGGAGGCTTCTCGATGACCGCGGCGTTCGAACTGCTCGCCACGGACGGCGCCGCGCGGCGCGGCCGCCTTGCACTGGCGCACGGCCCGGTCGAGACGCCGGTGTTCATGCCGGTCGGCACCTACGGCACGGTCAAGGCGATGGCGCCGGCAGAGCTCGTCGACGCCGGCGCACAGATCGTGCTCGGCAACACGTTTCATCTGTGGCTGCGACCGGGGCTCGACGTCATCGAGGCCCACGGCGGATTGCACCGCTTCATGGGCTGGGAGCGGCCGATCCTGACCGATTCCGGAGGCTTCCAGGTGTTCTCGCTCGGGCCGCTGCGCAGGATCGCCGAAGACGGGGTGCGCTTCGCCTCGCCGGTGAACGGCGACCGGCTGCTGCTGACGCCGGAGGAATCGATGCGCATCCAGAGCGTGCTCGATTCCGACATCGCGATGGTGTTCGACGAGTGCACGCCCTACCAGATCGACGGGCGGCCGGCGACCACGGATGAGGCAGCACGATCGATGCAGCTGTCGCTGCGCTGGGCGCAGCGCAGCCGCGATGCGTTCGACCACCTCGGCGAAGCGCGCGGCCGCCGCAACGCGATCTTCGGCATCGTGCAGGGTGGCATGTACGAGCCGCTGCGCGACGAATCGCTCGGCGGGCTCGCGAGCATCGGCTTCGACGGCTACGCGATCGGCGGGCTCTCGGTGGGCGAACCGAAGGAGGACATGCTGCGCATCCTGGCGCACACGACCCCGAGGCTGCCCGCCGACCGCCCGCGCTACCTGATGGGCGTCGGCACGCCGGAGGACCTGCTCGACGGGATCGCGGCGGGCATCGACATGTTCGACTGCGTGATGCCGACCCGCAACGCGCGCAACGGCTGGCTCTTCACGCGCTACGGCGACCTGAAGCTGCGCAATGCCCGCTATCGCAGCGACCTCGAGCCTTTGGAGCCCGGCTGCACCTGCCCGACCTGCCGCCAGTTCAGCCGCGCTTACCTGCACCACCTGCAGCGGGTCAACGAGATCCTCGGGGCGCGGCTCAACACCGTGCACAACCTGCACTTCTACCTCGGGCTGATGCGCGAAGCCCGCGCCGCGATCGAAGCCGGACGCTTCGAGGCGTATCGCAGGGATTTCACGCAGAACCGCGCACGCGGCGTCTGAGAGCCGCCCGCCCTATAATTCAACGGTTTTGCGCGGCTCGCTGCCAGCGGGCCTGTGCGAGCCCACACTTACTCCGCGGGGACCCCGATGTTCTTCATTGCAAACGCGTACGCCCAGACCGCTCCGGCGGCTCAGCCGGGCGCCGAGTCGTCGCTGATGTCGATCGGCTTCATGGTCGTGATCTTCGTCGTCTTCTACTTCCTGCTGATCCGCCCGCAGGTCAAGCGCCAAAAAGAGCACAAGTCGATGGTCGAGGCGCTGAACAAGGGCGACGAGGTCGTGACAGCCGGCGGCATCGTCGGCAAGATCACCGAGATCGCGGACCAGTACGTCACGTTGCAGGTCGCGTCCGTCAACGGCCAGCCGGTGCAGATCTCGATGCAGCGTGCCGCCGTTCAGACTCTGCTGCCCAAGGGCACGGTCAAGTCGCTGTGACCGGAAACAGAGTCGTCCGGCGCAACCGCTGTTTCTCAACGTGATGCCCTGCCCCGCTTCGTGCCGTTGCACTGGGGCCGGGCGCCCGGCCGCCCGAAGCCCGGCCCCCTGACCAGGCTCGCCCGAGTGCACGTGCGACCCGCAGGGTCGCGTACACGAGGGCGACAGGACTATGAATCGCTACCCCCTCTGGAAATACATCGTCATCGCGGTCGCGCTGCTGATCGGCGCGCTGTACACGCTCCCGAACTTCTTCGGCGAGTCGCCCGCGGTGCAGGTTTCGTCCGGCAAGCCGACGGTCAAGGTCGATGCCGCGCTGATGACGCGCGTCGAGACGCTGCTCAAGGACGCGAAGCTCGAAACGACGGGCATGTTCTTCGACACGACCGCGCTGAATTCGACGGTGCGCGCGCGCTTTCGCGACACCGACGTGCAGCTGCAGGCCAAGGACGCACTGCAGCGGGCGCTCAATCCGAATCCCGAAGATCCCTCCTATATCGTCGCGCTCAATCTGATATCCAACACGCCGTCGTGGCTGAAGGCGCTGCACGCGCTGCCGATGTATCTCGGCCTCGACCTGCGCGGCGGCGTGCACTTCCTGCTGCAGGTCGACATGCGGGCCGCCGTGGACAAGCGGCTCGAGACCTTCAGCTCGGACATTCGCACCCTGCTGCGCGAGAAGAACATCCGTCATTCGGGCATCAGCAAGTCGCCGACCGAGATCGAGATCCGGTTCCGCGATGCCGAGACTCGCGCGCGCGCCGAAGACCTGATCCGCGGCCAGGTCCGAGAACTGACGCTACGCGAGGAAGGCACGACGGGCCCCGACTTCCTGCTCTACGCGACGCTTTCGCCGGCCGCACAGAGGGAGATCCAGGACAACGCCCTGAAGCAGAACATCACCACGCTGCACAACCGGGTGAACGAGCTCGGCGTGGCCGAGCCGGTGATCCAGCAGCAGGGCGCAGACCGCATCGTCGTGCAACTGCCGGGCGTGCAGGACGTGGCCCGGGCAAAGCAGATCCTCGGCCGCACCGCGACGCTCGAGATCCGCATGGTCGACCAGGAGGCGATGGCCGCCGGTGGTGGCGGCGCGCTGACCGTCCCGGAGCGCAAGCCGGACGGCACCATCACGCAGGTGCCGCTGAAGCGCGATGTCGTGGTTACGGGCAATCAGCTCAACAACGCCTCGGCCACGATCGACAGCCAGACCCAACGGCCCGCGGTGTCCGTGCGTCTGGACGAGGCCGGGGGCCGCGCGATGCGGGCGATAACGCGCGACAACATCGGCAAGCTGATGGCGATCGTGCTCTATGAAAAGGGCAAGGGCGAGGCGATCTCTGTCGCGCGCATCCAGGGCGAGTTCGGCAACCAGTTCCAGATCACCGGCAACTTCTCGGTGCAGGAAACCACCGACCTCGCGCTGCTGATCCGCTCCGGATCTCTCGCGGCGCCGATGGAAATCATCGAGGAGCGGACGATCGGCCCCAGCCTGGGCCGCGAAAACATCGAACGCGGCTTCCGCTCGACGCTTTACGGCTTCGCCGCGATCGCCGTATTCATGGTGCTGTACTACCGCGTGTTCGGGCTGATCTCGGTGGCCGCGCTGAGCGTCAACGTCATGCTGCTCATTGCGCTGCTGTCGCTGTTGCAGGCGACCCTGACGCTGCCCGGTATCGCGGCCATCGCGCTGACGCTCGGCATGGCGATCGACGCCAACGTGCTGATCAATGAACGGGTGCGCGAGGAGCTGCGCAACGGGCGCACCGCGCAGCAGGCGATCAGCGAGGGCTACGAGAAGGCGTTCGCGACGATCCTCGACTCGAACGTGACGACGCTGATCGCGGGCGTGGCGCTGCTGCTGTTCGGCTCGGGGCCGGTGCGCGGCTTCGCGGTCGTGCATTGCCTCGGCATCATGACGTCGATCTTCTCGGCCGTGTTCGTGTCGCGCGCGATCGTCAACCTCGTCTACGGCTACCGCAGGAAGCTGCAGACGCTCTCGGTGGGCCAGATCTGGCGCCCGGGCACGGCCGCGGCCAGATAGCGGAATCGGAGAGCAAAGATGGAGTTCTTCCGCATCAAGCGCACGATTCCGTTCATGCGCTATTCGCTGATCCTGAATGCGATCAGCTTCATCTCCTTCGGCATCGCGGTCGCCTTCCTGGTCATGCGTGGCCTGAACCTGTCGGTCGACTTCACCGGCGGCACCGTCATCGAGATCAGCTATCCGCAGGCCGCCAACCTCGAGCAGATCCGCGGCGCGATCGAGCAGAAGGGCTGGGGCGAGTTCCAGGTGCAGAACTTCGGCACCTCGCGCGACGTACTGATCCGGCTGCCGCTCGAAAAGGGCACGACCTCCGGGCAGCAGGCCGAGCGGCTGATGCAGTCGCTGAAGACGCAGGACGCGAACGTCGAACTGAAGCGCGTCGAGTTCGTCGGCCCGGCCGTCGGCGAGGAGCTTGCCCACGACGGCGCGCTCGCGCTGCTGCTGGTCGTCGCCGGCATCATGATCTACCTCGCGTTCCGGTTCGAGTGGAAGTTCTCGGTCGCCGCGATCATCGCCAACCTGCACGACGTGGTGCTGGTGATCGGCGTGTTCGCCATTTTCCGCTGGGAGTTCTCGCTGCCGGTGCTCGCTGCGGTTCTCGCGGTGCTCGGCTACTCGGTCAACGAGTCGGTGATCATCTTCGACCGCGTGCGCGAGCATTTCAAGAAGTTCCGCAAGATGACCACGGTCGAGGTCATCGACAGCGCGATCACGGCGACCATCTCGCGCACGATCATCACGCACGGATCAACGCTGTGCATGACGCTCGCGATGTTCTTCTTCGGCGGCCCTGCGCTGCACTACTTCGCGCTGGCGCTGACGATCGGCATCATCTTCGGCATCTATTCGTCCGTATTCGTCGCCGCCGCGATCGCGATGTACCTCGGCGTGAAGCGCGAAGACCTGGTCAAGCCGGTCAAGAAGGACGAAGCCGAGCAGGTCGTCCCTTAGCGGGCCCCAGGGAGCGAGCGAGCCTGGTCTCAGGCGCGCCGCGCCAGCTCGGCCGCCTTGCCGATATAGGCCGCGGGCGACAGCGCGAGCAGCTCGTCGCGCGCCGCGGCCGGAATGTCGAGCGTGCGCACGAACTCCTGCAGCGCCTCACGCGTGATGCCCTTGCCGCGCGTCAGCGCCTTCAGCTGCTCGTACGGATTGGGCACGCCATAGCGTCGCATCACCGTCTGCACCGGCTCGGCCAGAACCTCCCACGCGTCGTCGAGGTCGGCGCGCAGCCGGACCTCGTTGACCTCGAGCTTGCGCAGCCCGCGCAGGCAGGATTCCGCCCCGACCAGCGAATAGCCGAAGGCGACGCCGAGATTGCGCAGCACCGTGGAGTCGGTGAGGTCGCGCTGCCAGCGCGAAACCGGGAGCTTTTCCGCCAGATGGCGCAGCACTGCGTTGGCGAGCCCGAGGTTGCCTTCGGAATTCTCGAAGTCGATCGGATTGACCTTGTGCGGCATCGTCGACGAACCGACTTCGCCCGCCTTCAGCCTCTGCCTGAAGTAGCCGAGCGCGATGTAGCCCCAGAGGTCCCGATCGAGATCGAGCAGCACCGTGTTGGCCCGCGCGACCGCATCGAACAGCTCGGCCATGTAGTCGTGCGGCTCGATCTGGATCGTGTGCGCATTGAAGGTGAGCCCGAGGCCCTCCACCACCGCGCGCGCGAACTTCTCCCAGTCGATTCCCGGATAGGCTGCCAGGTGGGCGTTGTAGTTACCGACCGCGCCGTTCATCTTCGCCAGCAGCGGCACGCGGGCGATGGCATCGATGGCGGCCGCCAGCCGCACCGCGACGTTGGCGAACTCCTTGCCGACCGTGGTCGGGCTCGCCGGCTGGCCGTGGGTGCGCGACAGCATCGGCAGCTCGGCATGGGCGTGCGCATACTCGCGCAGCTGGGCGTGCACGCTGCGCAGCCGCCCCTGCAGCACGAAGCGTCCCCGCTCGAGCATCAGCGCGTGCGCGACGTTGTTGATGTCCTCCGAGGTGCAGGCGAAGTGGATGAACTCCGCGGCGTGCGCCAGCGCCGGCACGTCGGCCGTCCGCCGCTTGATGTAGTACTCGACGGCCTTGACGTCGTGGTTGGTCTCGGCCTCGATGGCCTTGATTTCGGTGCAGTCGTCGATGTCGAAGTCGGCGACCAGCTGGCGCAGCCGCGCTTCGGCCTCGCGCGGCAGCCGCGGCAGCTCGGCGAGGCCCAGCATCGACAGGTTGACCAGCCACTCGACCTCGACGCGCAGCCGCTCGCGCATGAAGGCGAACTCGGAAAAGACTTCGCGCAGCTCGGCAGTCTGTCGGCCGTAGCGGCCGTCCAGCGGGGAGATCGCAGTCAGGGAGAGCAGTTCGAGGGACACGGCGGGCCCGCTGGCAGAAGAAATGCCGCCCGCTGTCCGGGCGGAACACGAGCGAAATCAGTGTAGCAAACAGGCCACGTTGCGCCCTTCAGCGGGCCTGCTGCTTCCCTGATGGTGCGCTGCAGATATACTGATTCCAAACCAGACAGGGTCCTGCGGCGTGTCCAAGAGCATCCGTTTGCTGGGTTCGTTGACGAGCCCGTACGTGCGCAAGGTGCGCATCGTGATGGCCGAGAAGCACATCGACTATCACCTCGAACTCGAGGACGTGTGGTCCCCGGATACGCGCATCCAAGAAGCCAACCCGCTCGGGAAGGTGCCTTGCCTGATCATGGAAGACGGCGGCGCGGTGTTCGACTCCCGTGTCATCGTCGAGTACCTCGACAGCGCAACCCCGGTCGCCAAGCTGATTCCGCCGTCCGGCCGCGAGCGCGCCGAAGTGCGCACCTGGGAGGCGCTCGGTGACGGCGTCATCGACGCCGCCATCCTGGCCCGTCTGGAGACGACGCAGCGCCCGCCGGAACAGCAGAGCAGCAAGTGGGTCGAGCGGCAGATGGGCAAGGTGAACGCCGGGATCGCGGCGATGAGCCGCGGACTGGGCGACAAGCCCTGGTGCAACGGCCACGCCTACACGCTGGCGGACATTGCGGTCGGCTGCGCGCTGGGCTACATCGACTTCCGTTTCGGCTCGATCGACTGGCGCGGCCCGTATCCGAACCTCGCGCGGCTGTACGAAAAGCTCGCCGCCCGCCCGTCCTTCGCCGAAACCCAGCCGCCGCGCTAAGGCGGATCGACGGCCAGTGCACGAGCGGCGCCCCTCGCTCGGCGAGGGGCCGGGAGAGTGCCGTGCAGTTGACTTTCGGCGGCGCGCGCGGCCGCTCCTGAGCTAAGCCCACTGACTTGCCGTTCCACCGAGGGTACACGTGCGATCGGCAACGCCGATCGCGTACACCCGAGGCGTTCCTAGGCAGCGAAGTCGGGCCCGATCCGATCGATGCGGTCGGTGCAGAAGGCATCGACACCCCAGGACCGCAGCCGCCGCGCGCGCGCGGCATCGTTCACCGTGTAGCAGAACAGCCAGTAACCGGCCCGCTTGACCGCGCCGGCCGTGGCCTCGTCCAAGTGCCGGTGGTTGGTGTTGAGGCTGACCGCACCGAGGCGCTCGAGGCGCAGCTGCCAGTCGTCAGGCACCTCGTCGATCAGCAGCGCACGTGGCAGGTCGGCGGCCGCGGCGCGCGCGGCAACGAGCGACTCCTCCTCGAAGGACGACAGCAGCGGCACGCGGTCATCCAGCGCGGCAGCCCGGTCCCCGCCCACGCGCATCAGGTCCGCGTATGCGAGGGCCACGCCCCGCGCGACGATCGCTCCGGTGCGCGCTTCGTGCCCGGGTGCCGGCTTGATTTCGACGTTGGCCCAGACCGAATGCGTGCGGCAGTACTGCAGTGCCTGGGCCAGCGTCGGCACCGGCTCGTGCGCGAACGACGGCGAGTGCCACGCCCCGGCGTCGAGCTGCGCCAGCTCGTCGGCGCGTCGTTCGGTCACCGCCCCCGCCACGCCGGTCGTGCGCCTGAGCGTCGGATCGTGCATCAGCACCGCGACATCGTCGAGCGGCGCCATCGCGTCGAACTCGACGGCACGAAACCCGCGTTCGAAGCCGACCCGCAATGCCGCCAGCGTGTTCTCGGGCGCCAGCCTGCCGGCGCCACGGTGCGCCAGCACGCGCGGCCAGGGCCACGGCCGGAAGTGGCTCATGTCGGATGTCCTTTCCTGCGCACGTAGATCATCTTTTGGACCCGCGCGACCGCCATCCCTTCGGCGTCGCGGATATCGGCGGCAAACAGGTGCAGGTGCTTGTCGCCGGAGTCGGTCATCTTCCTGATGTGCCTGAGGTCGTCGTCCTGCAGTTCCAGCCGGGCCCACGCCCTTCCGCGGGCCGGGGCGAGCACTTCGATGGCACCGGACTTGTCCCAGACCGTGTACCCGGCCCCCAGCGCCGCCTGCGCCATCCATGCGAAAAATGGATCGACCATCGCGTAGAGAGTGGCACCGCTGTGCGGGTTCGCGTCCTGGCGCCAGTGCCAGAACGGTCGCAACGCGACGGTCAGGGAGCGCCGGTCGTGCGCCACGTGTTCGACCCGCACGCCGGCGAACAGCGCCGCCGGCGCGAGTTTCAGCCGCAGCCGCAAGCGGTGCAACGGACTCATCCCTGCGGGGACCGGAACGTCATCACCGGTCCAGTGTAGGCGCGCGCAACCATCTCGCCGCGAATGCAGGTCGCTGCTAACCTCGCGTGCCATGGCCACGGCCCTGTCCCATCTGCGCGTGCTGGACCTCACCCGCGTGCTCGCCGGGCCGTGGTGCACGCAGTTGCTTGCCGACCTGGGCGCCGACGTCATCAAGGTCGAGCGGCCCGGCAGCGGCGACGACACGCGCGCCTGGGGGCCGCCCTACCTGAGGGATGCCGGCGGGCGCGACACGTCCGAAGCGGCCTACTACCTCGCGGCCAATCGCAACAAGCGCTCGATCACCGTCGACATCACGCGGCCCGATGGCCAGGACGTTCTGCGCCGGCTGGCGCAGCAGTCGGACATCGTCATCGAGAACTACAAGGTTGACCAGCTGCACGGATACGGGCTCGACTACGCCGCGCTCGCAGCACTGAACCCGAGACTCATCTACTGCTCGATCACGGGCTTCGGCCAGACCGGGCCGCAGCGCGAGAAGCCTGGCTACGACTTCATCATCCAGGGCAGCGGCGGATTCATGTCGATCACCGGCGAGCGCGACGACCGCCCCGGCGGCGGCCCGCAGAAGGCCGGTGTCGCGGTCAGCGACCTGATGACGGGGATGTACGCGACGGTTGCGATACTGGCCGCCGTGGCGCACCGCGAGGAGAGCGGCGTCGGGCAGTACATCGATCTGGCGCTGTACGACGTCATGCTGGCGATGCTCGCCAACATGAACATGAACTACCTGACCAGCGGCCGCGCACCAGGCCGCGCCGGCAACGCGCACGCCAACATCGTTCCGTACCAGGTGTTCGCGGCCGCCGACGGCCACGTGATCATCGCCGTCGGCAACGACGGGCAGTACGTGAAATTCTGCGAGGTCGCCGGCCGGCCGGACCTGGCCAGCGATCCGCGCTTCGCGCGCAACGCCGATCGCGTCCGCCATCGCGAAGTGCTGGTGCCGATGCTCGAGGCGATCGTGCGCGAGCGGCCGGTTGCGCACTGGGTCGATGCGCTCGATGCAGCTAAGGTGCCCTGCGGGCCGATCAACGACATCGCGCATGCGCTGGCCGATCCGCAGGCCATTGCGCGCGGCATGCGCATCGATCTGCCGCACCCGCTTGCAGGCTCGGTGCCGCTGGTGGCGAATCCGATCCGGATGTCGGCGACACCGGCCGCCTACGGGCGCGCGCCGCCGCTGCTCGGCGAACACACCGAGGAGGTGCTGCGCGAACTGCTGGGCATGAGCCGCGACGAGATCGCTCTCCTGCGCGCCGCGGGGGCCGTGTGATCGCTGCCCTGCACCTGCTGATCCAGGGCCGGGTGCAGGGCGTCGGCTTCCGCTACGCGATGTGCCGCCAGGCCGAGGCGCTCGGCCTCGAGGGCTGGGTGCGCAACCGCCGGGACGGCACCGTCGAGGCGGTCGTCGTGGGCGCGCCGGAGCGAGTCGATCTGCTGCATGCATGGGCACAACGCGGACCGCCGGGTGCGCATGTCATTGCGGTCGAGCAGCGCGCCGCCACGGCCGCCGAGGAGGACGACGCGCTCGGCGGCGGCTTTCAGCAGCTGCCAAGCGTGTGAAACGCGCTGCGCCTGGCGCCCATCACGAATCGCGGTCGAAGACGCCTGTGTCGAAGTGCGCATTGGTGAGTGCACTCAGGACGTGGTCCCGCCACGCCCCGTTGATATAGAGATAGTTGCTGGCCAGGCCCTCGACGCGGAAGCCCAGGCGTTGCAGCAAGCGCGCGCTGCGGTGGTTCTCCGGCTGGTAGTTGGCCTGCACGCGATGCAGTCGCAGCACCTCGAAGGCGTGCGCCAGCGTGGCCTGCAGCGCCTCGTACATCAATCCGCGCCCCTGAAACGCATGGTCGATCGCGTAGCCCAGCATGCAGGACTGGAACGGGCCGCGCACGATCTGCGTGTAATTGGCGCGGGCGACGACGCGCGTGGCGTCGTCGTGCGCGAACGCGACCCAGCGCACGACCGCTCCATCACGGTAGTCCTCGACAGCGCGCGCCGCTTCCGCCTCCCAGTAGGCCGGCTCGACGATACCGCGGGGCCGCGGCGGATCCCACCGGCGCAGGTGTTCATCGTTGCGGACGAAGAAATCCGCCAGCATTGCAGCGTGTACCGGGGCCAGCAGTTCGAGGACCAGCCTGCGGGTCGTCAGACGGGTTGTCGTGGCGATCAAGCAGCGTTCTCCTGAATGGCGACACGGCGTCGCCGTTTTCCGCTCTAATTCGGCTCACAAGAATTATCGATGGGAGGAGACAGCCCGTGAATCGCGCCCTGCAGGCGCTGTTGGCCGCGATCGCGCTGGCGCTGGGGGCGACCGCTGCCGCGCAGACTCCGGGTTATCCAACCAAGCCGATACGCCTCGTCGTGCCGTACCCGGCGGGTGGCCCGCTCGATGCTGCGGCGCGGGCTCTGGCCGAGCAGCTCAAGCCGTCGCTCGGTGTCGTCATCGTTGAAAACCGCCCGGGCGCGGGCGGCAACCTCGGTGTCGACCAGGTGGCGAAGTCCGCGCCCGATGGGTACACGCTGGTGATCGGTGCGGTCGCCACGCATGCGGTGAATCCCTGGCTCTTCAGCAAGCTGCCGTACGACCCGGTCAAGGACTTCGCCCCAATCACGCTGATTGCCCACGTTCCCAACGTTCTGGTCATGACACCGGAGCGGGCCGCACAGCTCGAAGTCACCTCGGCGCGCAGCCTCATCGACACGATGCGGCGCCAGCCGGGACGCCTCAACTATGCATCGGGCGGCAACGGCAGCGCCGGGCACATGGCGGGCGAACTGCTCAAGTCGCAGGCTCACGTGTCGGCCGTGCACATTCCGTATGCCGGCGCCGGGCCGGCGCAGCTCGGTCTGCTGGCTGGCCAGACCGACTTCATGTTCGACAACCTGGCATCGGCGCTGCCGCAGATCCGAGCGGGCAAGCTCAAGGCGCTAGCCGTCACAACGCCGCAGCGCGCGCCCTCGCTGGCGGACGTTCCGACGATGATCGAGAGCGGCCTGGCCGGCTTTGACGTGTCGACGTGGTTTGGCGTGTTTGCGCCGGCCGGAACGCCGCCCGCCGTGGTGACCCGGCTCAACGAGGCCATGACCGCCGCGTTGCGCACGCCGGAGATGCGCGAGCGGCTCGCGCGGATGGGCGCCGATCCCGCACCGATGTCTCCGGCGCAGTTTGCCGAACTCGTGAAGACCGAACTCGCGAAGTACGAGAAGATCGTGAAGTTTTCCGGCGCGCGGGTCGACTGAAGATTTCGAGGGAGAGCAGATGCAGATCAAGGACGCGAAGGACTTCTGGTCCGGAGTCATGTTCACCGCCTTCGGCGCCTTCTTCATCTTCTTCGCGCGGGACTACGACATGGGCACGGCCGCGCGCATGGGCCCGGCGTTCTTTCCCACCGCGCTCGGCGCGCTGCTGGCGCTGCTCGGCATCCTCATCGCCGTCAAGGGTCTGACGGCGGAGACGAAGGACGGCGCGGTGGCGCCGTTCCGTTTCAAGCCACTGGTGCTTGTGCTCGGCGCCGTGATCGCGTTCGGACTGCTGCTGCGCCCGGCCGGCCTGCTGGTCGCGCTGGCCGCCCTCGTCATCGTCTCGAGTCTCGGCAGCGAGGAGTTCCGGCTGCGCGACGTGCTGATCCTGACCGTCGTGCTGGCCGTGCTGGTACTCATCGTCTTCATCTATGGCCTCGGCATGACCGTGCCGGTGCTGCCCGCCTTCATGAGCAACTGAGGCCACCGTGGACCTGATCAACAACCTGGTTCTGGGTTTCTCCACCGCGCTGAGCCTCACCAACCTGGCTTACGCGTTCCTGGGCGTCGTCATCGGCACGCTGATCGGCGTGCTGCCCGGCATCGGCCCGATCGCAACGCTGGCGATGCTGCTGCCGACCACCTACGCGCTGGAGCCGACGTCCGCGCTGATCATGCTGGCCGGCATCTACTACGGCGCGCAGTACGGCGGCTCGACGACGGCCATCCTCGTCAACCTGCCGGGCGAGGCGTCGTCGGTGGTCACCTGTCTCGACGGCTACCAGATGGCGCGACGCGGACGCGCCGGCGCCGCCCTGTCAATCGCGGCCATCGGATCGTTCTTCGCCGGCACGGTCGGCACGCTGATCCTGGCGGCGCTCGCGGGGCCGATGGTCGAACTCGCGTTCAAGTTCGGTCCTGCAGAGTACTTCTCGCTGATGGTGCTGGGGCTGATCGGTGCCGTGGTGCTGGCCTCGGGTTCGCTGGTCAAGGCGATCGCGATGATCGTGCTCGGGTTGCTGCTCGGCCTGGTTGGTACCGATGTCAACTCCGGCGTGTCGCGCTTCGCGTTCGACATTCCGGAGCTGGCCGACGGCATCGGCTTCGTCGGCGTGGCCATGGGCGTGTTCGGCTTCGCCGAGATCATCGTCAACCTCGAACACAAGGGCGAACGGCAGGTGTTCACCGACAAGGTCGGCCGGCTGATGCCGAGCCGCGAAGAATTCATCGAATCGATTCCCGCCATCCTGCGCGGCACCGGGCTCGGCTCGGTGCTCGGTGTCCTTCCGGGGGGCGGCGCTCTGCTCGCGTCGTTCGCGGCCTATACCCTCGAGAAGAAGGTCACCCGCAAGGCGAACCCGCCGTTCGGGAAGGGCAACATCCGCGGCGTTGCGGCGCCCGAATCGGCCAACAACGCCGGCGCGCAGACGTCGTTCATTCCGATGCTGACGCTCGGCATTCCGCCCAATGCCGTGATGGCGCTGATGGTGGGCGCGATGACGATCCACAACATCCAGCCCGGGCCGCAGGTGATGAGCAGCAACCCGTCGCTGTTCTGGGGCCTGATCGCCTCGATGTGGATCGGCAACTTGATGCTGGTGATCCTCAACCTGCCGCTGATCGGCATCTGGGTCCAGCTGCTGAAGGTGCCGTACCGCTTTTTGTACCCGGCGATCCTCGTGTTCTGCTGCATCGGCGTCTACACGATCAACAACAACTCGTTCGACGTCACGATCACGGCCGCGTTCGGGCTGCTCGGAGTCGTTTTCTACAAGCTGAGGTGCGAGGCGGCACCGCTGATCCTCGGCTTCATCCTCGGCCCGATGATGGAAGAGAACCTGCGCCGGGCGATGCTGCTGTCGCGCGGCGATGCAACGGTGTTCTTCACCCGTCCGCTGTCGCTTGGGCTGCTCGTGACGGCCGGGATCCTGGTCATTGCCGTCACGCTGCCGCAGATCAGCCGCAAGCGCGAAGAAGCGTTCCAGGAAGACTGAGCCCACCGGTCGCGGCAGCGCTGCACGGCCGCCCCACACCCGCAGGAACATTCCGATGAAACTGCGTGCCCTGCTGGCGGCGCTCCTCGTGAGCGTCGCACCGTCGCTGGCGTTCGGCCAGGCCTATCCGGCCAAGCCGATCCGGCTGGTCGTCCCGTTCCCGCCGGCGGGCGCCACCGACATCCTGTCGCGCGAGCTGGCCCGGCACCTCTCGGAGCGGCTCAGGCAGCAGGTGGTCGTCGACAACCGGCCTGGAGCCGGCGGCACGATCGGCAGCGACATCGTGGCGAAGAGCGCCCCGGACGGCTACACGATCCAGATGGCGACGAGCTCGACGCACTCGATCGGACCGAGCCTCAATCCGAAGATCCCGTACAACGCGCTAACCGACTTCACACCGATTGCGCACGTCGCCGATTCGGCCAACGTGCTGGTGGTCGCGCCCAACGTGAAGGCGGCCAACGTCAAGGAACTGGTGGCGCTGCTGCAGGCGAATCCCGGCCGCTACAACTTCGGGTCGAGCGGCAACGGCACGATCGTTCACCTGACCGGTGAACTCTTCAAATCAATGACGGGAACCTACATCGTGCACATCCCGTACCGGGGAACGGCGCTGGTGATCCCCGACATGGTGACGGGCCAGATCCATATCCTGTTCGACAACGTTGCCTCGGCGATGCCGCACCTGAAGGACGGCAAGCTGCGGGCGCTGGCCGTAACCTCCGCGCAGCGCTCGCCGCTGCTGCCCGACCTGCCGACAGTGGCCGAGTCGGTGCCCGGATTCGAATCGACGACCTGGTTCGGCGTGTTCGGGCCGAAGGGCATGCCGCCGGACATCGTGCAGAAGCTGAACTCCGAGATCAACGCGGTTCTGAAATCCGCGGAGTTCCGCGATCGGCTGAAGACGCTTGGCTATGATGCCGCCGGCGGGACGCCCGCCGATTTCGCGCGCGTCGTCGCCAGCGACAGCGCCAAGTGGTCGAAGCTGATCAGGGAACGCAGGATCACGACCGAGTGATCGACTCGAATCGCCCGCTGCGATGCGCGGGCGCGCCGGACTCCGCAGGACGAAATGAATTTCAACTGGACCAACCCCTACCCGACCGTGCGCACCCCGGTGTTCGCACGCAACCTCGTCGCCACCAGCCAGCCGCTCGCAGCCCAGGCCGGCCTGCGCATGCTGCAGGCCGGTGGCAATGCGGCCGATGCCGCCGTCGCCGCCGCCGCAGTAATCACGATGACCGAACCGTGCAGCAACGGACTCGGCGCGGACAACTTCGCGATCGTCTGGGACCCGGCCCGAAGGGAGCTGCTCGGGCTCAATTCAAGCGGCATCGCACCGGCCGCCTGGTCGCTCGACGGATTCCGGCGCAAGTACGGCGACGATCTCGCAAAGAACCGCCCGGTGCGCGGGTGGGACACGGTCACCACGCCGGGTGCGGTTGCCGGCTGGTCGCTGCTGCACGGCCGCCTCGGCAAGCTGTCGTTCGCCGACGTGCTGGCGCCTGCGATCGAGTATGCCGAGCGCGGCTTCGCCGTTTCGCCCGTCGTGCATGACAAGTGGCTGCGCGCGGTGCCACTGCTGAAAAATGGCCCCGGATTCGCAGGGCACTTCCTGCCGAACGGACGTGCCCCGGAGATCGGCGAACATTTCGTGCTTCCGGGTGCCGACCGCACGTTCAAGCTGCTCGCGCGGCACGGCGCCGAGGCGTTCTACCGCGGCGAAATCGCGGAGGGCATCGAACGCCATGCCCGCGCGACCGGCGGCGACCTGCGCGCCAGTGACCTGGCTGCCTACTGGGAGTTCGTGCAGAACAACGGCTGGGTCGGCACGCTCGGCACGCGGTTCCATGGCCACGAACTGCACGAGATTCCGCCGAACGGCCAGGGCATCGCGGCGCTGTCGTGCCTCGGCATCCTGCGCCACACGAAGCTCTCGGAATATGCGGTCGACAGCGCCGACTGGCAGCACGTCGCGATCGAAGCGATGAAGCTGGCGTTCGCGGACACCTATGCCTACGTCGCCGATGCGCGCGCGATGACGGTGTCGCCGGCCGACATGCTGGATGATGACTACCTCGCGCAGCGCGCGCGCCGCATCGACATGCAGCGCGCCCAGGCCTTCTCCGCCGGCTCGCCGCCGCGCGGCGGCACGATCTACCTGACCGCGGCCGACGCGGGCGGCATGATGGTGTCGCTGATCCAGTCGAACTACATGGGATTCGGGTCCGGGGTCGTTGTGCCCGGCTATGGCATCTCGCTGCAGAACCGGGGCCACGGGTTTTCGGTCGATGCGGCGAGCGCGAATGTCATCGCGCCGGGTAAGCGGCCCTTCCACACGATCATCCCCGGATTCCTGATGAAGGACGGGCGGCCGGCGATGAGCTTCGGCGTCATGGGCGGGAACATGCAGCCGCAGGGTCACGTGCAGACGCTGGTGCGCATGCTGCTGGCGCAGCAGCAGCCGCAGGCCGCGTGCGACGCACCGCGCTGGAAGGTGATGGAAGGCGTGGACCTGGAAGTCGAAGGCACGATGCCGGCCGCGGTGGTGGAGGAGCTGCGGAGCCGCGGCCATCACGTGACCAGCGGCAACGACAGCTACATGGACTTCGGCTCGGGCCAGTTCATCTGGCGCCTCGGCGACCCCGCGGTCGAGGGCTACGTGGCCGCCAGCGATTCGCGGCGCGACGGGCTCGTTGCCGGCTGCTGAGCCGCCATCGGGCTCCGCCGCCCTTTTTTGAGAGAATCCCCGCCGGGGAGACCAGCGCGCCACGAGCGCCGGCACAGAACAAGGGACCACCATGACCTACGCGGCCATCACCGGCTGGGGCAAATGCATGCCCCCAGCCGTCCTCAGCAATCAGGACCTCGCGACCTTCCTCGACACCACCGACGACTGGATCATCTCGCGCACCGGCATGAAGGAGCGCCGCATCTCGCATGTCTCGGCGATCGACATGGCGACAGTGGCGAGTGCGCGGGCGCTGGCCTGCGCCGGACTGGCGGTCGAGGACCTCGACCTGATCGTCTACGGCAGCTGCAGCAACGACGAGCAGGTGCCGAACAGCGCCTCCGGCGTGCAGGTGAAGCTCGGGGCTGTCAACGCCGCCTCGATGGACGTCAACACCGCCTGCACCAGCTTCCTTTACGGCCTGTCCAGCGCGACGGCGATGGTGCGCACCGGCGCCGTGCGCAATGCGCTCGTCATCGGGGTCGAACTGATTTCGCCCTACATGGACTGGACCAACCGCAACGTCGCCGTGCTGTTCGGTGACGGCTGCGCCGCCGTCGTGCTGCAGGCCAGCGAAAACAGGGAGGGTCTGCTCGGCGAGCAACTCGGCTGCAACGCCGATGCGCGCCAGATCCTGCGCGTGCGCGGCATGGGCTGCACCTATGCGAACCGCGGCGTGCAGTACGGGGACACGCTGTGGGACTTCGACGGCCAGGAGATCTTCAAAAAGGCCGTCAAGGGCATGTCCATCGCCTCCGAGAAGGTGATGGCCAAGTGCGGCGTCAAGCCCGACGAGATCGATCTCGTGGTGCCGCACCAGGCCAATCTGCGCATCATCGAGTCCGTCGCGAAGCACGCGGGCCTGCCGATGGAGAAGGTCTTCCTGACGGTGCAACGCTACGGCAACATGAGCGCAGCCACAGTGCCGGTGGCGCTGGTCGACGCGCTCGAGGAAGGCCGCGTCAAGCCCGGCGCCCTGATCTTGATGCCGGGCTTTGGTGGCGGGCTGACGCTCTGCTCGCATCTGGTCAAATGGGGCGAGCGCCTGAAGCCGATCGGCACGACCGACATCGACCTGCCGCCCGCGACGCAGTCGGCACTGGAAATGGTCAATGCGATCCGCGCCCGCAAGCATGCCCACGACAGCTCCGAGGCGGGACTGATGTCGCCGCGCTTCGCCGAAGTCGTATAGGCCCATACGGCTTGGGCTGGCCGCTCCAATTGCCGCTGGCCCAGCCCGTCCTCTTGTGGATGCCCGCAAGGAGAGGTCATCATGCGCGAACAGCACCGAGATCTTGCAGCGAGGGAACGTATGGCCTTCCCGTGGCGCGTTGAAGGAAGAGCCAGAATTCTGCTGTGCTGCGGGCTCTTCCTTGCCTCAGGACTGAATTCACTGCGCGTCGCCGCCGCGGAGACCGAGGCAGCGACACTGAACGGGGTTCAGGTGCCGGTCACGCTGAGCGGCCGTTGGGACTATGAGGGACAGCGAAGCAATAGCTGGTCCGTCAAGATTGACCGTCTACATCCCGATGGGCGGATCGAGGGCAGCATCACCTGGTGGGGCGTCCGCTGCAGCGTCAAGGGTGAAGCCATCAGTGAAGGAAGCTGGCGCGACGGGAAATTGAACTTGCGTGCGCCGACTGACAATCGCTATGTCTGCGGAGACCTGGTGGTGGAGCTGAGCCCCGGCTCCGTGAACTTGTTCGAAGGCACGGGGACCTCGTCTTTGCCGGGAGCCACCGTCAAGGCATGGTTGGAGCGCCCGATGTAATGCCGATCCGGCGCCTTTCAGGCGCGCTCCCGGTGTCTGATCGATGCCGTTGACATTCGGTCTCGGGTTCCGTCCTTCGACGTCCGATTCCTGCCTCGGCCAGTTCCGGACCTTGCCATGCGATGTCAAACTTGCCTGATAGCGGACGCGACTGAACCACCAATTGCAGACTCCGGTTCATATCGTTGGTCCGCAGCGAGGCGCTAGAGACCAGAAGACCATGGCGCCAATCATTACCTTGCGCGCATCTCAAAGCGTGGATGCAGAGCTCTTCTACTCCATCACTGAGCAGACTATGCGCCCGTACGTCATCGCCGCCGGAGGAACTTGGGAGGAGGAGTGCCGACGGAAGGAAGCAGCTGAGGACGCCATGAATCCCGGAGCAAGCGTCATCCTGGTCAATACGGCTGAGGCGGGAATCCTGGCTGTCGAGAAGTTGATCAGCGAAATCCGGCTCCACATGCTCTATCTGCTGCCTAGTTTCCAAGGCCTAGGCGTTGGCTCCGCTCTCGTATCTTCACTTCAACAGGAAGCGAGCAGGCGCGGTGTGCCGTTGCGTCTACAAGTATTGAAGGTAAATCCCGCGAAGGCCTTCTACGAGCGCTTGGGTTTCCGAGTCGAGGAAGAGTCGGAGTATTTCTTCCACATGCAGTGTTCAAGCTCATCCTTTGTCTGGCCCGCCACTGTCGACGGCGGCCTTTGATGTCTGCTTCGGGGCATCTCTCGCGCGATTGCACCGGTGAATCGATAAGCCGAACTCACCGGCCGCCGCGTCGCTTCAAGACAACGAACGGGAGCTTGTGATGGTGGCGAGTGAAGAAGTCCGCACGCGCCTGCGAAGGCGGTACCGAGCGAGGTTCATCTTCTTTGGAGCGGTACTAGGATTCTTCGTTGGCGGCATCGCCGCTTTCGCAACTCGAGACTCCGAGGTGATCCCGCTCGAATGGCTCGTTGTTCTGCAGATCGTTCTCTGGATAATAGCCGCCGC
>DAOMFL010000001.1:142939-148027 GCA_035429805.1 Burkholderiaceae bacterium
TCCCGCTCGAATGGCTCGTTGTTCTGCAGATCGTTCTCTGGATAATAGCCGCCGCGCTTCTGTCTCGCGGAGTCGGTAGCCTCATCCTCAGAGCAATACTGGTTCCGGCAGTCTCCTTCGTCGCGGCCTACGTACGTGTGAGCCGCGGGCCTCGCGCGGTACCGTCCGAAGTGCGCCCATGAAGACGTACTTGAACCGCGTCCGAACGAGAGTTGCCGCCGTGTTGCTTGCGCTGTCCAGCGCTGGCGCGTGCGCGGCCGAACCGATCCCGTCGCTCGACGTTGCGCGTTACATGGGAACCTGGCACCAGGTCGCGCATTATCCGAATCGCTTCCAGCAGCAGTGCGCGCGCGACACGAGCGCGAGCTACCGGCTGCTCGGCGGCGGCCGCATCGAGGTCGTCAATCGCTGCACGACGGCCGACGGCCGCATCGACAGCGTGACAGGGTTGGCGCGTCCGCGCGGCGCCACGCTCGCCGACGGCCGGCTGCAGCCGGCATCACTCGAGGTCTCGTTCCTGCCGGCGTGGCTGCGCTGGCTGCCGTTCGGCTGGGGACGCTACGACGTCGTTTTCCTGTCGGCCGATGAAAGCGTCGCGATCGTCAGCGAGGCATCGAAGACGTATCTCTGGGTGCTCGCACGCAGTCCGGCGCTGGACGAGCAACGGTGGAGTGCGGTGCTTGAATTTCTTCGCCAGGCGGGGTTTGAGATCGGGCGCATTGTGCGAGACCCAGTGGCGCGCTAGGCGCTCGCTGACTCTGCCGTCATCGCCCGGGCGCTGTTACGACCCGACCGCGTTCAGGCCCAGGTGAGGATCAAAATGAGAACGCGCTTTTCGGCCATAACCAGTCCTTTGGGATGTTGATCCAACATTCTCGATACCGGACCGAATGGCCTAAGCGCCACTCGAGCGGACCATCCCTCCGTCAGGACGCTGGTTTACGCCACACACTGGCCAGCCATGGCTGCTGCTCTCGTGGCCGGCCCGTCGGCCGGTAGAAGTGAGTCATCTCGACGAACCCGGCCGCAGTCATGTAGTCACGCCAGGTGTCCCAGTTGTAGAAGACGCCAAACCGGTCGCCGTTCCAACCCTCCTGGCCGTCGCCGCGCGGATTGGAGCTGAAGAGAACGCCGTTCGGCTTCATGGCCGCGCGCAGCTCCAGCAGGACGCGCGGCAGTTCTTGGCGCGGGACGTGGAACAGCGCCGCGTTGGCGAAAACGCCGTCGAAGTGACTGGTGGGCAAGTCCAGCTTGAGGAAGTCTTGCTCGAGCACCGTGCAGCCGCTGTGGGCGCGCGCCAGGACTGCCAACTGGACCGACCCCTCGAGGCCCGTCGCGCGATGTCCAAGTGCCTTGAAAGTCTTGAGATCGCGTCCCGGACCGCAGCCGAAGTCGAGCAACTCGAAAGGGGGTGTCGACTCGATGTGCTGCAGCAGCGCCGCGATGTTCTGACTTACATCATGATCATGTGTACCTTCCCAGAAATCGCGAGCGCGCTCGTCATAGTGGGCCAGAGTTCGTTCGGTGATTTGCGCCAAGTCTTCCGGTGTCAGCTGCATGCTCCCATCATCCCACTCGGCCGCCCCGTCGAAGTTCGGCCAATTGCGGGCATGGTCAGCGGCGACGAAAAGTGCCTGATGGCGGACCGTTTCGGTCACTCCTTAGGGTTGGTCGCCTTCGAGTCGCAATGAGGGGTGGTCCATTGGCAGCTCCGCGCCTTGGAGCCACAATGCCGCAAGAGCCGAAGCCACAGCCCGCCGGCGTGGACGTGAAGCGAACGCCAAGGAGGCCGCATGTCAGCACTTGAGCGAATCAACGCAATGCGCCGCCGCTTGCTCCTGGGGCCGATGGGAATTGGCATCGCCACAACGCTCCGGCCACTTCAAAGCTTCGCGCAGTCGCCGAGCAATTCGAAGCTCCCGATCGGTGTCATCGGATCCGGGCGCATCGGCGGCACCATCGGCGGTCTGTGGGTCAAGGCTGGCCACCCGGTGTTCTTTTCGTCGCGTCACCCCGATGATCTGAAGGAACTCGTCGCGCGGCTCGGCCCGTTGGCGCAGGCCGGTTCCGTGGCCGAGGCCATCAAATTCAGCGACGTGACCTTCATCGCAGTGCCGTACGCCGCGCTTCCGGAAATTGGCCGCGACTATGGCACGGCGCTCAAAGGCAAGATCGTCCTCGATGCGTGCAACGCCGTGCAGTCGCGCGACGGCGACATCGCACAGGAAGCCGAACGCGATGGCGTCGCCGTGACATCGCAAAAGTACCTTGCCGGCACGCGCCTCGTGCGCGCATTCAACACACTTTCGTACTCGATCTTCGCGCGGGAGGCGAACCGGCCCGAGCCGCGCATGGCGGTGCCGATCGCGGGCGACGATGCCGAAGCTGTCAACGTTGCACAAGCACTCGTGCGAGACGCCGGATTCGAGCCGGTGGTGGTAGGCAAGCTGGCCGATGCTGCACGTTTCCAGCGCGGCGCACCCGGCTACGGCCAGCCAGTGACGGCTGCCGAACTCAGGAAGACGCTGTCGCTCGCACCGTGACGTCAGGTCGGCACTGGCTCGCGCGCGCAGTTCCGGCCACGCCCGTCGAGCGCGCGGCGGTGCTGTGGTCGTTCGCTTATTTCTTCATGCTGCTCGCCGGCTACTACGTGCTCAGGCCGGTGAGGGACCAGATGGGGATCGCCGGCGGCGTCAAGGCGCTGCCGTGGATGTTCACGGCGACGTTCGTCACGCTACTCGTCGCCCAGCCGCTGTACGGCGTACTGGTGGCGAAGGTGCCGCGGCGGCGTTTCATTCCAATCGTCTATCACTTCTTTGTCGCAAACCTCGCGCTCTTCTGGCTGCTGCTGACCTTCGGGGTCGAGCCGGTAGCCGTCGCGCGAGTGTTCTTCGTCTGGGTCAGCGTCTTCAACCTGTTCGCCGTCACGGTGTTCTGGTCATTCATGGCCGACATCTTCACGAGTGCGCAGGGAAAGCGACTGTTCGGATTCATCGGCGCCGGCGGCACTGCGGGCGCGCTGCTCGGTCCGTCGATCACCATCGCACTGTCGGTCCCGTTCGGGCGCGACAATCTCCTGATCGTCGCCGCAGTGCTGCTCGAGATTGCGGTCTACTGCGTGCACAGGCTCGAGCGGAGCGCCGGTCCTTCACCGCATGATGTCCGCGCGGACCAGCGGATCGGCGGCGGCGCGTTCGCCGCTTTCACCGAAGTGCTGCGTTCACCGTATCTGCTCGGGATCGCGGCCTGGGTGAGCCTGCTGTCATTCGGTGCGACGATTCTCTATTTCGCGCAGGCAAATCTGGTATCGGCCTCCGTTGAGGGCGCAGCAGCTCAGACGCGTGTCTTTGCGAGCGTCGATCTTGCAGTCAGTGTGCTGACCCTGCTGACCCAGGTTGTCGCTACGGGCCCAATGCTCAAGCGCTTCGGCACGGCAGTGGCGGCGGGCGCGCTGCCCGCCGTGTACGTGGTCGGTTTTGCGGTGCTCACGCTGGTGCCCGCTCTTACCGTCGTGCTCGTGTTCCAGGTCGTACAGCGCTGGGCAAACTTCGCCATCGCCAATCCCGCGCGGCAGATCTTTTTCACCGTCGTCGATCGCGAGGAGAAGTACAAGGCGAAGAATCTGATCGACGTCGTGGTCTACCGAGGCTCGGACGCGCTGTACGGTTGGGCATACGAAGGCATGCAAGCGCTTGGACTGAAGCTGGGGACCATCGCGGCATGTATGTTGCCTGTGTCGATCGCGTGGCTGGCGTTGTCTGCGGCGCTAGGGCGCACACAGGAACGCCGCGCCGCGCTTGCGCCCACCCCGGTTTCCGAAGACTGATCATGCCGATATTTCGCCGCGACTTCCTCGGGCTCCCGCTCGCCGCACTCGCGCTTCCCGCTGCTCTCGCCCAGGCTGCAAGCGAAGCTGCAATCCTCACGCGCGCCATACCCAGCACTGGTGAGCGGCTGCCGGCCGTTGGTCTTGGCACGGCAGCGGTGTTCGATCGCGACGACTCGGACACACGCCGCCGCGCAGGCGATGTCGTGCGGGGCCTGGTGGCCGGGGGCGGTCGACTGATCGACACCGGGTCGACGTATGGCGACGCCGAGAGCGTGCTCGGTGCGGTAGTGCTTGAGTCGAAGCTGCGTGACCAGCTCTTTCTGGCGACCAAGGCCGAGTCGCCGGATATCGATGAGTTCAAACGCTCGCTCGCGCGCCTCCGCGTGTCCAGCGTCGATCTCATGCAATTGCACAATGTCCGCAGTGCGCGGCAATCGCTCGCTCAGTTCCGTGATTGGAAGGCTCAGGGGCTGTGCCGCTACATCGGCATCACGTCGACGTATCACCAGGACTTCGCCGCGGTCGAGGCGGTGCTGAGGAACGAACGGCCCGATTTCGTCCAGATCGATTACTCGCTTGACAACCGCCTGGCGGAAGAGCGCATCCTTCCGGTCGCGGCAGAAATGCGCGTCGCGGTGCTCACCGCATTGCCGCTCGGGCGCGCGCGGCTCTTTAGAGCGGTGCGCGGTAAGGCTATACCAGACTGGGCGCAACTTTTCGCGGACACCTGGGCGCAGTTCTTTCTCAAGTTCCTGCTGGCCGATGAGCGAGTTACGGCGGTAATCCCCGGTACGTCGAACGCCGAACACATGGCCGACAATCTCGGCGCGATGCGCGGCCGCCTGCCCAACCGGGAAGAGCGCGAGCGCATGGTGACATTCGCGGCAACGCTTTAGCGGATAGGCGTTCAGTCAGCCTTCAGATTGAATCGCGACCGCACAGCCGTGATCGGTCGGGCACGGGGTCGGCATGGCTTCGCGCATTTTCGAAGACACGCGGGATCTCTATGAACTGCCGCTTCTACGCCGGCCGCTCGCGCCCGCCTTGCGCGAACGCCAAGACCGCCGTGCCTCATCATGCCAGGTTAGGTGTTGACGCAAGCTGTCACCAAGAGCGGCCGCGGCAACCTGGCAATCAATCGTCTTCGAAGCGGACGCTAAAGGGATCTTTAATATTCAAATTCTCTTTAACCTGCCGGCGCCACGCGGCCACAACCTGCCTTCAGACGCCACCCCGCAATAGGCCCGATAGCGGACTTG
>DAOMFL010000002.1:0-1257 GCA_035429805.1 Burkholderiaceae bacterium
CGTTGAGCGAGCGGAAGCCGAAGGCGCGCGCGATCTCGTCGCGCGTGGGCGGGGCGCCGCTCTCGGTGAGCGCCTGGCGGATGAACTCGAGGATCTCCGACTGGCGCGGGGTGATCGGCAGCGATGCAGATGAAGGCGTGGACATCAGGGACCTCATCGGGAACAGGCAGGGCCGTGCGTTGCTGTAAATGTATACAGTACTGAAGAGAATGGCAAGGGGTGGGGCGGTACGGCAGCGGCGGACTTATCCTGCGGCCTGCCACCGGCACCTCGAACCAGGCCCCACACGTCCGCCGACGCGGCCCTCACCGCTGAAAGATCGAAACACGATGTCATTTCTGGCCTTCGCAATCGCCGCCGTCGTCCTTGCCGTCACCCCGGGTCCCGGCATTGCCTACGTCGTCGCTCGCACGGTCGCGGGCGGTCGCTCGGAAGGCCTGGCCTCGTGCTTCGGCACCGGGATCGGCGGCCTTCTCCACGTACTCGCAGCGGCGCTCGGCCTGTCGCTGATCGTTGCGCAGTCCGCCGTGGCCTTCAGCCTGGTCAAGTACCTTGGCGCGGCCTATCTGGTCTACCTCGGCATTCGCCTGCTGCTGCGGAAGGATCAGGCGCTCACGATCGAGCCTGTGGCTTCCCAGGGTGCGCGACGTGCGTTGTTTGAGGGAATCCTTGTCGAGGCGTTGAACGTCAAGACCGCGCTCTTCTTTCTGGCGTTCCTGCCTCAGTTTGTTTCCCCAGGCGAGCCGCTGATTCCGCAACTGGTGCTGCTCGGAAGTTTCTGCGTTGCGCTCAACACGCTCGTGGACGTCATTGCAGTCTTCGCCGCCGATCGCCTGCTCAAGTCAGGCGCCGCCCGCGCTGCACGTGCCCGCCTGCTCACCCGGGTATCGGGCGCCACGATGCTTGGACTGGGCGCCTACCTGGCGCTGGCGCGGCGTGAGGGCTGACCGATCGATCAACGCAGACCGATGCGTGTGGGGGTGTGCACGCACGCAACGGCGGGTTAGCCCCGTTCGCTGACTGTCACCAACCACGCGATGCGCATTCTGGAAACGCCCCGTCTCCTGTTGCGCCATCTTGAACCCGGTGATCTGCAAGCGCTGTTCGCGCTGTATCGGGATCCGGAGATGCGCCGCTACTTTCCCGACGGCACTCTGACGCTCGAGCAAACCCGGACGGAGCTCGAGTGGTTCCTCAACGGCCATCCCCAGCGCCCTGAGCTGGGTTTATGGGCCACGGTCGAGAAGCGCAGCGGCC
>DAOMFL010000002.1:1357-111384 GCA_035429805.1 Burkholderiaceae bacterium
AGCACGGGCTTTGCCATATCTACTCGCGCTCTCTCTGAAGGCCGAGCGAGAACTGACCTCTCCTCTGGAGTGACCCGCCACAGCTCGGCGCCTGGGCTGCGGCGGGCGGTTGCCGGCGTCATGCGCCTCGGCTGCCCCGGCCCGGTCGACCGGCCGTACGCACAGGTTGTTCATCGTGCGGCGCTCTTCCGGACCCCGACCCCGGGCACGGTGAAACGACCCTTCGGCGAATCGATGCCTCTCGTGTTGCCATGGAAACCGGCTGGCCTTACTTTCTGCTCCGGCGCCGGGCCTCGTTTGGCTTAACCTCTCGCCGACGCGGACCGGCCTTCGGCTCGCCGCTTGCCTTCATCGTCGGATATCACAGGCATGAACCCGTCCGTCGTTGCCGCGCTTGTCGGGTTGTTCAGCGCTCTCGTTGCGAGCGTCGTGACCGGCTACGTGGGGTACCGTCGCCTGCGGACCGAAGTTCATGCCCAGATCCGCAAGGACTACATCACCCGACAGATTGCGGCGTGCGAGGAGATCTGGCGCCATCTGCTGCCGCTCTCCGAATACCCTTCGTCCACCTCGATACTGCTGACGCGCCATGCGCCGCATCAGGCGTCTCCGGCGCGCGCCAAGGCCTTTTGCGAGGACATCACTGCCGTCTTCTTCACGCCCGCCGGACTCTACGTCTCACGCGACGTGAGGTTTGCGCTGTTCACGCTGCGGGCTGTCCTGACCAAGGAACTGATCAGGGACGCGGCCGATCCGCCCGGCGCCATCGGTGTCTCCGCCGCGTTCGTAAAGCGTTTCCGGACGCAGACGGCAAGGCTGTTCACCGTCATTCGCAATGAGGTCGGAGCGGTCGATCTGCGCGTCGTGCGCCAAGGGCCAATGGAATGACACCGGGCGCTCGGCCCACGCCGCCTCGGGATGACCGATGAGCCCGTCATTCAACTGGGGTCCCTTCATCCTGCAGACGCTGCTCGCGACGCTGCTGAGCGGCTCCATCATCGGCCTGCTGCTCAAGGCATTCGTCGACCGGCGCATTGAACGCAGCCGATTCACGCGGGACTGGAAGGAACAGGCGCTCGCCAGGCTGATCGGTCCGGTCGTCATGCACCTGAATCGCACGCTGCACGTACGGACCCGGTACCAGAAGACCTATGCGAAGAAGACGGCCTCGTACTTCGATGCCCGATTGATGCGGGACAGTAACGAGGCGGTGCGCGCGATTCTTCTGTCGAACGGACACCTGATTCCCGATGAGCTACGCGAGCATGCGCATGCGCTGGTGGCGCACTACGATGTCTGGCTGCAGCGCTTCGATGCAAAGGTCGAACTTGAGAAGCCGTCGGCCGAGTCGACGTTCGATGTCGGGTTTGCCGAAGTGCCGTTCCCGCGTGAAGCGGCGGCATCGTTTGAGCAGGCGTATGGACGCCTGCGGGAAGAGCTTTACGGTGTCGGGCGCACCTGACTCGACTCATTGCTGGTCGCCGGGAACGGCTGCCGGCGCAGCAGTTCGGACGTGAGCGGCCTGATCTCAAGGAGCAGCGCGTGACATCCTCGGTGGCATCCATTGACAGCGCATCGGCCGAACGCCGCTTCTTCACCGGAATGGCGCTGGCAATCCTGGCGACGGTGGTCGTCGGCTTCTCCCGCAGCTTCTTCCTGCGTCCGCTGTTCCCGGAATGGCCGTCACCGTCTGAGGCGATCTTCTACGTGCACGGCGCGCTGTTCACCGCGTGGATCGTGCTGTTCGCTGCACAGGCATCGCTGGTGGCGGCCGGGCGCACCGGACTGCATCGCAGGATCGGCCCCTACGGCGTGGCGCTTGCCGTGGCCATGGTGATTCTGGGAACGCTGGGGGCGCTGATCGCTGCCCGTCGCGCCACGGGATTTGTGGGGATTCCCGTTCCGCCGCTGCAGTTCCTGGCGGTTCCGCTGTTCGACATGATCCTGTTCTCGACCTTCGTCGGACTGGCGATCGCCCAGCGGCGTGACCCGCAAAGCCACAAGCGCTGGATGCTGCTCGCCACGATCAATCTCATCACGGCCGCCATTGCACGCTGGCCCGTCATAAAGCCGCTCGGGCCGCTCGCGTTCTTCGCCATGACGGACCTGTTCATCGTCGCGTTGGCGGTCTGGGATGTCCGCACGCGCGGCCGGCTGCATTCCGCCACGCTATGGGGCGGCCTGCTCACCATCGTTTCACAGCCGTTGCGACTCGTCGTGTCCGGTACGGACGCCTGGCTCGCCTTTGCGCGATGGGCAACCGGGTTGCTCGGATAGCGGCGTTCAGGCTGACATTGCCCCAGGGTCGACCTTCAAGACAAAGTCGATGAAGCCGCAGGAACGGGAACGGCTGCTGCAGGTCCTGCAGGAGCGCTTCGAGAGCAACATGCACCGGCACCGGGGCATCGCGTGGTCCGAAGTGCGCGCCAGGCTCGACGATCCTGCCGCGATGAACTCGCTGGCCGCAATGGAATCGACCGGTGGCGAGCCCGATGTCGTGGCCCGGGACAAGGACGGCCGCTATATCTTCTGCGATTGCTCCGCAGAGAGCCCGGCCGGGCGCCGGAGCCTGTGCTACGACCGCGATGCGCTTGAAGCGCGCAAAGAGCACAAGCCAGCGGACAGCGCCGTCGACATGGCAACCGCGATGGGCATCGAACTGCTGACCGAGGACCAGTACCGGGAGCTGCAGGCGCTGGGTGAGTTCGATACGAAGACCTCGAGCTGGATCCTGACGCCGCCCGACGTCCGGACGCTTGGTGGAGCGCTGTTCTGCGATCGCCGCTACGGCAAGGTGTTCGTGTACCACAACGGCGCGCAGTCGTACTACGCTGCTCGTGGCTTCCGCGGGGTGCTTCGGGTCTGAGCACTGCGGCAAAGCGGCGGCGCCAGTTGCGGACCGCTCGGCCCGTTCGGCCCGAACGCCGGGCATCGAATCACCACCGGGACGGACAAATGCGCATCTCAGGAAGGTGTCACTGCGGCAACATTGCGTTCGAGTTGCTGTGGGAGCCCGAGCCCAGCGAGATTCCCGCGCGCACCTGTACCTGCACGTTTTGCACCCGGCATGGCGGCGTGTGGACGTCCTGTCCCGGTGGCAGCCTCAAAGTGGACATTGCTGAACCCTCGATGGTGTCGCGCTATGCCTTCGGCACCCGGACGGCCGAGTTTCATATCTGTTCGAGGTGTGGCGTCGTGCCCGTTGTGACGAGTGAGATCGACGGCAACACCTATGCCGTGGTCAGCGTCAACGCGTTTGAGGACGTCGACCGGTCACTGCTAAGACTGTCCACGGCCGCGTTCGATTCAGAGGACGAGCCATCGCGCCTGGCGAGACGCAGGCGCAACTGGATTCCGAAGGTTCAGTTCACTCACGCCGACGTCGATCTCCGGCGTTAGGCTGATGCCAGGAGGAGGCGCACCATGATCCGCGGCATGCACGGCATGTTCTATTCGTCGGAGGCTGAGGCGCTGCGGGCGTTCATCCGGGACAAGCTCGGCTTTGCCGGGACGGACGTCGGCGGCGGCTGGCCCATCTTCGGCACCCCGGCAGCGGACCTGGGCGTGCACCCGACGGATGCGAATGGGCCGCCGACCGGCACGATGGAGATCTCCCTTTACTGCGACAACATCGGGGAGACGGTCGGTCTGCTGCAGGCCCGCGGCGTAGAGTTCACGCGGCCTGTGGAAGACCACGGCTACGGACTGGTCACGACCTTCAAGGTGCCGGGTGGGTTCGAGGTGCAGCTGTTTCAGCCGAAGTTCGTGAAGTAACGGCCTGGCGGCGCGGCCCTGGCCGGGATCGAGCGAAATCATGTCGGGTGACAGAAATCCGACGTACGCATCGGAGACGGAACGGAGATGCAGTCCGACGAAGAGACGATCCGTCAACTCGTGGCGACATGGATGGCCGCAAGCCAGTCCGACGACGTGGAGACGGTCTTGTCGCTGATGACGGACGATGCCGTGTTCCTGGTGCCGGGCACGACGGTCATGCGCAGGGCGGACTTTGCCGCCGCAGCACGGGCGCAGTCAGGGCCGGACGCCACGCGCTTCGAGGGCACGAGCGAGATCCTGGAAATACAGGCCACCGGCGACGGGGCCTACCTGTGGACGCGGCTGACCGTCGTCGCCACGCCGCCCGGAGGCGGACCGCCCGTGACGCGCGCGGGCCACACGCTGTCGATCCTCAGGAAACACGAAGGACAGTGGCGGCTGGCGCGCGATGCCAACCTGCTGGCCCCTGTCTCCGAGCCATGACTGCATCGTCGACTTTCCTTGCCTCCGATGGCGACGGCTACGAATTGCAGATGGGCCGCTGGAGCCGGCGCCTGGCGCCTGAGTTCCTGAGGTTCGTCGGCACGGCCCCGGGTGAGCGTGTGCTGGATGTGGGATGCGGCACCGGGCATCTTGCCTTCGCCGTCGCGGCCGGCGCGGCCCCGGCCTTCGTGCAGGCGGTCGACCTGTCTGCTGCCTATGTCGATCATGCGCGCGGGAAGAACAACGATCCGAAGATCGACTTTCGTGTCGGCGATGCCTGCGCCCTGGAGTTCGCCAACGGCAGTTTCGATCGCGTGCTCTCGCTGCTGGTGCTGCATTTCGTTCCGCAGCCGGAGCGGGCCATCGCCGAGATGCGACGCGTGGCCCGGCCCGGCGCCGTCGTCGGCGCCACGGTCTGGGATGCGCGCGGAGGGTTCGTGGCGAATCGACTGTTCTTCGACACGGCCGCGGCGATCGACCCCAAGGCGGCCGAGCGACGCGCGCGGAACTACACGCGGCCGATGACACGGCCGGGCGAACTCGCGCAGGCCTGGCGCAACGCCGGATTCGCGGACGTCCTCGAGGACATGCTGGCGATCCGGATGGAGTATTCCTCCTTTTCTGACTACTGGGCGCCCTACGAGGGCAGGGACGGCCCGGGTGCGGAGTACGTGGCGACACTCGACAGCAACGCGCGTTCCCGGCTACAGGACGCGGTTCGTTCGGCCTACCTCGACGGTGAAGCCGATGGTCCGCGCTCCTATGCTGCGCTTGCGTGGGCGGTGCGCGGCATCGCGCCGGCGTGACCCGCCCCGCGAATCCGCGCCCGGCCGTTTCCTGACCCATCGCAAAGAGCTCTCCGCCTGCGCACGATGACCATCCGAACCGCGTCCTGCTCGTGCGGCCAGCTTCGCATCGAGGTCGAAGGTCCACCACGCGCGGTCGGCATCTGCAACTGCCTGGCCTGCCAGCGCAGGACCGGCAGCGTGTTCGCGGCGCTGGCGAGCTTCGCCGCGCCCTACACGGTGACCGGCACGGCGACGGAGTACGTACGGACCGGAGATCAGGGCGCCTCGTTCAACTTCAGGTTCTGCCCGGTATGCGGGACGACGGTCTTCCACACCGAGGTCGGGCAGGAGCGTTCCGTCAGCGTGGCGGTCGGTGCGTTCGCGGACCCGACCTTCCCCGCGCCCACGGTGTCGGTCTACGACTGTCGCCGCCACCCCTGGGTCCAGCTGCCGCCGGGCACACGCGCGTACGAGAAGGACCCGGAGTGACGCGGGTCGCACGGCGGTAAAGTCACGCCATGGTCACCGATTCGAGCATCCGCTTCTTCGAAAGCCAGTTTCAGCGCCAGGTCCTTGATCCCGATCCCGGCCTGAATCCGTTCGAGCAGGCGGCGCTTCCTTACCTGTCGGGCCGGGTGCTGGACTACGGCTGCGGGCTGGGCAACCTCGCGGTCTCCGCCGCCCGCAGGGGCTGCTCCGTTGTTGCGCTCGATGCCAGCCGCACGGCGATCGAGCACCTGCGGCATGTCGCTCAGGCCGAGTCGCTGCCGATCGAGGCCGCCGAGGCCGACCTCCGGGCCTACGAGTTGAGCGAGAACTTCGATTGCGTCGTCAGCATCGGCCTGCTGATGTTCTTCGATTGCCCGACGGCCTTTGCGCAGCTCGCGAGCATGCAGGCCCATATCCGGCCCGGGGGAGTCGCCGTCGTCAACGTGCTGGTCGAAGGTACGACGTACGAAGACATGTTCGATCCTTCCGGACACTGCCTGTTCGCGCGCGACGAACTCGCCCGGCGCTTCTCCGGCTGGGACATCCTGCACTCCGAGTATCAGGAATTCCCGGCACCGCGTGAGACGCGCAAATCGTTCGCCACGGTGGTCGCGCGGAAGCCCGCGACGGCCGTTGCTGTGTGAGCGGGTCGTTCAGCGCGAGAGTCACCGCGGAAATTCGCCATGGCTGAGATGCAGGAATCGTCATCGTTGCTGCAGGGTTCGTGTCACTGCGGGGCGGTTCGCCTGACGCTGCCCGCCGCGCCGGAGAAGGCCACGCGGTGCAACTGTTCGATCTGTCGACGCCTCGGTGCCCTCTGGGCGTACTACGAGTTCGGAACAGTCCGGATCGAGGGGCATCCACAGAACACGACCGGCTACGTCTGGGGCGACCGGACCCTGCGGACGGTCCGCTGCAATCAATGCGGATGCGCCACGCACTGGGAGCCACTGAAGCCTGAACCGGGTGCAAAGCACGGCGTCAACCTGAACAACTTCGATCCGCGCCTGCAGGACGGCGTGCAGGTACGCCGCTTCGACGGCGCGGACACGTGGACGTTCCTGGACTGAAACCGGCCCCTCGCGTTTCTGTCGGCCCGTCGGCCCATCACGGCAATCGCCACTGCTGATGAAGATCGTCACGCCCCATCGCGTCACTCGGTCCTATGTTCAACACCTCGTGAAGGACCCCGCGGCCGTGTTTCCGCTGCTGTGTCCGGTGCGGGAGGCTGACTGGATCGAAGGCTGGAATCCCGGCCTTGTCATCACCGCGTCGGGCGTGGCGGAACCCGGTTGCGTCTTCACGACGCCTGCCGAGCCCGCGGACGCCGTCTGGGTCATCACGCGGCATGAGCCCCGGGCCGGGTTCATCGAGATGCTGAAGGTCACGCCGCAGGTGACTGCCTGCCGGCTGACGATACAGCTGCGTGCTGCGTCGGGAGGATGCGAAGCGGAAGTCACGTACTCGCACACGAGCCTGGGTGCACTGGGCGACGCGTTCGTGGCGTCGTTCACCGAGGAGCATTACCTCAGGTTCATGCAGGACTGGGAGGCGCGACTCAATCACTACCTGCTGCACGGCACGGCCCTCAAGGGCGCTGCGGGCTGAAATGCCGCTACCGCCTCCGCGCGCCGTCTGGCTTGCAGGCGGCTTCTGATCCATCATGGCTGCTCTGTCGCCTGCGCCACTCACGTAAGGTCCAGCCGCCATGTCCACGAACACTGTCAGGCTCCACCGTGTGCTGCGAGCGCCTCCGGAGCGCGTCTACCGTGCCTTTCTCGATGCCGATGCCCTCGTCAAGTGGATACCGCCGAACGGCTTCACCGGCAAAGTCCACCACCTCGACGCGCGCGTCGGCGGCACGTTCCGGATGTCGTTCACCAACTTCTCGACCGGCCACGGCCATTCCTTCGGCGGCGAGTACCTCGAGCTGGTGCCGCACCAGCGCATCCGCCATACGGACCGCTTCGACGATCCCAATTTGCCCGGCACGCTGCAGGTCACCCTGACCTTCACTCCGGTGTCCTGCGGCACCGAACTGCAGATCGTGCAGGAGGGCATTCCGGCGGTCATTCCGCTCGAGGCGTGCTACCTCGGCTGGCAGGAATCGCTGACATTGCTGGCGGCGCTGGTCGAGCCCGAGATTCCAGGCTAAATGGACATCGCAACATTTGCCCGGATCCTGTGCGCGGCTGCCGGCGCATCGTGCGATGCGTCCACCGGAGAAAGCGCCGCAGGTCCGCCGCCGGCGTGGACTCACGGCCGGAGCAGTCGCCATGGATGATGCATCGCGAGTCGCGGCGCTGCAGGCCGAGTACCTGCATCTGCAGAAGACGATCGAGGACTTCGACGGCAAGGCGCTGACCATCAAGGCATGGAGCGTGACGTTCAGCCTTGCCGTGCTGGTGGGCGCCTTTACCAGCCATTCGAAACTCGTCGTGCTCGTGGCGGCGATCGCCTCGGCGCTGTTCTGGTTCCTCGAAGCGATGTGGAAATCGTTCCAGCTCGGCTACTACAAGCGCGTCGAGGAGATCGAATCGCACTTCCGGGGCGATCGGTCCGCAATCGCGCCGAACCAGATCTGCGACGCCTGGATGGTGCGGTGGCGCCGGACGACGTGGCGGGAAGTTCTGTCCATGGCCTTCTGGCCGCACATCGCGCTGCCGCACGCCGCCGTGCTGATCGGCGGCGTGGCGCTGTTTCTCGCCGCACAGACCGGTGCGATCGTTATCTGACATGCCCGCTGGATGCCCGCCGGATGGCGCGAACCGCCGGTCATTGCGTCGATGCCGCGCTTGTCTCGCCCGCGGGGTCGTACGAAGATGCGACGTCGCGGTGAGTGCACTACCGCTGCACGGCGCGACCGCGGTCCGCAGCGTCCCGCGCGCTGCGCCTGGCATTCGGGAGGATTCACGATGGTGATGCGCGTCGTTCGACTTGGCAGTGCACGCGCGCCCGACGAGGGACTCCGCATCGGCACGGTGCGCCGGCCGCCGCGTGGTGTTCCCAAATCGGAGTTCGCCGCGCAGAACTGGTACGACGTCTGGTACCCGGTGCTCGCGCCCAGACTCGATACGATGAAGATGGGGCAGGCCGCCGAGACTCCGGCGCAATGGGCGGCGTTCATCCGGAAGTACCGCGCCGAGATGGCCGCGCCCGATGCAGCGCATGCGATCGAACTGTTGGCCGCGCTGTCGCACCGGACCAACCTCTCGGTCGGTTGCTATTGCGAGGACGAGCAGCGATGCCATCGCTCCGTCCTGAAGGCCCTGCTGCGGGATCAGGGCGCGAAGCTCGCGTCGGACGGGAAGGAAAGTCCGCGTGGCCGCTAGCCCGCGAGAACGTGCGGCCCGGCCTGCCGGCAGCGCGTGGCAGCTCCAGCCGATTCAATTTCATGGTTCACTTGCTGCGCATCGCCCGCCCTGTCAGTGACCTCGACCGGGCCGCCGCGATGTACCTGCGCGGCCTTGGGCTTATTGAGATCGGGCGCTTCGCAGACCACGAGGGTTTCGACGGCGTCATGCTCGGCATCGACGGCGCGGACCATCACCTCGAGTTCACGCGGTGCCGCGCGCATGCGCTGACGCCGGCGCCGACACCGGAGGACCTGCTTGTCTTCTACTTTCCGGACGTCGCCGAGTGGGACCTGACCTGCCGACGCATGCTCGAGGCTGGCTTCGTCGAGGTCGCGCCATTCAACCCGTACTGGGCGCGGCGCGGCAGAACCTTCGAGGACCTCGACGGTTACCGCGTCGTGCTGCAGCAGGCGGCATGGAGCCCGGTTCCGGTCCGCTGACACGAAGCCGCGCGACGTACACTGCGCGCGCCCGCAACGGTCGCAACGATGATCGAATCCCTTGCAGCGTCGGTGACCTACCTGTTCTCGGACATCGAGGGCAGCACCCGGCTGTGGGAGGCCGATCCGGTATGCGCGTCGCTCACGGTGGCGTGGCACGACGAGATTTCGCGAACGGCGGTGCAGCGTCATCGCGGGCGGGTAGTGAAGACCACGGGCGATGGCCTGCACGCCGTATTCGACGATCCGGCCGACGCGGTGGCAGCCGTTGTCGAACTGCAGCTGGCGCTGGCAGAGCCGGCGGCCAGATGCGCGCCGATCAAGGTGCGCTGCGGCCTGCACGTCGGCGCTGACCAGCGGCGCGACAACGACTTCTACGGCCAGGCGGTGAACCGCGCCGCGCGCATCATGAGCGCGGCTCACGGCGGACAGGTGCTGCTGTCCACTGTGCTGGCAGATCGGCTCGCCGGCCGGCTGCCCCCGGGGGTTTCGCTGCGTGACCTCGGCGCGGTTCGGCTGCGCGACCTGGGTTCTCCGGAGCACGTGTACCAGGTCATCCATCCGTCACTGCGCAAGGACTTCCCGCCGTTGCGCTCGATGGCGTCGACGCCGAACAACCTGGCGCAGCAGCTCAACTCCTTCGTCGGACGCGACCGCGAGATGGATGAGGTGAGGCGGCTGCTTGCGCAAAACCGGCTGCTGACGCTGCTTGGTATGGGGGGTCTCGGCAAGTCGCGACTTTCGGTGCAGGTCGCGGCTACGGTGCTCGATGACTATGCGGATGGAGTCTGGCTCGTCGAGCTCGCGGCGCTCGCCGATCCGCTGCGGGTTCCGCAGGCCGTCGCAGCAGTGCTCGGCGTGAAGGAGGAGCCGGGCGGCACGGTGCTGGACGCGCTGATCCGCTTCGTGCGTGACAGACGAATGCTGATCGTGCTCGACAACTGCGAACACGTCGTGCAGTCCTGCGCCGAACTGGCGAAACGCCTGCTGGAAGCGGCGTCCGGAGTCACGATCCTCGCGTCGAGCCGCGACTCGCTGCGCATCGCGGGCGAGACCATCTTTCAGGTCTTGCCGCTACCCACCCCGATCGAGAGCAAGGACCACGTGGCGGACGTGCTGCTGGCCATCGACTCGGTGCGACTCTTCATCGATCGCGCGCAGGCGGTGCAGCCCGGTTTCCGACTGACCGATGGCACCGCACGCGCTGTCGCCGAGATCTGCCGCCGCCTCGATGGGATACCGTTGGCGATCGAACTCGCCGCCGCACGGGTCCGTGCAATGACCGTGGACCAGATTGCTTCGCGGCTGGATGACCGCTTCAAGCTGCTCAGCCGCGGAGATCGCGCGGTGCTGCCCCGGCAGCAGACCCTCCGCGCGCTGATCGACTGGTCCTACGACTTGCTGGTCGAGGAGGAGCGAGTCCTCTTCAAGCGGCTGGCGGTGTTCGCCGCGGGATGGACGCTTGAAGCGGCCGAAGCAGTAACCGCCGGCGAGGGACTCGACAGGGAAAGCGTTCTCGATCTGCTCTGCAATCTCGTGGAGAAGTCCCTTGTTGTCCACGACGTTTCACGAGGCCGATATCGCATGCTTGAAACGGTGCGCGAGTACGCCCTTGAAAAGCTGCGGGACTCATCCGACGAAGCGGTGACCCGGGAACGACACCTCGCGTTTTTCGTGGGATACGTGGAGCACGCTCTTCCGTTCCTTTTCGGTCCGGAGCAGGCTGAATGGCTGACAGCGCTCGACGCCGACCGTGAGAATCTCTTCTGCGCCCATAGGTGGTGCGACAGCAGCGTTGCCGGGTCTGAAGCTGCCATTCGATTGGTGGCCGTGGAGAAGTACTACTGGCTGAACCGGGGCTTGCTGAGTCAGGGATACGGGATTGCACGAGCGGCGTTGGAGCGGCCAGCGCTTCAGGACTCGCCCGAGAACTACTGCGTAGCCCTGACGGATGTTGGCGCGATCGGTTACTTCATCGGCCAATACGTCCAGGCGCGAGATGACCTGAAGAGAGGTCTCGAGCTCGCTCGGGAACTGGGCAATCGTTCGCGGCAGATATCAGTACTTCAGCTGCTGGGTCTGGTGGAGTTCGCCCTCGGCAAGGGAGAAGCGGCCCTCGATTACTGCAATGAGGCCGAACGGCTTGCGCGGGAGTCCCGAAACCCGCGCGAAATCATGTCTGCGCTGACGGCCAAAGGACAGTTGCTGCGCGCGATTGGTCGTACCGAGGATGCGCGAGATCTTTACTCGGAAGCACTGAACTGCGCTCGGGCTCTTGGTGACGAGGAAAGCATTGCGGCCAGTCTGCTGAACCTCGCCGCAGTGGCAGTCGACTGCGGGAAACCGGAGGGTGCCTGCGCGATGCTCGGCGAGGTCTCCGCGATCACGACTCGCATCGGATCTCGAGCCGCAGGACAGTCCTTGCTCGAGGTGTGCGCCGGACTGGCTATGTCGCGAGGCGACGTGGGGCGGGCGACCGCCTTCCTCGAGGCGGCCGAGACGGAAGCGGCGACAAGCGGCCTGCGCAGGGACCCCGCGGACGAGGCGTTCATCTTGAAGGTAAAGACTGCGCTTCATGGGCTTGTCGGCGCAGGGGCGAGGGGGGAAAGGGCGCCTGCCGCGCCGCGGTCATTCGAGGAGTCGCTTGATCGGGCGTCTCACTGGCTTGCGTCGGGCTGCCCGGCCGCGCACGAAGACAGCCGGGCTGCGCATTCAGCGGTCGACTAGGAGCGAGGCATGATGGTCGGGTCCGAGATAACCTGCATATCGCCGATGGTCGCCCTTATCGTGTACGAGTAGAGGCCGTGAGGGATCTGTTTCAGCAATCCGGATGAAACCGTGCACGAATAGGTGGTCTCGGTAACCGGCCCGCATTTGAAATACTGCGCCCTGATCTTCGCGTCGGCGTTGAATGCCTTTCTGAACTCCGCGATTTGTGGCGTCTCCTTGCCGAGGACCTTGACGACCGCATCGACGGTAATTCCGGACTTGGGGTCGAACGCGGCCTTGCGGTCGGGCGGGAGATGCCAGGTCACGGTGCTGTTCTCGGTCAGCGAGAACACAATCGGATCCTGGTCAACGACGAGCAGGTTTTCGGTCGTCACGTAGATCTTTGGTTGGTTTGAACTGATGGCCCGGAGATCCGGCCACTGGGCACACCCGGCCAGTCCGGCTGTAACAAGTGCAACGACAAATAGACGTTTCATCCCTGACCCTCCGTAGCTACTTTGGCCGTTGAATTGCCTTTGGCGTCTGCAAACGCGAGACGCTTCTCTTCAGGAAGCGGGTCGGGCCCCTATGCGAGCGGGCGAACGCCGCTTCCGAACGGACTTTGATTTCTCCGGCGAGCTTCGTCAACCGGAAGATTCGCAGGATTCGATATGCAGAGTCAGTCGCCGCTGTCCCTGAAAGTCATCGATCGCCGGCCGGTAGGCGAGACGCGCCCGACGGGGTAGCGGCTCGGTGCGGCGGAACCAGATCGCGTTGAAGCGGCGGCCGTCGAGTTCGAGCGCGAGCTTCAGGTGCCGATCCTTGACGAGGCGCTGCTCGAGGACGTCGAACTCCTGAGCGAAGAGCGGCGGCGGGAAGCCCTGTCCCCAGACATGCTGCCCGATCGCTTCGACCAGCGCGAAGGTGAATTCCGACGGCTCGAGCGCGCCGTCCGTGGCGATTGTGCGCTCGAAGATCGAGCGGTCGCAGGAAGAGCGAGTGGCGTCCTCGAACGCCGCGACGAAGCTGCCGAAATCGCCCGCGTTCAGCGTCAGGCCGGCGGCCATCGCATGGCCGCCGAAGCGCCGGATCATCTGCGGCGCGATCTTGGTCACGAGGTCGAGGGTGTCGCGCAGGTGCACGCCCTCGATCGAGCGGCCAGAGCCGCGCAGTTCCGACTCGCCTGAGCGGGCGAACGCGATCGTCGGACGGTGGAACCGGTCCTTGATGCGCGACGCCACCAGACCGACGACGCCCTGATGCCAGGTTTCGTCGAACAGGCAGATGGTGCTGCGCTGCTGCACGCTCGCGGCGTCGAGCGCGGCCAGTGCGTCGAACTGCATGTCGCCTTCGATCTCGCGCCGTTCGCGGTTCAGTTCGTCGAGCTGGTGCGCCAGCGCCAGGCCGCGCTCGAAGCTGTCGGTCGTCAGGCACTCGATGCCGACGGTCATGTCGGTCAGGCGGCCCGCCGCGTTGATGCGCGGCCCGATCGCGAAGCCGAGATCGGCGGCCCCGGCGGAACGCACGTCGCGGCCTGCAACCTGGAACAGCGCGGCGATGCCCGCGTGCAGGCGACCGCTGCGGATGCGCTGCAGCCCCTGCGCCACGAGCACGCGGTTGTTGTGGTCGAGGCGCACGACGTCGGCGACCGTGCCGAGCGCGACCAGGTCGAGCAGCGCGTCGAGCCGCGGCTGCGAGGCCGCGTCGAACCGGCCGCGCGCGCGCAGCTCCGCCCGCAGCGCGAGTAGCACATAGAACATGACGCCGACACCGGCTAGGTTCTTGCTTGGAAAACCGCAGCCGGGCTGGTTCGGGTTGACGATGCATGCCGCCGCCGGCAGCACCGCGCCCGGCAGGTGGTGATCGGTGATCAGCACCTCGATGCCGAGCTCGTTCGCGCGCGCGACGCCTTCGACGCTGGCGATGCCGTTGTCCACGGTGATCAGCAGGTCCGGGCTGCGCAGCGCGGCGAGATCGACGATCTCCGGCGTCAGGCCGTAGCCGTACTCGAAGCGGTTGGGCACCAGGTAGTCGACCGTGGCCTGCGTTCCTTCGGCGAGCGCGCGCAGGCCACGCAGGCCCACGGCGCACGCGGTGGCGCCGTCGCAGTCGTAATCGGCCACGATCAGCAGCCGAGCGTCGGCTTCGATGGCGTCGGCCAGCAAGGAGGCAGCCGCGTCGACGTGCGCCAGCGCTCCCGGCGGGAAGAGTCCGTCGAGCGCCAGTCGAAGCTCGTCGTCGCCGGTCACGCCGCGGGCGGCGAGCACGCGCGCCAGCGCGGCGGGCATGCCGCTCGCTGCCAGCCGGCGGGCTACGGCGGGGTCGAAGTCGCGGGTGATCAGTCGGGTCATTCGGTCAGGGCCTGCGCGAGCGAGGTGTGGCGCCAGACGCGATAGCGGTCGGAGGGGTGCGTCGTCCGCACCCGGATGCGGCGCGGCCCCGTCATCACGAGTTCAAGCGTAGCCGACGGCGGCAGCGCTGCGAGGCGCTGATCGATGGCCTGCATCGCGGCGAGCCAGCGCGGCCAGTCGCCGCCGCGGGCGGGAGCAAGAGCGTCGTCCCAGACCAGCAGCGTGTCGTCCGTCATCGCGGCATCGGACGGATCGATCGCGGCGCCTGCAGCGCGCGCCAATCCCTGCAGATCGGCGCGCTCGCTGCGCACCCGCGGCCACCGCAGTGCTGGGCGAGCGCGCCATCTTCCGCCGCCGTGCAGCCACAGCGCGTTGACCACAGGTCGGCCCTGCGCTTCGCGGACGGCATTGATCGTGTGCACGTGCCAGCGCATCTGGATCTCGTTGTGCAGCCGGCTCCACCGCAGCGTGTCGCCGTTGTCCGGCGCGGCCGCGGGGAGCGGCTGGCCAAGCGCCGCGGCGAGCGGACGCGGAGTCATCGTCCAGTCGCGGTCCGCGTGGAGGAACCAGTGTGCGCCGGCCCGGCGCAGCGTCAGCCCAGCCGTCAGGAGGCACTCGTTCGCGGCGGCGATCAGCGCGTTCGCTTCGGTCTCATCCGGAGCGTCGGTGAGCTCGAGCACGATCAGGCTGTCGCGGCCGATCGCGACGTGCACGGGATCGGCATGCCAGATCTGCACCCCGGCACCGTGGGCGTCCGCCCGTGCAGCCCAGGCGTAGGGCGCGGTCGGCGGTGGCGGCGGTTCGCCATAAACCGATTGCGCGAACCAGGTCGCGTCGGCGAGTCCCGGTTCGGCAGTCGACTCCGACGCGACGCTGGATCGGGCGAGCAGGCGCGACATCGCAGGCGCCGCGAGCGATGCCGCCAGCTCCACTGCGAGCTCTGCCGGCACCAGGGAGCCGGGAACCACTACCGTCGCGTGCATCGAATCCATTTTACGAGGTGGCGATCGGCACGTCGGAGTGCTTGGATACAATCGATTCGCCTCGGCATTTCGTTCCCTCCTTGAACCTTCCCTACGAACTCCGCATCGGGCTGCGCTACACGCGTGCCGGGCGCCGCGCGCGGCGCCGCAACGGCTTCATCTCGTTCATCTCCGGCATCTCGATGGCCGGCATCGCGCTCGGCGTGATGGCGCTGATCGTCGTGCTGTCGGTGATGAACGGCTTCGTGTCCCAGGTGCGCGACCGGATGCTCTCGGTGGTGTCGCACATCGAGGTGTTCTCGCTCAACGCTCCGATCGACTGGCAACGGGTCGAACAGGACGCGCGCCGCAATCCCGAGGTGATCGGCGCGGCCCCCTACGTCAACGCGCAGGCACTGCTGACGCGCGGCGACGCGGTGCGCGGCGTGCTGGTGCGCGGCATCGATCCGCAGGCCGAGCCCGCAGTCTCCGACATCGCGTCGCAGGTGCGCGGCGAGCCTCTCACGGCGCTGAAGGATGGCGAGTTCGGCATCGTGCTCGGCGGCGAACTGGCGCGCGCTCTCGGAGTGGCGCTTGGCGAGAAAGTGACGCTGATCGCGCCGCAGGGACAGGTGACGCCGGCGGGTGTCGTGCCGCGGCTCAAGCAGTTCACCGTGACCGGCACCTTCGATTCCGGGCACTACGAGTACGACAGCGCGCTGGCGCTGGTGCACATCGGCGATGCGCAGAAGCTGTTCCGCGTCGACGGGCCGACCGGCGTGCGCCTGAAGATCCGCGACATGCAGCGCGCCGCCGAGGTTGCCGCGCAACTCGTCAAGACGCTGCCGCCGAACCTGCTGGTGCGCGACTGGTCGCGGCAGAATCCGAGCTGGTTCGCCGCCGTGCAGGTGGAGAAGCGGATGATGTTCATCATCCTCGCGCTGATCGTCGCGGTCGCCGCCTTCAACCTCGTTTCGACGCTGGTGATGACGGTGACCGAGAAGCAGTCGGACATCGCGATCCTGCGCACGCTCGGCGCCAGCCCGCGCAGCGTGATGGCGGTGTTCATCGTGCAGGGCGCGCTGATCGGCGTGCTGGGCACGCTGCTCGGCGTGGCCGGGGGACTCTTCATCGCGAACAACCTTTCGGCCATATTCCCGACGATCGAGCGCATCGCCGGATTCCCGCTGATTCCGAAGGACATCTACTTCATCAGCTCGCTGCCGTCGGAGCCGAGGTCGGGCGACATCGTGCCGATCGCGGTGATCTCGATCATCCTGTCGCTGGTGGCGACGCTGTACCCGAGCTGGCGCGCGTCTCGCGTGCGCCCGGCGGAGGCGCTGCGCTATGACTGACGTCGCGGTCCTGTCGGCGCGCGACCTGCACAAGTCCTATCGCGAAGGTGCGCTGGCGGTGGACGTGCTGCGCGGGGCGCAGCTCGACCTGGCCGCCGCGGAGATCGTCGCGATCGTCGGCGCGTCCGGCTCCGGAAAGAGCACGCTGATGCACGTTCTCGGCGGGCTCGATGCGGCCGACCGCGGCACGGTCGTCATCGAGGGGCGCGACCTCGCAAAGATGGACGATGCGGCGCGCGGCCGGCTGCGCAACGAACGGCTCGGCTTCGTCTACCAGTTCCATCACCTGCTGCCTGAGTTCACGGCGCTCGACAACGTCGCGATGCCGCTGGCGATCCGCCGCATGCCGCTGCACGAGGCGCGCGAGCGCGCAGCACAGTCGCTGGCGGCCGTGGGCCTCGGCGGGCGCGTGCAGCACCATCCGACCGAGCTTTCCGGCGGCGAGCGCCAGCGCACCGCCATCGCGCGCGCGATCGTGACCCGACCCGCCTGCGTGCTAGCTGATGAGCCGACCGGCAACCTCGATCGCGACACGGCGCGCGCGGTGTTCGGCGTCTTCGTCGAGCTGGCGCAGCGCAACGGCACGTCTGTCATCATCGTCACGCACGATCCCGAGCTCGCCGCGCGCTGCGACCGCGTTCTGCGCCTCGAGCACGGCGAGCTGCAGCCGGCCTGAGCCAGGGCCTGTTCACGCTAAAGCCGGGAGTTCGAAAGCGAATGGCGGGATGCAGTGCGAGGCGGCGCGAGCGCCTTTGGCTCAATGCCAATCAGTGAAGCAGCAACGCCGCAATGCGCCCGCCATTCGCTTTCCCTGCGGGTTGGGCCGAAATGCGGCGTCTGCTTTGGCGGGCGGCTTGCGAAGGGAAGTCACCCTTCGCAGCGCCGCCCTTCGCGCATCCATCCGCATTGCGGCCCAACGCAGCTCCCGCATTTAGCGTGAACAGGCCCTAATTCCGGATCGCGCGACGGCGGCGCGCGTACCAGGCGTGCCGCAGATGGACGCTCCAGAGCGCGCGCACGATGAGGTAGCCGAGCGCCGCGAGCAGGCACGCGAGCAGGAAGACGCCCAGCGCAAGCGGCGGACCGAGCCCGATCGTCCACTCGCCGAGCGCCTGCGCCGACGCGAATGGACTCGACCAGTCGAATTCCGGCGGGGCCGCCGCCGGGCGCTGACCGGACGCCCCCAAGACGAAGGCGCCGATCTGATAGGCGACCAGATAAAGCGGCACGATCGTCACCGGGTTCGTGTACAGCGTGGTCACCAGCGCCACCGGCAGGTTGACGCGGAACAGCACGCAGGCGATCGCCGCCCCCAGCATCTGCAGCGGTCCCGGAATCAGCCCGCAGAACAGACCGGCCGCCACGCCGCCGGCCGCCGACCGGCGATTCAGGTGCCAGAGCGCCGGATGGAACAGCCGGTCGCCGAACAGCGACAGCGCACGCACTTCGCGCACCTTGTCGACGCTCGGCATCACTTTGCGGAAGTACTTGCGCGGCATCTTCGAAGTCTAGAGCCTGATCACGCCGGGGACGGGAGCGCGAAGGCCGCCGACGGAGCGGTGCGTACACTCGGCGCAATGTGGATCGACACCCACTGTCACCTCGACGCCGAGGAATTCGACGCCGACCGCGACGCCGTGGTCGGCCGGGCGCGGGCGGCAGGTGTGTCGATGCTGGTGATCCCGACCGGCCATGTCAACGATCGCGCCAAGGCGAGCGCAATCGCCGCGCGCCACGGCCTCGCTTACGCGCTCGGGCTGCATCCGCTCTGGATCGACGGCGTACCCGAAGGCGACCTCGAACGACTGCGCGATGCCGTGCGCGAGGCGCGCAGCGATTCACGCTTCGTCGCCGTCGGCGAGATCGGCATCGACTGCTTCGAGCCCGGTGACGTGCCGCGGCAGGAGCAGTTCTTCCGGGAGCAGCTGCGCATCGCGCGCGACTTCGACCTGCCGGTCATCGTGCACGTGCGGCGCTCGTCGGACCTGCTGCTCAAGCACCTGCGCCGGATCGACGTGCCCGGCGGAATCGTCCATGCCTTCAACGGCAGCGCGCAGCAGGCCGACCAGTTCATTGCGCGCGGCTTCAAGCTCGGGTTCGGTGGTTCGCTGACCTACAGTGGGTCGGAGCGCATCCGCAGGCACGCGGCCGGGCTGCCGGAAGATTCGCTGGTCCTCGAGACCGACGCGCCTTACATCGCGCCGGAGTGGCGCCGCACGCCGCAGGGTGTGGAGCGGACCGAACCGGCCGACCTGGCGCGCATCGCACGGCAGCTCGCGGAGCTGCGCGCGACGGACACCGCAACGCTGGCGCGGGCGAACCGGTGCAACGCCGTCGCGGCGCTGCCACGTCTCGCGGCGTTGCTGCAGGACGAACGCTGAACGATGTCGGTCGCGCCGCTCGCCGCGTTCGTGCTCGGCGTCTGCGCGCTGCAAGGGCAGGCCGAGCTGCCGTCGGTGCCGGTGCTGGCGGGCGGGGTCGCGGCGGCGATCGCGCTCGGAGTGGCCAGCTTGCGCGTGCACGGACCCGACGCGGTGGCCGTTGCACTGGCATGCGTGGCGGCATTCCTGCTCGGCGCCACCTATGCGGGCGGCCGGGCGCAGCTGCGCATGGCCGACGCGCTGCCGTTCGCCGACGAGGGCCGCGATGTCGTCGTCACGGGCGTCGTCACCAGCCTGCCGGTGCGGCTCGAGCGCGGCGTGCGCTTCGAGTTCGACGTCGAGCAGCGACCCGCGGATGTCCGCGTGCCCGACCGCGTGCTGCTCGGCTGGTATGTGCAGGGCGAACCCGTGCGGCCGGGGGAGCGCTGGCGCTTCGTCGTGCGACTGCGCCGGCCGCACGGTGCGATGAACCCCGGCGGCTTCGACTTCGAAGCCTGGATGCTGGAACGCAATCTGCGCGCAAGCGGCTACGTCCGGCCCGGTCCGGGCGACGCGCCGCAGCGGCTGCAGGCGATGGTGTGGACGCCGCAGACGGCGGTCGAGCGGGGACGTGCCTGGCTGCGAGACCGTCTGCTGGTCCACGTGCGCGACGATCGCTACGGCGGCGTGCTGGTCGCGCTCGTGCTCGGCGACCAGCGCGCGATTTCCGACGCCGACTGGACGCTGTTCAACCGCACCGGGATCTCGCATCTGGTCAGCATCTCCGGGCTGCACATCACGATGATCGCGGCCCTGATCGGCGGTCTTGCCGGCGCGGCCTGGCGGCGGATACCCGCGCTGCTGCGCCGGGCGCCTGCGCAGACGGCCGGCATTGCCGCCGCCGTCATCGCGGCGTTCCTCTACGCGCTGCTGGCAGGCTGGGGCGTGCCGGCGCAGCGCACGGTGCTGATGCTCGCGGCCGTTGCGGCAGCATGGCTGGCACGACGTCGTGTCACGCCGGTCGGTGCGCTCGCGCTCGCCACGGTGGCCGTCTGCATCTTCGATCCATGGGCGGTCACCGCGCCCGGATTCTGGCTGTCGTTCGGCGCCGTCGCGGCGATCGTATGGGTCGTGCACGGGCGGCCGACGCAGCAATCGCGGGTTTTCGGCATGGGCGCGCTTAAGACAGCTGCGCGCGTGCAGATCGCGGTCACACTGGCCCTGATACCGGCGACCGTGGCGTTGTTCCAGCAGGTGTCGCTGGTCGCGCCGCTGGCGAACGCCATCGCGATCCCGGCTGTCAGCTGGATTGTCACGCCGCTGGCACTGCTCGGCGCCGGTGCCGCAGCGCTGCCGGAGCCGGTCGCGTGGCTTGCGGTGCCGCTGCTCACGGCGGCCAACGCGGTGTTTGCGGCCGTGGCGGCGGCCCTGTCGGCGATGGTGTCCTTGACCTGGGCTGCGGTGCCCGTGCCGGCGCCGCCCACCGGAGTGCTGATGCTGGCGATCGCCGGCGTGGTCTGGCTGCTTGCGCCCCCCGGCTGGCCGGCGCGTGGCCTGGGCGCGGTCGCGTTGCTGCCACTCTTCCTCTGGCCGCCGGAACGTCCGGCCGACGGTGCACTGTGGATCACCGCGCTTGACGTCGGGCAAGGCTCCGCGGTCGTGCTGCAGACGCGGGAGCATGCGTGGCTGTACGACACCGGACCGCGCTATTCACAGGACTCGGATGCCGGCGAACGCGTCGTGCTGCCGTACCTGCGCAGCCGCGGCATTGCGGCACTCGACGGGGTCGTCGTCTCGCATCTGGACCAGGACCACTCCGGCGGGACGGCTTCGGTACTGCGGGGCATCGAGGTCCGGCGTCTGCTCACGTCGATCCCGCCGGGACACCCGGTCCTCGCCGGTGCCACGGCCGAGCGCTGTGTCGCGGGACTGCAGTTCGGGTCGGGTGAACTGCAGCTCTCCGTGCTCCATCCCGCCGCGGCCGACTACGGGCGGCGCCTGTCGACCAATGCGATGAGCTGCGTCGTACTGGCGCAGCTCGGATCCCTCAACGTGCTGCTGACGGGCGATCTGCCGGCGCGTGAAGAGGCCGCGCTGATCGGGCGCGAACCGGCACTGACAGCGCGCTGGCTGATGGTGCCCCACCACGGCAGCCGGTCCTCATCGAGCGCGGCCTTCCTGGACCAGGTGCGGCCCGCGCTGGCAGTGGCGCAGGCGGGCTACCGCAACCGCTTCGGTCATCCGGATCCCGACGTCGCGGCCCGTTACACGGCCCGCGCGGCCGAGTTCGTGCGCACCGACCATGCGGGGGCGACGCAATGGCGTTTCGCGGCCGACGGGGGAGTGCAGCAGCGGTCCTGGCGCGCCACAGCGGTGCGCTACTGGCATAACCGCCCCGGCGCGGGGCGCGCGCTGCGCCCGGAAAGTGACGACGAAGCCGCCGAAGAAGGGGAGGCCCGCGAGCCATTTTTCGGGATGCCGTAATGGCGGCGACTGGTGTACATCTTGCTAGACTGGCTCGGCGCTGGGTCGAAGGGCGCCAGTCCGGAGACGAACCTTCAGGGCGCAGGATGAGCAAGCCGTTTGACGAGATGTTCGGCGCGGACGGGGCGGTGCGCGAGCACTACCGCGAGTTCGAGCGCTGGCTCTCGGAGCAGAGCGCCGAAACGATGCGCAACAAGCGGGCCGAGGCCGACCTCGTCTTCCGGCGCGTCGGCATCACGTTCGCGGTCTACGGCGAGAAGGACGAAGAGGGCAGCGGCACCGAGCGGCTGATCCCCTTCGACGTCGTTCCGCGCGTGATCCCGGTCGCGGAGTGGCGGCAACTGGAAGCGGGCCTGCGCCAGCGCGTGCGTGCGCTGAACCGCTACCTCCACGACATCTACCATGGCCAGGAGATCGTCCGCGCCGGCCGCATCCCCGGGGACGAGATCTTCCGCAACTCCCAGTACCGGCCCGAAATGCACGGGGTCGATGTCGCGAGCGACATCTACACACACATCGCCGGCATCGACGTGGTGCGTGCGGGGGCCGGCGAGTTCTACGTGCTGGAAGACAACCTGCGGGTGCCGAGCGGGGTCTCGTACATGCTCGAGAACCGCAAGATGATGATGCGGCTGTTCCCGGACCTGTTCGTCCGCAATCGCGTCGCGCCGGTCGCGCACTATCCCGACCTGCTGCTGGAAAACCTGCGATCAGTCGCTCCGCACGGCGTCGACGATCCGGTCGTCGTGCTGCTGACGCCGGGGATGTACAACTCGGCATACTTCGAGCACGCCTTCCTGGCGCAGCAGATGGGCATCGAACTGGTCGAGGGTCAGGACCTGTACGTGCAGGACAGCAACGTCTACATGCGCACCACACGCGGTCCGCAGCGGGTCGATGTCATCTACCGCCGCATCGACGATGACTTCATCGATCCGCTCGTGTTCCGTCCCGACTCGCAGCTCGGCGTGCCCGGTCTGCTGACGGTCTACAGGGCCGGGCGCGTCACGCTCGCGAACGCGATCGGCACCGGCATCGCCGACGACAAGTCGATCTACTCCTACGTGCCCGACATGATCGACTTCTACCTTGGAGAGAAGCCGATCCTGAACAACGTGCCGACCTACCGCTGCCGGCGGACCGAGGACCTGGAGTACACGCTGGCGCACCTGCCCGAACTGGTGGTCAAGGAGGTGCACGGCGCCGGCGGCTACGGCATGCTGGTCGGCCCTGCGGCCACGCGCGCCGAGATCGATACCTTCGCGTCGCTGCTGCGCGCCAGCCCGGCGAACTACGTCGCGCAGCCGACGCTCGCGCTGTCGACCTGCCCGACCTACGTGCAGAGCGGCATCGCACCGCGCCACATCGACCTGCGGCCGTTCGTGCTGTCCGGCACCAACGTGACGTTGGTGCCGGGCGGCCTGTGCCGCGTGGCGCTGCGCGAAGGCTCACTTGTCGTCAATTCCTCACAGGGCGGCGGCACCAAGGACACCTGGGTACTGGAACGATGAAGCGCGGTCCTGAGCAGCAACTCAACAGCGAATCCTTCGGCAACGAAGCCAACGCCCGCCGGGCCACGGATCAGATCGACCCGCACGCCCTCATCGACCGGGCCGAACGGCTGCTCAACACCGATCCGCACGACGCGGTGGTGTTCGCACTGCGAGCGCAGAGCGTGGCGCGGGCGCGCGGCGCCGAATCGCTGATCGCACGGGCCCACTTCGTCGTCGGCGCGGCGCTGGCGCAGACGGGCGACTGGTCCGGCGCGATCCGGCAGCTGTCCCACGCCGAGCACATCTACCGGGCGCAGAATGACGTCTCGGCGCAGTGCCAGGTCATCATGCAGCTCGCGGCGGCCTGCAGCGAACTCGGTGAGTACCCCGAGGCGCTCGACGGCTTCGCCCAGGCGGAGCGGCTCGCGCGCCAGCACCAGGACCATGCCGCCGTGCGCCGTGCGCTGGTCCAGACGTCCAGCGTGCACACCGCTCTCGGCGACTTCAGCGCCGCGCGCGAGTGCCTGCGCTCGGCCCTGGAGCTGCCGTCCGGCACGGCTGCGGACGAAGGCATGGTCGTGCTGCAGTTCGGGCTCGTCGACGTCAACGAGGGGCTGAAGGCCGCGCTCGCGGGCGACGCCGCCACGGTCACGCGTCGCATGAGCGAGGGCGAGGAACACTTCGACGTCGCGCTCGAACTGCTGTCGGGCACGACCGACCGTTCGACCACGATCGCGGCCCGCACTCAGCGCGGCGCCGCTCGCTGCTGGCTCGGGAACTTCGTGGGCGGCCTGGCCGACCTCGAAGAGGCGGTACTCGAAGCGGCGCGCGGAGGCTTTCGCCTGCGCGAAGTGCAGGCCCGGCTTGAACAGGGTTATCACCTGATCGCCGCCGGGCGGGAGGCCGATGGCATCGCCGTGCTGCGCCCGGCGTTCCTGCAGGCCGAGGAGCTGGGCGATCTCAGGCGGCTGGCCGACATGCACGAACGGCTGTCGGCACTCTATGAGGCGCGCGGCGACCACCAGCGGGCGCTGTTCCACCACAAGCGCTTTGTCGAGGTGAAGGTACGCCTGGACGGAAAGCTGTCGACACAGCGCGCCCGGCTGCACGAAGCGCGCGCCGAACTCGTCAAGCTGCGCTCGCAGACCGCCGCATTGCATGCGCGCGCCGAACACCTCGAAAAGTCGCGCACGCGGCTGGAACGGCTGGCGCTGGAAGACGAGCTGACGGGACTTGCCAACCGCCGCGCGTTCACGAAGGAGCTCGAAAACTGGTGCAGCCGTGCGCGCGCCGGCCAGCTGCGCTTCGGCCTCGTCGTGGCCGACATCGACGGCTTCAAGCAGATCAACGACACCTACTCCCACCTGACCGGCGACGTCGTCCTGCGGCAACTGGGCAGCGTCATCCGCGGCAACCTGCGCGACATGGACTTCGCGGCGCGCCTCGGCGGCGACGAGTTCGCGCTGCTGCTGGCGGACAGCGAGGGTGGAGCGGCGCTCACGGTCATCGAGCGCATCCTGCAGGCGGTGCGCAGCATGCCCTGGGGCCAGATCGGTGAGGGCCTGACGGTGACGCTGAGCGTCGGACTGTGTGAATCGGCAGACTTCGGTGACTCCAGCGAGCTGGTGCGGCGTGCCGACGAGGCGCTCTACGGCGCCAAGGACGGCGGACGCGACCGGTTGAACGTCTGGAGCGCCGATCGTGCTTAGCCGCACCGCGGACCACCTCTACTGGATGGCGCGCTACATCGAGCGCGCCGAGAACACTGCACGCATGCTGGACGTCAACCTCTCGACCAGCCTGCTGCCTCAGTCGGCGCGGGCCGCCGAGAGCGGATGGCGTGCAATGCTGAGCATCTCCGAGCTGCTGCCGCAGTTCGACGCCAAGTATCCGCTGCTGTCGCGGCGGGAAGTCATCGACTTCATGGTGCGCGACCCCGACAACACGTCGTCGATCTACTGCTGCCTGCAGGCGGCGCGCGAGAACGCGCGTGCGGTGCGCGGATCGCTGACGACGGAGGTGTGGGAGACGCACAACGACACCTGGCTGGGCCTGCAGAAGCTGCTGCGGGAACGGCTGCTCGAGCGCGACCCACAGGAGTTCTTCGAGTGGGTCAAGTTCCGGTCGCATCTGTCGCGCGGCGTCACGATCGGCACGATGCTGAAGGACGAAGCCTTCTACTTCATCCGCCTCGGCACGTTCCTGGAGCGCGCGGACAACACGGCGCGGCTGCTCGACGTCAAGTTCCATGGAGCCGAGCTGCCCGGGCCGTTGGCCGCGGCCTCCGGCGACGAGTCGCACGACTCGCACCTCGACTTCTATCACTGGGCGGCGATTCTGCGTTCCGTGTCGGCGTTCGAGATCTACCGCAAGGTCTACCGCGACGTGATCACGCCGTCGCGCGTGGCGGCGCTGCTGGTGCTGCGCGGCGACATGCCGCGTTCGCTGCTGGCGTGCCTGAATGAGGTGAGCGTGAACCTCGAAATGGTGCGCAACAGCCGCTCTGACGAGACCGAGCGGCGCGCGGGACTGCTGCGCGCGGAACTGCGCTATGGGCGCATCGAGGACATCCTCGCGCAGGGACTGCACCCCTACCTGACACGTTTCCTCGATCGCATCAACGACCTCGGCGGCCGCATCAGCCAGGATTTCCTGGTGCCGCTGCAGGCAGCCTGATGCGGCTGTCGATCCTGCATCGCACCGTGTACCGCTACACGGCGCCCGTGGTCTACTCGATCCAGCAGCTGCGTCTGACGCCGCGCGCGGAGCCGCACCAGCGCACCTTGCGCTGGCGCCTGCATGCGCCGGCGGTGCTGACGCCAGCCACCGACACCTACGGCAACCTCACGCACACGCTGACGATGACCGAGGCGCACAGTGACGTGCACATCGAGGCGCGCGGCGAGGTGGAAGTCGACCCGCTGCAAAGCGGACGGCTCGACGAGATCGAGGGCGGCGTCCCGCCGGCATCGTTCCTCGCGCACACGCCGCTGACCGAACCCGACGCCGCCGTCGCCGAGTTCGCGCAGACGGAATTGCGGCGTCCGGATGCGGGCGGGCTGCTTGAACTCGCGCATCGCGTGTGCGACGCAGTGGCCTACCAGCCCGGCACCACCGAAGTGACGAGCACGGCGCGCGAGGCGCTGGCGCTGGGGCGGGGCGTCTGCCAGGATCATGCGCACCTTTTCATCGCATGCTGCCGCCTGCGCGACCTGCCGGCGCGCTATGTCTCCGGCTACGTGCACCCAGGTGACGCGCCGCATGCGGCCAGTCATGCGTGGGCCGATGTCTTTCTCGCGGACCAGGGGTGGGTCAGCATCGATGTCACGCACCGCGTGTTCGCGTCCGATCACCTGTGCCGGCTGGCCGTGGGTCGCGACTACGCGTCGGCCGGTCCGGTCCGCGGCGTGCGCGTCGGCGGCGGCGAGGAATCGCTGGACGTGCGGGTTAACATCCGGCCGTTTCCATTCGCGGCCGAGCAGAGCGAACAGGCGCAACCATGACCTACTGCGTGGCAATGCGGCTCGATGCCGGACTGGTGTTCCTGAGCGACTCGCGCACGAATGCCGGCGTCGACCAGATCTCGACCTTCCGCAAGATGACGGTGTTCGAGCATCCCGGCGAGCGCGTGATGGTGCTGATGTCGGCAGGCAACCTGGCGGTCACCCAGGCCGTGCGGCAGATCCTGTGCGAGCGCATCAGCCCGACCGATGCGAGCGTCTGGAACGTCAAGACGATGTTCCACGCGGTGCGCATCCTGGGCGACGCGATCCGCGAGGTGCACGAGCGCGACGCCGCCTCCCTGAAGGAGTTCGGCATCGAATTCAACGCGAACTTCATCCTCGGCGGCCAGATCCGCGGCGAGGGCCTGCGGCTGTTCCAGGTCTATTCGGCGGGCAACTTCATCGAGGCGACGCACGAGAATCCGTACTTTCAGGTCGGCGAAGCGAAGTACGGCAAGCCGATCATCGACCGCGTGATCCAGCCCGCGACGCCGCTCGACGAGGGAGCCAAATGCGCGCTGATCTCGATGGACTCGACGCTGCGCTCCAACATCTCGGTCGGACTGCCGCTCGACCTGCTGGTCTACGAGGCGGATTCGCTGCGAGTCACGAAATTCGTGCAGATCGACGGCTCGAACCAGTACATGAGCATGATCCGCAACACCTGGGGTGCGCGGCTCAAGCAGGTTTTTTCCGAGATCCCGGACCCGACCTGGCGTGACTCTGCGACAGCCCCGGGAGCGCCGCGGCTGGAGACCGATGTCACGCAGCCGGTGCGGGCGCCGCTCCCGCCGTTCCTGGTAAATGACGAGGGGACGGCTCCGGTGCAACTGGTCGCCGGGTCGTCGGGCGGCCGCGCGCCTGAGTAGCGCGCAGCAGCCGGGCGGCTACTGCGCTACCCAGCCGCCGTCGACGTTGTAGGCCACGCCCCGGATCTGGTCGGCCGCGGGTGAGCACATGAACATCACCAGCCCAGCGAGTTGCTCCGTCGTCACGAACTGCATCGACGGCTGCTTTTCGCCGAGCAGCGATTTCTTCGCGTCCTCCTGACTCAGGCTGTCGCGCGCGGCGCGGGCGTCAACCTGCTTCTGCACCAGCGGCGTCAGCACCCAGCCGGGACAGATCGCGTTGCAGGTGACGCCGGTGGTCGCGGTTTCGAGTGCCACTGCCTTGGTAAGGCCGATGATGCCGTGCTTGGCGGCGACGTAGGCCGACTTCTCGGCCGAGGCGACCAGGCCATGAACCGAAGCGACATTGATGATGCGGCCCCAGTTGGCCTGCTTCATTTTCGGCAGACCAAGCCGGGTGGTATGGAACGCGGAGGTCAGGTTGATTGCGATGATGGCGTCCCAGCGTTCGACCGGAAAATCGTCCACGGGTGCCACGTGCTGGATGCCGGCGTTGTTGACGAGGATGTCGACTCGGCCGAACCCGGTTTCGGCCGCGCGGAACATCTGCTCGATCTCGGCCGGCTTGCTCATGTCGGCGCCGTGGTAGAGCGTGCGCACGCCGTGGCTCTGCAGTTCCTTCTGCGCCGCTTCGATCGCGGGTGGTTCGCCGAAGCCGTTGACGACGATATTCGCTCCCTGCGCCGCGAGCGCCTTCGCTATAGCCAGTCCGATGCCGCTGGTGGAGCCGGTCACCAATGCCGTCTTGCCCTTGAGCATGTTCGCCTCCCTTGGATCGCGACGAGTATGCCACCGGCGCTGACTACAATGCCTCGCCTACGTCACGCCCCAGGTCCCGTCTCATGGAACCCCGCTCGTCCCACGTCGACTGCCTCAGCCCGGCAGGCTTCCATCGCATGGCCTACGTGGAGTGGGGCGATCCGCACAACCCCGACGTGCTGATGTGTGTTCACGGGCTGACGCGGCTGGGCCGCGACTTCGATCGGCTCGCACGCGCGCTGGCCGACCGGTATCGCGTCGTCTGTCCTGACGTCGTGGGCCGTGGCCAGAGCGACTGGCTGCGGGATCCGGCGTACTACGCGATCCCGCAGTACGTGTCGGACATGGTGGCGCTTATCGCGCGGCTCGATGTCGAGCGCGTCGACTGGGTCGGCACCTCGATGGGGGGATTGATCGGCATCGCGGTCGCTGGCCAGACGGGAGCGCCGATCCGGCAACTGGTGATCAACGACGTCGGCCCGCGGCTGGGGCCGGCCGCGATCGCGCGCATCGGCAGCTACGTCGGGCAGCCGGTTTCGTTCGCGGATCTCGACGAGGCCGTGGACTACGTGTCGGTCGCCGCCGCGCCGTTCGGGCTGAAGACACGGGCCGACTGGACCGAGCTGGTGGCGCCGACCCTGCACGACGTCGGCGGGCGCCTCGCGTTCCGCTATGACCCGGCGATCGCAGTGCCGTTCCGGAATACGACGCCGCAGGCAGCCGCTGCCGGTGAGGCCGCGACCTGGGCACTGTACGACCGCATCAAGGCGCGCACGCTGTTAGTCCGCGGCGCGCAGTCCGATCTGCTGACAGCGGAAACCGCGGCCGAGATGGCGGCACGCGGGCCACGGCCACGCGTGGTCGAAATACCGGGCGTCGGACACGCGCCGACCTTCATGCCGGCGCAGGAGATCCAACCGGTGCGCGACTTCCTGCTGGGCGGAGCGGGCTAGAAGATCCCGGCGGCGAGGCCCGCGGCCAGCGCCGCGCCGAGGTCGCGCGCCTGCGCCAGGTCGTCGGGTGGCACGTGCTTGGGCGCGAGGATCGCCTCCGGCGTCTGCGCGCCGTTGCGCAGGATCAGCGGCGGCGCGACCTCGCGCAGCCGCAGTCCGGTGGCGATGCGCTGCAGCTGGCGCGCCGCGCCGGTGCCGTCCGTGCCGGCGGCGACGATCGCGGCCCAGGGCCGACCGTTGATGCGATCGAGCGCCGGATAGTAGATGCGGTCGAAGAAGTCCTTCATCAGCCCGGCCATCGTCGCCAGGTTTTCGGGAGTCGCGAAGAGATATCCGTCGGCCGTCAGCACGTCGGCGACATCGGTGCCCCGCGCACGCAGCATCCGTGTCTTCACGCCGGATTCCGTTGCAGCCCCGGCGGCCGCAGCCTGCGCCAGCTGCTCGGCGGCGCCGGTCATCGAGTGATAGACGATCAGCAGATTCTTCACGGCGCCAGCGGGTCCTGACGGAAGAACTTGGCGAGCAGGGCGTACCAGCGCGGGAATGCGGCCTGCAGGCGCGCGGGTTCGACGAAGAAGGTCTCGGACGAAACCGCGAAGAATTCACCCGCGTCCTGCGCCGCATAGGGGTCGAGCGGCAAGTGCGCGTAGTAGCGATCCGCGTCGCCGGAGTCCGGGTCCACGTCCGCCGGAAGCTCGCTCTCGACGAGTTCGAGTTCCGCGATGAAGGTCTCGTGCGCGTCCTGCAGCGTCGCCTGCCAGATGGCTGCGCCGATGTTCGGGTGCAGCGCCGGCGCGAACGGCGGGATGCCGTCGGCGTCGCCGTTCAGAAGGTCGATCTTGTGCGTGAACTCGTGGATCACGACCGAATAGGCGGCGCCGTCGGTCGCGTTCGACAGCTGCGCGTCCTCCCATGACAGCAGCAGCGGCCCGCCGTCCCAGGCTTCGCCGGAAATGGGCTCGGTGTATTCGTGCACGACCCCGGCGTCGTCGGTGACGCTGCGCGGCACGAGGAACTCGTTCGGGTACACGACGATGCTCGACCAGCCGCGATACCACTCGAAACCCAGATTGAGAATCGGCAGGGAGGCCTGCGCCGCGATATGAACCTGCATTTCGGCGGTGAGTTCGAGTCCGGCGGCACCGGCCATCTCCTTTTCGGTGAGCAGCCGTTCGGCCAGCGAGCGCAGGCGTGCGCGCTCGTCGCCGTTCAGCCGTGCCAGGAACGGAACCGCGCGCAGTGTCGATTTCCAGAGCTCGTCCGGGATCGATGCCGGCGTCCGCGCGAATCGTCCGATCAGGCCTTTGAGCATCGGAAGATTGTGCCGCAACGGTCGCGCGGCCCGCGCGGGATAATCGGACCCATGAATGCGGGGGCGATCGAGAGCGAGACGGCGGCCGCGGCGGCGCAGGATCCGGCGGCCACGCGCGCGCTGGTGCAGCCGCTCTATGCCGGCAAGGAACTGCGGACCGGCGAGTCGTTTGCCGCCCACGCGGACGGCATTGCGGCGATCGTGGCGACCCTGCGCCCCGATCCCGATCTGATCGTGGCCGCACAGCTCTTCGGGGTCTACGACGTGCTGCGCGAGCCGGAGGAGTGGCTGCGTGCACGCTTCGGCGCGGCGATCGCGCAGCTGGTCGCCGACCTGCGGCAGCTGATGCGCCTGTCGGAGCTGACGCGCGCGCGCGAGGAAGCTCGCGGCCGCGGGAATCCGGCCGACCAGGCCGAGGCGCTGCGCCGCATGCTGCTCGCGATGGCGAACGACCTGCGCGTCGTGCTGCTGCGGCTGGCATCGCGGCTGCAGACGCTGCGCTACTACGCGCTGAGCAAGCGGCCCGGGGCCGAGCCGATCGCGCGCGAGACGCTGGACCTGTACGCGCCGCTCGCGAACCGGCTCGGCATCTGGCAGCTGAAATGGGAGCTCGAGGACCTGTCGTTCCGCTTCCTCGAGCCCGAGACCTACAAGTCGGTCGCCCGCCTGCTCGATGAAAAGCGCTCGGAGCGCGAGTCGTTCATCGAAGAGGCGCTGGTGCGGCTGCGCGCGCTCGTCGCGGAGGCCGGGCTGCGCGCCGAGATCACCGGTCGGCCCAAACACATCTTCAGCATCTGGAACAAGATGCGCACCAAGGGGTACGCCTTCGAGCAGGTGTACGACGTGCGCGGGCTGCGCGTCATTGTCGATGAAGTTCCGCAGTGCTACCAGGTGCTGGCGCTGGTTCATTCGACCTGGACGCCGGTCGAGTCCGAGTACGACGATTACATCGCGCGTCCGAAACCCAACGGTTACCAGTCGCTGCATACAGTCGTGGGTGACGACGCCGGGCGCACGCTCGAGGTCCAGATCCGCACGCGCCGGATGCACGAGCACGCGGAACTCGGGGTCGCGGCCCACTGGAAGTACAAGGAGGGCGGCAAGGGGAGGGACGACGAGCAGCGCGTGGCATGGCTGCGCCAGCTGCTGGCGTGGCGCGCCGAGGTGGACGCCCCGCCCGCGAGCGGACCGGTGCGCGAGGAGCGCATCTACGTGCTGACACCGCAGGCTCGCGTGGTCGAACTGCCGGCCGGCGGCACGCCGATCGACTTCGCCTATCACATCCACTCCGAACTCGGTCACCGCTGCCGAGGCGCGCGCGTCGACGGGGTCATGGTGCCGCTCAACACGCCGCTCGCGACCGGCCAGACCGTCGAGATCATGTCCGCGAAGACCGGCGGGCCGAGCCGTGACTGGCTCAATGCCGAACTGGGTTACCTGCAGAGTGCGCGTTCGAAGGCCAAGGTTCGCCAGTGGTTCAACGCGCTGGAATTCGAGCAGGCCGTCACGGCGGGCCGGGAGATCGTGCAGAAGGAACTGCAGCGGCTCGGCAGGACGGCGACCAAGCTCGATGATCTTGCGCATCGGCTGGGCTTCGACACGGTCGATGATCTCTGCGCGGCGGCGACCAAGGAAGAGTTCAGCATCCGCTCGATCGAGCAGGCCCTGGCGCCGTCACCGCAGCCGGAGGAAGTAACACCCCATCTTCCTGCCGGGAAGCCGCACGAGGCGCCGGCGGGTCGCGGCAAGGTCCTAGTGGTGGGCGTCGATTCGCTGCTGACGCAGCTGGCGCGGTGCTGCCGGCCTGCGCCTCCGGACGAGATCGGCGGCTATGTCACCCGCGGCCGTGGCGTTTCGATCCATCGTGCCAACTGCTCGAATCTGCAGGCGCTGATCCAGCGCCAGCCGGAACGCGTGGTCGAGGTTGCCTGGGGCCGGCAGGCCGATGCGGTCTATCCGGTCGAGATGCTGATCATCGCTCAGGACCGGCAGGGACTGCTGCGCGATATCTCGGAAATCTTTTCGCGCGAGAAGATCAACGTCATCGGCGTGAGCACGCAGAGCCAGCGCGGCGAGGCGCGCATGGGCTTCACGGCCGAGGTGCGGAATGCCGGCGATATTGCGCGGGTCGGCGCGCTGCTGCGCGAAGTGAACGGCGTGATAGCGGTGCGGCGCCGCTGAAGCCCGGCGCTCAGTCGAGCGGGAAGGCCTTTTCCGCCGCATCACCCTGTGCGGCGAGCAGTTCGAAGTGGCGGGCGTAGCGTGCATGCAGGTTCGCCAGCGACAGCCACACCAGGAAGTCGGCCGTGTTGAAGTCCGGATCCCACGCCGGTTCGCCACAGATGCGCGAGCCGATCCTGAGATACCCCTTGAGCAGCGGCGGCATCTCGCTGGCAGCGGACGGCGTTATGCGCTCGAACGGAAAAGGCAGGTGCGGAAAGACCCGGTACTCGGGATCGGTCAGGTACTTCTGCAGGTCGAGTCGAACGCGCGCTGCCGTTGCGCCACCGTCGGCGAGCGACACACTGGCGCAGCCGATCAGGTGGTTGTATCCGCCCGCCTTCATGTAGTGCGCCATGCCGGCCCACAGCAGCAAGATAGTGCTGCCGGAGCGGTAGTCGCGGTGCACGCAGGACCGTCCGACCTCGACCATCGTCGGCGCGATGTGATGCAGGCGCGAGAGGTCAAACTCGCCATCGGAGTAGAGCCGCCCCAGTTCGCGCGCCTTGTGCGGCGGCAGGATGCGGTAGGTGCCGACGATATGCAGCGTGTCGAGGTCGCGGACGATCAGGTGATCGCAGTACGGATCGAATTCGTCGGTGTCGACGCCAGTCGTCGCGTCGCCGACCTTGGCACCCATTTCCTCGACAAAGACCTTGTAGCGCAGGCGCTGAGCATCCTCGATGTCGGCCGGCGAATGCGCCAGTCCGACGCTGAGGCGAGGCTCGGGCGCGCTCGCGGTGTCCGGAGCATTGCGCGGGGTGCCGTCCGACCTGGACATGGTTCAAGAGAGATTGACGAAAACGGCGGCAGTCTGATCGGCGCCGATGACGCCGCGCTTACAGCAACCTGGAGCCGGCGCCAATTCTCATGTTGGGCATCCGCAGCCGAGGTGTCAATCCGGGCAATCGTCAGTGCCGAAGTTCCACTGCAGGGCGCTGATATACTTCGATCCTTCCAGGCGCGTAGCTCAGCTGGTTAGAGCACCACCTTGACATGGTGGGGGTCGTTGGTTCGAGTCCAATCGCGCCTACCAGCTTCTCCAGACAACGAAAGGGCACGGAGAAATGCTTCGAACTCGATTCACGGACAGCTGATCCCGGGGACGAGTGCGCCTTTCGAAAAAGTGCGGCTCGCCCGCACTTTTTTTTCGCTTGGAGATTCCGATGGTCTCGATCCGATTACCTGATGGTTCGCGGCGCGCGTTCGACGCGCCGGTGCGTGTAGCGGACGTCGCCGCAGCGATCGGTCCCGGTCTGGCGAAGGCGGCCCTGGCCGGGCGCGTCGATGGCAAGCTGGTCGACACGTCGTTCACGATCGACCGCGACGCTGAGGTGGCGATCGTCACCGACCGCGACGCTGATGGCCTCGAGGTGCTGCGCCATTCGACGGCGCACCTGCTGGCCTACGCCGTGAAGGAGCTGTTCCCGGAGGCGCAGGTCACGATCGGTCCCGTCATCGACAACGGCTTCTACTACGACTTCTCATTCCCGCGCGGTTTCACGCCCGAGGATCTCGAAGCGATCGAGAAGAAGATGGCCGAGCTGGTGAAAAAGGACGAGCCGGTCGTGCGCGAAGTGTGGAAGCGCGACGACGCGGTCAGGTTCTTCGAGTCGATCGGCGAGAAATACAAGGCCGAGATCATTGCGTCGATTCCGGCCAACGAGGACATCTCGCTCTATCGCGAGGGGAAGTTCATCGATCTCTGCCGTGGGCCGCACGTGCCTTCGACGGGCAAGCTCAAAGTCTTCAAGCTGATGAAGGTCGCCGGCGCCTACTGGCGCGGCGACAGCGCCAACGAGCAGCTGCAGCGCATCTACGGCACGGCCTGGGCGAAGAAGGAAGACCAGGACGCCTACCTGAAGATGCTCGAGGAGGCCGAGCGCCGCGACCACCGCAAGCTGGGCCGCGAGCTCGATCTCTTCCACTTCCAGGAAGAGGCGCCGGGGCTCATCTTCTGGCACCCGAAGGGCTGGGCGATCTGGCAGGCGGTCGAGCAGTACATGCGCGGTGTCTACCGCGACAACGGCTACCAGGAAGTCAAGGCGCCGCAGATCCTCGACCGCTCGCTGTGGGAGAAGTCGGGCCACTGGGAGAAGTACCGCGAAAACATGTTCACGACCGAGTCGGAGAACCGGTACTACGCGCTGAAGCCGATGAACTGCCCCGGGCACATCCAGATCTACAACGCCAATTTGCACAGCTATCGCGAACTGCCGCTGCGCTACGGCGAGTTCGGCGCCTGCCACCGCAACGAACCGTCGGGCGCGCTGCACGGCATGATGCGGGTGCGTGGCTTCACGCAGGACGACGGCCACATCTTCTGCACCGAGGGGCAGATCCTCGACGAGTGCGTGGCGTATACGGCGCTGCTGCAGAAGGTCTACCGCGATTTCGGTTTCGAGCACATCCTCTACAAGGTCTCGACGCGGCCGACGCAGCGCATCGGCTCCGACGAGAGCTGGGACAAGGCCGAAGAGGCGCTCATGGAGTCGCTCCGGCGCTCCGGGGTCGAGTTCTCGATTTCCCCGGGCGACGGGGCGTTCTACGGTCCGAAGATCGAATACACGCTGAAGGACGCGATCGGTCGCGAGTGGCAGTGCGGCACGATGCAGGTCGATTTCCAGATGCCGGGCCGGCTCGGCGCCGAGTACGTCGCCGAGGACAACAGCCGCAAGACGCCGGTGATGCTGCATCGGGCCATCATCGGGTCGATGGAGCGCTTCATCGGAATGCTGATCGAGAACTACGCCGGGGCGATGCCGCCGTGGCTCGCGCCCGTGCAGGTCGCGATTGCCAACATCTCGGAAGGGCAGTCCGACTATGCGGAAGCTGTTGCGCAAACGCTGAAAAAACAAGGCTTTAGAGTTGACAGCGATTTGCGCAACGAGAAGATCACCTATAAAATCCGCCAGCTTAGCCTGCAGAAAATTCCGTACATCCTCGTCGTCGGGGACAAGGAAAGGCAGGCAGGCTTGGAAGAGATGCGGGTGGCCGTACGTGCCCGCGGCGGTGCGGACCTCGGCGTGATGCCGTTGTCCGCGTTCGCGCAGCGTCTGTCCGCAGACGTTGCGGAACGCCGCAACGTGGGTGGTACGGCTTGATTATTTCGTTGCCAGGAGAAGCCAACCATCGCTCAGGACAGATCGCACCGGATCAACGGTGAAATCAGCGCACCCGAAGTCCGCCTCACGGGAGTCGAAGGCGAGGCCATCGGGATTGTCAAGCTGGCCGAGGCGTTTCGCCTCGCCGAGGAAGCCCAGGTTGATCTGGTCGAAATAGCTCCCACGGCCGTGCCGCCGGTCTGTCGTCTGATGGACTACGGCAAGTTCAAGTACCAGGAGCAGAAGAAGGCCCACGAGGCCAAGCTCAAGCAGAAGCAGGTGCAGGTCAAGGAAGTGAAGTTCCGGCCGCAGACGGACGAGAACGACTACCAGACCAAGCTGCGCAATCTGACGCGCTTCCTCGAGGAAGGTGACAAGGCCAAGATCACGCTGCGGTTCCGCGGTCGCGAAATGGCGCACCAGGAGTTCGGTTACAAGCTCCTGGAACGGGTGCGGGACGACCTGGTGGCGCTGGCGCAGGTCGAGTCGATGCCACGGCTGGAAGGCCGGCAGATGGTGATGATCCTGACGCCGAAGAAGAAGAAGTAGTAATGCGGTGTCCGCCGTTCATGGCGGAAACCTGAACGGCTGCCGCAAGGCGGCCCAACAAGTGGTCCGAGGCTCAAAGACCCGCGAGGGCGCCCGGGACCATCCAATAAAGAAAGGACGGCCACGATGCCGAAGATGAAGACGAAAAAGAGCGCCTCAAAGCGCTTCGAGGTCCGCGCCAGCGGCTCGATCAAGCGGGGACAGGCGTTCAAGCGCCACATCCTCACCAAGAAGACGACCAAGGCGAAGCGCCATCTCCGCGGCCCCGTGCAGATTCACGAGGCCGACGTGAAGTCGGTGCGCCGCATGATGCCGTACGCCTAACGGAGGTCGAACATGCCCCGAGTCAAACGTGGTGTGACCGCCCGCGCGCGGCACAAGAAGGTCCTGGCCCAGGCGACCGGCTTCACGCGCCGCCGCAAGAACGTCTTCCGCGTCGCCAAACAGGCGGTGATGAAGGCAGGGCAGTACGCCTACCGCGACCGCCGCAACAAGAAGCGCGTGTTCCGCACGCTGTGGATCGCCCGCATCAACGCCGCCGTGCGCGAGCACGGCATCACCTACAGCGCGTTCATCAACGGGCTCAACAAGGCCGAAATCGGCATCGACCGCAAGGTGCTGGCCGACATGGCGGTACTCGACAAGCCGGGGTTTGCGGCTGTCGTCGAGAAGGTCAAGGCCTCGCTCGCTGCCTGAGCACGCGTCGCCGGTCCGACCGACCGGCTGCCATGGGAACGGGGCCTTGCTGTTGGGCCCCGTTTTTTTGGGTTCGAGAAATGGAACTCGACCAACTCGTCAATGAAGCCCGCGCCGCCTTCGCCGCTGCCACGCAGCCGGCGTCGCTCGAAAACGAGAAGGCGCGCTACCTTGGCAAGGCCGGTGCCATCACCGAGCGCCTGAAGGCGCTCGCCCGGCTGCCCGCGGACCAGAAGCGGGAGCAGGGCGCGCGCATCAACCGCGCGAAAGAGGCCATCGAAGCGCTGCTCGAAGCCCGCCGCCGCGAACTCGCCGATGAGCAGCTCGCTGGACGGCTCGCGCAGGAGGCGATCGACGTGACCCTGCCGGGCCGCGTGCGCAGCGCCGGTGGCATCCATCCGGTCATGCGCACCTGGATGCGCATCGAGGAAATCTTCGCGTCGATCGGGTTTGACGTGGCCGACGGCCCGGAGATCGAGACCGACTGGTACAACTTCACCGCGCTCAACAGCCCGGAAAACCATCCCGCACGATCGATGCAGGACACGTTCTATGTCGACGCGCAGGACAGCGACGGCCGGCCGCTGCTGTTGCGCACGCACACCAGCCCGATGCAGGTGCGCTACGCACGCATGCACAAGCCGCCGATCAAGGTCATCGCCCTCGGGCGCACCTACCGTGTCGACAGTGATGCGACGCACTCGCCGATGTTCCACCAGGTCGAAGGCCTGTGGATCGACGAGAACGTCAGCTTCGCCGATCTGAAGGCGGTGTACACCGACTTCCTGCGCTGCTTCTTCGAGACGGACGACCTCGTTGTGCGCTTCCGGCCGTCGTATTTTCCATTCACCGAGCCCTCGGCCGAGATCGACATGATGTTCACGAGCGGGCCGCGGAAGGGCCGCTGGCTCGAGATCTCCGGATCAGGACAGGTGCATCCGACCGTGGTGCGCAACTTCGGTCTCGACCCCGAGCGGTACATCGGCTTCGCTTTCGGGTCCGGACTCGAGCGGCTGACGATGCTGCGTTACGGAGTCGACGACCTGCGCGTGTTCTTCGAGGGAGATCTGCGCTTCCTCCGCCAATTCAACTAGAGCAATGGATATATCCGAGCAGTGGCTGAGGCGCTACGCCGATCCGTCGATCGATGGCGCGACGCTCGCCGACCGGCTGACGATGGCAGGTCTCGAAGTCGAGGAGCGTCGAGCGGTGGCTCCACCGTTTCACTCGGTCGTTGTCGGCCACGTGCTGAAGGTCGACCGCCACCCGAACGCTGACAAGCTCACCGTGTGCGAGGTGGACGTCGGCCAGCCGGCCCGGCTGACCATCGTCTGCGGCGCGCCGAACGTCGCGACAGGAGTGAAGGTGCCGTGCGCGCTGGCCGGCGCCGAGCTTCCCGGCGGGCTGAAAATCCGGACCACGACGATGCGCGGGGTCGAGTCGCAGGGCATGCTCTGCTCGGCGCGGGAACTCGGTCTGTCCGAGGATCACTCGGGGCTGATGCTGCTGCCGGACAACGTCCCGGCCGGACGCAGCGTCCGCGAAGTGCTCGAACTCGACGATCACGTCCTCACGATCAAGCTGACGCCGAACCGCGCCGACTGCCTGAGCGTGATCGGGGTCGCACGTGAAGTGTCCGCCATCACCGGGGCATCGCTGCACGCGCCCTCGTTCGCTCCGGTCGCGGCGGTCAACTCGGACCGCCTCCCGGTATCGGTCGAGGCACGTGACCTGTGCGGTCGCTTTTCCGGCCGGGTGATCCGCAATGTCGACGCGCGGGCAGCAAGCCCGGCCTGGATGCAGCAGCGGCTGCTGCGCAGCGGGCAGCGGCCGATTTCGGCGCTGGTCGACATCTCGAACTACGTGATGCTTGAACTCGGCCGCCCCTCGCACGTGTTCGATCTCGACAAGGTCCGGGGCGGATTGCACGTGCGCTGGGGGCGCGATGGCGAGACGGTCGAACTGCTCAACGGCCAGACCGTCCCGGTGGACGCTTCGGTCGGCGTCATTGCGGACGAGCGCGGCGTCGAGGCGCTTGCCGGCATCATGGGTGGCGAGGCGACCGCCGTCTCGCTCGACACGCGCAACATCTACGTCGAGGCGGCATTCTGGTGGCCCGATGCCATCCGCGGCCGCGCGCGCCGCTTCAATTTCTCCACCGACGCCGCGCACCGCTTCGAACGCGGCGTCGATTACGCGACGACCGTCGACCACATCGAATACCTCACGCGCCTGATCGTCGACATCTGCGGCGGCGAGCCGGGCCCGGTGGACGACACGGTGCTCGACCTGCCGCCGCGGCCGCCGGTCACGATGCGTGCCGATCGGTGCCGACGCGTCCTCGGCATCCCGCTCAGCGCCGACGACATGGCGGATGCGTTTGCGCGCCTCGGCCTGACCTGCGAACGTTCCGATGCCGGCTTTGTCGTCACGCCGCCCAGCTATCGCTTCGACCTCGAGCGCGAGGAAGACCTCATCGAGGAGGTCGCCCGGCTTTACGGGTACGCGCGCATTCCCGCGCACGCGCCGCTGGCGCCGGCCCGCATGCGCGCGCCCGCCGAAGCCCGCCGGTCGCCTCACTCGCTCCGCGCTGCGCTCGCGGCGCTGGGCTATCAGGAGCTGGTGACTTACGCCTTTGTCGATGCCCAGTGGGAGCGCGACTTCGCCGCGAACGCGGACCCGATTGCGGTGCTGAACCCGATCTCCGCGCAGATGTCGGTGATGCGCAGCTCGCTGCTCGGCGGACTGGTCGCGACGCTGGGATACAACCTGAACCGCAAGGCGACCCGGGTCCGCGTGTTCGAGATCGGCCGCATCTACCGTCGTGATCCCGGTGCGAAGGACGGGCCGCTGTCCGTGCAGGGTGTGGATCAGCCAACCTGCGTGGCGGGACTCGCTTATGGCAACGCCGACGACGAGCAGTGGGCGGTCCCCTCACGTGCAGTCGACTTCTTCGACGTGAAGGGCGACGTGGAGCGCCTGCTTGCGCCGGCGACTGTGACCTTCGAACCGGCGGCCCATCCTGCGCTGCACCCGGGGCGCAGCGCGCGCATCGTTCTCGACGGTCGCGATATCGGCTTTGTCGGCGAACTGCACCCGCGCCTGCAACAGCAGTACGAACTGCCAAGGAGCGCGATGGTCTTCCAGCTCGAGCTCGATCCTCTGCTGCGCCGCAGCCTGCCCATCGTTCGCGACGTTCCCAAGCATCAGGCGCTTCAGCGCGATATCGCGGTGATCGTGGACGAGGAGGTGAGCTTTGCCGCGTTTCAGACCGCGATCGACATCCGGTCGCGTGTGGATGACCGGTTGTCGGCCCTGTCGGAGCTGCGTCTGTTCGACGTGTATCGTCCCCGTCAGGCTTCAGGCACTTCCGCCGAAGCGGGCGCTAACGCATTGTTAAATAAAGAAAAAAGCCTTGCTATCCGTGTTGTTCTGCAAGATACTGCAAAGCCGCTCAGCGATACTGATGCCGATGCGGCGGTGACCGCGATAGTCGAGGAGCTGGGACGGCGGTTCGGTGCCCGACTCCGGCAATGAAGGCAATGCGAGACGACTCACAGATGACGACCGGTTTCAAGTTTCCGGAGCTGCCCGCCGCGGCTGGCGCAGACCGCGCCAATGACCGCGGTACGAAGACGATGACCAAGGCGGAACTGGCGGAAGCCCTGTTCGACCGACTCGGCCTCAACAAGCGCGAAGCCAAGGACATGGTGGACGGCTTCTTCGACGAGATCCGGCAAGCCCTTGAACGCGGCGAATCGGTGAAGCTCTCCGGGTTCGGAAACTTCCAGCTGCGCGACAAGCCGACGCGTCCCGGTCGCAATCCGAAGACAGGAGAGGAGATTGCCATCACCGCCCGGCGCGTGGTTACCTTCCACGCGAGCCAGAAACTGAAGGCCGCGGTGGCCCGCGCCGCGGGTCACTAGGACGCGCGAGTCCGGGCTGATCCGGCGATCTGCTGACGCGCGCGATGCAACGTCACGAGATCTCCCAGCTGCTGCCGCCAATCCCGGCGAAGCGCTACTTCACGATCGGCGAAGTCAGCGAGCTGTGCGGCGTCAAGCCCCACGTGCTGCGGTACTGGGAGCAGGAGTTCACACAGCTGCGTCCGGTCAAGCGTCGTGGCAACCGGCGTTATTACCAGCACCACGAAGTCCTCCTGATCCGGCGCATCCGCGAGCTGCTTTACGAGCAGGGGTTCACGATCAGCGGCGCGCGCAATCGCCTCGAAGAGGGCGACCGCGCGCCCGGTAGCGACGGCAAGAACGGCAACGGCGCCGACGCCCTCCTCGATGCCGCGCAGTTGCGTGAAGAACTGGCAGGTATCCGCAGGCTGCTGTCCGGTCAATAGGGCGTCGTTCGCGGACGCGCGCCGGCGCACGGCTATAATCGCGGCCATTCGGGGCGTAGCGCAGCCTGGTAGCGCACTTGCATGGGGTGCAAGGGGTCGCGAGTTCGAATCCCGCCGCCCCGACCACGGCAAAATGAGGTAGCCGGCGCGACACCGCGACCGGCTATTTCTTTATGCGCATCCTGGTCTCAAACGACGACGGCTATCTGGCTCCGGGTATCGCCGCACTGGCCCGGGCAATGCGCCCTTTCGGCGAGGTGACCGTCGTGGCTCCGGAGCAGAACAGCAGTGGCGCAAGCAACTCGCTGACGCTTTCAAGGCCGCTCACCGTCAGCCGCTCCGGCGAAGGGGTCACCTTCATCAACGGCACGCCCAGTGACTGCGTGCACGTTGCGCTGACCGGCCTGCTCGAGACGCAGCCGGACCTCATCGTTTCAGGCATCAACAACGGCCAGAACATGGGTGACGACACGATCTACTCCGGCACGGTGGCCGCCGCGATGGAGGGCTATCTGTTCGGCATTCCCGCGATCGCGTTCTCGCTCGTCGACAAGGGCTATGCGCACCTCGATGCCGCCGCGGCCATGGCCGCCGAAGTCGTGCGCCGACATGCCGCCCGCCCGCTGCCGGGCCCGTTCCTGCTGAACGTCAATATCCCGAACCGCCCGCTCGATGAGATGAAGGGCATCACGGTGACGCGGCTCGGCAAGCGGCACCCTTCGGAGCCCGTGGTCCGGACGGCCAACCCGCGCGGTGAGCCGATCTACTGGATCGGGCCCGCAGGCGCGGCCAAGGTGGGAGGCCCCGGAACGGACTTTCACGCGGTCTCGGAAGGTTTCGTTTCGATCACGCCGCTGCAGATCGACCTCACGCACACAGCCCAGCTCGACGCACTGCGCGGCTGGCTGGCGGAGACCTGAAGTGGCCGGACCGCGCACCTTCGGTCCCGGCGCATTGCAGGCCCACGCCGGCCTTGCGTCGGCCAAGGTGCGCGAGCGCATGGTCGAACGCGTGCGCGAACTTGGTGTGCGCGACAGCCGGGTACTGGACGCGATGCGCGCGGTGCCGCGTCATCTTTTCGTCGACGAGGCGCTCGCGAGCCGCGCCTACGAGGACACGGCCCTGCCGATCGGGCAGGGGCAGACGATCTCGCAACCCTACATCGTCGCCCGCTCGATCGAGCTGGCGATCGAAGGCCTGCTGGAGCCCCGGCAGGTGCGCGTGCTCGAAGTCGGGACAGGGTGCGGATATGCCGCGGCGGTGCTGGCCCACGTGGTCGGGGATGTTGTCAGCATCGAACGGGTCCGGGCGCTGCACGAACGCGCCCGCGACAACCTGCGGGCGCTCCGTCTGTCCAACCTGCGGTTGGTCTTTGGTGACGGCTCGCAAGGCGTCCCGCAGGCCGCACCGTACGATGCGATCGTTGCGGCCGCCGCGGGCGACGCCATCCCGCCGGCATGGATCGAGCAGCTGCAGACCGGAGGGCGCATCGTCGCTCCGGTTGGAATCGACGAGCAGCAGCTGGTCGTGGCCCGGAAGGACGAAGGCGGCAGGATGGTTCGCAACGGCAAGGAAGCCGTGCGGTTCGTCCCCTTGCGGGGCGGTGTGGCATAGGAGGACGTGGATGAGGTGGTTGCAGGGTTCGACGGCGATGCTCGCCGCGGTGCTGCTGCTCGCTGCATGCGGCACGCAGCGACCGGCGCCGGTGGTCGATCGCTCGGGCGCGCCGGCCACGCGCGCCGAGAAGCCCTCCTCCAGCCCGTCAGCCGCTGCGCCGGCGCGTACGGCGCACGACGGCATCTATACCGTGCAGCGCGGCGACACGTTGTACAGCATCGCGATGAGCTTCGGCGTCGACGTGCGCGAGCTCGCGCGCTGGAACGGCATCGGCGATGCGGCGGCGCTCGCCGTCGGACAGGCCTTGCGCGTCACGCCACCCGCGGGTGCGGCGACGGTGACGCCGGTCGCGCCGAGCGGCACCGCCGAAGTACGCCCGTTGCCGCTGCCCGGAAGCGAGGCTCCGGCCCCGGCCCCGGTCGCGCCGACGCCGTCGACGAGTCCGCCGCCGGCGGTGGAAGGTCCTGCAGCTGCAAAGCCGGAAGCGCCGCGTCCCGCGCCGGCAGACTCCACCCTTCAATGGCAGTGGCCCGCGCCCGGCAAGGTGATCGAGAACTTCGACGAGACTCGCAGCAAGGGCATCGACATCGCCGGCAACGATGGCGACCCGGTGGTCGCCGCGGCCGACGGCGAAGTCGTCTACGTCGGCAGCGCGCTGCGCGGCTACGGCAACCTCGTCATCGTCAAGCACAACGAAGACTTCATTTCGGCCTACGCGCACAACCGCCAGGTGCTGGTGAAGCAGGGCCAGCCCGTCAAGCGAGGCCAGCGCATCGCTGAATTCGGCAAGAGTGATGCGGACCGAGTAAAGCTCCACTTCGAAATACGGCGGCAGGGCAAGCCGGTCGATCCGCTGCGCTATCTGCCTGCGCGCTGAGCATGCGATGAACGCCAGCCGACGCATCAATGGCGAACCCGAGCCGGGGTTCGGCGAGCCGACGGCACCGCTCGAGCAACAGACCGAAGGCGGCGAGGCGGTGCTCAGCGACGAGGACGACCGCGCCCTGCCCATGGTGGAGGCGGTCGAAACCGCCGCCGACGAGGACTACGAGCCGGACAACGTCCAGCGTTACCTGTCCGAAATCGGCACTCATCCGCTGATGACTGCGGAGGAAGAGCGCGAAGTCGCCTCGAAGGCGCGCGCTGGCGACTTTCCCGCGCGCCAGCAGATGATCGAGCGCAACCTGCGGCTGGTGGTGTCGATCGCGAAGCGGTATGCGCATCGCGGCCTGCCGCTGCTCGACCTCATCGAAGAGGGCAATCTCGGGCTGATTCATGCGCTCGAGAAGTTCGAGCCCGAACGCGGGTTCCGCTTCTCGACGTACGCCACCTGGTGGATACGCCAGGCGGTGGAACGCGCGGTGATGAACCAGGCACGAACGATCCGGCTGCCGGTGCACGTGCTGCGCGAGCTGAGGCAGGTCACGCATGCGAGGCGGCACCTGGAAGCGGAGGCGGACTCCGGCGCGGAAGTGCGCGTCGAGGACATCGCGCACCTGACCGGCAAGCCGGTGGAGGTCGTCCACGACGTGCTGCAGGTCGGTGCGCTGCCCGCTTCTCTCGACGCGCCCCTCGATGCCGATCCCGACTCGACGCTTGCTGACATGTTGTCGGATGCCGGTTCGGACATTCCGGAAACCACCGCGACGCGCCACGAACTGGAGCGCCGCGTGCACGTCTGGCTCATGCGCCTGGACGAGCGCCACCGGCTGGTAATCGAGAAACGCTTCGCGCTGGAGAACCAGCCCTACGCGACGCTGGACGAGCTCGCCGAGCAGCTGCATCTAACGCGCGAGCGGGTGCGCCAGATGCAACTGGAGGCGCTCAAGCAGCTGCGACAGGCGCTTGCCGCCGAGCACATCGGCCGCGACGCGGTGCTGTAGTTCGTCGGCGATGCGTTTCCGCGGGCGATGACTCCGATCCTGGTCTTCGACATCGAAACGGTGCCGGACGTCGCCGGCGTGCGCCGGCTGCGTCGCGACCTCGCCGGCCTCGCCGATGCCGAGCTGGCGCAGCGCCTGTTCGAGGAGCGGCGCGAGAAGACCGGCAGCGACTTCCTGCCGCTGCACCTGCACCGCGTGGTCGCGATTTCGTGCGTCTTCCGCGACGACGGCGGCTTTCGCGTGCGTTCGATCGGTCAGCCGGAAGACGACGAAGGCAAGCTCATCCAGGCCTTCTTCGCGACGATCGATCGCTATACCCCGCAGCTCGTCAGCTGGAACGGCGGCGGCTTCGATCTGCCGGTGCTGCACTACCGGGGCCTGATCCACGGCGTGCACGCGGCACGGTACTGGGAGATGGGCGATGAGGACCGCGACTTCCGCTACAACAACTACATCAGCCGCTATCACACACGCCACACGGACCTGATGGACCTGCTGGCGCTGTACCAGCCACGTGCCAATGCGCCGCTCGACGATCTGGCGAAGCTGTGCGGGTTGGCCGGCAAGCTCGGCATGGACGGCAGCAAGGTCTGGGATGCATACCTTGCCGGCGGCATCGCGGAAATCCGCAACTACTGCGAAACCGACGTCGTCAACACCTATCTGATGTACCTGCGCTTCCGGCGCATGCGCGGCGTGATCGACGATGCAGGGTATGCCGCGGAGGAGGCGCGGGTGCGCGCGGCATTGCTCGCGCTCGACCTGCCTCACTGGCGCGACTACCTGGCGGCCTGGAGCCCCACCTGAGCATGAGCGCGGGCGACACATTCCAGGTCGAGATCGAGTCCCTCGACCAGGAAGGGCGTGGCGTCGGTCATCGCGACGGCAAGGCGGTATTCGTCGAAGGCGCACTGCCGGGTGAGCGAGTGCGCTACGAACGCCGCCGCAACAAGCCGAGCTACGAGACAGGCCGCGTCCTCGCCATCGACGCGCCGTCGGTGCTGCGTACGCAGCCGAAGTGCCCGCACTTCGGCCTGGGTCCGGGCGCCTGCGGCGGTTGCTCGATGCAGCACCTCGAGCCCCGCGCTCAGGTGTCGATGAAGCAGCGCGTCCTGGAGGATGGCCTCTGGCACATCGGACGGCTGCGCCCGGAACGCATGCTGCGGCCGATCGCGGGGCCGAGCTGGAACTACCGCTACCGCGCCCGCCTCTCGGTGCGCAACGTGCCGAAGAAAGGCGGGGTGCTGGTCGGATTCCACGAGCGCGCCAGCAGTTACGTGGCCGACATGACGAGCTGCCAGGTGTTGCCTGAAGAAGTGAGCCGGCTCATCGTGCCGCTGCGGCGACTGGTCGAGAAGCTCAGCGTGCGCGAGCGCCTGCCGCAGGTTGAACTGGCCGCTGCCGCGACGGATGGGAACGAGCTGCAGATCGTGCTGGTGCTGCGCGTGCTGCATGAGTTGACGGCCGACGACCGCGCCCGCCTGGCTGACTTTGCGCAAGAGCACCATGTCGAGTTCTGGCTGCAGCCGGGCGGACCCGCGACCGCCGCACCGCTGACGGCCGGGCAGCCCGCGGCCCTGGATTTGCGACTTCCCGAGTTCGGCGTGTCGCTGCAGTTCCGTCCGACGGATTTCACGCAGGTCAATCACCGGATGAACGCGGCGCTCGTCGGCCGCGCGATCCGCCTGCTTGATCCGGCGGCGGGCGAGCGGGTGGTCGACTTCTTCTGCGGCCTCGGCAACTTCACGCTGCCGCTGGCGACGCGTGCGGCGCACGTGGTGGGCTACGAGGGCAGCGACGAACTGGTGGAGCGGGCGCGGGCGGCGGCGCGCGACAACGGACTTGCGCAACGCACGACCTTCACATCGCGGAACCTGTTCGAGTGGAGCGAGGACGACTGGCATGCGACTCTCGCAGAGGGCAGAGTCGACAAGGTCCTCATCGATCCGCCGCGCGAGGGCGCACTAGCGGTGGCCCGCACCCTGGCGTCGACGCCGCAGCGTCCGGCACGGGTGGTCTACGTGTCCTGCAATCCGGCAACACTGGCGCGCGACTGCGCGGTCCTGGTGCACGAGGGAGGCTGGGCGCTGCGCGCGGCGGGAGTGCTGAACATGTTCCCGCACACCTCACACGTCGAATCGCTTGCTGTACTCGAACCGGGCCGGGGCTGACGCAGTAGTGGCGTCGCTCTCCGCGACAGTATGGTGGTGCCGAGCGCCCTGAGGCGCCTTGCGTGATAGAATTTCTGGCTCGCCTCGGGCATCGCAAGTATTTAATTTATCGAGGTTTTCGGTTCGGTCGTCCAGATCCCGCGCAGCTCGCAAGGGCCCGCGCCGGGGCGTCCGGAAATCGTCCCTGCAAGTTCAGAAAAGGCATAACTCATGGCGGTGGAACGTACCCTGTCGATCATCAAGCCCGACGCAGTCGCGAAGAACGTGATCGGGAAAATCTATTCGCGGTTCGAAACGAACGGCCTGAAGATCGTTGCAGCCCGCATGACGTGGCTGTCGCGCAGCGAGGCCGAAGGCTTTTACGCGGTGCACCGCGAACGACCGTTCTTCAAGGACCTGGTGGACTTCATGGTGTCCGGCCCGGTGATGATCCAGGTGCTCGAGGGCGACAGCGCGATTGCGAAGAACCGTGAACTGATGGGCGCGACCGACCCGAAGAAGGCCGCGCCGGGCACGATCCGTGCCGACTTCGCTGCCAGCATAGATGCCAACGCGGTGCACGGCTCCGACGGCGCCGATACGGCGCGCGTCGAGATCGCCTACTTCTTCCCGCAGATGGCGGTGTACTCCCGCTGACGGCGGCCCGGCATGGCGCGCGTGAACCTGCTCGACTTCGATGTGGCGGCGCTGACCGGCTATGTCGCCACGCTCGACGAGAAGCCGTTCCGCGCGCGCCAGCTTGCACGCTGGATCCATCGCCGCGGTGCGGCCAGCTTCGAAGAGATGACGGATCTCGCGAAATCGCTGCGGGCGAAGCTGGCCGAGCGCGCCGAGGTCCGGGCACCTGCGGTGGTGCGTGACTCCGTGTCGGCCGACGGCACGCGCAAGTGGCTGCTCGATGTCGGTGCCGGCAATGCGATCGAGACCGTGTTCATCCCGGAGGAGGATCGCGGCACGCTGTGCGTGTCGTCGCAGGCGGGCTGTGCGGTCAACTGCGTGTTCTGTTCCACGGGCCGCCAGGGCTTCAGCCGTAACCTCACGACCGGCGAGATCGTCGGACAGCTGTGGTGGGCCGAGCACGCGCTGCGGCATTCGCTTGGCCTCGAGGCCGAAGGGGAGCGGGTGATCAGCAACGTCGTCTTGATGGGCATGGGCGAACCGCTGCAGAACTACGATGCGGTGCTGCCGGCGCTGCGGCTGATGCTCGACGACAACGCGTACGGGCTGTCGCGCCGTCGCGTCACTGTGTCAACCTCGGGCATGGTGCCGCAGATCGATCGCCTCGCAGCCGATTGCCCGGTGGCACTCGCCGTCTCGCTGCACGCACCCGACGATGCCCTGCGCGATCAGCTGGTGCCGCTGAACCGCAAGTATCCGCTGCGTGAGCTGATGGCGGCCTGCCGACGGTACCTGAAGGTTGCGCCACGCGACTTCATCACGTTCGAGTACGTGATGCTCGACGGCGTCAACGACACCGACCGCCACGCCAGCCAGCTGCTGGCCCTGGTGCGCGACGTCCCCTGCAAGTTCAACCTGATTCCGTTCAACCCGTTCTCGAACTCCGGCTTGTCGCGTTCGACGGACGAGCGGATCCGCGGTTTCGCGCAGCGGCTGTCGGATGCCGGCATCGTAACGACGGTGCGCCGCACGCGCGGAGACGACATCGACGCCGCGTGCGGCCAGCTGGCCGGTGAGGTGCAGGATCGAACGCGGCGCGCGCTTCGCATCGGCGAGACCCCAGTCGTGATTCCGGTTGCGGAGGTTCGTTAGCATGGATCGAGGGCAGTTGGGCCGGAACGGCGCGCGGACGCTCGCGGCGATGGCGGTGCTGGGCGTCGTGGTGGTGATGGCCGCCTGCAAGACGACGACCGTCACGAATTCCAGCGGCGAGGTGATATCGACGTCCTCGACGACACCTGCCGCAGCTCAGGCGAATGCCAAGGCGCGGGCGCGCGCCCGGGTGGAACTGGCAGCCGGCTACTTTCGCAACGGCCAGGTTTCGGTGGCCCTCGAGGAGGCGCGCCGGGCGGCGCAGATCGATCCCACTTCGGCCGAAGCGTATGGACTGCTCGGGCTCATTTACACCGAGCTCGACGACACACGTGAGGCGGAGGCGAACTTCCAGCGAGCGTTGCAGCTCGACCCCGCGAATCCAGACATCAACAACAACTATGGTTGGGTGCTGTGCCGCGGCGGCCGCGAGCAGGAGGCGATGCCGTATTTCCAGCGCGCACTGCGCGATCCTCTGTACGCCACCCCGTCGCTCGCCAATCTCAACGCGGGAATGTGCATGATGCGGGTGCGGGACTACGGTGCGGCAGAGCCCTACCTGCGGCGTGCGTTCGAACTCGACGCTTCCAGTTCGCGCACCAAGATGGAACTGACGCGCCTGTACCTGGCCACCGGCCGTACCGACCGGGCGGCGTTCTACTACGGGCTGCTGTCCAAGTCCGGCGAAGACACTCCGGAATCGCTGTGGCTCGGCCTGAAGGTCGCGCGCGCGCAGGGCGATCTGCGTACCGAGACGCGGATCGCTTCGGAGCTGCGCTCGCGGTTTCCCACTTCGAAGGAGGCGGGCCTGCTGGCCCGCAATGCGTTCGATGACTGACGACGCCAACACTTCCGACCCGGCCGCCGAGCCGGCTGCCGGACCGACTGCCGGACCGACGGACGATACTGCCGGGCAGCCGCCGGCCGCCTTTGGCGAACGGCTGAAGTGGGAACGCGAGCGCTCGGGCCTGTCGGTCGGTGATATTGCGGCGCGCCTGAGGCTGCACCCCAACCAGGTGCGCGCGATCGAGCAGGAGGCGTTCGCCAAGTTGCCGGAGGCTGCGTATGTGCGTGGCTTCGTGCGCAGCTATGCGCGCGTCTTCAATCTCGAGCCGACCGCCTTGCTCGATGACCTGGCCGCGAAGCTCGCGCCGGCCTCATCGGTCGTCGACGGCATCGCGCGACAGCGCGACTACTCGCCGGTGCGTGCGGCTGCGCATGAGCAGACGTCACGTCGTTTCGTCGTCATTGGCGCCGTCCTGCTGCTGATCGTGCTCGGGGCGCTCGGCTGGTATGCAACGCGCGAGCGCGTCGCTCCAATCGTGAAGTCTATGCCAGCCGCGCCCGTCGCTCCGGCCGCGACGGCACCGGCGCCCACCCCGGCTGCGGCTGTGCCGACACCGGCCACGGTCGCGCCGGCCGCGGCGGCGAGCGAACCGACGCCGGCGCTGGAGCCCGTTCCGCCGCCGCCGCTGCTCAAGCTCAAGTTCACCGGTCCGTCATGGGCCGAGGTCAAGGACGCCGAAGGCAAGGTGCTGCACTCCCAGCACAATGTCGCCGCGACCGAGTTCGTGATCGAGGGCACACCGCCGTTCTACGTCACCATCGGCGACGCCACCAAGGCGAGCGTCGAAGTCCGTGGCGAAGCCTTCGACCTTGCGCCGCACACGCGCCAGAACGTCGCGCGCTTCACGATCAACTGACGCATCGATGAACCAGCCGATCGAGCCGCTCGACTGCCTGCCGGCGGCCGCACGCCCGGCCGCGCGCCGGCGTGCGCGAGAGCTCGAAATGCGCTGGGGGGCCAGGGTCGTGCGCGTCGGTGGCGATGCGCCGGTCATGGTCCAGTCGATGACGAACACTGACACCGCCGATGCGGTGGCCACCGCGATCCAGGTCAGGGAGCTCGCCCAGGCAGGCTCCGAGGTGGTGCGCATCACGGTCAACTCGCCCGAGGCCGCGGCCGAGGTCGCGGCGATCCGTGACCAGCTCGACCGCATGGGTGTCGACGTGCCGCTGGTCGGCGACTTCCATTACAACGGACACAAGCTGCTGACGCAGTACCCGGCCTGTGCGCAGGCGCTGTCGAAGTACCGCATCAACCCGGGCAATGTCGGCAAGGGCGCGAGGGGCGAGGACAACTTCGCGCAGATGATCGAAGTGGCGTGTCGTCACGGCAAGCCGGTGCGTATCGGAGTCAACTGGGGCTCGCTCGACCAGGAACTGCTCGCGCGCATGATGGATGAGAACGGCGCACGGCCGGAACCGTGGGAGGCGAAGGACGTGCTGCGCGAGGCGCTGGTGCGTTCGGCCATCGAGAGCGCAGAGCGCGCCGAGCAGCTCGGCCTGGCCGGCAACCGCATCTGCCTGTCGGCCAAGGTCAGCGGAGTGCAGGACCTGATCGCGGTCTACCGTTCGCTCGCGCAGCGCTGCGACTATCCGCTGCACCTCGGTCTCACGGAGGCCGGCATGGGCAGCAAGGGCATCGTCGCGTCCACCGCGGCGCTTGCGGTGCTGCTGCAGGAGGGCATCGGCGACACGATCCGCGTGTCGTTGACGCCCGCGCCCGGCGAGTCGCGCACGCGCGAGGTCCAGGTCGCGCAGGAGATCCTGCAGACGATGGGCCTGCGCGCCTTCACGCCGATGGTTGTCGCCTGTCCCGGCTGCGGCCGCACGACGAGCACCTACTTCCAGGAACTCGCGGACAAGATCCAGGGCTACCTGCGCGAGCAGATGCCGGTGTGGCGCGAGCGCAATCCGGGCGTCGAATCGATGACCGTCGCAGTGATGGGCTGCGTCGTCAACGGACCGGGCGAAAGCAAGCACGCAAATATCGGCATCAGCCTGCCGGGGTCGGGCGAGGCGCCGGTCGCACCCGTCTTCGTCGACGGCGTGCGCAGCGTGACGCTGAAGGGTGAACGCATCGCCGAGGAATTCCAGGCGATCGTCGATGACTACGTGCGCCGCAAGTACGCACGCATTGCCGCCTGAGCTCCATGGCCACGAAGAAGCTCGCCGCCGTGCGCGGCATGAACGACATGCTGCCCGCGGACGCGCCGCTGTGGGAGTGGTTCGAGGCGCGCGTCGCGGACTGGGTGAAGAGCTATGGTTACCAGCAGATTCGCACGCCGGTCGTCGAGTACACCGAACTCTTCGTCAAGGGCATCGGCGAGGTCACTGACATTGTCGAGAAGGAGATGTATTCCTTCGAGGACCGCCTGAATGGCGAGAACCTGACGCTGCGCCCCGAGTTCACCGCCGGCGTTGTCCGCGCGGTGGTCGAGCACAACCTCACTTACGAAGCGCCGCGGCGCATCTGGTCGATAGGCCCGGTGTTCCGCCACGAGCGGCCACAGCGCGGACGCTACCGGCAGTTTCACCAGGTCAATGTCGAAGCGGTCGGCTTCGCGGGCCCCGACATCGACGCCGAACTGATCGTGATGCTGGCGCGGCTGTGGTCCATCCTCGGCATCGACCGCGTCGGGCGCGTGCGGCTCGAGATCAACTGTCTTGGCCAGGCTGATGAACGGGCCCGGCACCGCGCCGACCTGATCGCCTACCTGTCGCGGCACGAGCCCCGGCTCGACGCCGACGCGCGGCGCCGGCTGCACACCAATCCGCTGCGCATCCTGGACACCAAGAATCCGGACCTGGCGGAGATCGTCGCCGGAGCGCCGCGCATCACCGACTACCTGGGCAATGCCTCGCGCGCGCACTTCGAGGGCCTGCAGGCGCTGCTTGCGGCGGCCGGCATAGAGTTCACGATCAATCCGCGCATGGTGCGGGGACTCGACTACTACAACCTCACGGTATTCGAATGGATGACAGATGCGCTCGGCGCGCAGGGCACGCTTTGCGGCGGCGGCCGCTATGACCCGCTGATCGAACGCATGGGTGGCAAACCCACGCCCGGCATCGGCTTCGGCATGGGCATCGAGCGCGTGATCGAACTGCTGCGCGAGACCGGATCGGTCGATGCGCGTGCCGGCACCGACGTCTACGTGGTGCACCAGGGCGGGCCGACACAGCGGCAGGCCTTCCTGCTCGCCGAGAAGCTGCGCGATGCCGGCCTCGACGTCATCCTGCATGCGGGCGACGCCAGCATGAAGTCGCAGATGAAGAAGGCCGACGCGAGCGGTGCGGAGTACGCGGCCATCGTCGGCACGGCCGAGGGCGCGCAGAATTCCGCCGCCATCAAGGCGCTGCGCGCGGCCGATGCGTCGGTTCCGTTTGCGGAGCAGCGTATCGTCCCGCTCGACCGGATTCCCGATGAAATCGTGGAAGCATTGACACGCAACGACAACCTGTAGGGAAGCGATGGCCTACGACCTCGAAGAACAGGAACAACTGGCGCAACTGAAGGCGTGGTGGCAGAAATACGGCAATTTGATCCTCACGTCCGTGACGGTCGTGCTGCTCGGCTTTGCCGCGTACAACGGCTGGCGCTGGTACGAGCGCGACCAGGCGAAGTCGGCCGCCGGCATCTACGGCCAGCTCGAGGAAGCGATCGGGGCGCGCGATGCTGCCAAGGTGCAGACGCTGGCCGCTTCGCTAGAGGAGCATTACAGCCGCACGACCTATGCGGCGATCGCCGCGCTGCAGGCGGCCAGGCTCAACGCCGAAACGGGCGACACGGCGAAGGCAGCAGAGCAGCTGCGCTGGGTCATCGACAAGTCCGGGCACGGCGAGCTGACAATGATTGCGCGCGTGCGGCTCGCTGGCGTGCTGCTCGATGCCAAGAAGTACGACGAGGCGCTGCAGGCGCTGAACTTCGACGCGCCGGTGGCGTACCAGCCGACGGTGCTCGACCGCCGCGGCGACGTGCTGGTCGCGCAGAACAAGACCGAGGAGGCGCGTGCCGCCTACAAGGACGCGCTCGCGAAGGCCGACGCGCAGCATCCTCTGCGGGCCATCATCCAGCTGAAGCTCGACGCGCTGCCGCCCGCCGCGGCGTCATGAAAGTGACGATGGCGATCAACGGGGGGCGCCGCCTCGCGACGGTGCTGGCCTGCGGCCTGATAGCCGGGTGTTCCTCGATGCCGTCCTGGTGGCCGTCGTGGCTCGGCGGATCGTCGAGCAGGACGGCCGAGCCGGCGCCGCTGGTCGAGTTCTCGCCCTCGCTCTCGCCGCGCGTGGCATGGCGCACGAACGTCGGTTCGTCGCGTGGCGCGACGCTGCAGCCCGCGGTGCTCGAGAACGCGATCTTCGCGGCCGGCGCAAGGGGCTCGGTGGTGCGCATCGGGCCGGACGGTCAGGTCGTCTGGACCACGGACACGAACGTTGCGATCAGCGGTGGCGTCGGCAGCGACGGCTTCGTCGTCGCGGTGGGCAGTCCGCGCGGCGACGTGGTGGCGCTCGGCGCCGATGGCAAGGAGCTGTGGCGGGCGCAGGTGAGCGGCTCGATCGTGTCGCCGCCGCTGGTCGGCCGAGGTCTCGTGGTCGTGCGCTCGACCGATTTCCGCGTCGTGACGTTCGACGCGACGACCGGAAAGCGACGCTGGAACTACCAGCGTACGACGCCGCCGCTGACGCTGAACGCCGTGACGGGCATGGCGTTCGCCGGCGACCTGATCGCCGCCGGATTCCCCAGCGGCCGCCTGGTGATGCTCGGCGCGGCCAACGGCACCGTGCGCTGGGAAGGCCCGGTAGCCGAAGCGCGCGGTGCGACCGAGGTGGAGCGGCTCGTCGACGTGCTCGGCACCCCGCTGGTCGCCGGCGGCGACGTCTGCGCGGCCGCGTACCAGGGACGTATCGCCTGCTTCGAGGTCGCCAACGGCAACCTGCGGTGGGCACGCGAACTGTCGGCGGGCGCCGGTGTAGGCGGCGATACCCGGCGCCTCTACGCCGTCGATGCCAAGTCCAACGTCGTCGCCTTCTCGATGGCGACGGGCGCAAATGCCTGGCGCCAGGACAAGCTGCTGAACCGGGACCTCACCACGCCGCTCGCGCTGCGCCGGGCCGTCCTCGTCGGCGACTACGCCGGCTACCTGCACCTGCTGTCGCCCGAGGACGGCGGCTTCCTCGCGCGCCTCTCGCTCGGGTCGGAGATCAACGCGGCGCCGGTCGCCTTCGGCGGTGGCGCCATCGTGCAGACCCAGGACGGGACCGTCGCGCTCGTGACGGTCGAGTAGGCCGTCCGACCTGCGTCCGATGAAACCGGTCATCGCGCTCGTCGGCCGTCCGAACGTCGGCAAGTCGACGCTCTTCAACCGGCTGACGCGCAGCCGCGCGGCACTGGTTGCGGACTTCCCCGGCCTCACGCGCGACCGCCACTACGGCGACGGCAAGGTGGGAGAGCGCGACTACATCGTCATCGACACCGGGGGCTTCGAGCCGCTGAACGCTGAAGGCATCGCGCGCGAGATGGCGGCGCAGGCGGAGCAGGCCATCGCCGAGAGCGATGTCATCGTCTTCGTGCTCGACGCCCGCGAAGGGCTGGCCGCGCAGGATCGGCGCATCGGCGAGCGGCTGCGTGTCACCGGACGCCCGGTGCTGCTCGCGGTCAACAAGGCCGAGGGACTGCCGGCCGAAGCGATCGCCGAGTTCCACGAACTGGGACTGGGCGAACCGCACGCGATCTCCGCGGCCCACGGCGATGGCGTGCACGATCTGATGGACCTTGCGCTGGCGCCCTTCGTTGCGGCAGCCGGGGAAGCGGTCGAGGAAACGCATGAGGAAGGCGCGCGGCGCGTGCGCGTCGCAGTCGTGGGTCGCCCGAACGTCGGCAAGTCCACGCTGATCAATGCGCTGCTCGGTGAGGAGCGGCTGATTGCGTTCGACCAGCCGGGCACGACGCGCGACGCGATCGAAGTCGAATTCGAGTTCGACGGCCGTCCGTATACGCTGATCGACACCGCCGGGCTGCGGCGGCGCGGCAAGGTGTTCGAGGCGGTCGAGAAGTTCTCCGTCGTCAAGACGCTGCAGGCGATCGCCGGTGCGAACGTCGTCGTGCTGCTGCTCGATGCGTCGTCGGAGGTGTCGGACCAGGACGCGCACATCGCCGGCTACGTGCTGGAAAGCGGCCGCGCGCTGGTCATTGCGGTCAACAAGTGGGACGGTCTGGACGACTACCAGCGTGACCGGATCAAGCGCGAGATCGACCGCAAGCTGCACTTCCTGCGCTGGGCTCGGGTCCATACGATTTCGGCGCTGAAGCGCACGGGCCTGTCGGCGGTGATGCGCTCGGTTTCCGAGGCGCATGCGGCCGCGTTTGCCCGGCTGCCGACACCGAAGCTCACCCGGGCGCTGCAGGCAGCGGTGGCACGACAGATGCCGCCGCGCGCCGGGCCGCTGCGCCCCAAGCTGCGTTACGCGCACCAGGGCGGGGTAAACCCGCCCATCATCGTGATCCACGGCAATGCGTTGAATCATGTCCAGGACAGCTACCGCCGCTACCTCGAGGGTCATTTCCGCTCGACGTTCGATCTGACCGGCACGCCGCTGCGCGTCGAGTTCCGCACCGGGCGCAACCCGTATGTCGCCTGAGGGCGTTTGGCCAAGGCCCGCGATTTGCTTTACATTGAACTTCGTGGCCCCGTCCCCATCTGATCCCCCGTGACGGATGGCTCGACCCCTCCCGAGCCGATGACAACAAGCGGCGCTGAACCGCTGGAGCCGATGACATGAGCAACAAAGGGCAACTTCTACAAGACCCGTTTCTGAATGCGCTGCGTAGGGAACACATTCCGGTTTCGATCTACCTGGTCAATGGCATCAAGCTGCAGGGCCAGATCGAGTCGTTCGACCAGTACGTGGTCCTGCTGCGCAACACCGTGACGCAGATGGTCTACAAGCACGCAATCTCCACCGTCGTGCCGGCGCGTCCGGTGAACCTCAACGCGGAGTCGGACTCCTGACTGTCTTCCAGGTCGAAAGCGAGCGCGCCGGCCGTGCCGAGCGGGCGCTGCTCGTCAGCGTCGCCGCAGGTCGCCGCGACGATCCAGACGCCGTCGAGGAACTGACGCAACTGGCGCTGTCGGCCGGCCTGGCGCCGGTCGGGCACCTCACGGTGCGGCGCGACCGGCCCGATCCCGCGCACTACATCGGGTCCGGCAAGGTCGAGGAACTCCGGGCGATGGCGGCTGCAGGCGAGGCCGGCCTGGTGGTGTTCGACGTGGCGCTTTCGCCGGCACAGCAGCGCAACCTCGAGCGCACGCTCGGCCTGTGGGTCCTCGACCGGACCGCATTGATCCTCGACATCTTTTCGCAGCGCGCCCGCAGCCGCGAGGGCAAGCTGCAGGTCGAGCTCGCACAGCTCGAGCACCTGTCGACCCGCCTCGTGCGCGGATGGTCGCACCTGGAGCGGCAGCGCGGCGGCCTGGGCAAGACCGGCGGACCTGGCGAAAAGCAGATCGAACTGGACCGCCGCATGATCGGCGTGCGCATGAAGCAGCTGCGCGAGCGTCTGAAGCAGCTGGAGCGCCAGCGGCGGACGCGGCGGCGGGCGCGGTCGCGTCGCGACGTTCTGTCGGTGTCCCTGGTCGGCTACACGAACGCGGGCAAGTCGTCGCTCTTCAATGCGCTGACCCGGGCCGGCGCCTATGCGGCGGACCAGCTCTTTGCGACGCTCGACACGACGTCGCGCCGCCTGCACGTTGGCGCGGGCGTGACAGTGGTGCTGTCGGATACGGTGGGATTCATCCGCGGCCTGCCCCACCAGCTCATCGAGGCGTTCAAGTCGACGCTCGACGAAACCGCCGAGGCCGACCTGCTGCTGCATGTGGTCGACAGCGCGGCACCGGCGCGCGCCGAACAGATGGCCGAAGTCGACCGGGTGCTCGAGGAAATTGGTGCCGGTTCGGTGCCGCGGCTCATCGTCTTCAACAAGATCGATGCATCGGGACGCGAGCCGGCGATCGAACGTGACCCCTGTGGTAGCATCGTCGCTGTTTCCGTCAGTGCCAAGACCGGTCAGGGCCTTGACCTGTTGCGCGATGCCATAGCCGACCATGCGCAGCGCGCTCGCCTTTCCGTTCATCCCGAAAGCACTTCTGCCTGGACCTCAGCCGCCGTGGCCTAGCCCCGGCGCCGCGTCGGACCGATGATGGCTATCCTTCGACTTCTTTCGACCTGGAACACGCATGTCGCTTAACGACCCCCAATGGGGCCGCGGTGGTGGCTCGGGTGGTTCCGGCAACGACGGTGAGCGGGAGCCGCCGCGTCGCCCCCAGCGTCCGGGCGGGGACGGTCCGCCCGATCTCGAAGAACTCTGGCGCGACTTCAATCGGCGCCTAAATGGCCTGTTCGGCCGCAGGTCCGGGGGCGGTTCGCGCGGCGGCGGCATGGGAAATTTCAACGTCAGTCCGCGGGGCACCGGCATCGGGCTCGCCGCGCTGCTCGGCGTTGCCGGCCTGCTGTGGCTGGCCAGCGGCTTCTATATCGTGCCCGAAGGCCAGGTCGGCGTCGTCACGACCTTCGGCCGCTACACCGAGACCACCAATCCGGGCTTCCGCTGGCGCATGCCGTGGCCGGTGCAGTCCAGCGAACTGGTCGACATCCTGTCGCTGCGCAAGGTCGAGGTCGGCACGCGCGGCCGGCCCGACCGGCTGAAGGAATCGCTGATGCTCACCGACGATGAAAATATCGTCGACATCCAGTTCGAGGTGCAGTACCGCATCAAGGACGACGGCGCGCGCGACTACCTGTTCAACAGCCGCAATCCGACGTCTGCCGTGATCCAGGCCGCCGAATCGGCCATGCGTGAGGTGCTCGGCCGCAAGAAGATGGACTCGGTGCTGTACGAGTCGCGGTCCGAGATCGCGAGCGAAGTTCGCGTCCGCATGCAGGAGATGCTGGACCGCTATGGCACCGGGATCCTGGTGTCTGCGGTGGCGATCCAGAACGCGCAGCCGCCCGAGCAGGTGCAGGCCGCGTTCGATGACGCGGTCAAGGCGGGTCAGGACCGTGAGCGCCAGATCAATGAGGGTCAGGCCTATGCCAACGACATCGTGCCCAAGGCGCGCGGCGCAGCGTCGCGCCTGATGCAGGAGGCCGAGGGCTACCGCACCCGCATCACGCAGACCGCCGAAGGCGACACCGCCCGCTTCCGGCAGATTCTGACCGAGTACCAGAAGGCGCCCGCGGTGACGCGTGACCGCATGTATCTCGACACGATGCAGCAGATCTTCACGAACACCACCAAGGTCATGGTCGATTCGCGCAACAGCAACCAGCTGCTGTACCTGCCGTTCGACAAGCTCATGCAGCAGGTGACGCAGGAAGCCATGGCGCCCCGTGGCGCGGCGGTGGCGCCGCCGTCCGAGGCGCCGCCTGCCGCCGCTGCGGAGACGCGGACGCGCGATTCGCTGCGCAGTCGCGATCGCGAGGCGCGCTGAGGACCGACCATGAACCGCATCCTTGCCGCCGTCATCGGATTCGTCGTCGTGGCGTTCATCGTCCGCGCCGGCACGTTCATCGTGGATCAGCGCCAGTCCGCGATAGTGTTCCAGCTGGGCCAGATCACGCGGGTCGTGACCGAGCCCGGCCTGTACTTCCGCATACCCCTGCTGCAGAACGTCGAATACCAGGACAAGCGCATTCTCACCATCGACACTCCGGTCACCGACCGCGTGCAGACGTCCGAGAAGAAGAACCTGCTGATCGACTCCTTTGTGAAGTGGCGCATCGTCGATCCGCGCCTGTTCCGCGTGAGCTTCCCCGCGGGCGAGCGCTCGGCCGAGGAGCGCATCGGCACTCTGGTGCGCGACGCGCTCAACCAGGCCGTGAACAAGCGCTCGGTGAACGAGATCACGTCGCGGGAGCGCGACAAGGCGATGGAAGAGATCCGCGCCGCGGTGCAGGAGCGCACCCGGTCGCTCGGCGTGGAAATCGTCGATGTGCGCCTGAAGCGCGTCGACTTCGTGCCCGAGATCAGCGAGTCGGTCTACCGGCGCATGGAGGCCGAGCGCAAGCGGGTCGCGAACGAGCAGCGTTCGATCGGCGCGGCCGAGAGCGAGAAGATCCGTGCCGATGCCGACCGGCAGAAGGAAGTCCTGCTCTCCGAGGCATACCGCGACGCGCAGAAGATCCGCGGTGATGGCGACGCCAAGGCGTCCGCCATCTACGCGCAGTCTTTCGGCCAGAACCCGGAATTCGCCCGGTTCTATCGCAGCCTCGAGGCCTATCGCGCGAGCTTCCGCAACCGCAACGACGTGCTCGTCGTCGATCCGTCGTCCGAGTTCTTCAGGTACATGAAGTCGCCGGACTCCGCGCCCGCTCCCAAGCGCTGATGCTGGAAACGCTTGCTCTGGCGTTCGGGCTGATGCTGGTGCTCGAAGGGATCCTGCCGCTCGTCGCCCCGTCGGCCTGGCGCCAGTTGTTCCAGCGTGTGACCGAACTCAACGACGGGCAGATCCGCTTCTTCGGGCTGATCGCCGTCGTCGTCGGCGCGCTATTGTTCTGGTTCCTCAGCTGAACACGACACCCGGAGCCGCGGCTCTGCCGCAGAGGCGCCACGCCCTTGCCCTGTCACGCCATGCTGCGCTGGCTGCTTCCCGAGAACATCTCCGACGTGCTGCCGCGCGAGGCGCGCAGCGTCGAGACCGTGCGCCGCGCGCTGCTCGACCTGTACGCGGGCTATGGCTACGAACTCGTCATTCCGCCACTGATCGAGTACATCGATTCGCTGCTGACCGGCACCGGCAGTGACCTTGATCTGCGCACCTTCAAGCTGGTGGACCAGGCGAGCGGCCGCATGCTGGGTCTGCGCGCGGACACGACGCCGCAGGTCGCCCGCATCGATGCGCACATCCTGAACCGGAGCGGCGTGGCTCGCCTGTGCTACGCCGGCAGCGTGCTGCATGCCCGTCCGCAGCATCCGCTGGCGGTGCGCGAGCCGCTGCAGGTGGGGGCGGAGCTGTACGGCGCGGCGGGCCCCGCGGCCGATCTCGAAGTGCTCGAACTGGCTGTGGCGTCGCTCCGCGTTGCCGGGCTCGGCCGTGTCAGCCTGGATCTGGGTCACACCGGAGTCGTGCGCGCCCTGCTCGACATGGCGAAGCTCTCGGCGGCAGTCGAGGACGATCTCCTCGCGGCCCTGAGCACGAAGGACACGGCCGCGCTGCGAGAGACCGTGGCTGGACTGCCGGCACCGGTGCGCGACGGCCTGCTGGCACTTGCGCGCCTCGGTGGGGGTGTCGAGGTGCTCGCCCAGGCGCGGCAGGTGTTGCCCGATGGTCCGGCCGTAAGGGCAGCCATCGACAGCCTCGAATTTCTGGCGGCGCGCTCGGGCGCCGACTCGGTCACGGTCGATCTGGCCGACCTGCACGGCTACCGTTACCACTCGGGATTCACGTTTGCGGTGCACGCGCCCGAACTGCCGAGCGCGGTGCTGCGCGGCGGGCGCTACGACGACATCGGCAAGGCCTTCGGGCGCGCGCGCCCTGCGGTCGGCTTCACGATCTATCTGCGCGAACTCGTCGGCATGCTTGCTGCGGACGCGCCACGCGCGATACTGGCTCCTGCGGGCGAAGACGCGGAGCTGCGAGAACTGATTCAGCGCCTGCGACGGGACGGGCATGTCGTCGTGCAGCGTCTGCCCGACGAGCCAGACGCCGCCGAGCCCGGGGACTTCAGATTCGACCGCGAACTGCAGCACGGAGCAGGCGGCTGGCAGGTCGTCGCTCGAGATGTCGCAACACTTGTGAAATAGGGACGGGAATGGCACAGAACGTGGTCGTCGTCGGCACCCAGTGGGGCGACGAAGGCAAGGGCAAGATTGTCGACTGGCTCACGGAGGAGGTCGACGGCGTGGTCCGCTTCCAGGGCGGTCACAACGCCGGGCACACGCTGGTCATCGGCGGCAAGAAGACAATCCTGCGCCTGATCCCCTCCGGCATCCTGCGCCCGAAGACCGCCTGCTACATCGGCAACGGAGTCGTGCTCTCGCCCACCGCGCTGCTCGCGGAGGTCGACGAACTGCAGGCCGCCGGCGTCGACGTGACGTCGCGCCTGCTGATCAGCGGCAACTGTCCGCTGATCCTCGAGTACCACGTCGCGCTCGACAAGGCCCGCGAAGCGAAGCGCGGCGAAGCGAAGATCGGCACGACCGGCCGCGGCATCGGTCCGGCCTACGAAGACAAGGTCGGGCGTCGCGCAGTCCGCGCGCAGGATCTCTTCGATGCGGCCCGCTTCGGCGAAGGCGTGCGCTCCGCGCTGGACTTTCACAACTTCGTGCTGGAGCGCTATCTCGGCGCGGCAGCGGTCGACGGGGCGCGGGTCATCGACGAGACGCTCGCCCTCGCAGATCGTCTGAAGCCGATGATCACCGACGTCTCGTACCGCCTGAACAGCGCGATGGCGCGCGGTGCGCGGCTGCTGTTCGAAGGGGCGCAGGGCACGCTGCTCGACGTCGATCACGGCACTTACCCCTATGTCACGTCGAGCAACACGGTGGCCGGCGCGGCCGCGGCCGGTGCTGGTGTCGCGCCGCAGAGGCTCGACTACGTGCTCGGCATCACGAAGGCGTATTCGACGCGGGTCGGATCGGGTCCGTTTCCGACGGAACTCAACGACACGACCGGCGAACGGCTGCGCGATCGCGGACAGGAGTTCGGCTCGGTCACCGGGCGGCCGCGGCGCTGTGGCTGGTTCGACGCCGCAGGCCTGCGCCGTGCCGTCCAGCTGAACGGCACCACCGGGTTGTGCATCACCAAGCTCGATGTGCTGGACGGACTGCAGGTCGTGAAGCTCGGTGTTGGCTACCGCTTCGATGGCAGCGACGTCGACATCCTGCCCTACGGTGCCGACGCGGTCGAACGCTGCATGCCGATTTACGAGGAGTTTCCGGGCTGGACCGAGTCGACCTTCGGCGTCCGGTCGTGGGACGGGTTGCCGCTCAATGCGCGGCGCTACCTTGAACGGCTGGCCGCTGTGCTGGGCGTGCCGGTCGACCTGGTTTCGACCGGCCCCGACCGCGAACAGACCATCGTGCTGCGGCACCCGTTCGGGTGAGGATGGTGCGGTGAAGGACCTGTTCGTCACATGGGACGAATATCACCGGCTGATCGAGCGGCTGAGCCTGTCGATCCACGAGTCGGGCTGGCACTTCGATTCGCTGTTGTGCCTGGCGCGCGGGGGGCTGCGTGTCGGCGACATCATCTCGCGCATCTACGACATGCCGCTCGCGATCCTGGCGGCGAGTTCGTACCGCGAAGCGGCCGGCCGCTCCCAGGGGGCCCTCGACATCGGCGAGTACATCACGATGACGAAGGGCACGCTGGACGGCAACCTGCTGCTGGTCGACGACCTCGTCGACTCCGGCGTGACGCTGAATCGCGTCATCACGCACCTGAAGCAACGCTTCCCTTCCGTGAAGGAAATCCGCACGGCCGTCGTCTGGTACAAGGCCTGCTCGTCCTTCAAGCCGGACTACTTCGTCGAGTATCTGCCGACCAACCCCTGGATCCATCAGCCGTTCGAGGTCTATGACGCGATGGGGCCGGAAAAGCTGGCGGCACGGCTGCGCAGCGGAGCGACAGGCTGAGGTCCTACCACGATCGAAAGGACCGGCACTGCGGGCCTGTCGTCGTGGTGCCGACGAGAGAATCCGGTTACGTACCGCGACCCCGGCGCCGCTTTGCATGCGGCGCCATTCTCGCCCTCACGCGCAGCACGCGGGTGCTGCGATTCCAGGCCACCAAACAAAAAGACCGTTGCCGGCCTTTTGTTGTGGTGCCCAGGAGAGGACTCGGTCACGTACCGCGACCCCGGCGCCGCTTTGCAGGCGGCGCCATTCTCGTCCTCGCGCGAAGCACGCAGGTGCTTCGCTTCCTGAACCCCAAAACAAATGGGCCGGCTGTGCCGACCCAACTTGTCTTGGTGCCCAGGAGAGGACTCGAACCTCCACACCTTGCGGCGCTAGTACCTGAAACTAGTGCGTCTACCAATTCCGCCACCTGGGCACAGGTGAGCCCGAGATTCTAGCGACGGCGACTGCCATGTCAAATGCGTTACGCTGCCCGCCGGGTCGGCGGTGCGTCTGCTGCCCCACTCTTACAGAAAATCTGCATTGGCTTCCAAGACATCACATTTCATCGACAGCGACGCCCTCCTGCACGCTCTGACGGCAGCCCGGGCACCGCTGACTCCGCAGGAACTGGCCGAGCGCCTGAACGTCACCGATGACGCTCGCCCGGCCTTCAACGCCGAGATCGAGGATCTCGAGCGCGCCGGACGGATCGTCCGTAACCGTGCCGGGCTGCTGCTGGTCGCTGCGCGCGCCAATCTCATCTCCGGGCAGGTGCAGGGGCACCGGGACGGCTACGGTTTCCTGATCCGCGACGACGGCGGGCAGGACCTCGTGTTCCCCGAGCACGAAATGAGCAAGGTGCTGCACGGGGACCGCGTGCTGGCACGCATTTCCGGCACCGACCGCCGCGGGCGGCCCGAGGGCGAGATCGTCGAGGTCATTGAGAGCCGCACCAACAAGCTCGTCGGCCGCCTGCTCAACGAGCGCGGCGTGACGATCGTCGTGCCCGAGGACCAGCGCATCCAGCACGACATCCTGGTGCCGCCCGGCGCATCGCTGTCGGCGGAGCCGGGACAGGTCGTCGTGGTCGAGATCCTGCAGCAGCCGCAGCGCTACGTGCAGCCGGTCGGGCGCGTGGTCGAGGTGCTGGGGGCCATTGACGATCCGGGCATGGAGATCGAGATCGCGGTGCGCAAGTTCGCGGTGCCGCACGAGTTTCCCGCGGAGGCGCTGGCCCTGGCGGAAGCCCTGCCGGATACGGTGCAGCCGCGCGACCTGCGCGGACGCGTGGACCTGCGCGACATACCGCTGGTGACGATCGACGGCGAGGACGCGCGCGATTTCGATGACGCCGTCTACTGCGAGCCGCTCGGCGGACGCCGGAAAGGCTGGCGGCTGATCGTCGCGATCGCCGATGTCAGCCACTACGTAAAGTCGGGCGATGCGCTCGATACCGAGGCGCAGAACCGCTCGACCTCGGTCTACTTCCCGCGTCGGGTGATTCCGATGCTGCCGGAGAAACTCTCCAACGGCCTGTGCTCGCTCAATCCGGATGTCGACCGGCTGGTGATGGTGTGTGACTGCGTGGTCAGCGCAATCGGCGTGGTCGACGCCTACCAGTTCTATCCGGCCGTCATGCACTCGCATGCGCGGCTGACCTACGACGAAGTGTGGGAAGCGCTTTCAGTGCCCGCCAGCCGCGCGGCGCACCGTCGCGTCGACGTGCTGCCGCACCTGCAGAACCTGTACGCACTCTACGAGACGCTGGCCGGCGCACGCGAAACGCGTGGCGCCATCGACCTCGAAACCACGGAAACGTACATCGTCTGCGACGCGAATGGCCGCATCGAGCGCATCGTGCCGCGGGTGCGCAATGACGCCCACAAGCTGATCGAAGAGTGCATGCTGGCCGCGAACGTGTGCGCCGCCGATTTCCTGGCGCGCATGAAACACCCGGCGCTGTACCGGATCCACGAGGGTCCGACGCCGGAGCGGCTCGCCAATGTGCGGGCGATGCTGAAGACACTCGGCCTGCATCTGGAGGGGGGCGACGATCCCCAGCCCGCCGATTACGCGCTGCTGCTGAAGAAGATCCGGCCGCGTCCGGACGCGCAGCTGCTGCAGACGGTGCTGCTGCGCTCGATGCAGCAGGCCATCTACAGCCCGCACAACTCGGGCCACTTCGGCCTCGCCTACGAGGCCTACGCTCACTTCACCTCGCCGATCCGCCGCTACCCGGACCTGCTAGTGCATCGGGCGATCAAGGCGAGCCTCGGGAAGAAGCCTTACGTGCCGGTGCTGAGCGCCTCGCCCGAAGCGGCAGCGGCGCCGTTGGCCGCGCGCATGGCGTTGCGGCCCGCGCGCGAAAGGCGGCCGGCGGGGAGCGCCGATGTCGGGGTCTGGGAAAAGCTCGGGCTGCTCTGTTCGGCCAACGAGCGCCGCGCCGATGACGCCTCGCGCGACGTCGAGGCCTGGCTCAAGAGCTACTACATGCGCGAGCGGGTCGGCGAGACGTTCAGCGGGACCGTGAGCTCGGTGGTGCCATTTGGCGTGTTCATCGTGCTGGATGACCTGTACGTCGAGGGCCTGGTCCACGTGTCGGAGCTGGGCTCCGAGTACTTCCTCTTCAACGAGGCATTGCACGAACTGCGCGGCGAACGCACCGGGCTGCGCTACCGGCTCGGTGACCGCGTGACCGTGCAGGTGGCGCGTGTCGATCTCGAGGCGCGCCGCATCGAGTTCAGGCTGGTGCGCGGCGACGCGCGCAAGGCGATCCTCGCCGCGCACGCGCCGGAGCCGAAGGAACGGGAACGACGGCGTGGTGAATCGGTCGAGGAGCGCCGGGCGCGCCGCGACGTCGCGGCGGCGCGCAAGCCGCGCGACATCGACAAGCGCGAGACGGCGCGTGCCGGCCATCGGGGCAAGACGGGAATCGGCGGCGCGCGCGGCGCAAAGGGCAAGGGTCGGCGGCGCGGACGATGAGCGGCAGGCGCGTCCTTGCCGGGTTCCACGCGGTGTCGGCGCGGCTGCGTGCAGCGCCCGGCTCGATCGAGCGGCTCTACGTCGATGCACGGCGTCGTGATGGACGCATGCAGCGCCTGCGGCAGGACGCGATGGCCGCCGGTGTGGAGATCGTCGCCACCGGCCCCGAGCAGTTGCGCGCACTGTGCGGAGAAGCGCCGCATCAGGGCGTTGTCGCCGTCGCCGCCGACATTTCGCAGGTGCTGTCGCTCGACGACGTCCTCGCCGCCGTGCGGCCCGAGACGTTGCTGCTGGCGCTCGACGGGGTGACCGATCCGCGCAACCTCGGGGCCTGCCTGCGCGTGGCCGACGCCGCTGGCGTCGATGCCGTGATCGTGCCGCGCGACCGTTCGGCCGGCCTCACGCCTGCGGCTCACAAGGCCGCCGCCGGCGCTGCCGAGACGGTGCCGGTGATCGAGGTGACGAACCTGGCGCGCGCGCTCGAAGCCATCGACGCCGCCGGCGTGCGCACCATCGGTGCTGCCGGCGAAGCCGAGCAGTCGGTGTTCGACATCGATCTGCGCGGCCCGGTGGCCTGGGTGCTCGGTGCCGAAGGCGCGGGGCTGCGACGCCTGACCCGTGAACGCTGCGTGCAACTGGCCCGCATCCCGTTGCGCGGCCGGGTCGAAAGCCTGAACGTGTCGGTGGCGACCGGGGTCTGCCTGTTCGAGACCGTCCGGCAGCGGCTGGCCGCGCAGCAGGCCCCTGCCGGCGCCGCTTGAACTGCGCGACTTGCCGGGGCACGATCACGGCATGCCTGCGGCTCTCTTCGGCACCGCGTTTCTCGCCTTCTTCGTGCTCAGCCCGCTGCGCTGGGTCGAGCTCGGCGTGCCATGGCTGACGCTGGTCATCACCTTCGTGCTGATCCCGCTGCTCGACGCGGCTGTCGGCCTGCCGCGGCCGGGATCGCAGCGCACTGTGCCGGCCTGCGCCCGCTGGATACCGCGGCTGCAGCTGCCGCTGCAGGCGGTGCTGCTGGTGCAGGCCGTGCGCATCGCGCCCACGCTCGATCCCGCGCCACTGCTGGTGTTTGCGCTCGCCGTCGGCGCCGTGACGGGCGGGCTCGGTATCACCATTGCCCATGAACTGGGTCACCGGGCCTCGAAGCTCGATCGCTGGATCGCCAAGGCGCTGCTTGTCAGCGTCTGCTACGGCCACTTCTTCGTCGAGCACGTCCGCGGCCACCACGTGCGCGTTGCGACGCCGGACGACCCGGCCACCGCGCCGCTCGGAATGAATGTCTACCGCTTCATCCTCCGTTCCGTGCTCGGCAGCTGCGCGCACGCATGGCGGCTCGAGGCGCTGCGCCTGGAGCGGCAGGGCCGCTCGCGGTGGAGCGTGTCGAACTGGGTGCTGTCCGGCAGTCTGCTGTCCCTGGCGCTGCTCGCGGTTGCAGCGTGGAGCGGTGGGGGCAAGGCGGCGCTGTTCTTCCTGGTTCAGTCGGCCGTCGCGATCGCTCTGCTCGAGGTCATCAACTACGTCGAGCACTACGGGCTCGCGCGCCGGCGCATCGACGGCCGCTACGAGCCGGTGCGCGCGGAACACTCGTGGAATGCCGACTACGTGGTCAGCAACTGGATCCTCTTCAACCTGCAGCTGCACTCGGACCACCACGCGCACATGCAGCGACCGTACGAGGAACTGCGCACGATGCCGCAGGCGCCGCAGTTGCCGGCGGGTTACCCGGCCATGGTGCTGCTTGCGCTCGTTCCGCCGCTGTGGTTTGCGACGATGAATCCACGCGTTCCGGTCGCGCTGCCGATCGGGCCGGACGCGTGAGACAGGAGCCGATCGAGGACGCCCGCGGAACGATCGCTGCCGCGCGGCGCATCACCGTCCTCACCGGTGCGGGCATGTCGGCCGAAAGTGGCGTGCCGACTTTCCGCGACGCGCAGACCGGCCTGTGGGCGCGCTTTGATCCGGCGCAGCTCGCCTCCGAAGACGGTTTCCGCGCCGACCCGTCGCTGGTGTGGCGCTGGTACGCGGGGCGGCGTGACGCTGTTGGCCGGGCCGAACCGAATGCCGGCCACATGGCGCTCGCCGCCGCGGCCGGCCGCTTCGACCGGCTGTGCATCGTCACGCAGAACGTCGACGGTCTGCATCGACGTGCCGGCTCGCGCGATGTCATTGAAATCCATGGCTCGATCGCGCAGACGGTCTGCCTGGCCCACTGCGGGTACGTCGAGGACGAGCCGTCGCGAGTGCCGCCGGGTGAACCGCCACGCTGCCCGAACTGCGGCGACTGGTTGCGGCCCGGTGTGGTCTGGTTCGGCGAAATTCTCGATCCGGGGCAGCTGGCGGCGGCCGAAGCGGCGGCTGGGGAGTGCGACGTGATGCTGGTTGTCGGCACGTCCGGCCTCGTCTACCCCGCGGCCGGGCTGCCGCTGGTGGCGCGACGTGCGGGCGCCTCGGTCATCATCGTCAATCCGGCCGAAAGCGAACTCGACCGGATCGCGCAGTGCGTGGTGCGCTCGACCGCAGCGACCGCGCTTCCGCGCCTGCTGGGCCGCTGAGGCGCGCCTTGTGCGGCGCGGCGCATTTCCGCTAGAATCGCAAGCTTTTCAAGCCCTTGCGGGCTACCTTGCTGCACCGGAATGACGCTTCCGGGCAGCTCACCACCGGCGGCAAGTCGCCGGACATCCATAAGGAGTCACGATGCGTCACTATGAAATCTGTTTCATCGTCCATCCGGACCAGAGCGAGCAGGTTCCGGCGATGATCGATCGCTACAAGGCGATGATCACCGGCGGCAACGGCACCGTGCACCGTATCGAGGACTGGGGCCGCCGGCAGCTGGCCTACCCGATCGAGAAACTGGTCAAGGCACACTACGTGCTGCTGAACATCGAGTGCGACGGCAAGACGCTCGACGAACTTGAGCACGCGTTCCGCTACAACGACGCGGTGCTGCGCCACCTGACGATCAAGATGAAGAAGGCGGAAACGGCAGCCTCGCCGATGATGAAGGTCGTCGAACGCGAGGAAGCGCGCAAGGCCGCGGCGGACCAGACGGCCGCGGCGTAAGCGGGCCTCGGCGACGGGCGCAGCGCATTGCATACGCAGGCGCGGCGGTGAACGAGCTGCGGATCTCCGCGGTGCCGGTGGCGCGCAGTGCACTGCGCTACACGCCGGCGGGAGTGGCGATCGGCGAGGCCAGCTTCCGCCACCACGGCGCGGTGACTGAAGCCGGAACGGAGCGCCAGCTGGAGTTCGAGTTTGCTGCGGTCGCCGTCGGTCCGGTGGCACTCGGTCTCGAACGCGAACCGCTGGGCCAGCCGCTGACGATCACCGGATTCATCGCGCCGCGGACGCGCCGCTCGAACCGCCTGATCATGCACATCACCGAATACGCAAGACCTTAGAGACCGTTCACAGGATTACAGGAGCACACGATGGCAACCTCGATGCGAGGCAAGGGCAAGGGCAAGGGCAAGGGCAAGGGCCCGCGCCGCGACAACAAGCAGAATGCGCTCTTCAAGCGCAAGCGGTTCTGCCGTTTCACGGTCGAAAAGGTCGACCAGATCGACTACAAGGATGTCGATACGCTGCGCGACTTCGTCGGCGAAAACGGCAAGATCACGCCGGCGCGCCTCACCGGAACCAAGGCGCACTACCAGCGCCAGCTCGACACGGCGATCAAGCGCGCAAGATTCCTCGCGCTGCTGCCGTACACCGACACCCACTAAGCGAGGACGACGGACATGCAAGTCATTTTGCTGGAGAAGATCGTCAACCTCGGTCAGCTGGGCGACGTCGTCAAGGTGAAAGAGGGATTTGCGCGCAACTACCTGATTCCGCAGGGCAAGGCGCGGCGCGCCACCGAAACGGCCATCAAGGAGTTCGAAGCGCGGCGCGCGGACCTCGAGAAGGCCCAGGCGGACAAGCTGTCGGCCGCGCAGACCGTGCAGGAGAAGCTGAGCGGCGCCAGGGTCCAGGTCACCGCGAAGGCGGGCGTCGACGGGCGGCTGTTCGGGTCGATCACCAATTACGACATCGCCGAGGCGCTGGTCAAACAGGGCTTCGAGGTCAACAAGTCGCAGATCCGCATGCCGCAGGGTCCGCTGAAGCTCGTCGGTGATCACACGCTGACGGTCGCGCTGCACTCCGACGTCACCGCCGACATCACCGTGACCGTCATCGGCGAGCAGGCCTGACGCCTCGGCCGGGTCATAAGGGGCGGCCCCTGGGCCGCCCTTTTCTTTTGCGCCGCGCGGCCCGGGTACTGGGGCTGCGATTGCTATAGTCTTTTTCCCGGTAGGACGATGCCTGCCCCGCTGTCTTGCGCAATGCGCGTCTCGTGAACCAGCCCGTTTCAGACCCCCAGCTTGCCGCGGTACGAACGCCGCCGCACTCCATCGAGGCCGAACAGTCGGTGCTCGGCGGGCTGCTGCTCGACAACACCGCATGGGACCGGATCGCGGACCTGGTCGGCACCGACGACTTCTACCGCAACGATCACCGGCTGATCTTTGCCGCCATCAGCCGCCTGATCGACGCCAGCAAGCCGGCCGATGCCGTCACCGTGTACGAGGCATTGCGCAATGCCAACAAGGCCGAGGACGCCGGCGGGCTGCAGTACCTCAATGCGCTGGCGCAGAACACGCCGTCGGCCGCGAACATCCGCCGCTATGCCGAGATCGTGCGCGAACGTTCGGTGCTGCGGCGGCTGGTCACCGCAGGCGATGAGATCGCCACCAGCGCGCTGAATCCGGCCGGGCGCGACACCAAGCAGATCCTCGACGACGCGGAGAGCCGCGTGTTCCGGATCGCCGAGGAGGGAGCACGCGGGCGCCAGGGCTTCATCGAGATCCAGCCGCTGCTGACCAAGGTGGTGGAACGCATCCAGGAACTGTTCGAGCGCGCCAATCCCTCGGACGTGACTGGCGTGCCGACGGGATTCGCCGACCTCGACTCGAAGACCTCGGGGCTGCAGCCCGGAGACCTCGTCATCGTCGCCGGCAGGCCATCGATGGGCAAGACGTCGTTCGCGCTGAACGTCGGCGAGCACGTCGCGATCGAGCAGGGCATGCCGGTCGCGGTGTTTTCGATGGAAATGGGCGCGGCGCAGCTCGCCCTGCGCATGCTGAGTTCGGTCGGCCGGCTCGACCAGCAGCGGCTCCGCACCGGCCGGCTGCTCGACGACGACTGGCCGAGGCTGACATCGGCGATCCAGAAGATGCACGAGGCGCCACTCTACATCGACGAGACGCCGGCGCTGACCGCGATCGACCTGCGCGCGCGGGCGCGCCGGCTGTCGCGGACCTGCGGCAAGCTGGGCCTCATCATCGTCGACTATTTGCAGCTGATGAGCGCGAGCGGGCAGGGCGAGAACCGCGCGACCGAGATCTCCGAGATCTCGCGTGGCCTGAAGGCGCTGGCGAAGGAACTGTCGGTGCCGGTGGTGGCACTGTCGCAGCTCAACCGCACCGTCGAGCAGCGTACCGACAAGCGTCCGGTGATGTCTGATCTGCGGGAGTCGGGCGCGATCGAGCAGGACGCCGATGTGATCCTCTTCATCTACCGCGACGAGGTCTACAACCCGGACACGAACGACAAGAACGTCGCCGAGATCATCATCGGCAAGCAGCGCAACGGCCCGATCGGCCGGGTCAACCTGCGCTTCGACGGGCAGTACACCAAGTTCGAGAACCTGGCGCGCAGCCCGGCGTTCGGATGACGTCCCGATTCGTCCAGGAGCCGCCCGAGCGCCCGGGAGCGCTGCGCAGTGCGTTGCGGCGTCTGATCGGGCGCGACAGGCGTTTTTATCCACTGTTCAACCGCCACGCGCAGCTCTGCGCCGAGGGCCTGGGCGCGCTCGCGCAACTGCTTGCCGACGTGCGCGATCCGAACGGGCGCGTGCGGGACATCGAGGCGATCGAGAAGCGCGCGGACGGCGTCGTCGCGGAAACGCGTGCCCTGCTGCGGCGTTCATGGCTGCCGCCGTTTCCGCGGGCGGCGATCCACGCACTGATCAACCGGCTCGACGACATCCTCGATCTCGCCGAGGACGTGGCGCAGTCGCTGCACCTGTATCACGTGACGGCGATGACCCCCGAAGCAGGCCGACTCGCCGATCTTGCGGTACGGAGCGCCGAGGCGCTGCAGCGCGCCGTCGCCGGGCTGGAACCGAACGCCGACGCGCGGACCGTGCTGGCGCTGTGCGAGGAAGTCGACCGGCTCGAAGCTGAGGCCGACCACGTCTATCGGTCGGCGATGTCGAAGCTGTTCCGCGAGGAGCCCGATACGCGCCAGCTGGTCAAGCTCAAGGCCATCTACGAACTGCTCGAGGAGCTGACCGACAAGTGCAAGAACGCGGCGGCCGAGGTGCAGGCACTGGCACTGCGCTAACGAGATCCGGCGATGACCATTGCGTTGTGGATCGCTGCCGTGCTGCTCATCGTCGTCGGCGTGGCAGGCACGGTGCTGCCCGCGCTGCCCGGCATTCCGATGATCTTCGGCGGCGTGCTGCTGGCGGCGTGGATCGACGACTTCCGGCGCATTCCGCTGTGGGTCATCGGCGTGCTCGCCGTCATTGCAATCGTCGGCATCGCGGTCGACTATGTCGCGGCTGCCCTGTCAGCGCGGCGCGTCGGCGCGAGCAAGCAGGGCGTCGTCGGTGCGGTTGTCGGCACGATTGCGGGCATCTTCACTGGCCTCTGGGGACTGGTCTTCATGCCGCTCGTCGGCGCCGCAGTCGGTGAATTCATCGCCCATCGCGATGCGCTGCGTGCCGGCAAAGTCGGCATCGCCACCTGGTTCGGCCTGCTCGTCGGCACCGCCGTGAAGATCGCGGTCGCGTTCACGATGATCGGCGTGTTCGTGGCGGCGCTCCTCCTCTGAGCGTCGCTCGTGTACGCGACCCTGCGGGTCGCACGTGCACTCGCGACGCCTACAAAACGTCCGCCGCGTGATCCGCCAGCCGCGAGCGTTCGCCGCGCTGCAGGGTCACGTGGCCGGAATGCAGCCAGCCCTTGAAGCGGTCGACCACATAGGTGAGGCCCGACGAGCCTTCGGTCAGGTACGGCGTGTCGATCTGCGCGATGTTGCCGAGGCAGACGACCTTGGTGCCCGGGCCGGCGCGGGTCACGAGGGTCTTCATCTGCTTCGGCGTCAGGTTCTGCGCCTCGTCGATGATCAGGTACTTGTTGATGAACGTGCGTCCGCGCATGAAGTTCATCGACTTGATGCGGATGCGCGTGCGGATCAGGTCGTTGGTGGCCGCGCGGCCCCATTCGCCGGCGGCGTCGTCGGTCTTGTTCAGCACTTCGAGGTTGTCCTCGAGCGCGCCCATCCACGGCGCCATCTTCTCTTCCTCGGTGCCCGGCAGGAAGCCGATGTCCTCGCCGACCGGCACCGTAGCGCGCGTGACAATGATCTCGGCGAAGCGCTTGGTCTCGAGCGTCTGCGACAGCCCTGCGGCGAGCGCAAGCAGCGTCTTGCCGGTGCCGGCCTGGCCGATCAGCGAGACGAAGTCGCATTCCGGATCCATCAGCAGATTGAGCGCGAAGCTTTGCTCGCGGTTGCGCGCCGTCACCCCCCAGACCGCGTTCTTGGCGTGCGTGTAGTCGCGCAGCACGCGCAGCACCGCCGACTTGCCGCGGACCTCACGCACCTGCGCATAGAAGTTCGCGCCATTTTCCAGGTAGACGAACTGGTTCACGAGCAGGTCGGCGACGATCGGTCCGGTGATGCGGTACCAGGTGTGGCCTCCCGACTGCCACGATTCCATCCCCTTGCCGTTCTTCTCCCAGAAGTTCGCAGGCAGCTGTGCGACTCCGGTGTAGAGGATGTCGGTGTCCTCCAGCACCTTGTCGTTGTAGTAGTCCTCCGCCGGCAACCCGAGCGCGCGCGCCTTGACGCGCATGTTGATGTCCTTCGACACCAGCACGACGTCGCGTTCCGCGTGACGCTCCTTCAGGGCCCGCACCACGCCGAGAATCTGGTTGTCGGCCTTGCCCGCCGGCAGGCTCGACGGCAGCACGGCGTCCACCGCCTGCGTCTGGAAGAACAGCCGCCCGGCGGCATCCTTGTTGCCGAGCGCATTGAGCGGGATGCCGTCCTCGATCGGCGTCTTGCAGGCCGCCACGAGCGAATCCAGCGTGCGTGATACCTGCCGCGCGCTGCGCGCGACCTCCGACATGCCCTTCTTGTGCGAGTCGAGTTCCTCCAGCGTCATCATCGGCAGGAAGACGTCGTGTTCCTCGAACCGGAACAGGCTGGTTGAGTCGTGCATCAGCACGTTGGTGTCGAGCACGAAGAGCTTCGGCCTTTCGCCGGTGCGCGGTTTCCTGCCGCTGCCGCGCGGCCTGGATTCGACGACGGCGAGACGGGTGGCCGGAGTGGGCCGCGCGGCAGGTGCGGGTTCAGGGCCACGCGCCACCGGGACCGGCGTGGCCGGTGTCCGTTCGTGATGGACGGGTTCGGAGGGAATGGCAACGAGCAGGGTGGCGGGCTTGGTCGGTGCTTTCGGCAGAGGCATCAGCGAGGCGGCGGAGCCGTGAAGGGGAAAGGGGAGGGGTGACGCGCGGGTTCAGGCCAGCGACTGCACGAACGCCAGCACGTCGGCAACGTGGTTCGGAACCTTGACGCCACGCCATTCACGGCGCAGCACGCCGGTGGCATCGATGACGAAGGTGCTGCGTTCGATTCCGCGCACCTGCTTGCCGTACATATTCTTCATCTTGATGACCCCGAACTGGCCGCACAAAGCCTCGTCGGGGTCGGAAATCAGTTCGAACGGGAAGCCCATCTTGGCCTTGAAGCCCTCGTGCGACTTCATGCTGTCGCGTGAGACGCCAAGGACCACGGCGCCCGCCCGCTTGAACTTCGCATGGCTGGCGGCAAACTCCAGGCCTTCGGTCGTGCAGCCCGGCGTGTTGTCCTTCGGGTAGAAGTAAAGGACGACGATGCTGCCCTTGAGTTTCGCGAGCTGCACTTCGCCGCCGGTGGAGGCCGCCTTGAAATCCGAAACCTTCTTGTCGACAGCGACTGTCATGTCACCCTCAGGCGTCGAGGAGGATGGCGGCGAGCACCTTGCGGCCTTCCCCCATCAGGATGTTGTAGGTGCGGCAGGCGGCCTGCGATGTCATCGCTTCGCATCCGATGCGCGCGTCGGTGAGTGGCTTTACCAGTTGCGGCTTCGGGAATCGCTGGCGCGCCCCGGTGCCGAGCAGCACGAGTTCGGGTGCGCGCTCCCGCAGTCCGGCGAAGTCATCGGGCGTCAGGGCGTCGAAGCCCGTCACGTTCCAGACCTCGACCTGCCGGTCGGGCGCAACGAGAACAGGGCAGGAGTAGCGGACCTGGTTGACTTCAATGAAGCCGGAGCCGTAGGCGGTAACCGTGTTGAGCGCTGTCGGCGTGTCCGCGTGCAGTTTCAATTCGCTCCAGGCTTCCTTGCGATCGTCCGCAGGGCGGATCGATGCATGACTACTTCGGGTACATTATAGGCACACGTTGCGCCGCACAAGCGAGCGCAGAGTGCCCCAAAAACGCAGCAGCGCCCGCAGTTTGCGGCGTGTTTGCAACACACAGCCTGAGGTCCGGGGAGATGGTCGAGTTTCCGCGCATCAAGCGCCTGCCCCCATATGTCTTCAACATCACCGGTGAGTTGAAGATGGCTGCGCGTCGCCGCGGCGAAGACATCATCGATATGAGCATGGGCAACCCCGACGGGCCCACGCCGAAACACATCGTCGACAAACTGGTGGAAGCTGCGCAGCGCCAGGACACGCACGGCTATTCGGTCTCGAAGGGAATTCCGCGCCTGCGCCGCGCGATCACCGGCTGGTACAAGGCGCGCTACGACGTCGACTTCGACCCGGATTCGGAGGCGATCGTCACGATCGGTTCTAAAGAGGGCCTCGCGCACCTGATGCTCGCGACGCTCGACCGCGGCGATACGGTGCTGGTGCCGAATCCGAGCTACCCGATCCACATTTACGGCGCGATCATCGCCGGTGCCGACATCCGCTCGGTGCGCATGGACGGCCGCGTCGACTTCTTCGCCGAGCTCGAGCGCGCGATCCGTGAGTCGTTCCCGAAGCCGAAGATGATGATCCTCGGATTCCCGAGCAACCCGACGGCCCAGTGCGTGGAGCTCGACTTCTTCCATCGCGTCGTCGCGCTGGCGCGGCAGCATGGCATCTATGTCGTGCACGACCTCGCGTACGCCGACATCTGCTACGACGACGCCTACCCGGACAACCGGGCGCCGTCGATCATGCAGGTGCCGGGCGCCCGCGATGTCGCGGTCGAATTCTTCACGATGAGCAAGAGCTACAACATGGCCGGCTGGCGCATCGGCTTCATGGTCGGCAACAAGGACCTCGTCGCGGCACTCGGGCGCATCAAGAGCTATCACGACTACGGCACCTTCACGCCGATCCAGGTGGCGTCGATCGCCGCGCTCGAGGGCCCGCAGGACTGCGTCGAGGAGATCCGGCGCGAGTACCAGCGGCGCCGCGACGTGCTCGCGCGCGGGCTGCACGAGGCCGGGTGGATGGTCGAGGTGCCGAAGGCTTCCATGTACATCTGGGCGGAGATTCCGGAGCCGTACCGCGCAATGGGTTCGCTCGAATTTGCGAAGAAGGTGCTGGCCGAGGCCAAGGTGGCGATCTCGCCGGGCATCGGCTTCGGCGATTACGGCGACAGCCACGTGCGCTTTGCGATGATCGAAAATGAGCACCGCATCCGCCAGGCGGTACGCGGCATCAAGGAGATGTTCCGCAAGGACGGGCTGCTCGCACCACGCTCGCCGGAAAAGGCCGCCGCCTGAGAGTTCTGAAGAATGCGGCGGCATCATGCCGCCGCTCCGCGAAACGATGAATCCGATCAAAGTCGGCCTGCTCGGGCTCGGCACCGTGGGCCGCGGTACGGTCAGCGTGCTACGGCGCAATCAGCACGAGATCCGGCGCCGCGCCGGGCGAGGCATCGAGGTCGCCGCGGTCGCGGTGCGCGACGCAGCGCGCGCGCGCGCATTTCTCGGCAGTGAAGTTCCGGTCTCAACGGACCCGCATGACGTCGTGCGGCGTCCCGACATCGACATCGTCGTCGAACTGATCGGCGGCTATGAGCCGGCGCGCACGCTGGTCCTCGAGGCCATCAGCCTCGGCAAGCACGTCGTGACGGCCAACAAGGCGCTGCTTGCCCGGCACGGCAACGAGATCTTCAAGGCGGCACACGCCAGGGGCGTGATGGTTGCCTTCGAGGCCGCGGTGGCGGGCGGCATCCCGATCATCAAGGCGCTGCGCGAGGGCCTCACAGCCAACCGTATCGAATGGATCGCCGGCATCATCAACGGGACCAGCAACTTCATCCTGTCGGAGATGCGCGCCAAGGGCCTGCCGTTCGACGTCGTGCTTGCCGAGGCGCAGCGCCTGGGTTACGCCGAGGCCGACCCGACCTTCGACATCGAGGGTGTCGATGCTGCGCACAAACTGACGCTGCTCGCGGCCATCGCGTTCGGCGTGCCGATCAAATTCGAAGCGGCCTACACGGAAGGCGTCTCGCGCCTGGCCGCGACCGACATCAAGTATGCGGAGCAGCTGGGCTATCGCATCAAGCTGCTTGGCATTGCCAAGCGCACGGCGAACGGCATCGAGCTGCGCGTGCACCCGACGCTGGTGCCGATGCAGCGGCTGATCGCCAGCGTCGAGGGCGCCATGAACGCGGTGCTGGTGAAGGGTGACGCGGTCGGCACGACGCTGTACTACGGACCCGGCGCGGGATCCGAGCCGACCGCGTCTGCCGTCATCGCGGATCTCGTCGACGTCACGCGCATGCACACGGCGGATCCCGAGAACCACGTGCCGCATCTCGCATTCCAGGCCGACGCGATGGCCCAGGTGCCGTGGCTCACGATCGAGGACACGGTGACGTCCTACTACTTCCGCATGCGTGTGGCCGACCAGCCTGGCGTGCTGGCCGACATCACGCGCATCCTCGCCGATGGCCGCATCTCGATCGACGCGCTGTTTCAGCGCGAGCCGTCCGAGGGCGAAAACCAGACCGACATCATCATGCTGACCCACGATGCGGTCGAGCGCGATGTCAACGCGGCGATCCGGCGTATCGAGGCGCTGCCGACAGTGCTGGCGCCGGTGATCCGCATCCGGCAGGAAGAACTGCTGTAGCGGTGCCGATGCGCTACGTCTCGACCCGCGGCCGCGCGCCGGAGCGCGGCTTCACCGAAATCCTGCTGTCGGGCCTGGCCGACGACGGCGGGCTATACGTCCCTGACCACTATCCGCGGGTGACACCCGAGCAGCTGGAGTCCTGGCGCTCGCTGAGCTACGCCGAGCTGGCGACGGAAATCGTCGGTCTGTACGCAACCGACATTCCCCGCGAGCAGCTTGCGGCGCTGTGCCGCGCCACCTACACGCCGGCCGTCTACGGCAATGCGCGGGCCGGAAGCGATGCGGCTGATATCACGCCGCTGCGCTGGCTCGAGCCCGGGCTCGCGCTGCTCGAGCTGTCCAACGGCCCGACGCTCGCGTTCAAGGACATGGCGATGCAGCTGCTCGGCGCGCTGTTCGAGCTGGTGCTGCGCGAACGCGGCGGCGAGCTCAACATCCTGGGCGCGACCTCCGGCGATACCGGCTCGGCGGCCGAGCATGCGCTGCGCGGGCGCGACGGCATCCGCGTCTTCATGCTGTCGCCGCAGGGGCGCATGAGCGCATTCCAGCGCGCACAGATGTACTCGCTGCAGGACGCGAACATTCACAATCTCGCCGTGGCGGGAACGTTCGACGACTGCCAGGACCTCGTGAAGGGCGTCTCGGCGGATCTCGACTTCAAGTCGCGCTGGAAGATCGGCAGCGTCAATTCGATCAACTGGGGTCGCATCGTCGCGCAGGTCGTCTACTACTTCCGCGGCTACCTCGCGGCAACCCGGCGACACGGCGAGCGCGTTTCTTTCGCCGTGCCATCGGGGAACTTCGGCAACATCCTCTCCGGCTGGATCGCACGCAGCATGGGTCTGCCGGTCGACCGACTCGTACTCGCGACCAACGAGAACGACGTGCTCGACGAATTCTTCCGGACCGGACGCTACCGTGTCCGCGGAGGTTCCGAGACGCATGCAACCAGCAGTCCGTCGATGGACATCAGCAAGGCGTCGAACTTCGAGCGCTACGTCTTCGACATCGTCGGCCGCGACCCGCTGATCGTGCGTGAGCTGTGGTGGGAGATCGACACGCGCGGACAGTTCCACCTGGCGGGCACGCCATTTTTCGAGGCGGTGCGCAGCGGCTGCATGGTGTCCGGGCGCAGCACGCACATCGACCGGCTGCGCACGATCCGGACCGTCGAGCAGCGCTACGGTGTCGTCATCGACCCGCATACGGCTGACGGCCTGAAGGTCGCGCTCGAGCACCGCGATGCTGCCGTACCGATGATCTGCCTCGAGACCGCCCTGCCGGCCAAGTTCTCCGAGACGATCGTCGAGGCGCTCGGACGTGCCCCCGAACGGCCCGCCGCTTTCGCGGACATCGAATCGCTGCCGCAGCGCTTTGAGCGCATCGCAGCGAACGTCGACGCGGTCAAGGCCCACATCGCCGCGAACGGCGCGTAGGGCCGATGAAGGCGATCGGCTTCATCGGCTACTCGAACAGTGGCAAGACCACGCTGATCGAGAGGCTGATACCCCTGCTGAGCCAGCGCGGGCTCAGGGTCGCTGCGATCAAGAACGCCCATCACGGCTTCGACATGGACCGGCCGGGCAAGGATTCGTACAGATACCGCGAGGCGGGTGCGGGCCAGGTGCTGATCGCCACGGCGCTGCGCTGGGCGCTGCTGACGGAAACGCCGCAGCATCCCGCAACCCTGGATGAACTGCTGGCGCTTCTCGCGCCGTGCGACCTCGTGATCATCGAAGGATTCAAGAGCGAAGGGCAGGTGCCGCGCATCGAGGTGCGGCGCGGCGGGCAGTCGGAGCCGCCGATCTTCCCGGGCGATCCGAACGTCATTGCCGTCGCGGCAGATCACGCGATCGAGACGTCACTGCCGGTGCTGGACCTCAATGCCCCGGCTAAGATTGCCGAGTTCATAGCGGAGCGGCTGGGGCTCGCCTGATGCTTACGGTGGAAGACGCGCGCGCGCGGATGCTGGGCCGCGCGGAGCCGGTCGACGTCCACGCGGTGCCGACGCTGGAAGCGCTCGGCCAGGTGCTGGCGACCGATGTGATCTCCGCGCTCGCCGTGCCGCCGCTCGACAACTCACAGATGGATGGCTACGCGGTTCGCACGGTCGACGTGCCTGCGGCAGGGACTACGCTGCGCGTGAGCCAGCGCGTCGCCGCCGGTCACGTCGGCGGCCCGCTCGAGCCGGGCACCGCGGCGCGCATCTTCACCGGGGCACCGCTCCCGGCGGGCGCCGACGCGATCGTCATGCAGGAGGCGTGCACCGCGGGCGAGGGCAAGGTCACTTTCAATGAAGTGCCGGTGCGCGGCGCATGGATCCGCCGTGCGGGTATGGACATTGCTGCCGGCGACACGGTCGTTGCGGCCGGCACCAGGCTGCGGCCGCAGGACCTCGGTCTCATCGCCTCGGTCGGTGCGGCGCGTGTCACCGTGCACCGGCGCCTGCGCGTGGCGGTGTTCTTCACCGGCGACGAACTCACCATGCCGGGTGAAGCGCTCGCGCCCGGCCGCATCTACAACTCGAACCGCTTCGTGCTGCGTGCGTTGCTGGAGCGTCTGGGTTGCGAGGTCAAGGATCTCGGCATCGTCCCGGACGACCGCGCCAGGACGCGCGCTGCGTTCGGTGACGCGGCGCGCGGCTCCGATCTCATCATCACTTCAGGTGGCGTGTCGGTCGGCGAAGAGGACCATGTGAAACCCGCCGTCGAGGCCGAAGGCGCGCTCGAGCTGTGGCAGATCGCGATGAAGCCCGGCAAGCCGCTCGCGTTCGGCCACGTGCAGGGGGTCCCGTTCATCGGGCTGCCGGGCAATCCGGTGTCGAGCTTCGTGACCTTTCTGCTGTTTGCGCGGCCCTTCATCCTGCGTCGGCAGGGCGCGCGTGCGGTGGACGTGACGGCCTTCACGCTGCGTGCCGAATTCGAATGGCCGAAGCCCGACCGGCGGCGCGAGTTCCTGCGCGTACGGCGCAACGAGCGCGACGGCGTGGAACTCTTTCCAACGCAGAATTCCGCCGTGCTGAATTCCACCGCCTGGGCCGACGGTCTGGTCGACCTTCCCGCGGGCGCCGCCGTTGCACGCGGCGACACGGTCCGGTATCTGCCCTTCGCGGAGCTGCTGTCGTGAGGCGCCGCAGATGAATGTCACGATCCTGTACTTCGCCGCGCTGCGCGAGCGCATCGGCATGGGTCGTGAACAGTGCGCATTGCCGGCGCAGGTCACGACGGTTGGTGCGCTGAAGGCCTGGCTCATCGCACGCGGGGCGCCATGGTCGGAAGCGCTTGCCGACACGCCGCGGGTCCGCGCCGCGGTGGACCAGGCGATGGCTGTGTCCGACACCGCGCTCCACGAGGGCGCCGAGGTCGCATTCTTTCCGCCAGTGACCGGAGGCTAGATGATCCGCGTCCAGCGCGAGGAGTTCGACGTCAACGCCGAGATCGCGCGCCTGCGCAGCGACGCTCGCATCGGCGCGATCGCATGCTTCATCGGCGTCGTGCGTGACCTGAACGACGGTGACGCCGTCGCCGCGATGACGCTCGAGCACTACCCGGGCATGACGGAAAAGGCGCTCGAGGGCATCGCCGCGCAGGCACGCGAGCGATGGGACCTATATGACGTGCTCGTGATCCACCGCGTCGGCGAACTGCGTCCGACCGATCCGATCGTGCTGGTGGTGGTCACCAGCGCGCATCGCGGCGATGCCTTCGCGGCGTGCGAGTTCGTGATGGACTACCTGAAGACCGAGGCGCCGTTCTGGAAGAAGGAGTCCACGCCCGCCGGCGAGCGCTGGGTGGATGCGCGCGACAGTGACGACGCGGCGCGTGAGCGCTGGACTCGTGAAGGGCCGGAAACGTGACGCGCGATGGACCGTTGCTGGCGGTGCTGGCCGCGATCGGTGTCGGCGCCGCGGTCGGTGCATGGCTGCGGTGGGCGCTGTCGTACTGGCTCAATCCGCGCCTCGAGCACCTGCCGCTCGGCACGCTGGCCTCCAACGTGCTCGGCGGATACCTGATTGGCCTCGCGATCGCGGCGTTTGCGGTTCATCCCTCTGTCCCTCCAGTGTGGCGGCTGCTTATCGTCACCGGATTCCTCGGCGGACTGACGACGTTCTCGACGTTCTCGGCCGAGAGCGTCACGCTCATGATGGGTTCCCAGTGGGCACCCGCCCTTTTGCACACGGTGGCGCACTTCGGCGGCTCTCTGGTGGCCACCGTGGCGGGCATTGCCACCTATCGCGCATTCGCCTGACATCGCCCCTACGGACATCTGTGCAATGCAACAGGGATTGACCGTCTCCCCGGCGGATGGCTATATTACTGACCGGTCAGTTATTTACGGGCTCGCCATGCGTTACCTCGCTGTCGCCATTGCGGCCCTTGCGTTGCTGTCGGCCTGTCATCGGGCGCCCGACACGGCCGAAGACATACGGCCGATACGCACCCTGACAGTGACGCCCAAGTCGACGACAGCGCTCGCGGAGTTTGCCGGCGAGATTCGACCCCGTATCGAAACGCGCGCCGGGTTCCAGGTGCCGGGCCGTGTCACGCAGCGGATGGTCGAAGTCGGCCAGACCGTCAAAGCGGGCCAGCCGCTCGCGATGATCGACGCACAGGACTACCGCCTGGCCGCGGAGGCGTCGGCAGCCGGACTCACGGCGGCCAAGGTGGATCGCGACCAGCAGCGGGCCGACTACCAGCGCTTCGAGGAACTGCAGCGCAAGGGTTTCATCAGTCAGGCCGAGCTCGACCGCCGCAAGGCATCGCTCGATGCGGCCGAGGCGCGCTACCTGCAGGCCGAAGCGACTTCGCAGTCGAGCGGCAATCAGGCCGGTTACTCCGTGCTGCGCGCGCCGCACGATGCGGTCGTGGTCGGCGTCGATGCCGAAGTGGGACAGGTGATTGCCGCCGGCCAGTCCGTCATCCGGCTTGCGCGCACCGGCGAAAAGGAAGTGCTGATCGGCATCCCGGAGCAGCACCTTGCACTGCTGAAGGGCGCGAAGGATGTCGAGGTTCGGCTGTGGGCCGGCGGGCCGCCGATCGCGGGGCGTGTTCGCGAACTGGCTCCGGTCGCGGACGCGGCGACGAGAACCTTTCCCGCGCGCATCGCGCTCGTGAACCCGCCGCCCGACGTGGCGCTCGGCATGACCGCGACCGTGACGTTTGCCACGCCGGTAGCGCAGCCTGTCATCGCCGTGCCGCTGCAGGCCCTGCAGGCCGAAGGCGGGGCGACTCACGCGTGGCTCTTCGACCCGGCCACCCAGACGGTGAAGCGCAGGCGCGTGCAGGTCGTCAATGTCGCGGGCAACGAGATCGTCATCGGCGATGGCCTGAAGGCGGGCGATATCGTCGTCACGGCAGGAGTGCATCAGCTCAAGGAAGGCCAGAAGGTCCGGCTGCTGTCCGAAGCCACGCAGCTCGCACCTCCGGCACCGGCGACGCTGAAGCCCGACACCGCGGCGAAGAAGGACTGACCGGTGGCCGCCGGCCGCTTCAATCTTTCCGCCTGGGCGGTCGATCACGAACCGCTGCTGCGCTACCTGATGGTGGTGCTGCTGGTGGGCGGGTTCGTTGCCTTTGCCAGCCTTGGCCAGGACGAGGATCCCCCGTTCACGTTCCGCGCGATGGTGATACGCGCGTACTGGCCCGGCGCCACGGCCACGCAGATGGCCGAGCAGGTGACCGACAAGCTGGAAAAGAAGCTGCAGGAGACGCCGGGCTTCGAAAAGGTCCGCTCCTACAGCAAGCCCGGGGAGACGTTGATCTTCGTCCAGGTGAACGAGGCGACGCGCGGCCGCGATGTCGCCGACGCCTGGTACCAGGTCCGCAAGAAACTCGGCGACATACGCGGCACGCTGCCCCCCAACGTGCAGGGGCCGTTTTTCAACGACGAATTCGGCGACGTCTATGGCGTGATGTTTGCGTTCTCGACCGACGGCTTCAACTACCGCGAACTGAAGGACTATGTCGAAGGGGTGCGCCAGCAGCTTCTGAAGGTGCCGAACGTCGCCAAGGTGGATCTGTTCGGCGTGCAGGACGAGAAGGTCTACATCGAGATCTCCCACAGAAAGCTGGCGCAAATTGGACTCGACATTCCGCAGCTCGCCGCGCAGATCGGCGCTCAGAATGCGGTCGAAGGTTCTGGCGTGCTGGTGCTGCCGACCGACAACCTGCAGGTGCGCATCACCGGCGAGTTCCGGTCGCTTGAAGACCTGCGTCAGCTGCCGATCCGCGTCGGCGGCCTGACATACCGGCTGGCCGACATCGCGACCATCACGCGCGGCTACACCGATCCGCCGCGCGACAAGCTGCGGGCGGGCGTCGGCGGCCGCGAAGGGCGCGAGGTCATCGGTCTCGGCGTGACGATGGTGAAGGGCGGCGACATCATCGAGCTCGGCAGGGACCTCGCCGCCGCCGAGCGCCGAATCGAAGCATCGCTGCCGGTGGGCATCGACATGACCAAGGTGGCCGACCAGCCGCGGGCAGTGGCCACCTCCGTCAACGAGTTCCTGCGCGTGCTGGTGGAAGCACTGGTCGTCGTGCTGGCCGTGTCGTTCCTGAGCCTCGGCCTGCACATGAAGCCGCTGCGCGTCGATCCCGGACCCGGACTCGTGGTGCTGGCGACGATCCCGCTGGTGCTCGCGATCACGATGCTCGGCATGTGGCTGCTCGGCATCAACCTGCACAAGATCTCGCTCGGAGCGCTGATCATCGCGCTCGGCCTGCTGGTGGACGACGCGATCATTGCCGTCGAGATGATGGTGCGCAAGCTGGAGGAGGGCGCGACCAAGGTCGTGGCCGTCACCGCGATGTACGAGACCACCGCGATGCCGATGCTGACCGGCACGCTGATCACGGCGGCCGGCTTCCTGCCGATCGCGCTGGCGAAGTCGATGGCGGGCGAGTACACGATGTCGATCTTCCAGGTGACAGCGCTGTCGCTCGTGATTTCCTGGTTTGTCGCAGTGCTGTTCGTGCCGCTGCTCGGCGTCTGGCTGCTGAAAGTGAAGCCGAAGGCCGGTGTGCACAGCGACGACGAGCTGTTCGACACGCCGTTTTATCGCCGCTTCCGCCGGCTCGTCGACGGGTGCGTCGAATGGCGCAAGACCGTGATCGGGATCACGGTCGGCGCGCTCGCGCTCGGCGTGTTCGGGTTCCGCTTCATCGAGCAGCAGTTCTTCCCGGACTCGAGCCGGCTGGAGCTCGTGGTCAATCTCTGGCTGCCCGAGGGCGCGAGCCTGCAGGCGACGGAGCAGGAGACGCGCGCGTTCGAGCGCTGGCTCGCGCGCCAGCCGGAAGTCGACTGGTACGTCAGCTACATCGGCACCGGCGCGCCGCGCTTCTACTTGCCGCAGGACCAGCAGTTCGGCAACTCCAACCTCGCCGAGATCGTCGTCACGCCGAAGGATCTCGCCGGACGCAACGCGCTGCAGACACGCATCACCGATCTCTTTCGCACCGACTTTCCCAACCTGCGCGGCCGCGTGAAGCTGCTGCCCAATGGTCCGCCGGTGCCGTACCCGGTGCAGTTCAGGGTGCAGGGTCCGGACGCGCGCACGGTGCGCGAGATCGCCGACGAGGTGAAGGAGGCGATGCGCGCCAATCCCAACACGCGCGGCGTCAATGACAACTGGAACGAGAGCGTGAAGCGGCTCGGTCTCGAACTCGACCAGGACCGCGCACGCGCGCTCGGCATCTCGACGCAGACGCTGGCCCGCGCGGCGCAGACCATCCTTTCAGGCACGACCATCGGGCAGTTCCGCGAAGGCGATCAGCTGATCGATATCGTGCTGCGGCAGCCTCTCGACGAGCGCAGCGTCATGTCGCGACTCGCGGAGGCGAACATCACGACGGCCTCCGGCCGCGCGGTGCCGCTGTCGCAGCTGGTGAAGATCCAGTTCGGCTGGGAGCCCGGCATCATCTGGCGCCAGGACCGCGACTACGCCATCACCGTGCAGAGCGATGTGAGGGCCGGCATCCAGGGTCCGACGGTCTCGGCACAGGTCGCGGCAGACCCGCGCATCGTGCAGCTGCGCGCCCGCATGCCGGCGGGCTATCAGATCGCCGTGGCCGGCGCCGCCGAGGAGTCGGCGAAGGCGGGCGGCGCGATCGCGGCGAACATTCCGCTGATGCTGTTCATCGTCTTTACGCTGCTGATGCTGCAGCTGCACTCGTTCTCGCGCTCGCTGCTGGTGTTCCTGACCGGCCCTCTCGGTCTGATAGGCGCGGCGGGCGCGCTGCTGGTCCTGCGCGCGCCGTTCGGCTTCGTCGCGCAGCTCGGCGTGATCGCGCTGTTCGGCATGATCATTCGCAACTCGGTGATTCTCGTCGACCAGATCGAGCGCAACCGTGCGGAGGGCCTGCCGGCCTGGGACGCGATCATCGAAGCGGCGGTGCGCCGGCTGCGGCCCATCGCATTGACGGCGGCGGCGGCGGTGCTCGCGATGATTCCACTCTCGCGCAGCGTCTTCTGGGGACCGATGGCGGTCGCCATCATGGGCGGCCTCATCGTCGCCACGGTTCTGACGCTGCTGTTCCTGCCGGCGCTCTATGCGGCCTGGTTCCGCATCCGGCGGCCTGTGGCCGCAGTGACACCCAACGCCGCCGCCGTTCTGCCGGCCTGAGGGTCAGTCGAACGCGAGCGAATACACCAGGTCGAGCGCGTTGGTGCTGCCGGCGCGCGCGATCAGCGACAGTTGCCGGGTCAGCCGGTAGTTCAGCGCGACGAAGTATTCGGCACCCGTGAGCGCCTGCTCAAAGGACAGGAACAGGTCGTCATTGATGCGTTTGCCGACGGTGAGAAAGTCGCCGGTCGTCGGGCTCGACGTCGAAGTGCCGCCGCTGCGCAGGCGGCCGGCCACGGTTTCGCGCGGCAGCAGCGATGCGCTGCTCTGGCCCGGCTGCAGCGTGATCTGGTCGATGCCGAGCGTGCGCATCAAACTGGCGCTGGCACTGTCGGCCTGGCCGGCGAAGAGCGCGCTCGCCGCCGCCGACAGCATGGCGCGATCGTTGCCGTCGTTTGCGCCTGGCGGGCGTCCGAGCACCAGCCAGTTGAGCTTCTCGGTGTCCGACATCGACGGATCCGAGTGCAGGCGCACGAACGGCTTCTGCGCCGTGCCGCTGATCGCAACGCCGACTTCGACCGGCAGGCCGGCGCGCACCGCCAGCACATTGAGCGACGGGTTGTCGATCGGTCCCTGGAACGTGACAATGCCGCGCGCAATCTGCAGGCGCTGGCCATAGCCCGCGTAGATCCCGTCTACGGTACGCACGCTGCCTTCGCCGCGCAGCTGGCTCGGACGGCCGCTGACGCTGATCGACCCGGCCAGGCGTGCCTCCAGCCCGTCGCCCTCGATGTAGAAGCGTTGGCCGAGGTCGGCCTGCATGTCGACCGTGACGTCGACTGGCGCCGCAGCCGACTTGCGCTGCGCGCCGGCCTTGCTGACGACCACGTCGTTCGGCAACGTCCGTGCGCCGCGCCGTCCGCTGAAGTTGAAGTAGGCGCCGTCGACACCGAGCTTCGCGTAGAGCTCGGCGCGCTGCGGTGACAGCGTGATGCCCCCGTCGCCGGAGACGACCATCCAGCGATCGGCTCGCTGCAGCACCGGGAGCTGCGTGGCATGCAGGCCGATACTGCCGGTGAGCGACGCGAGGGCGATCCGCCCGACCGCCCTCACTTCGAACGGCTTCTCGGACACCAGTCCTTCGAGCGCGCGCAGGTCGCGCGGCGATACGCGAGGCGTGCCCGCGAAGCTGAGTTCGTTGATCACCAGCACGCCATCTTCGAGCACGCCGTCAAGGCGGCCGTTTTCCAGCCGCACCGCCTGGTCGACCCATGCGAGCCGCAGCCCGTCACCGGTCACGGTCCCGGTCGACGTCGGATCGCCTGGTGTGCCGGCGATCGTGGCCTTGACGCCGGCGCGGCCCGCGAACTGCACGTTGTCGCCGATCAACGGCCCGACCCAGCTCAGATCCGGCAGTTCGGCGTCGATGACGACGCGGAAGGGTCGCGCCTGCGACAGCACACGCCCGCCTTCGAACTTCGGGTCGAGGTAGGCATCGACCAGGGCATCGATCCGGCCCAGCGCGCGGCCGCGTATGTAGACGTTGCCCGTGACGCGATTGTCGAGAATGTTGAGCGCGGCGCCGACATCGCTGACGCCAATCGGATTGAGCGCGTCGATGCCGCTATAGATGTCGCCGCCGGTGCGCTCGACGACGGCGATGCCGCTCACGCCGGCGTCGGTGTAATCGATATCCCAGCGTCCGGCCAGCGTGAGAGGCACGCGGTCGCCCGCGCCGGTGCGGACCACGCGGCGGGGCGCGCGTGCGGCCGCATCGAGTGTCTGCGGCTGCAGGCCTTCGAAGCGCCCCGACCAGCGCCAATGTGCGTCGCCGCGCCGCATCTGGAACTCGCTGAAGCGCGCCCCGCGCAGCTGGAATTCGGCCGGTCCGAGTTCGACGACATCTTGGCCGATGGTCAGCGGAACGGGTTTGCGCACTTCGAGGTCGAGTGGCGACCCCCATTCGGCGCCAACGATGGAGCCGCGCCATGCGCCTCGCTGCAGGCCGCCGCTGACGATGACGCGCAGCGGCTGCTGGCTGGCCGTCATGCCGATGAGTTCCAACGTTGCGTCCGCTGTCGTGCCGCGTCCCACCAGCCGGGCGCTCGCGATCGATGCATCAGGACCGGCAGGGCCGGTGTACCTCGTGACCTCGGCGGTCAGCGCGAGCGGTTCATTGGGCCCGAGGCCACCGCGAAATGCCGCGAGCGCGGCAACAATGCGGTGGCCACCGGGCACAAGCAGATTCTTCAGCGCCACCGTGCCGTCGATGCGGGCCGCTTCCATCTCTCCAGTGACCGTGGCACTGGCTTCGATCCAGCCGCCGTAGTCCGGCAGCAGGGTCCCAATATCGGGTGAGGCGAACGTGACCCGCAGTTCGCGACCTGCCCCGAGCCCACCGCTCGCTGTCAGGCGCGATGCACCGGAGCGCAGTTCGACATCGGCCTCGAAGCGCCGATCTTCGACCTCGACCGTGCCGCGCCCGGTGACGGGCCGGCCGGCGATGCGACTGTCGGCGAGCTCGATGCTGGCGTGACCTGCGATCGGCGTCTGCAGGCGACCGTCGGCGGACAGCGTGCCGTTGAGGCGCGTGTCGAGACCGCGGACCAGCTGTGCGAGGTCGAGTTCCCGGAAGCTGCCATTCAGGTGCACGCTGTGTCGGCCGGTCATCTCGAAGCGTCCGCGCACGTCGGCACGGCCCTGGCCCAGCTGCAGGCGGGCCTGCGCCACGTCGAGCACCTGCGCGCGCAGCGACGCGTCGATGTCCGCCACCAGCGGCAGGCCGCGCGTGTTGCGCAGGCTGCCGCGAAAGCGCTGCTCGCCGTCCTTGTAGCCGTAGTCCATCTGTCCATCGGCCGACGTGGTGACGGCCCGGCTGTGCAATGTCGCGGCGTCGATGCCGGTGAACCTCGCCTGCGCCAGCACGCCGTCAGCGCGCGACCATGTCAGCGTGCCGGCCGCACTGCCGCGCACGCCCTCGGCGCGCTCGATGTCGAGCCTGAGCGCGTCCGCCGCCCACGCAAGCGTTCCGCGCACGGTCCGCGCCGGCACCTGGTTACGGTCCAAAGGACCCGGCGTCCGGTTCTCGACGTAAAACGGGCCGGACACCGTCCAGGTTCCGTCGGCTGCCGTCCTGGGGAGCAGCTCGCCGCGCACGGCCAGTCGCATCGCAGGCACCTCGGCGAACCACAGCGACGGATCGAAGTCGTCGGCGTCGACGCTGAGGCGTTCGACCAGGACGGCGTCGAAGGAGCGCAGCGTCGCGCTGGCGCTGGCGTGGGAGGCGGCGTCGCGGGCCACGAGTTCGAGCTGCATGCGCGTCAGCGAACCGCGTGCGGCGATGTCGGCCTCGACTGCGCGTTCCCGCAGCGTCGTCCCGAGGCGCGCCTGGGCTGCGATCGTGAACGGAGCCGCAGCGCCGATGCGGCCGCTGGCCGCGATGCGCGTGCGGTCGAACTCGCCGCTCACGCGTTCCACCTCGAGACCCTCGGGGTCCATGCGGCCGCTCAGATCGATCTGGCGGAACACGGCGGGGGCGCTGCCGCGCGCTCCCAGTGCGAGCTCCCCGACTTGCGCCTGGCGGACGAAGAGTTCGAACGGCAGGCCGAGCGAGGCGGGCGGTGCGGCGGCTCCGGAGCTCGGCCTCCACTCAATCTGGAGGCGACGCGCGTCGAACCGCTCCACGTCGAGTCGGCGTGGCTGGAGCGACACTTCCCGCAGCCGGATCGACATCTTCGTGCCCTTCAGCGACCACGCATCCCTGACGAGTTCAAAGTCCTCGATCTGCGCGCCGTCCGCGATCGTGCCGGCGACGCCCCTCACACTCAGGCCGGGCACGAAGGCGCTGCTCAGCGCGGCCACAGCGCGCAGGCCCGACGGCGTACTGGCCAGCCACCATGCCGTCGTCGCCAGGAACGCGATCAGCCCCAGGGCCGGCAGGACGATCGCGATGACGGTCCCGAACCAGGACAGCCGCGGCCTCGGTGGCTCGGGCGTGGGCGGGGGCGTCGTCGTAGCGGCCATCAGAAGGCGATTGCGACCGAGAAATGCACGCGGAGTTGCTGGAAGCGCTCGCCCCAGGCGACGTCGACGGCCAGGGGGCCGGCCGGAGTACGCCAGCGCGCGCCGAGGCCGTAACCGAGCGCCGGGCTGAGGTCGCTGAATCGCGCGGCGGCATCGCCGGCATCAACGAACGCGGCGATGCCCCAGTTGCCGTCCCACTGCGGCAGCCACTTAACGTACTCCACTGATCCGACGGCGAGCGCACGGCCGCCGACGATGGCGCCGCCCTGCTCGACGCCGAGACTCTCGAAGTCGTAGCCGCGGACCGTCAGGGCACCGCCGGTGCGGAACAGGAACTTGTTGGGAACCGCATTGGTGCTTTCCGCCTGCACGCCGCCGAGTTGCCCGCGCAGGATGAGCACGTCGCGCGCACCGACCGGGAAGTACTGGACGATGCTGCCGAAGCCCCGGACGAATGCGTCTTCGACGGCGAAGCCGCCCAGGCCCACGGACCCCTGCAGCTGGATCAGGTTGCCGCGGCGCGGGTTGGTGATGTCGTCGACGTCGCGGCGCGTCCACGTATAGCTGGTCGAGAGCACGTCGAGCGTGATCGGCGGATCGAGTGGTGTTTCCCGACGCTCGTGCTCGAAGTTGATCGCGAGCTGGGTCTCGACGTTGTGGCCATCGCGGGGTCCCGTCAGCTTCGAGCGTGCCGCGCCGATGCCCCAGCGATTGACGCGCAGATTCTCAATGTCGGAGTTCTCGAACAGCACGCCGACGCTGTTCCGCGCCCCGCCGGGCTGGGGCGGGAAGATCACGTCTGCATAGGCGAACTGACCCGTCTGGTCCACGCGGAACCCGCTCTGCAGCGAGTAGGGAAGGCCGAAGATGATCGACTGCCGGTAGAGCGCCTCGATGTGCGCGCCGGTGTTGGTGGCGAAGCCGACGCCGGCGGCAAAGCGGCGCGCCTTGGCCTCGCGCAGCTGCACGCGGACCGGTGCTGCGTCGCCTTCCGCATGCTCGAGGTCGAACGTGACGACGACGCTGCTGAAGTGCGGGCTCTCCTGCAACGCCTGCTGGAACTGCAGCATCAGCGTCCGGTCGAATGGAGCGCCGGGCCTGAGCGTGTTGTACCGCTCCACCAGCGCAGCGTCGAGCCGCTCCAGGCCCTCGACCTTCAGTGGTCCGAATCGATAGGCCGGTCCGCTGTCGACCTCGACGCGCAGGCGCGCCGTCGCGGTTTCCGCGTCGATATCGGCGGTGGTCAATCCCAGAGTTGCGCCGGCGTAGTCGCGCGCCGTCACGGCGAGCATCAGGCGGTTCTTGGCGGTTTCCCAATCGGCGCTGCGGAACACGGCGCCCACCGGCAGGGCCCAGTCGCGACGCAGCTCCGCGGCACGCGCCGCGTGATCGGCCTCGGCCAGGGCGCCGGTGAACTGGATCTCGACGGTCGCGACCCGGGTCGGCGGGCCGGGATCGACGACCATGCGATACCGGGGCACCTTGGCCGTGTTGGGTTCGAAGCGAACACGCGGGCTGAAGTAGCCTTCAGTCGCCAGCGCTTCGACCGCGGCCCTCTCGGCGCGACGCAATTCGCGCTCCTCATCGGCCTCATCGGCATCCTCGGGCAGACGGAATCGCGCCAGCACTTCCTCCAGCGCCGTCGCCACTTTCCCGCTGACGCCGGCCGGCGTGACGAGCCGCACGCCCTCATCGGTCTCCACTGGCGACTGCTCGGCGGCGCCGGCGGGCAGGCCCACCAGGATCACGAGCAGTGCCAGCAGTGCAGGGCGCAAGGTGCAGACCAGTCGGAGAGGGCGGCGGCGGCCGTACTGCCCGGCGCAGCCGGAGCGTTGCGCGGCGGTCCGCGTCCGATGCTAGCAAAGGGCCGTACGCCGCCGATCGAGCTTGAAAACCCGGGAGCATCCCTTACCTTCGAATGGAAACGACAATCCGGGGGCAGGGCGTTCCATGCGTATCGACAAACTGACGACGAAGTTCCAGGAGGCGCTCGGCGATGCGCAATCGATCGCGGCCGGGCACGATAACGCCTACATCGAGCCGGTGCACGTGCTGCTTGCAATGCTGCGCCAGAGCGACGCCGGCGCACGCTCGCTGCTGCAGCGGTCCGGGGCCAACGTCAACGCGCTGACGACGGCGCTCGACGCCGCGGTCAAGCGTCTGCCGCAGGTCAAGGGTGGAGACAGCCAGATCCAGGTCGGGCGGGATCTCAACAATCTGCTGAACGCGACCGACAAGGAGGCGCAGAAGCGCGGCGACTCCTACATCGCGAGCGAGATGTTCCTGCTCGCTGTGGCCGACGACAAGGGCGAAGCCGGGCGGCTTGCGCGTGAGCACGGAGTGAGCCGCAAGGCACTGGAGGCGGCGGTCGATGCGGTGCGCGGCGGCAGCAACGTTGAAAGCGCCGAAGCCGAAGGCCAGCGCGAGGCGCTGAAGAAATACACGATCGATCTGACCGAGCGCGCGCAGCAGGGCAAGCTCGACCCGGTGATCGGCCGCGACGACGAGATCCGCCGCACGATCCAGATCCTGCAGCGGCGCACGAAGAACAATCCGGTGCTGATCGGCGAGCCTGGCGTCGGCAAGACAGCGATCGTCGAAGGACTCGCTCAGCGCATCGTCGCTGAAGAGGTGCCGGAGACGCTGAAGGGCAAGCGCGTGCTGGTGCTCGACATGGCGGGACTGCTCGCCGGCGCGAAGTACCGCGGGGAGTTCGAGGAGCGGCTCAAGGCGGTGCTGAAGGAAGTCGCGGCCGAGGCGGGCCGCATCATTCTCTTCATCGACGAGCTGCACACGATGGTCGGGGCCGGCAAGGCCGAGGGCGCGATCGACGCCGGCAACATGCTGAAGCCCGCGCTCGCCCGCGGCGAGCTGCACTGCATCGGCGCGACCACGCTCGACGAGTACCGCAAGTACATCGAGAAGGACGCCGCGCTCGAACGCCGCTTCCAGAAGGTCCTGATCGGCGAACCGAGCGTCGAGGCGACGATCGCGATCCTGCGCGGCCTGCAGGAGCGCTACGAGCTGCACCACGGCGTCGAGATCACCGACCCCGCGATCGTCGCCGCGGCCGAGCTCAGCCACCGCTACATCACCGACCGCTTCCTGCCCGACAAGGCGATCGACCTGATCGACGAGGCGGCCGCGCGCATAAAGATGGAGATCGACTCCAAGCCGGAGGCGATGGACCGGCTCGACCGCCGCATCATCCAGCTGAAGATCGAGCGCGAGGCGGTCAAGAAGGAGAAGGATGAAGCATCGAAGAAGCGCCTCGAGCTGATTGAGAGCGAGATCGACAAGCTTGGACGCGAATATGCGGACCTCGAGGAGGTATGGAAGTCCGAGAAGGCGGCCGTGCAGGGGACGCAGCACATCAAGGAGGAGATCGACAAGCTCAAGGCTCAGTTGCCGGCGCTGCAGCGCAGCGGCAAGTACGAGGAAGCGGCACGAATCCAGCATGAGCAGCTGCCGAAGCTAGAGAAACAACTGAAGCAGGCCGAGAAAGCGGAATCGCCAAGGGATTCGGCCGGCAAACCGAAGCTGTTGCGCACCCAGGTCGGTGCCGAGGAGATCGCCGAAGTCGTGTCGCGCGCGACGGGGATCCCGGTCAGCAAGATGATGCAGGGCGAGCGCGAGAAGCTGCTGAAGATGGAGGAATTCCTGCACCGGCGCGTGGTCGGCCAGGACGAAGCGGTGCGCCTGGTTTCGGATGCGATCCGGCGCTCACGCGCAGGACTCGCTGACCCGAACCGTCCCTACGGTTCGTTCCTGTTCCTCGGTCCGACCGGAGTGGGCAAGACCGAGCTGACCAAAGCGCTGGCCGAATTCCTGTTCGACACCGAAGACGCGCTGATCCGCATCGACATGAGCGAGTACATGGAGAAGCACTCCGTGGCGCGCATGATCGGCGCGCCGCCGGGCTATGTTGGCTATGACGAGGGCGGTGCGCTCACGGAAGCGGTGCGGCGCAAGCCCTATGCAGTGATCCTGTTCGACGAAGTCGAGAAGGCGCACCCCGACGTCTTCAACGTGCTGCTGCAGGTGCTCGACGACGGTCGCATGACCGACGGGCAGGGCCGCACCGTCGATTTCAAGAACACCGTCATCGTGATGACGTCGAACCTGGGTTCGCACGAAATCCAGCGCATGGCGGGGCAGCCGCCCGAAGCGATCAAGGAGACGGTGATGGGCGAGGTGCGCAAACACTTCCGGCCGGAGTTCGTGAATCGCATCGATGAGATCGTCGTGTTCCATGCGCTCGACAACTCGCAGATCAGGGCGATCGCGAAGATCCAGCTGCGGCGGCTTGAGCAGAGGCTGGCGACGCAGGACATGAAGCTGGAGGTGAGCGATGCCGCGCTCGCCGAAGTGGCCAAGGTTGGATTCGATCCTCTCTTTGGCGCGCGGCCGCTGAAGCGCGCGATCCAGCAGGAGATCGAGAATCCGGTCGCGCGCCTGGTCCTCGAGGGCCGGTTCGGTCCGAAGGACGTGATCCCGGTCGACGTGAAGAACGGCAAGTTCGTCTTTGACCGCATCGTGCACTGAGCGCGCGGGCCGGCGGAAGCCGGCCCCTTGACTCGAACGGTCGCCCTGTCGGTGAGGCGAGACGCGATGATTTGAGGGTTTCGCCCGAGGCCGGAGTCCGTCGTTTCCGTCGATTTTGTTTACAAATCAAAGATATCCGTCCGGATTACTGCGCTGCAATAGCTTGGCGCGGTGGGATTTTTTCCCACTGGCATAACTTCTGCTTGGGTTCAGGCCGGGGATGAACAGGTTGTCTTGCCAGGAGCAGAAATGAGGTTCAGGTTGCACACGCTTCACAAAGTGCTGGTCGGCCTCTCGATCGGCCTCGTCGCTTTTGCCGCGCATTCCGCGGTCATATTCACCGGCTCGTCGGGCGGCCGTTCGGCCAGCGTGTCCTTCGATGTGTTCGCGCCGAATCTGCTGGTGGTGACGCTGACGAATACAAGCGGCGCAGATGCGTTGGTGCCAACCGATATTCTGACCGGCGTCTTCTTCAACCTCGCTGGAAACCCACTACTGTCTGAGGTGTCCGCGCGCTCGGGAGGGCCCACCTACTTAAATGGGCTCCAAGCCTCCGCTGCCCTTGGGGGTCCAGCCGGTTCGAATGTCGGGGGTGAGTGGGCCTATGCAAACGGGCTCAGTCAGTACGCAGCGAATTCGGGAATCTCCAGTTCGGGTCTGGGACTGTTCGGGGGTGGAACATTCTTGGGTGCCAATCTCGATGGACCCCCAAGTGGAGCCGTGGACGGCCTGCAGTACGGCATCACCACCGCCGGCGACAACCTTGCGACAGGCAACACGGCGCTCATGACCAACGAGATCACCAAGAACTCGGTTCAGTTCGCTCTTGGCGGCTTCCTTGGAAGCCTCAGCGACATCTCGAACGTGACGTTCCAGTACGGCACCGCGCTCACCGAGCCGAGTGTTCCGGGCCGGCCTGGCCAAGGAGGCTCGGTGCCCGAGCCCGGCTCGCTGGCGTTGCTCGCGACCGGTCTGCTCGGCGTGGCCGGCTGGGTGCGTCGTCGCCGGCCCGAAGCCTGAACGTAGCAGCGCCGTCAATCGAAGGGCCCGCTCAGCGGGCCCTTTGTCTTTTTGCCCGGCTGCAGCCAGCAGTCGGCCAAGAACCTTTACTCGTGTGCAGGCCTAGCTCAGGAAGTGGATGAAGTACTGCGCCTAAGCGGTAACCCCCATGGCTAGTTTCCCAGGCCGGGTTGTCCACGCTGAGAAAAGCGCGGCTACAATCGCGCGGCTCCGAGCCGGCGGTGGTGTTGAGCCCTCGTCGGAACGGCGTACCAGGATCAAGAAGGCCGGGGTCTACGCCGATTACCGGAGAATCGGGAGCGCAGGGGCTCTGCTCAACTTCACGCCTGCGCCGTCGAGGTGCAAGGCGCGTTGAGGCAAGAAGGGGGAGGCGGAATTGCAGAGATCGATTGCGTGGGCCATGGCCCTGGGTCTGACGGTCGCGCTGGCGGCCGTTGTGACATCGCCTTCTCAGGCCACAGAGGCCAACGCCGCAGTCGACTCGGGCTCGAAGCCGGCTCAGCGCGTCAGCGGGACGATTCCAACCGGCAAAGCCCGCGCACAGTCCACCCGCAGGGCGTCCGCCGCGCGCACACCAGCCAGACCGTCCGAGGGCCAGATCGCCGGCCTGCACCGGGCGGGTGATCCACTCGAACTGAAATCTTCGGTCGCGCTCGTCGTGAACCAGGACACCGACGAAGTGCTGTTCGAGAAGAACACGCGCGCGGTGCTGCCGATCGCATCGATTACCAAGCTGATGACGGCACTGGTGACCGTGGAAGCCAATCTTCCGCTGGACGAGGAACTCACGGTCAGCCAGAGCGAGGTCGTGCGCGCGAACGTCCGGTCGAATCTTCGACCGGGCATGACGATGACGCGGGACACCGCCCTGCATCTTGCGCTGATGTCTTCCGAGAACCGTGCGGCGCAGTTGCTGGGTCGAACCTATCCGGGCGGACTCGATGCATTCGTCGAGGCGATGAACGCCAAGGCGCGGCTGATCGGGATGAGCGACTCGCACTTCGCGGATCCGACCGGCCTGTCGCCGGAGAACCGCTCGAGCGCCAATGACCTCGTACGGCTGGTCAAGGCGGCCTACGAGCACGACGTCATCCGCCAGCATTCGATCAGTGGAGAACTGGCGCTGCCCGTGGGCAAGCGGATGGTCCGCTATGGCAACACCAACCGCCTGACGGCGAATCCCGACTGGGAGATCGGTCTGCAGAAGACCGGCTACATCTCGGCCGCGGGCCGTTGTCTGGTGATGCAGGCGGTGGTCGAAGGCCAGCGGGTGGTGATGGTGCTGCTCGACTCGGTCGGAAAATACTCCCGGCTCGCGGACGCGCAGCGCATTCGCGACTGGCTGACGGCCCGGCGTGCCAGCGGCGAACAGCCCCCCTCGGGCAAACCGGTCGCGAACGCACCCGCGGCGGCCCAGCCAATCTGACCGACTCGGTCGTCCGGCCGTTCAGGGCGCCGGCGAATATCCCAGCGCTGTAGAGATTCTTGCGGCGGTCGCCTGCAGGTCTGCGATCCAGTCGTCCTGCATGCGTTCGGCCGGTGCCGAAACTGACAGGCCGGCGACCAGGCGCCCGGAGTCGTCCCGGATCCCGGCGGCGATGCAACGCACGCCGAGTTCAAGTTCCTCGTTGTCGCGCGCAATGCCGCGCGTGCGCACCTGTGCGAGTTCCTTCTCGAGCCGTGGCAGGTCGGTGAGGCTGTTGCGGGTATGGCCCGCCAGCCCGGTTCGGGTGGCGTAGGCGCGCACCAGTCGCGGGTCGTCCGAGGCCAGGAACAGCTTCCCGCTCGACGTCAGGTGAAGCGGCGCACGCCCGCCGATGGCGCGCACGACCTGCATGCCTGAACGCTCGCTGTACGAGCGGTCGATGTAGACGATTTCGTCGCCCTGGCGCACGGAAAGATTGACCGTCTGGCCCGTCTTGCGATGCAGTTCCCGCATCGGTTCCATCGCGGCCTCCCGCACCGACAGCCGCGCCTTTACCAGGTTACCGAGTTCCAGCAGGCGCATGCCGAGTCGGTACGACCCTGGGGTTTCAGCGCGATCGACGAATCGCCCGATCACCATGTCGTTTAGTATTCGATGCGCCGTCGACGGATGCAGGCCCGTGGCCGCTGCCAGTTCCTTCAGGCTCACCGGGTCCGACCGCGAGGCGAGCGTGTCGAGCAGCTTCATCATTCGCTCGATCACCTGGATCGCAGTCTTCTCGCGCGTGGTCGTGGACATGGTGCACAGCAATATTCTTCTTGCTCGCTTTATACCACCATACGAAACGCCGTCTAGCGGTAATGCCACGGCTCGGTTTGCGGGCGCGCAAGCTTTCCTGATTGAGAAATCCGCACGTGCCGCAAAGCAGCAAGCGGTTGCCAGACTTCGAGTGCGGGCGCAATGCGGGTAGCACTCTTCGTCACCTGCCTCGTCGACGCGATCCGGCCCGAGATCGGATTCTCCGTCGTCAAGCTGCTCGAAGCGGCGGGCTGCGAGGTCGTGGTTCCCGAGACGCAGACGTGTTGCGGGCAACCCGCGTACAACTCGGGAGACAGCGCTACCGCTCGCGCGCTCGCCGAAAAGGTGCTGCGCGAATTCGACGGCTTCGACTATGTCGTCATTCCGAGCGGCTCCTGCGGCGGCCAGATCAAGCTCCAGTACATCGAACTGTTCCGCGACCACCCCGACCTCAAGTTGCGTGCGGAGAGGCTGGCGGCGCGCATCCACGAAGTCACCGACTTCCTCGTCAACGTGCTCCGGGTCAGCAGCATTCCGTCGCAGTTCTCCGGCCACGTGACGTACCACGATTCCTGCGCCGGACTGCGCGAACTCGGGGTCAAGGCGCAGCCGCGTGCGTTGCTGGCGAAGCTGCCGGGCGTACGCGTCAGCGAGCTCAGCGGCTGCGAGCAGTGCTGCGGGTTCGGCGGCACCTTCTCGATCAAGTTCGGTGATGTCTCAGGCGCGATCGTCGACGAGAAGTGCCGCAATATCCGGGCGACGGGCGCCGATGCGGTCGTGCTTGGCGACCTTGGCTGCATCCTGAACATCGAAGGACGCCTCCGCCGCACCGGGGATACGACCACGCGCGTACTCCACATTGCCCAGGTTCTGGCAGGGGACGCCTGATGCAGACGCAGTCGATGCACTTCAAGGCGCGCACCGGCCAGAAGCTGGCGGACGAGCGCCTGCAGAAGAACCTCAAGAAGCTATCGGAGAAGTTCGTGACGGCGCGGGCAGCCGCAATCACCGAGCTTGCCGACTTCGAAGGCACCCGCAGTGCCGCCGTCGAGCGCCGCAACCGTGCGCTCGCGCGTCTCGACCTGTGGCTGGAGACGTTTGAGCGCAACGCGCGGGCGCGCGGTGCTCATGTGCTGTACGCGCAGACGGCGGAAGAAGCGGCGCGTCTGATCGTCGACATCGCCGCCAGGCACGGCGTGCGCAAGGCGACGAAGTCGAAGTCGATGGTGTCGGAGGAGGTCCGGCTCAATGCCGCGCTTTCGGCAGCGGGCGTGCAGCCGGTCGAAACGGACCTCGGCGAGTACATCCTGCAGATCAACGACAACGAGCCGCCGTCGCACATCATTGCGCCGGTCATCCACAAGGACAAGGAAGAGATCTCGGACCTCTTCGCCAAAGCACACGGCAAGGAGCGCAAGACCGAGATCACGCAGCTCACGCGGGAAGCACGCCAGGTTCTGCGCAGCCACTTCCTGTCGGCCGACATGGGCATCACCGGCGCCAACTTCCTGATCGCCGAAACCGGCTCCGTCGCCATCGTCACGAACGAAGGCAACGAAGGCATGTGCACGATCATGCCGCCGAAGGTCCACGTCGTGCTGACCGGTATCGAGAAAGTGCTGCCGACGCTCGAGGACCTCGCGACACTGATGCGCCTGCTGCCCCGTTCGGCAACGGGGCAGCCGATCTCGAACTACTTCTCTCTCCTCTCCGGGCCGCGGCGCGAGGGCGATCTCGACGGTCCGGAGCACATGTACTACGTGCTGGTCGACGCCGGCCGCACGGGCCTGCTCGGCAGCGAGTTCCAGGAGATGCTGCGCTGCATACGCTGCGGCGCCTGCATGAATCACTGTCCCGTTTATCAGAAGATCGGCGGGCACGCGTATGGCTGGGTGTATCCGGGTCCGATGGGTTCCGTGCTGACGCCGAGCTATGTCGGCCTGGAAAACGCGCTCGATCTGCCGCACGCAGCGACGCTGTGCGGGCAATGCAGTGTCGTGTGCCCGGTGAAGATTCCTCTGCCGGACCTGCTGCGCAAGCTGCGCGAGAAGCAGTGGGAGCGGCACCTGCGTCCGTGGTATGAGCGCGTCGCCGTTGGCCTCTGGGCGTTCGCCGCGACGCGTCCCGCGTTGTATGCCTTCGGCGCGAGAGTGGCGGTCCGCATGCTCAACTGGATCGGCGGACCGGGAGGCCGGATCCGGCAACTGCCGCTCGCCGGTGGATGGACCGCCACGCGCGACTTTCCTGCGCCCAGCGGCCGCACGTTCCGCGACATGTATCGCGAGCGTCGGGGCCGGCCCGGCGGCGCCTAATCGTCGGGTACCTTCAGGTAGACGGGTCCGCGCTCGTCGCGCGCCGCGGCGTACAGCGCGACGCGCTCGGTCCGCCATGCGATCGGCTCCGGTAACGGGCCGCTGCAGCCGAACGCACGCACGTCGCGAAACAGAGTGACGTGGGCAACGAACGGCTTGCGATCGAACCCTATGCCCAGCGCTTCGAGGAGGCCGCGCACCGAGGACGCCGCGGCATCGAGCACCGTGCTGACCGGCCCGCCGGCCCACGCCACACGGGCGCGCGGAAACCATCCGACGCTGTCGACCGACCAGTCGAACGGCTCGATCGCGAGTTGTGCAGTCGATTGCGCCAGCGACCTGGCGGCCGTGTCCTCGAGGTCACCGATGAAGGCCAGGGTCAGGTGCAGGTTGCGCGGCTGCATCGGCCGCGCATGAGGTACCTGCGGACGCAGCGTCTCGAGCAGCCCTTCGATCGACCTGCGGGTCTCCTCGTCCGGCCAGGCCGCCACGAAGCAACGCATTACGCCGCACGCGTGGCCTGCCCGCGTGACCCGCGCGCGGTGCCGCCGGCAGCACGCAGCGCCTCGACGCAGTCGGCCACGAGATCGGGTCCGGAATAGATGAACCCGGTGTAGATCTGTACCAGGGTCGCCCCAGCCTGGATCTTCTCGAGTGCGTCCGCGCCGGACATGATGCCGCCGACGCCGATGATCGGCAGCCGGCCCTGCAGGTGCCGCGCCAGCCGGCCGATCACTTCGGTTGCGCGCTCGCGCAGCGGCAGGCCGGACAACCCACCCGCCTCGTCGGCATGGGCCAGCCCCTTGACCTTGTCCCTGGCTATCGTCGTGTTGGTCGCGATCACGCCGTCGACTCCGTGGGCGACCAGCACGTCGGCCAGCGGTGCGATCGCGGCGTTGTCGAGGTCTGGCGCGATCTTCACCGCCAGCGGCACCCGCCTGCCGTGCTCGTCTTCGAGGCGCATGCGCGCGTCTGCAAGAGCCGTCAGCAGTGCAACCAGTTCGCGTTCGCCTTGCAGCGCGCGCAGGTCTTTCGTATTCGGAGACGAAATGTTGACGGCGACGTAATCAGCATCGAGGTACACCGCGCGCAGGCCGGCGATGTAGTCGTCGGCGGCGCGCTCGAGCGGCGTGGTGGCGTTCTTGCCGATGTTGAGACCGAGGATGCCGCCGGCAGCCCGGAAGCGCCGCTGTGCACGCACGTGGGCCACGAAACGCTCGACACCGTCGTTGTTGAAGCCCATGCGGTTGATGAGGCCCTGGGCTGGAACGAGGCGGAACAGCCGCGGCTTCGGGTTGCCAGGCTGGGGACGCGGGGTCACGGTGCCGGCCTCGATATGGCCGAAGCCGAAGCTGCCCAGGGCATCGATGTGCGCTGCGTTCTTGTCCATGCCCGCGGCGAGCCCGACCGGGTTGCGGAAGTCGAGCCCCATTGCCTGCACCGGAAGATCGGGCACGCGACGGCACACCAGGCGGGTGAGGCCGAGCGCGGCAGCGTGGTCGAGTCGGGAGAGAGTCAGTTCGTGCGCGACCTCGGGGTCGAGCGCGAACAGGAACGAACGTGCGAGCGAGTAAAGCACGCCGCGCATCTTACCGGCGCGGAAGACAGGTCAGCTCCGATGCGTCGGCTCGCGCAGCCGTTCCCAACGGCCGCTGCGCAGGATCTCGACCGGCTGGAACCGCGCCTTGTAGGCCATCTTGGGGCTCTCGGCGATCCAGTAGCCGAGGTACAGGTGGGGCAGCTTCAGCGCGCGGCACTGCTCGATCTGCCAGAGGATGTTGTAGGTCCCGTAGCTGGCTGAAGCGATGGCGGGATCGAAGAACGTATACACGGACGACAACCCGTCGTTCAGCATGTCGATGATCGACACCATGCGCAGCGGGCCCGGCCCGGAACTTCCGGCGGGCGCGGGATCGCGGAACTCGACGAGCCGCGTGTTGACCTTGCTCTGCAGGAGAAACTGCGAGTACTGCTCGCGGCTGTCGTTGTCCATGCCGCCGCCGGCATGGCGCGTCGCCTGGTAGTTCAGGTAAAGGTCGTAGTGCTCGGCGTCAAAGGCGAGCGTGCCTACCTTCGCCACGAGATCCGCATGGCGCTGCGCAGCGCGACGCTGGGCCCGGCTCGGCTTGAACTGGGCCACCGGAACGCGTACCGGCACGCAGGCACGGCAGCCGTCGCAGTAGGGCCGATAAGTGAAGATTCCACTGCGCCGGAAGCCCATCTTGACCAGCTCGCTGTAGACGTCGGCGTTGATCAGGTGCGCGGGAGTAGCCACCTGCGACCGCGCCTGCCGGTCCTCCAGATAACTGCACGGATACGGCGCAGTCGCGTAGAACTGCAGTGCCGAAAAGGGGAGTTCCTTGAGGTTGGCCATGTCAGCCCGCCTGTCCGTATTCCGCCGTCAGTTCCGCGTTCAGGCAGCGCCTGTAGTCGTTCCAGGGAATCGGCGGCTGGCCCACCGCATGTCGGACATGCACAAGGAACTCGTGTCGCGCGATCTCACGTCCCCCGAGCGAGGCGAGATGCCTCGTGTTCTGCTGGCAGTCTATCATCGCCACCCCTTCCCGATGCAGCAGCTGCACCAGCGCTGCAAGCGCGATCTTCGAGGCATTGGGGGCGCGCGCGAACATCGATTCGCCGTAGAACATGCGGCCCAGGCTGACGCCGTAGAGGCCGCCGGCCAGTTCACCGTCGATCCAGGTTTCCACGGAGTGGGCCAGCCCACGCGCGTGCAGTTTCCCGTATGCGTCGAGGACTTCGGGCGTGATCCACGTGCCGACGTCGTCGGAACGCGGGGCGGCGCACGCCCGCATGACCTCGCCGAAGGCTCGGTCAACGCAGACTTCGATGTCAGGATCCGCAGCGCTTCGGCGCAGGACCTTCTGCAGCGATCGCGAGACACGGAACTCCGCGCAACGAAGCACCATGCGCGGGTCAGGCGACCACCACAGCACCGGTTCACCCTCCGAGTACCAGGGAAAGATGCCCCTCTTGTAGGCCTCGATCAGGCGCTCGACTGTCAATTCCGTACTCGCCGCGAGCAGGCCGTTCGGCGCCCGCAGGGCGCGCTCGACATCTGGAAACGGCTGTCCGGCCGCAAGCCAGGGGATCATGCCCCGGCCGCGCGCGGCCCCGGCGTCGCCGGTGCGATGGCCTCGGTGTGGACGTCGAAGCGTCCGCGGGCGCGATCGGCGAAGAAGTGCCGCAGCGTCGCCGATACCGTGCGGAACGCGATCTCCGCCCACGGCACCGCGTGCTCGTGGAACAGTTGTACCTCGAGGCTTTCGTCGCCCGGAGCGAAGCTCAGATCCAGCAGACGCGCCTGGAAGAAGATGTGAACCTGCTCGACGTGCGGGACATCGATGACCGAGAACAGCGGTCCGAGTTCAACGCGTGCGCCGGCCTCTTCCAGTGTTTCGCGCAGGGCACCCGCGGACGTGGTTTCGCCGACTTCCATGAAACCGGCCGGCAGCGTCCATTTGCCATAGCGCGGCTCGATGGCGCGCCGGCACAGCAGGATCTCGTTGCCCCAGACCGGAATGGTGCCGACCACCGGCCGCGGGTTGACATAGTGAATCGTGCCGCACTGGTCGCAACAGGCGCGCGGCCGGTTGTCGCCGTCAGGGACCCGTAGGGAGACCGGGTTGCCGCACATGGAGCAGTACCGCATGGAAGGCCTGGATGTCTTCGTGCGCCAGTCTATCCCAGCGCTTTCTTGATCCGGATGCATGGGCCGCTGTCGTGGCCAGCGCATAATCGGCGCGGCTCCCGCCCGATGGCGCCGGGCCCCGCGAACCAGACCAAGACCAACGCGCCCATGGAGGCAGCATGAATTCGGTCCTCGTCCCGGTCGACGGATCGGAATGTTCACTGCGGGCCGTCCGTTACCTGATCGATGGCTGGCGGGAAGGGCGGCGTCCAACGCTGCACCTGCTGAACGTGCAGCCGGCACTGACCGGCGACGTCAGCCAGTTCGTGGCACGTACGGACATCAAGGACTACCACAAGGAGATGAGCGCGGAAGCGCTGCAGCCGGCGCGGGATCTGCTCGAGACCGCTGGCATTGGATACCAGGAGCACGCCGAGGTCGGCCACGTGCCCGACCTGATCGTCCAGTGCGCGGAGCGGTTGCGCTGTGATCACATCGTCATGGGTACCCACGGGCGTTCCGCACTGGCCGACGCGCTGGCCGGCTCGACGACCGTAAAGGTGCTGCACCTGACCCGGGTGCCCGTCGTACTGGTGAAGTAACGACTCTTCTGCTTTTCTACATCCTGATAGGCATTCGAGATGACCGCCCTGGCATGGTTCGCCCTGGTCGTGTTTGTGATCACGATCGTCGTGGTGATCTCCAACGTGGTCGACGGGACCGTGGCCGCGCTGATCGGCGTCGGCGTGATGGTCTGGTTCGGCGTCATGACCGAAGTCGACGCTTTCCAGCTGGTCGACTGGAACGTCATGGCCATCCTGGTGAGCATCTGGATCATCGCCGGCTACTTCGGCAGGACCGGTGTGCCCAGCTGGCTGTCGGTGCAGGCGTTGCGGCTTTCGGGTGGCCGCCCGGGATTGCTTGTGGTGATCCTCTCGGTGCTGGCCGGCGTCATCTCGATGTTGGTCGACAACGTGGTCGTCATCCTGATGATGGCGCCGGTGGCCCTGCCGCTCGCGCGGGCGCTGAGGCTGCCGATCACGCCGGTGGTGCTGATGATCGGCTTTTCGGCCAACTTCATGGGAACGGCGCTGCTGCTGGGTGACCTGCCGCCGCAGATGCTGCACAGCGTGTCCGGAGCGGAGTTCGGCGACTTCATCTGGCAGCACGGCCGCCCGTCGTCGTTTCCGATCCTGATGGTGACGTTCGCGATCACCCTGGCGGCGATGTATGCCTACGGCTTCCGTTCTCGCGGACGGCATGCGGTCGACGTGGAATCCCTCGGCATCGAAACGCATATTCCCAACAGGCTCTTTGCCGGCATCGTCGTCGGCTGGTTCCTGCTGACCGTGCTCGGTATGGCCTTCCGCCAGGTGCTTGGCGTCAAGCTCGGGTTCATCGCGATGACCGGCGCCGTGACGCTGGTGCTCCTGCTCGAGTTGCTTGGCGACCGCGTGAAAGCACCGGACTTCGAAGAGGTACTGGGCGCGCTCGACTGGCGCGCGATCTTCTTCTACATCGCGCTGTTCGCCCTGGTCGGCGCGCTGGAGAAGATGCACATCCTCGACCTGCTGGCGAACGCACTGCGACCGCTGTTCCTCGAGAACCTCGCGCTCGGGGCAACGCTGCTGTACTGGGTCACCGTTCCCATCGTTGGAATCGTCGAACACGACGCGTACATCCTGACCTTCCTGTACACGATCAAGGAACTGCAGGCCGAGGGCGTGCAGGCCTGGCCCCTGTGGTGGATGCTGCTCTGGTCAGGCACGCTGGGCAGCAACCTCACGGTGGCCGGGGCACCCGCGCTGTTCGCCGCGCTCAACATCTGCGAACGCGAGGAGAAGCGCCGGGTGTCGTTGCGGGAATTCCTCTCGTGGAGCGTGCCGTTCACCCTGGTGGCGGCCGGGGTCTGTTACGTGTTCGGCATGCTGATCTGGGTGATGCCGTACGTCAGGTAGAAGGCAGAGGGAGCACATGTTCAAGCACATCCTGATTCCGACGGACGGCTCGAAGCTGTCCGAGAAGGCGATTCAGGCCGGTGTCGCCATGGCACGCGTGCACGGAGCCCGGGTGACGGGCTTCTTCGCCGCTCCGCCGCCGACGCCGCTGGTCTACGAGGACTTCGTTCCGATCGGCTACATCCCGCCCGATCAGCACGAGGCGCTGATCCAGAAAGCCGCGAAGCATCACCTCGGCGTCATCGAAAAGGCGGCGCGCGAGGCCGGCGTCGAAGTCGCATGTATCAACGTCACCAGCGATTTCCCCGCGGATTCAATCATCGAGGTGGCGCGCAAGAAGCATTGCGACCTGATCTTCATGGCGTCGCATGGACGGCGCGGAATCGCCGGGCTGCTCCTCGGCAGCGAGACCCAGAAGGTCCTGACGCACTCGAAGATCCCGGTTCTGGTCTATCGCTGACCCGGTTCCGGGCCGTGCGCATGGCATTCCGCCGCGGCTGCGCCGGCGCGCGAACCTCCGCGGTGCGCCCTGGCGGCTGGGTGCTTGCCGCCTCCCTGTTCGTGGCTGCGAACTCGGCCCTTGCATTCGATTTGCAGGGTCACCGCGGGGCTCGCGGGCTTGCGCCCGAGAACACGCTGGCGGGTTTCCGGACCGCGATCGCCATCGGCGTGTCGTCGCTGGAGACGGATCTCGGACTCACGCGCGACGGCGTGCTGGTGCTGTCGCACGAGCCACGGATCGCCGCGGCGCTCGCGCGCGGGGCGGACGGGCAGTGGCTCAAGGACGACGGCGCGCCGCTGAGTGCACTGCGTTACGAGGACGTCGCGCGCTACGACGTCGGGCGGCTCAACCCCGAGCATCGTTACGCGGCGCAGTGGGTGGAACAGAAGCCGGCCGATGGACAGCGCATTCCGACGCTGCAGAACCTTTTCGATCTGGCGCGACCGGCGCGGTCGCCGGGCGGCTCTCTCGTGCGTTTCAACATCGAGACCAAGGTGACACCGGGGCGCGAGGTGCCGACGGCAGACAGCGAAACCTTTGCCCGCGCCGTCGTGGCGGCGGTCGAGAAGGCAGGGATGACGGCCCGGGTGACCGTGCAGTCTTTCGACTGGAGCACGCTGGTCGCGATCCGCCGCCTCGCGCCCGGGCTGCAGACGTCCTGCCTGACCATCGAGTCGTCGGGGATGAACACCGTCCGTCCCGGTCCCGACGGTGCGTCGCCGTGGCACGCCGGGCTCAAGCTATCCGACCACGGGGACTCTGTGACCCGGCTTGCCGCGGCCGCTGGCTGCTCGACGTGGTCGCCATTTTGGCGCAACGTCACCGCATCGACGGTGGCCGAGGCGCATGCGCTGGGGCTCAAGGTGCTGCCATGGACGGTCAACGACCCGGCCGACATCAGCGCGATGCTCGAACTTCGCGTCGATGGCCTCATCACGGACTACCCGGACCGGGCGCGCCGACTGCTCGAGGAACGAGGCATCGCGATCGATTGATCCGCTGCGGCGTGGCGTCACTGCAGCGCGCGCCGGGGCGCCGTCGGCCCGGGGCAGGTCGGTATACTGCCGCTTTACCGGTAACGCCTGACCACTGACCTTTCAGGGGCAGCGCGCAGACGATGACGAAATACGTGTTCGTTACCGGTGGCGTGGTCTCCTCCCTCGGCAAGGGGATCGCCGCCGCCTCGCTTGCCGCGATCCTCGAATCGCGCGGCCTCAAAGTCACCCTCATCAAGCTCGATCCCTACATCAACGTCGATCCCGGCACGATGTCGCCGTTCCAGCACGGCGAGGTGTTCGTGACCGAGGACGGCGCGGAAACCGACCTCGACCTCGGCCACTACGAGCGCTTCATCTCCGCGAAGATGCGGAAGGTGAACAACTTCACCACCGGCCAGATCTACGAGTCGGTGATCAAGAAGGAACGTCGCGGCGAGTACCTCGGCAAGACGGTGCAGGTGATCCCGCACGTCACCAACGAGATCCAGGAGTTCATCGAACGCGGGGCGACCGCCGCCTGGGGCGGCAAGACCGATGTCGCGATCGTCGAGATCGGCGGCACTGTCGGCGACATCGAGTCGCTGCCGTTCGTCGAGGCCGCGCGCCAGATGAGCCTGCGGCTGGGGCGCGGCTCGTGCTGCTTCGTGCACCTGACGCTGGTGCCCTTCATCCCGTCGGCGGGGGAACTCAAGACCAAGCCGACGCAGCACAGCGTGCAGAAGCTGCGCGAGATCGGCATTTCGCCCGACGTGCTGCTGTGCCGCGCCGATCGCCCGATCCCCGACGAGGAGCGCGCGAAGATCTCGCTCTTTTCCAACGTCCCGAACAACGCCGTCATTTCGGTGTGGGATGCCGATTCGATCTACAAGGTTCCGTCGATGCTGCACAAGCAGGGGCTCGACGAGATCGTCTGCTTCACGCTCGGCATGCCGTCGCGGCCGGCGGACCTCGCGGCGTGGGACAAGCTCGTTTACGCGCTCGAGCACCCGGAGCACGAGATCCGCATCGGCATGGTCGGCAAGTACGTCGACCTGTCGGATTCGTACAAGTCGCTCAATGAGGCGCTGCGCCACGCCGGCATCCACACGCGCACCCGGGTGGAGATCGAGTACGTGGATTCGGAAGCGCTGGAATCCGGCGCGATGATCGATCTCGCGCGGCTGGACGCGATCCTGGTGCCGGGGGGCTTCGGCAAGCGCGGCACCGAAGGCAAGATGAAGGCGATCCAGTATGCGCGGGAAAACGGCGTGCCGTACCTCGGCATCTGTCTCGGCATGCAGCTCGCGACGATCGAGTTCGCGCGCAACGTCGTGGGGCTCGCCGGCGCCAACTCGACCGAGTTCGACCCCGACACGCCGCACCCTGTAGTCGCGCTGATCACCGAGTGGATGGACCGCACCGGGCGCATCGAGCGGCGCGATGCAACGTCGGACCTCGGCGGCACCATGCGGCTGGGTGCGCAGAGGTGTCCGGTCGAAGCGGGCACGCTGGCGTCCCGCATCTATGGCGCGGAGGTCAATGAACGCCACCGCCATCGCTACGAAGTGAACAACATCTACGTGCCGCAGCTGGAAGCCAAGGGCTACAAGGTCTCGGCGCGGACGCCGACAGAGAACCTGCCCGAGATCATGGAGCTGCCCGCGCATCCGTTCTTCATCGGCGTGCAGTTCCACCCTGAATTCACCTCGACGCCGCGCGCGGGTCATCCGCTGTTCAGCGCGTTCGTCGAGGCGGCGCTCGCGTATCGCGTGCGCGCTGCCGCCGTGCCGGAGCT
>DAOMFL010000002.1:111484-147420 GCA_035429805.1 Burkholderiaceae bacterium
TGAAGCTGGCCGGGTTCGAGGTCGGACTCGAGCGGCCCTTCTTCCTCATTGCCGGGCCCTGCGTCATCGAATCCGAGCAGATGGCACTGGACACGGCCGGACGGCTGCGTGACCTCACGCGTGAGCTCGGTGTCCCGTTCATTTACAAGTCGAGCTTCGACAAGGCCAACCGAAGCTCGGGCAGGAGCTTCCGCGGCCTTGGCATCGACGAGGGCCTGCGCATCCTTTCGCTGGTGAAGAAATCGATCGGCGTGCCGGTGCTTACCGATGTGCACGATGAGGGCGATATCGCGCCGGCCGCGTCGGTGGTCGACGTGCTGCAGACGCCGGCGTTCCTGTGCCGGCAGACGGATTTCATCCAGGCCTGCGCGGTCGCCGGTCCCCCGGTGAACATCAAGAAGGGCCAGTTCCTCGCGCCGGGCGACATGAAGAATGTCATCGACAAGGCGCGCGATGCCGCGCGCGAAGCGGGTCTGCCGGAGGACCGGTTCCTCGCCTGCGAGCGGGGCGCAAGCTTCGGCTACAACAACCTGGTATCCGACATGCGCTCGCTCGCGATCATGCGCGAAACCGGCGCGCCAGTCGTCTTCGACGCCACGCACTCGGTGCAGCTGCCGGGCGGACAGGGCACGTCGAGCGGCGGCCAGAGAGAGTTCGTGCCGGTGCTGGCACGGGCTGCGGTCGCGGTGGGCGTCGCCGGAATCTTCATGGAGACGCACCCGAAGCCGGCCGAGGCAAAGTCCGACGGGCCGAACGCGGTGCCGCTCGACCGCATGCGCGAACTGCTCGAGACGCTGATTGAACTCGATCGCGTCGCCAAGAAGCGGCCGTTCCTCGAAGCCGACTTTCATTGAAAGGAGACCCAGGATGCCGGCCGCCTATGTCATCGTCGAGATGAAGATCACCGACCCCGAGCAATACAAGCAGTACATGGCCGAAGCACCGGCGACGATCGCGGCCCTTGGCGGCGAGTATCTGGTGCGCGGCGGCCGGCACGAAGCGCTGGAAGGCGACTGGCAGCCCGCGCGCGTGGCGCTGCTGAAGTTCCCGAGCTACGAGAAGGCGAAGGCCTGGTACGACGAAAGCACGTACCGCACCGTTCGGGCGAGACGCGCCGGCGCCACCGAATACTTCAACATGATCCTGGTCGAAGGCGTCGCCGCGCCGGTTGGCTGAGACACGCAGGTTTCCGAGAAGAACAGACCATGTCCTCCATCGTTGACATCATCGGCCGCGAGATCCTCGATTCGCGCGGCAACCCCACCGTCGAGTGTGATGTGCTGCTTGAGTCCGGCGTCATGGGCCGCGCTGCGGTGCCGTCGGGTGCCTCGACCGGATCGCGTGAGGCGATCGAACTGCGCGACGGCGACAAAGGCCGCTACCTCGGCAAGGGCGTCCTGACGGCGGTCGAGAACATCAATACCGAGATCTCCGAAGCGGTTATGGGCCTGGAAGCAAACGAGCAGGCCTTCCTCGATCGCACGCTGATCGAGCTCGATGGCACGGAGAACAAGTCGCGACTCGGCGCCAACGCGATGCTGGCGGTGTCGATGGCGGTGGCGAAGGCCGCGGCCGAGGAAGCCGGTCTGCCGCTGTACCGTTATTTCGGCGGCAGCGGGCCGATGTCGATGCCGGTGCCGATGATGAACGTCATCAACGGCGGCGCACACGCGAATAACAGCCTCGACCTGCAGGAGTTCATGATCGTGCCGGTCGGAGCGCCGAGCTTTTCCGAGGCCGTGCGCTATGGCGCCGAAGTCTTCCACTCGCTGAAGAAGCTGATCGACAAGGGTGGCATGAGTACGGCGGTCGGCGACGAGGGCGGCTTCGCGCCGAGCGTCGCGAGCCACGAGGCGGCGATCCAGCTCATCCTGCAGGCGATCGATGCCGCCGGCTATACGGCCGGCTCGCAGGTGGCCATCGCGCTCGACTGCGCCGCGAGCGAGTTCTACCGGGACGGCGCCTATCACCTCGACGGCGAGGGTCTGCGCCTTTCCGCGGCCGACTGGACCAACATGCTCGCCTCCTGGTGCGACAAGTACCCGATCCTCTCGATCGAGGATGGCATGGCCGAGAACGACTGGGACGGCTGGGCCACGCTCACGGAGCGGCTCGGGTCGCGCATCCAGCTGGTGGGCGACGACCTGTTCGTCACCAACACCGCGATCCTGCGCGAAGGAATCCGCCGCGGGGTCGCCAATTCGGTCCTCATCAAGATCAACCAGATCGGTACACTGACCGAAACGTTCGCGGCGATCGAGATGGCAAAGTGCGCCGGCTACACCTCGGTCGTCAGTCACCGTTCCGGCGAGACCGAGGACTCGACCATCGCCGACATCGCGGTCGGCACCAACGCGATGCAGATCAAGACCGGGTCGATGAGCCGGTCCGACCGGGTCGCCAAGTACAACCAGCTGCTGCGCATCGAAGAGGACCTCGGCGACATCGCGAGCTATCCGGGGCGCGGCGCGTATTACAACCTGCGCTGACCGATGCGGATACTCGGCCTCGTGGTCGCCGCGCTGCTGGTCGCGATCCAGTATCCGCTGTGGTTCGGCAAGGGCGGCTGGCTGCGCGCCTGGGAACTGGAACGGCAGCTTGCCGCGCAGCGGGCGACCAATGCCGCGCTCGCCGCGCGCAATGCCGAATCCGCGGCGGAGGTCGCGAGCCTGCGCGAGGGTAACGAAGCGATCGCCGAGCGGGCGCGCCAGCAGCTGAACATGGTGCGCGAGGGCGAGGTGTTCTTCCAGTTCATCGGTCGGCCGACGACGCCCGCGGGCGAGGCGCCGCGATGAGCCCCGGCGGCAGCCCGCTGCGACCGCACTAAGGGGAGGGCACCGTGAACCTGCATCGGATGCTGAAGCAGCGTGAAGAGCGCGGCGCGCCGCTGCGTGTCGGCCTGATCGGCGCCGGCAAGTTCGGATCGATGTTCCTGTCGCAGGCGAGGCATACGCCGGGCGTGCGCATCACCGCGATTGCCGATCTCGTTCCGCAGCGCGCACGCGAAGCGCTGCGCAAGGTCGGCTGGAGCGACTCTTCGATCGCGACGGTGCGCTACTTCGACGATGCTCGCCGCATGATCGAGGAACCCGATGTCGACCTCGTGATCGATGCGACCGGCTCGCCCGGTGCGGGCATCGGCCACGTCATGGCCTGCTGCGAACACCGCAAGCACGTCATCATGGTCAACGTCGAGGCGGACGCGCTGGCTGGACCGCTTCTGGCCGAGCGCGCGCGCGACGCGGGCATCGTGTACTCGCTGGCCTACGGCGACCAGCCGGCGCTGATCTGCGAGATGGTCGACTGGGCGCGGGCCTGCGGCTTCGAGGTGATCGCCGCCGGCAAAGGCACGAAGTACCTGCCCGAATATCACGCCTCGACGCCTGCAACCGTCTGGCGGCACTACGGCCTCAGCGAGGAGGACGCACGCCGCGGCGGCCTGAACGCGCAGATGTTCAACTCGTTCCTCGACGGCACCAAGAGTGCAATCGAAATGTGCGCGGTGGCCAATGCGACCGGTCTGCACGCCCCCGACGGCCTGGCGTTTCCACCCTGCGGCGTGGACGAGCTGCCGACCGTGCTGCGGCCGCATGCCGAAGGCGGCGTGCTGCACCAGCGCGGGCAGGTCGAAGTGATCTCCAGCCTGCAGCGTGACGGCAACCCGGTGGTCCGCGACCTGCGCTGGGGTGTGTATGTCGTGTTTTCGGGCGGCAGCGAGTATGTCGAGCGCTGCTTCCGCGAGTATGGCCTGGTCACCGACCCGAGCGGGCAATACTCGGCGCTGTACAAGCCGTTTCACCTGATCGGCCTGGAGCTCGGCATCAGTGTCGCGAGCGTGGGGCTGCGCGGCGAGCCGACCGGTGCGCCGATCGGCTTCAATGCGGACGTCGTGGCCACAGCGAAGCGCGATCTCGCTGCCGGCGACACTCTCGACGGCGAGGGCGGTGCCACCGTTTATGGTCGTGTGATGCCCGCCGCGGAATCGCTGCGCCTGCAGGGGCTGCCGCTGGGGCTGGCCCACCATGTCCGGCTGCACCGGCCCGTTGCCGCCGGCCAGGTCGTCCGGTGGAGCGACGTCGAGATCGACGAGTCGCTGCCGGCCGTTGTGTTCCGGCGCGAAATGGAAGCGGCCCCTCGCGACTAGGCTGAGGGCGGACTACTTCGCGGCGCCCGCTGCGCGCTGGCGCTCCTTCCGGATCACCGCCTCGTCGTATTCATCAAAGGGCTTGTCGCAGCGCGCGAGCCACGCGGCGCGGCGGTCGACCAGCGCCTTGCTCTGTTCGTTCAGCGCGCGTGAACGCGTGTTGTAGTCGCTGGCCAACTCGACGCGCTTGGCCACATCGCCCAGCAGTGCCTCCTTGGCTGCGGCATCTTCCGGGTTGAGTGAGTCGCGCCTCTTGGCGTGCTCGGCGTCGAGCTTCTGGATCTCGGCCTGCTGCGCGTTCAGCGCCGCGTCTTCCTTCAGCACCTGGGCCCGGATCTCCTTCAGCTTGTCCTGCTCGTCCATGCAGGCCCGAAGTTCGTCGCGGGTCATGAGGCCGGCTTTGCTCTTGGGGCCTGTCGTCGTCGCGTCCGGCGTCGACTTCTTTGGCGGGGCGTCCGCCGCCAGCGCCTGCGTGGATGAAAGGACGGCCAGCACGGCCGTGGAGAGGAGCGCCCGTAGCGCGCGCAGGGTCTGAGGCTTCATCGAGGGTCCTAGTGTCGGGTGGCCTGGGATTCGGTGCCGGTGTCGCCGCTCGTGAAGAGCTGCGCCACGTCTACGATGTCGAAGGAATACTGTCGATTGCAGAAGTCGCAGGTGACCGTGACGGCCTTCATCTCGTCGATGATCGAGTCGACCTCGGCGCGGCCGAGCGAGATCAGCATGCGGCCGATGCGCTCGCGCGAGCAGCGGCAGGCGAACCGCGGCGCGAGTGTCGCCTGCGGATCGAGACGCTCCTGGCCGTACAGTCTCCGCATCACCGCCTCGGGCGCGAGTTGCAGCAACTCTTCGCGGCTCAGCGTGCCGCCGAGCATCGTGGCGCGGTTCCACGCGTCCTCGTTGGTGACCACTCCAACGCCGCCCTGGTCGGGGAGGCGCTGCAGCAGCATGCCTGCGCTGATCCGGCCATCGGCTGCAAGCTTGAGCTTGGTATCGACCTGCTCCGACTGCCGCATGTAGGTTTCGAGCACGTCGGCCATCGAATCGCCGTCGAGCGGAACGATGCCCTGATACGGCTGCTGGCCAGGAACCGGATCGCGCGGATCAAGCGTGATCGCGAAGCGGCCCCGGCCGGAGCGGTTGATCAGTTCGCGCATCGTTGCTGTGTCCGTGATCGGCTGGTCTCGCAGCTTCGCAGTGGCGCGCAGTGCGAGGTCCGGCTGCACCTCGACCACCAGCAGCTTGACGGGTCCGTCGCCGTGAACCTGCATCACCAGCGCGCCGTTGAACTTGATGCTGCTTGCGAGCAGCGCGGCCGCGGCGACCATCTCGCCCAGCAACTGCTTCACCGGCGCCGGGTAATCGTGGTGCGCCGTCATCTGCTGCCAGGCTTCGGATATGTGCACCAGTTCGCCGCGGACCGGCGCGCCGTGGAACAGGAACTTCAGCAGGCGATCGCTCATGAGCCGCCGCTATCCGATGCGCTTCAGGGCGCCCTTGTAGAACTGCCCGCGCGTCGCATAGCCGGACGTATTGCGGTGCATGCCGGCGATCTGCGCCTCGTCCATCGTGCGAATCACCTTGCCCGGAGCGCCGACCACCAGCGAGTTGTCCGGGATTTCCTTGCCCTCGGTGACTACGGCACCGGCGGCGATCAGGCAGTTGCGCCCGATCCGCGCTCCGTTGAGCACGATCGCCTGGATGCCGATCAGGCTGCCTTCGCCGATGGTGCAGCCGTGCACGCAGGCCTGGTGGCCGATCGTCACGTTGGCCGCAATCGTGAGCGGGAAGCCGGGATCGGTGTGCAGCACACAGCATTCCTGCACGTTGCTGTTCTCGCCGATGACGATCGGCTCGTTGTCGCCGCGTATCGTCGCGTACGGCCAGATGTTGGCGCGGGCGCCCAGGACGACGAGCCCGATCAGCGTCGCGTGTTCGTGGATGAACGCGGTCGGGTGAATGTCGGGCACCCGGTCGCCGAGCTGATAGATGCTCATGACTGTGGCTGGGAAACGTGCACGGAAGGGAAGAAGATGTCGCCAACGATGATGTTGGTCCGAATGGCGAAGTGTAAGGCGAGTGCGATGCCGGCCGCGGCAACGGCATGGACGCGATCGTGAGAGAGCTGCGGAGTGCCGCACTCGACGCGTTGACGATCCGCGAGCCGGGCGCCCGGTGCAAGGCCGTGCGGGCGCTCTCGCCGGCGATGACGCTCGATCCGGACCGGTGCCTTTTCCCGCACGGTGCGGTGCCGGGTCGACCTGAGCGGCCACGGCTCGTCGCACCCGACCGTGTGCCTCAGCGTGCGGCGGGCTCGATCGCCGGCCGCGCGGCCCTGCTTCACGCCGTCGCGCACATCGAATTCAACGCGATCGGACTGGCACTGGATGCGATCTGGCGCTTTGCCGGCCTGCCTCGCGCCTACTACCTTGACTGGCTGCAGGTGGCGCACGAGGAGACGCTGCATTTCACCTTGCTCACCGATCACTTGGCAACGCTGGGCCATGGCTACGGCGATTTCGACGCTCACGACGGCCTCTGGGAGATGGCAGCGCGTACCGCCGACGATGTCCTCGACCGCATGGCGCTGGTGCCGCGGCGGCTCGAGGCGCGCGGGCTGGATGCGGCGCCGGTGGTGAAGGGCAAGCTGATGGCGAGCGGCGATGCCGCCGGTGCAGCGATACTCGACGTAATCTTGCGCGACGAGATCGGCCACGTCGCCGTCGGCAATCGGTGGTTCCATTGGCTATGCCGCCGCCGCGGCCTGGATCCCAACGCAGCGGATCGCGACATTGCGGTGCGGCACGGGGCGCCGGAACCGCGGGGACCCTTCAACCTGCCGGCGCGCCGGTCCGCGGGTTTCTCCGAGGACGAACTGGTGCGACTGCAGGCTGCCGACACTCACCAGAGACCTCCGGATTAGCCAGCTGCCGCGATCGCCTCCACGGGGGATCGGATCCCAAGTCGCGGGCCGATACAGTGCAGAACGAATCTGGAGGCTGCATGAATCTCGCTGCGATTCTGAATACACCCCTGAGCCAGTTGATCGGTCGGCGCCAGCCGCAGCCGCCGCGCGCCGCCGTCGGGCCGAAGCCGCGCATGGGGGCGACGCTGTGCTGCGCCGGGCTGCGCATGACGGTCCAGGCGGGCCTGACCGACGAAATGTGGCGGTGGCTCGCTTCCGTGGGCTGGCGCGAGTTGCGCAGCGGCGAGAACCGGCTGCACTATCGCGCGCTCTCCAGTTCCCTGGTCAACCGGCTCTATGATGTCGATCCGGACGATCGGCAGAAGATCCTTCTGCTGGCGATCCGCGAAGCGACGCGGCCGTCGCGCGAGGGTGCCGGGGTCGAACGCAGCCCGACGTCCTAGCCCGTTCGAGGGATACGCGCACGGCCCGGTGCCGCTAGAGTCGGCCACGGAGGATCTTGCTGAAGTGAGTCTTGTCGCCCCTGTCCGCGATTGCGTCCGGAACCTTCTGCGGATCCGCGTCCAGCGCGATGTCCCGTCCGTGGGTGCCAAGCCCGCGATCGGCGCGCGCGTTTTTCGCGGCGACGTTCGGATGACGGTCCAGGCCGGCATGTCGGACGGTTTGTGGCGCTGGCTTCTGCAGGAGGGCTGGCGCGAGATCACGTTCCGGCCGGATCGCCGCCGATACCGCGATGTTCCCTCGGCCCTCGTCACGCAGCTGATCGACTGCCCCGCGGACCAGCGTGACCGGGTGCTGGAGATGGCGCTGGAAAGCGCGGTCCTGCGGCCGGTACTGAACCGCCGCGGCACCTGGGCCAACACGCGCGGCCGCTAGCCGCGGAGGCCGGTTGTGCCGCCAGCGATGCCCATCGGGCGGCGGTACTCCGAATTCCGGATCGGTGACACCTTCGGTGTCACGGTCACGATCACCGAAGCCCACCTCGATCGCGGCGCCGAACTGATCGGCGACTTCAATCCTCTGCACGTTGACGACGAATTCGCGCGGAAGTCGAGGTTCGGCGGGCGCATCCTGCATGGCGTACTCACGTCTGCATTGATGAGCGCGCCGTTCGGCAATCTCGTCTCCGGAACGGCGCTCGGCTATCTCGAACACAACGCACGTTTCCTGGCGCCGGTGCGGCCGGGCGACGAGCTGACCATCACATGGACAGTGACCGGACTGATGGCAAAGCCGCGCCATGGTGGCGGCATTGTCACTGCGGAATGCGCGGCGCTTAACCAGGACGACGTGCTCGTCGCCACCGCGACCGGCACGATGCTGGTTGCCGACGGGCCCGCCGTACGCTGACGTCGGATCAGAAGGGCCCCGGACTCAGGCCGCAGCCGCGCGCGTCGTCTCGAGTTCCCGCAGGACGCGACGCTGCACCTTGCCGGTCGTCGTCATCGGCAGGGCGTCGATGAATTCGATCTCCTTCGGGTACTCGTAGGGCGCGAGCTTGCCGCGCACGTGCTGCTGCAGCTCTTCGACGAGCTGCGGTGAACCCGCGTGCCCCGAGGCCAGCACGATGAAGGCCTTGACGACTGCGCCGCGCTCGGCGTCGGGCTTGGGCACCACGGCCACATTGGCGACGGCCGGGTGCTTGATCAGGCAGTTCTCGATCTCGCTCGGCCCGATGCGATAGCCGGCGGCCTTGAACATGTCGTCGGCGCGGCCCTGATACCGGAGGTAACCGCGGTCGTCGCTGCTGGCGAGGTCGCCGGTGCGGCACCAGTCGCCGGTGAACTTGGCCGCGGTCGCCTTCGGGTTGCGCCAGTACTCGAGGAAGAACACCGGATCGGGGTGGCCATGGATATCGCGACGGTGCATCGCGACTTCGCCGGTTTCGCCCGGTGGCAGTACATTGCCGTCGTCGTCGATGACGGCCACGCGGTGCCCGGGGTAGGGGCGGCCCATGCTGCCGGGCACCGCCGGCCACTTCTCGTGCGAGTTGCCGACGATGTAGTTCATCTCGGTCTGACCGAACATCTCGTTCACGGTCACCCCGAGCGCTTCGCGGCACCAGCCGAACACGGTTTCGCCGACGGCTTCGCCCGCGCTCATGATCGAGCGCAGCCGCAGCCGGTAGCGCGCGCGCGGGTTCTCGACCGACTTCATCATCATCTTCAGTGCGGTCGGGAACAGAAATGTGTTCGTGACTCCGTAGCGTTGCATCAGATCGAATGCACGCTCCGGCGCGAAGCGGCCGCGTGTCCCGACAATCGGAAAGCCGAAGTACAGCGTCGGCAGCAGCGCATCCATCAGGCCTCCGGTCCAGGCCCAGTCGGCCGGCGACCAGAACACGTCCCCGGCCTGCGGGAACCAGTTCTGCGAGGCGACGAAGCCGGGCAGGTTGCCGATCAGCGCCGCATGCGGCATCAGCGCACCCTTCGGCGGACCGGTGGTGCCGCTGGTGTAGATCAGCACCGCCGGGTCCGTCGCCAGGGTCTTCACGCCATCGAACTCCGCTGCGGCGGAACTCAGGACTTCGCTCCACTCGAGCGCGTCGGCCGCGCGCTCGCCGACGACGATCAGGTGTTTCAGGTCGGCACACTGGCCGCGGATCGATTCAAGTGCGGAAAGGGCAGCCGGATCGATGATTGCTACGGCCGCGGCGCTGTTCTGCAGCCGGTACTCGAGGGCTTCGGGGCCGAACAGCAGCGACAGGGGCATTGCGACGGCACCGAGCTGGTAGATCGCGATATGCGCGACCACAGTCTCGGGCCGTTGTGGCAGCACGATCGCCACGCGGTCGCCGCGCCCGACACCGAGAGCCCGCAGCGCGTTCGACAGCCGGCTGGCATCCGCCTGCAGGGCTGCGTACGTATAGGAGGAACTGCGTCCCTGCTCGTCTTCGCAATGCAATGCAATGCGCGACGACTCGTAGGCCCAGCGCCGGCTGCAGACCGTCGCGATATTGAACTCTGCCGGCACGTGCCAGCGGAATGAGTCGTACAGCGCGCGATACTGGTCGCGCATGGTCGTCCTCTCGTGAACCGCGTCCGATTCCTATAATCGCCGAACCACTACGCCGCCGCAATGTCCCGGCGGCCGCCGCGATCCCAGACCGCCATGCAGCGCGATTCACGCTCCGAGTTCATTGAGGTCCGCGGCCTGCGCTATCACCTGCGACACTGGGGCCGCACCGGCGACCCGGTGCTGGTGATGCTGCATGGCTGGATGGACGTTTCGGCGTCATTTCAGTTCGTCGTCGAGGCGCTCGGCGACGGCTGGCACGTCGTGGCTCCGGACTGGCGCGGCTACGGGCTAACCGATTGCGCGTCCGCCGACTGCTACTGGTTCCCGGATTACCTCGCGGATCTCGAACGCGTGCTCGATGCGGTTTCTGCCGGGCCAGCGGTGCTGCTCGGGCACAGCATGGGCGGCAATGTCGCGCTGCTCTATGCCGGCATCCGGCCGCAGCGTGTGCGCGCGGTCGTCAACCTGGAAGGCTTCGGGCTGCGCGAAACCCACGCGGGACAGGCACCGGATCGCTACGCGCAGTGGCTCGACGAACTCAAGGCCGGCGCGGCGATGCGCGACTATGCCGACGCAGAGGCAGTGGCCGCGCGGCTGATGCGCAATAACCCGCGGCTGAATCCGCAGCGCGCAGCATTTCTGGCGCGCCATTGGGCACAGCCGGGACCGGATGGCCGCTGGGTGGTCGCCGGCGATCCGGCGCACCGGATCGTCAATCCGACGCTGTATCGCCTCGACGAAGTGCTGGCCTGCTGGCAGCACATCAGCTGCCCGGTCCTGTGGGTGCGGGCCGCGCGGACCGAAGTTCTGCGCTATGTCGCCGATACGCCGGAGGCGGCGATCGCGGAAGTCGAGCGCCGGCGCAGCCACATCGCCGACGTCGAGAGCGTGGTGGTGGACGATGCGGGTCACATGCTGCATCACGATCAGCCGGAACTCCTCGCGCGGGCGATCACGGATTTCCTCGCGCGCCGGGTCGATGATCGCGGCCGGTAAAATGCGCGCATGGAAGCGCTTGAACATCCGGCGAACGCGGTCGCCGCGGACCTGCACTCGCATTCGACCGTCTCGGATGGATTGCTCACTCCGCGCGAAGTCGTCGCCCGCGCGGCCGGCCGCGGGGTGGAACTCTTCGCGCTGACCGATCACGACGAGGTGTCGGGACTCGCCGAGGCGGACTCCGCGGCGCGCGAGTTCCGCCTTCCGTTCGTGCATGGCGTCGAGATCTCGGTGACCTGGTCGGCGACGACCGTTCACGTGGTCGGGCTGGGCATCGATCCGGACCACCGTCCTCTGCGGCTGGCCCTGGCGCGGGTGCGCAGCGGCCGCACCGAACGCGCGCGGCAGATGGCGGCGGGCCTGGAAGCGGCGGGAATCGACAATGCCTATGAAGGCGCATTGCGCTTCGTGCGCAATCCGGAACTGATCTCGCGCACGCACTTCGCGCGCCACCTCGTGGAAACCGGTATCTGCCACGACGTGCGGGACGTGTTCCGTCGCTACCTCGTCGCCGGCAAGCCCGGCTACGTGCCGCACCGCTGGGCCGATCTCGCCGAGGCGGTGCATTGGATCGGTGCGGCAGGAGGCGTCGCCGTGCTGGCGCATCCGGGACGTTACCGCGTGGGCGACCTCAAGCTGCACGAGCTGGTGCAGGAGTTCAAGGAGTCCGGCGGCACCGCGATCGAGGTCGTGACCAGCAACCACACGGCAGACCAGATGCGCCGCTTTGCGCGCATGGCGGAAGACATGGAGCTCGAGGCCTCGCGCGGCAGCGACTTCCACGGGCCCGACGAAGCGGTGAACGTTGAACTCGGCGTGGTGCCGCCGCTGCCACGGGGCCTGATTCCGGTCTGGCATCGCTTCCTTTGAGATCGTCGCCGCTTCGAACCCGCGTCCGGGCTCCGCTCTGCGGGGCATAGCCATGGCCCAGCTCTTCGTCGTTCATCCGGTCGATCCGCAGGTGCGTCTGCTGCGGCAGGCAGCACAGATCCTCGACCACGGCGGCGTCGGCGCGATCCCGACCGACTCGTGCTACGCGCTCGTGTGCCACCTCGACGACAAGGCCGCGGTGGATCGCATCCGCGCGATCCGGCGCATCGACGAGAAGCATCTGCTGACGATGATGTGCCGCGATCTTTCGGACCTGGCGTCGTATGCGAAGGTCGACAACGCCACCTACCGCCTGCTGCGCGACGTGACACCGGGGCCGTACACGCTGATTCTCGACGCGACGCGCGAGGTGCCGCGGCGCCTGTCCCACCCGTCACGCCGCACGATCGGCCTGCGCATCCCCGACCACCCGGTGGCACTCGGTCTGCTCGATGTCCTCGGGCAGCCGCTGATCAGCACCACGCTGCAGCTGCCGGGCGACGAATTGCCGCTCAACGACGTCGACGACATCCGCGAGCGGCTCGCCCACGGCATCGACTTTGTCCTCGATGCCGGCCCCTGCGGCATCGAGCCGACCACGGTCGTCGACCTGACGCGTACTCCGGTGACCGTCATACGCGCGGGCAAGGGCGATCTCGCTGCGCTCGGGCTGTGAGGGCGCACGCGGTGTACGCGACGGCTGCGCCGTCGCACGTGCACCGCGCGCGGATTGATCAGCGGGCCTCCCTTCGGAGCGGCCGGGCGCACGGCCCGATTTCAATTGCTAAGGGTGGGCGAGACCTGACTGCGAATATACGGAGTAGCCGCGCCTCGTTGCGCTGAACAGGATGCACTGCGCTGCGCGCGGGATGGGGACTGCGCGCTCGACTGTTAGACTTCTCGCCATGGACGGCATCATTCAGGCGATCACCGTCTACGCGATCCCGGTGCTGCTGGCCATCACCCTGCATGAGGCGGCGCATGGCTACGTCGCCCGCATGTTCGGCGACTCGACGGCCTACATGCTGGGACGCGTGACGCTGAACCCGCTCAAGCACATCGACCCCGTCGGCACCGTCATCGTGCCGCTTGCGATCCTGCTCGCGTCGAAATTCCTGGCGGGCGGCGGGTTCCTGTTCGGCTGGGCCAAGCCCGTGCCCGTGAACTTCGCCAACCTGCGGCACCCGAAGCGCGACATGATCTGGGTCGCTGCGGCGGGCCCCGGCATCAACCTGCTGATGGCGGTCGGCTGGGCGATGTTTCTGAAGCTGCTGGTCGCGTCCGGTGTCGAGGAGACCTTCTTCATCGAGATGGCGCGCGTCGGCGTCTTCGTCAACATCGGGCTGATGGCGCTGAACCTGCTGCCGCTGCCGCCGCTCGACGGCGGCCGCATCCTGGTCGGCCTGCTGCCGCACAACCTCGCCTACGCGCTCGCGCGCGTGGAGCCCTACGGCTTCTTCATCCTGATCTTCCTGCTGGCGACCAACACGCTCGGCTTCTTCCTCCAGCCGTTCTACGCGTTTGGCGTCGCTATCGTCCGGCTCTTCGTCTGATCATGTTCCCCGATCGCGTCCTCTCCGGCATGCGCCCGACCGGCGCCCTGCACATCGGCCACTACCACGGGGCGCTGAAGAACTGGGTGCGACTGCAGGACGAGCATCCATGCTTCTTCTTCGTCGCCGACTGGCATGCGCTGACGACACACTACGAGACTCCCGAAGTGCTCGAGGCGAGCGTGTGGGACATGCTGATCGATTGGTTCGCCGCCGGACTCGATCCGAAGAAGGCGACCGTGTTCATCCAGTCGCGTGTGCCGGAGCACGCGGAACTCTTCCTGCTGCTGTCGATGGCCACCCCGCTCGGCTGGCTCGAGCGCGTGCCGACCTACAAGGACCAGATCGAGAAGATCAAGGACCGGGATCTCTCGACCTACGGCTTCCTTGGCTACCCGCTGATGCAGGCGGCTGACATCCTGATCTACCGCGCGACGATGGTGCCGGTGGGCGAAGACCAGGTGCCGCACATCGAGATGACGCGCGAGATCGCGCGCCGCTTCAACAATCTGTTCGGCCGCGAACCCGGGTTCGAGGAGAAGGCGAAGGCGGCGGTGAAGAAGCTCGGCAACCGCAACGCGAAACTGTACGAGGAGCTGCGCACGCGCTTCCAGGAACAGGGCGACACCGCTGCGCTGGAGCAGGCTCGCGCGCTGCTGGCCCAGGCGCAGAGCCTGTCGATGCAGGATCGCGAGCGGGCGTTCGGCTACCTCGAGGGCGCGCGCCGCGTGATCCTCGTCGAGCCTCATGCCAGGCTCACCGAGACACCGAAGCTGCCCGGGCTCGACGGCCAGAAGATGGCCAAGAGTCTCGGCAACAGCATACTGATGCGCGAGGAACCGAAGGCGCTGACCGAGAAGATTCGCCGCATGACCACCGATCCCGCGCGGGTTCGCCGTACCGATCCGGGCGAGCCCGAGCGCTGTCCGGTGTGGCAGCTGCACCGCATCTATTCGAGCGCCGAAACCCAGGCGTGGGCGGCACAGGGCTGCCGCACTGCCGGCATCGGCTGCCTCGACTGCAAGCAGCCGGTGATCGATGCAATGCTGAAGGAACAGCAGCCGTGGCGCGAGCGCGCGCAGCCGTTCCTCGACGATCCTCTGTCGCTGCGCGCAATCGTGGCTGACGGCTGTGACCGGGCGCGCGCCGCGGCGCAGGAAACGATGCGCGACGTGCGCGACGCGATGGGCCTTGTCTACCGATGACGCCACGGGCGGACTTCCGCCCGAAGCTCGCCCGACGTCGAACCCGCTGGCGCGCGAAGCCTCACCCTGGGTGATGCGCTTCGCCGCGCGCCTGGCGCCGGGTTCCCGGGTGCTCGACCTTGCGTGTGGCCACGGTCGCCACGCGCGCTACCTGGCCGGGCTCGGCTGCCGGGTGACGGCCGTCGACGTCGATCCGGCCTGCGGCGATTCACTTGCGTCCGTTCGCGGCGTCGAGTTCCGGTGTGCCGATCTCGAATCCGGTCCCTGGCCGTTCGCCGGCGTGTCATTCGATGCCATCGTCGTCGTGCACTACCTGCATCGACCCCTGTTGCCGCAGCTGGCTGCCGCGCTTGCGCACGGCGGCCTGCTGATCTACGAAACTTTCGCGCAGGGCAACGAGCGGTACGGGCGGCCACGCAATCCGGACTTCCTGCTGCGGCCGCGCGAACTGCTCGACGCATTCAGCAGTTTGCGCGTCCTTGCCTTCGAGGACGGCTGTGTCGCCGGAATGCCGCCGGCGATGATCCAGCGCATCGCCGCTGTCGCGCTCGAGCCCGGAGCCAGCGAGCCGCCCGAATTGCTGGCGTTGTGAGCCGCGCAGCAGCAGTGCGCCACGCTCCGCACTGTAGAATTCGCGGCTTGGCTCGGTCAGAGGGAAACACATGATCAAAGGCAGCATCGTGGCCATCGTTTCGCCGATGCGGGACGACGGCTCGCTCGACTTCGACGCGTATCGCCGCCTGATCGAATGGCACGTGGCCGAGGGCACGAGCGCGATCGTTGCTGTCGGCACGACCGGCGAGTCGCCGACGGTCGATCCCGAGGAGCACGGCGAGCTGATCCGCGTGGCGGTGGAAGCCGTCAAGGGCCACATCCCGGTAATCGCCGGCACCGGCGGCAACTCGACCAGCGAGGCGATCGAGCTCACGCGTCACGCCAAGGCCGTGGGTGCGACGGCGACGCTGCAGGTCGTGCCGTACTACAACAAGCCGACTCAGGAAGGCCTGTACCGGCACTTCCGCAAGATCGCGGAAACTGTCGATCTGCCGGTCATCCTCTACAACGTCCCCGGGCGCACGGTGGCCGATCTGGCCAACGACACCACGGTGCGGCTGGCCGATGTGCCGGGCATCGTCGGACTGAAGGACGCGACGGGCGACCTGGCACGCGCCGCGGACCTGCTCAGGCGCCTGCCATCGCGCTTTGCCGTCTACAGCGGCAACGACGATTCGGCATTGGCCCTGATGCTCCTCGGCGGGCAGGGCGTGATCTCGGTCACCGCCAATGTCGCGCCACGCCTGATGAGCGAGATGTGCAAGGCGGCTCTGGCCGGCGAACTCGCAAGGGCCCGACAGGTCAATAACCAGCTGCTGCCGTTGCATACGAAGCTCTTCGTCGAACCGAACCCGATCCCGGTCAAGTGGGCGCTGGCGAAGATGGGCCGCATCGCCGGCGGCATCCGGTTGCCGCTGGTGCCGCTGTCCGAGGCGGCTCAAGGCGTGGTCCAGGCGGCACTCAAAGAAGCCGGCGTGCACTAGCGGCAGTCCAGGAGTACCGATGAAGTTGCGCATGTCCTTACCGTCGCTGGTGCTGGCGCTGACTGCCGGGCTGGTCGGCGGCTGCTCCTGGAGCGGATCGAGTGTGCTCAGCGGCAAGGTCGACTACAACGCGGCCCGCACGCGTTCGACGCCGCTCGAAGTTCCGCCGGATCTGTCGACACTGCCGCGCGACGAGCGCTTCACGGTGCCTGAGCGTCCGCAGACGGTGACCGCCTCTTCAACGGCCGTGGCCCGACCGGTCGCCCAGCCGGGAGCTCCGGCCGCATCAGCGGCAGCGTCGTCGATCGTGCCGAGTGGCGCCATCGCCCACATCGAACGGCAGGGCAGCCAGCGCTGGCTGGCGGTGAGCATGCCGCCCGAGAAGGCGTGGCCGATCCTGCTCGAGTTCTGGCCGAGTGTCGGGCTGGCGGTCGAGAAGTCTGACCAGGCGACCGGCGTGATGGAGACCGTGTGGGCCGAAAACCGCGCCAAGCTGCCGCAGGACATCATCCGGCAGACGCTGGGCCGCGTGCTCGGTTCCGTGTATTCGACAGGTGAACAGGACAAGTACCGGGCGCGGCTGGAACGCACGCCCGACGGCACGTCGGAGATCTTCATCAGTCATCGCGGCATGGTCGAAGTGTTCACGTCGTCTGCGCAGGACCGCACCGCATGGCAACCGCGGCCGAACGATCCGGAGATGGAAGCCGAGATGCTGCAGCGCCTGCTGGTCCGCTTCGACAGCACGGCGGCGAAGTCGGCAGCGACGGTGGCCGCGTCAGTCGCGCCCGGTGCCCCGGGCAGTGCCGGTGCGCCGATCGCGGCGGGAACCGCCGCCGCGACCCTGCCACCGGAAACTGCGCACATCGTCAAAGGCGCGGACGGTCGCAGCGAGCGTCTCGACCTCGACGACCCGTTCGACCGTGCCTGGCGCCGCATCGGCCTGGCGCTCGATCGCGGCGGCTTTACGGTCGAGGATCGCGACCGGGTCAAGGGCACCTACTTCGTGCGTTATCTCGACCCTGACTTCGAGGCGAAGGAAAAGGACCGCCAGGGCTTCTTCACGAAGTTCCTCGGACGCGACAAGCCGGTGCAGGCACCGCAATACCGCGTCGTGCTGGCGTCCGCCGGGGATTCCGGCACGCAGGTGACCGTTCTCAATAGCGACGGCAAGCCGGAGCGTTCGACGACGGGTGACCGCATCCTGGGCCTGTTGAAAGACCAGCTGCGCTGACGCACGGCCGTGCTGCGCATCTGCAGTCTCGGATCGGGCAGCAGCGGCAACGCCCTGGTGGTCGAGGCCCGCGATGGCCTGACCGCCAGCCGCGTCCTCATCGACAACGGCTTCAATTTGAGGCAACTGACACGGCGCCTGGAGCGGGCTGGCCTCGGCATCGAGGCGCTCGACGCGGTGTTCGTGACGCACGAACACTCGGATCATGCGTCCGGTGTCGCGGCACTCGTCCGGCGGCATCGCATTCCCGTGTATTGCACGTCCGGCACCGCCGCGGTTTGCGGCTTCACAGACGACATCGTGGGCTGGACGCCGATCGCGGCGGGCGATGCCGTCGACGTCGGCGCATTGCGGGTGGAGGCCTACGCGGTCCCGCACGACGCCGGAGAGCCGGTCCAATACGTCTTCAGCGACGGCGCGCGCCGCGCCGGCCTGCTCACCGACGCGGGCGAATGTTCACCGGGCATCCTGGCCGCGCTCGTCGGGCTGCACGCGCTGGTGCTCGAATGCAATCACGACGCTGAACTTCTGCTGCAGGGTGCCTATCCGGCGTTCCTGAAACGGCGCATTGCGGGCGCGCTCGGCCACCTGTCCAATGAGCAGGCCGCGGGAATCCTGCGGCAGATCGATCGCGGCCACATCGAGTGGGTGGCGGCGGCGCACCTGTCCGCCGCCAACAATCGTCCTGACCTCGCGCAACGTGCGCTCGCGGGCGTGCTGGGCTGCGCCGTCGCGGACGTGCCGGTCCTCGATCAGCTCGCGGGACTGGACTGGCGCGACGTCTGAGTTCCAGAAGCAGAAAGGGCCGGCATGAGCCGGCCCTTTCTGTTCGATGCAAAGCGCCTTACTTCTTGGCGGCTTCCTTGGCCTTGTCGACCGCTGCACCGGCTGCGGCCTTCGCAGCGTCCTGCGTCGCCATCGTTTCGCCGGTGTTCTTCGCAGCGTCCGGGGCGGCAGGAGCGGCACCGGCGGCAGGAGCGGCCGCAGGGGCAGCAGCGTCGGCCGGCTTGGCCGCATCCGCGGCAGGAGCAGGGGCCGGGGCCGGTGCGGGGGCCGGTGCGGCGGCCGGAGCCGGGGTCGGAGCAGGTGCCGGGGCTTCCTTCTTACCGCAGGCCGCCAGCGCGACAACCATCATCGAGGCAAGCAAGAGCGACTTCTTCATTTCTACCTTCCTGAATGTTCTGAGTGATGTCGAGGGTTCGGCGCAACGGTTCCCGCCGATGGTGACGAAGGGTTTGTGTGTACCGACCTCTTTCGCCCCAGATTTCAATTATAAGTGCAATGCAACAAATGCACCAAAGTGCGGCGTCGCCTCAACCCAGTCCCAGAGGGACGACCGCGAGATTGTGTCCGCCGGAGTTCCAGCGACGCTCGAACGCCGCCACGAGCGGCTGCGCATGGGGCTTGTTGTTCAGCCAGAGATCGCCGCGCGCGTTCGCCGTCGGCTTCAGCAAGAGCGCCGCGTGATCATCGGCCAGCAGGCAGGCGTCGTCGCCGACCGGGTCGTCGCCGGAGGCGACGCGCAGTTCGAGTGCGTGGGGAAACAGCCGCTGCAGCGCGCGCAGCCGCGGCGCGCGCGTTTCCAGCCACGCCGCGTCATCGACGAGCAGTTGCACCCGTGCGGTGCGATGCGACAGCAGCAGGCGATGGAGGCTCGCTTCGGCCGCCACACTGCCGAGCTCGAACACGGAGAGATCGCGGTGCAGACAACGCACCGTGCGCTGCGCAACGTTGAGCGCGACGAGTACCGCTTCGACGGTCTCGGCGCGGCTGGTGATCAGCGCCCGCTCGGGTGCCGCGTCGTCAAGCGAGAGCTCGGACGGTTTCATGCCACCTTCCTGACAGCCGTGACATGCAGCCAGCCGGCGCAGTACCACGGGTACAGGTGGTCGATCGCGGCGTCGTTCAGCGCCTCCGGCGACACGGAACGCAGGTCGGCCAGGCGCCTCAGCACCGGGCTCACCTGACGGTCGACCGCGGCGACTTCGCCATTGATGCCGATCGACCGGCCCCGGTAGAGCATGCGGGTACGTCGGTCGAGTTTCACTCCGCCACGCCGCGTGCGCGTGCGGAACGCCGACGGGCTCAATGGCGCGTAGGGCCGCCCGAACACGATCTGCGCCTTCGGCTCCGTCAGATACGCGAGAAGGAAGCGCGTCGTGTCGGCCGGCGTCGGTTGCTTCGCGGCGAGCGACGCATGCAGCCGGCTCACCATCTCCGCGGGCAGCGCCGCGGGATGACGCGTCGCGGTCTGGCCGCGATCGGTGTATCGCCCGACGAGCGTCGCGTGCGACGCGTATTCGGCGAGGAACGGCTCGAGCAGTTCCTGGTAGGTCGGCGCGCGAAAGCCGATCGAGCAGGTGATGCACTCGCCGACTGCCGTGCCCTCGTGCGCGACTCCGGGCGGCAGGTAGAGCAGGTCGCCCGGCTCGAGCACGTACTCCGCGGAGGGCCGGAAATTCGCAAGCAACTGCACAGGCGCGCCTTCGACGAGTCGCAGATCGCGCTGACGGCTGATGCGCCAGCGCCGGCGGCCCTGGGCCTGCAGCAGGAACACGTCGTACGAATCGACATGGGGACCGACGCCGCCGCCGTCGGTGGCATAGCTGATCATCAGGTCGTCGAGGCGCGCATCGGGCACGAAGCGAAACCGTTGCAGCAGTGCATGGGCGGCGGCATCCATGAGGTCGACACCCTGGATGAGGACCGTCCAGCCGGAGCGCTTCGGCGACGGCAGCTTCTTCAGCGGCCCGTGCTCGACCTGCCAGCGTCCGTCGACCTGCCGGATCAGACGCGACTCGGCATCGTCGCTGCGGGCCAGCGCGAGCAGGCGTGTTCGATCGACGGGCGGCGTGAAGCCCTCGATCGCGTTGCGGATCAGCAGCGGCCGGCGCTGCCAGGCATCGCGCATGAATCGATCGACGGGCAGCTTTCCGAGCCGACGCAGCACTTCGCTCATGCGTCCGATTATAGGAACGCAGCGCATAATGGCCGTATCGCGGAGCAGACGATGAAGATCGCCGACGGCGCGCTGGTGAGCCTGGACGTGCAGCTGTACGACGCCCAGGGCGAGCTGCTGGAAAGATCCGACGCGCCGCTGCAGTACCTGCATGGTCACGAGGACATCTTCCCCCGGATCGAGGAGGCGCTCACCGGCAAGGAGGTCGGCGCGCACGTCCTGCTTCAGCTCGAACCGGAGGATGCGTTCGGCGACTACGACGCCGAACTCGTGATGCTGACGCCGGTCGAGGACCTTGGCGCCGAAGTGACCGTCGGCCTGCGCGTGGAAGCGGCGGGACCCGACGGCGAGGACCGCTGCTTCTTCACGATCACCGACATCGCCGACGGCATGGCGGTGCTCGACGGCAACCATCCGCTGGCGGGCATGGCGCTGCGCTTCGACATCCGTGTCGTCGACGTGCGCCCGGCGACCGAGCAGGAGCTCGAAGAAGCGGACACGACGCGGCTGCCGGACTTACTGCGCGTGGCGGACCCGCCGACGCTGCACTGACCTAGCGCGCTTCGCGCGCCTGTCGTTGCAGTTCGTCGAGCAGCGTGTGGGCGTCGCGCGGCGACAGCGCGTCCAGATCGATCGACCGCAGCCGTTCGCGCAGTTCGTCGTCCGCCGGTTCGATGACGGCGGATCCTGTGGCCGGCGGCGCGAACATGTCGAGCTGAGGTCGCTCGCCGAGCGAGCGCTCCTCGAGCTGCACGAGCAACGCGCGCGCGCGGCGCACGACGCCCGCGGGCACGCCGGCAAGCTGTGCCACCGCGAGGCCATAGCTCTGGCTTGCCGGACCGACGCGCACCTCGTGCAGGAACACGACCTTGCCGTTCGACTCGGCAGCAGCGACGTGCACGTTGGCGACCTCGGCGTGCTGTTCGGCGAGTTGCGTGAGCTCGAAGTAATGGGTCGCGAACAACGTCAGGCTGCGGTTCCTGTCAACCAGTTCGCGCGCGATGGCGGCCGCGAGCGCCATGCCGTCGAAGGTCGACGTGCCGCGGCCGATCTCGTCCATCAGGACCAGGCTCTTCTCGGTCGCACTGTTGAGGATCGCCGCCGCCTCGGTCATCTCCACCATGAACGTCGAGCGCCCGCGCGCGAGGTCATCGGCGGCGCCGATGCGCGTGAGGATGCGGTCAACAGGGCCGAGCCGTGCACTCGCCGCAGGGACAAAGCTGCCGGCGTAGGCCAGCAGCGCGATCAGCGCCACCGACCGCATGTAGGTCGACTTGCCGCCCATGTTGGGTCCGGTGATCACCAGGAGGCGGCGCCCGGGATGCAGCACGCAGTCGTTCGGCACGTACGCCTCGAGTTCGTGTTCGACGACCGCGTGGCGGCCGCCGCGGATCTCGAGGCCGGCGCGATCGAGGAGCTCCGGCTCGACCCAGCGCGCGAGGCGCGCGTGATGCGCCAGTGCAGCCAGTGCGTCGAGCGCGGCGATGGCGTCGGCGGCCGCCTGCAGCGCCGGCACCTGGGCGGCCAGCGTGTCGACCAGCGTGTCGTACAACGACTTCTCGCGCGCCTGTGCGCGCTCGCGCGCCGACAGCGCGCGGTCCTCGAAGGCCTTGAGTTCGGGGGTGATGTAGCGCTCGGCGTTCTTCAGCGTCTGCCGCCGCCGGTAGTCGTCCGGCACCTTGGCGGCCTGGCCGTGCGTGACCTCGATGTAGAAGCCGTGCACGCGGTTGTACTCGACGCGCAGGTTCGCGATGCCGGTGCGGTTGCGCTCGCGCTGCTCGAGGTCGACGAGGAACTGGCCGGTGTTGTCGCGCAGCGCGCGCAGCTCGTCGAGTTCGGCATCGTGACCGGACGCGATGACGTCGCCGTCGCGCACGCTGTAGGCCGGGTCCGCGTGCAACGCTTCGCTGAGGCTCGATGCCACCGCACCCGGCACGCGGCAGCGCTGCCGCAGGGCGGCGAGCAGCGCCGGGGCGGCGGCCTCGGGCAACTGCGCGATCCGTTCGAGGGCCGGCAGCGCCTGTCTCAGTGCCGCGAGTTCGCGCGGTCGCACCGAGCGCAGCACGATGCGCGTCGCGATGCGCTCGAAGTCGGGCAGGCCGTGCAGCGCCTTGCGCATGCCGTCGTGCAGACTGGCGCTCTCGAGCAGCGCAGCGATTGCCTGGTGGCGCTGGCGCGCTATGGCGGCGTCGCGATGCGGATGGTGCAGCCAGTGACGCAGGCGCCGGCTCCCCATTGCCGTTTCGCAGTGATCAAGAAGGCGGAACAGCGTGACGCCGTCGTCCCCGCGAAGAGTCTCCGTCACCTCCAGATTGCGGCGCGTCACGGGGTCGAGCACGATGTAGTCGGACGTCGATTCGCGCTGCAGCGTGGCGATGTGCGGCAGCCGTCCACCCTGGGTAGAGCGCGCGTAATCGAGCAGGGCGCTCGCCGCGGCCAGGATCTCCGGCATCTGCGCAATGCCGAAGGCGTCGAGTGTGCCGACCTGCAGCGCTTCGCTCAGCAGTTGCCCGCCGCGTTCGACGTCGAAGTGCCAGTCGGGCCGGGTCTGCACAACCGCGCCGACGCTGCGCAAGGTGCCGGCGAGAGCTTCGGACCCGCTGTCCGCGACCAGCACTTCCGACGGTGCGATGCGTGCGAGTTCCGAAGCCAGCGTCGATGCCGGCACCGAAGCCGCGCGCAGTTCGCCTGAAGAAAGCACAAGCCACGCCAGCCCGTAGGGGCCACCGCGCGCGAGCGGCTGCGCCACCGCCAGCAGCGGCGCGTCGGACTTCTCGCTGAGCAAGCCCGTGTCGGTGAGCGTGCCGGGCGTGACGACGCGCACGACCCTGCGCTCCACCGGCCCCTTGCTGGTCGCCGGGTCGCCAATCTGCTCGCAGATGGCCACGCTTTCGCCGAGCCTCACCAGCCGCGCGAGATACTGCTCGACCGATACGACCGGCACGCCGGCCATCTTCACCGGTGCGCCGGCCGAGGTGCCGCGCGCGGTGAGCGTGATGTTCAGCAGCCGTGCCCCACGCTCGGCGTCGTCGTAGAACAGTTCGTAGAAGTCGCCCATCCGGTAGAACAGCAGCACGTTCGGATAGTCGGCCTTGATGCCGAGGTACTGCTGCATCATCGGCGTGTGACGGCCGGTGTGATCGGCGGTCGTCATGCGCGCGGGACGGAGGCTCGGCGATGAGCGGGCTGCGGCGGCCGGCTGGGACTAGGCGCCGCGCCCGCGGTGCACCTGCTGCACCAGATTCAGCAGTTGCGGAAAGATCTTCGGCGCGCCACAGACGATGCGGCCGTCCTCGAGGTAACCGGGGTCGCCATTGAAGTTCGACACCAGCCCGCCGGCCTCCAGGATCAGCAGGCTGCCTGCCGCCATATCCCACGACGACAGGCCGATCTCCCAGAAACCGTCGAGACGGCCGGCCGCGACATAGGCGAGATCAAGCGCGGCCGCGCCGGGCCGGCGGATGCCTGCCGTGTGCTCGGTGATGCTCTTGAACATGCGCACGTATTCGTCGAGGTGATCGAGGCTGCGGAACGGAAAGCCGGTGCCGATCAGGCTGTCGGCAAGCTTGTCGCGGCGCGAGACGCGGATGCGCCGATCGTTGAGGAACGCTCCGCGGCCGCGCGTTGCCGTGAAGAGCTCGTTGCGCGTCGGGTCATAGACGACGGCCTGCGTGATCAGGTCGCGGTGGCGCAGGGCAATCGACACTGCGTACTGCGGAAAGCCGTGGATGAAGTTCGTCGTGCCGTCCAGCGGATCGATGATCCACGTGTATTCCGACTGGCCGCTTGCACCCGACTCCTCGGCGAGGATCGCGTGGTCCGGATAGGCCTTGAGCAGCGTGTCGACGATCGCACGCTCGGCCGCATGGTCGACTTCGGTGACGAAGTCGGAGCGGCCCTTGGTGCCGACGCGTACCGCGTCGAGATCAACGCTGGCACGGTTGATGATCGAACCGGCCTTGCGCGCGGCCTTCACGGCCGTATTGAGCATCGGATGCATGGTGAAGCGCGTGCGGCAGGCGCGCCGTCGCGTTTAGACTGAACCGCGAAGTTTAGTCGATCGACCCGTCCCAGCCCGTTTCCATGCAACCGCCCTTCGACCGCGTCCGATTCGTTCTGGTGCAGCCGACGCTCGCCGCCAATGTTGGCGCCGCGGCGCGGGCGATCAAGACGATGGGCTTCGGCCGGCTGGTGGTCGTCGACCCGCGCGACGCCGGCTACCGCTCCGATGCCGACGCCATCGCGCTCGCGACCGGCGCCGCCGACGTGCTGGGCGCCAGCGTGTGCGCGACAGATCTGGCCAGCGCCCTTGCCGGGGTGGACCTTGCGATCGCGATGACCGGCTACGACCGCGAGTTCGGGCCGCCACTGCTGGACCTGCGCCAGGTGGCCGGGCAGGCGGCTCAGCGCCTTGCGGCGGCGGAGCGCGGCGACGTCGCGTTCGTCTTCGGCACCGAGCGCAGCGGGCTCGCGAATGCCGACGTGCTGATGTGCCAGATCGCGTGCGCGATTCCGGCCAATCCGCAGTTCGCGTCCCTCAACCTTGCCCAGTCGGTGCAGGTGGCCGCCTACGAATGCCAGCTGGCGCTGCGCGCGACGGCCGCCATCCAGCCGGGCCAGCTGCGCTTCGGCCCCGAGGACGCGCCTGCCGGCGTGGCGGCGCTCGAGAAGCTGTATCGGCATTTCGAGGAGGCCGCGACCGCTGTCGGTTTCCACGACCCGGCCGAACCGAAGACTCTGATGGTGCGGGTGAGACGGCTCTTCAACCGCGCGCGGCCGACGCAGACCGAAGTGGACCTGCTGCGCGGCGTGCTCGCGGCCGTCATCCAGTCGCGTGCCGACCGCGCCGGACGCAAGCGCGGCGGATGAGCGCTGCAGCGCATCCGTACAATCAGCGGCCGAACGAGAGCCCCTGGAATCATGTTCACGCGCCTGCGCGAAGACATTGACTGCATCCTCGAGCGCGATCCGGCCGCGCGCTCGCGCTGGGAGGTGCTGACCTGCTATCCGGGTCTGCACGCGCTCACGCTGCATCGGCTGGCGCACCGGTTCTGGAAGCGCGGCTTCCGCTGGCTCGCGCGCTTCGTGTCGCACGTCTCGCGCTGGCTCACCGGCATCGAAATCCATCCGGGAGCCCGCGTCGGCCGCCATGTCTTCATCGATCACGGCATGGGCATCGTCATCGGCGAGACTGCCGAGATCGGCGACGGCACGACGATCTATCAGGGCGTGACGCTCGGCGGCACGTCGCTCACACGCGGATCCAAGCGCCATCCGACGCTCGGCCGCAACGTCATCGTCGGCGCGGGCGCCAAGGTGCTCGGCGGCTTCACGGTGGGTGACGGCGCGCGCATCGGCTCCAACGCCGTCGTCGTCAAGGAGGTGCCGCCTGGCGCCACCGCGGTCGGCAATCCGGCGCGGATACTGCATCGCGAACTCGAGGCTCAGCGCGAACAGGCGGCGAATCAGATGGGATTTTCGGCGTATGGGCTGGCGCAGGACGGCGATGATCCGCTCGTCAAGGCCCTGCACGGCCTGATCGACCATGCCGCCGCCCAGCAGCGCGAGATCGATCGACTCGTCGCCGCCCTGGAACGGAAGGGCATCGCGCTGGAGGAGGCGAAGCTCGAGGCCCCGAAGGTCGATCCGCTGCAGCTCAATCGGCTGGTCGACGAATGAGCCGCCGGACACGAGACCTGCATTTGGGGTAATCGCCCGTCCGTACGGACGGGGTTGCGGCCGCGTTATCGCCGTGCAGAATCCCGGAGTCAATCGGGGCGCGTCGTTCGTGCGGAGAGTGTCGATGAAGCGGTTCGTGAAGCGGACAGTGTTGCTGGGGATGCTCGCAGCGTCGACGTGTGTCCACGCCCAGTTGAGCTATTCCCCGGAACTCTGGTGGGACAGCCGCTGGTACGTGGCGCCGTTCGTGCAGTTCACGTTTCCTGACGCCGCCCGCCAGGCGAAGAACGGCACCGGATTCGGGCTGGCGGCCGGCAAGGCCCTCACGCCGAGTTGGGATGTCGAAGTGCGCGGCGCCTATGAAGAACTGCCGAAGGACGGCGCGCCCGACAACTGGCACAACTGGACCATCGAAGCTGGCGGCAAGTGGTATCCGCTGCGCCGCGAAGGGCTGGCGCGCTGGGACGAACTGCAGCCGTATGCGGTCGCGGGCATTGGTCTGATCAACGACAAGGTCGGGTCCAGCAAGACGAGCTTCATGGCTAATGCGGGTCTCGGCGTGACGCTGCCGTTGGGACGCTCGGCCCGCTTCTTCATCGACGGCCGCTACCGCTGGGACGGGAACAGCGGCTCGCTCGTGAGCCAGAATTCGTTTGGGGATTGGGTGCTGTCGGTCGGGCTCACGATTCCGATCGGAGCTGCGCCGGGTGTCAATGAGCCTGCCCCCGCCAAGGCGTCAGCAGCAGCACCACCGCCGCCGCCGCCACCACCACCGGCTCAGGCACGGCCGGTCGTTCCGCCACCACCACCGCCGGTTGCGGTGCCGGTGACGCGGACGTTCGATATCTCGGCGGACGGCATGTTCGCCTTCGACAAGGCCGAACTCACGCCAGTGGGCAAGAGCCGCATTGAGAACATGATCGAGGGCATGCGGCAGGCCGGCGTCACCGGGCTGACCGAGATCACGATCCTCGGGCACTCCGATCCGCTCGGCACGGTCGAGTACAACCAGCGGCTGTCCCAGGAGCGGGCCGGCGCGGTGCGCGATTACCTGGTGAGCCGGGGGTTGCCGGCCGACATCATCAAGGCCGAAGGCCGCGGCGAGTCGCAGCTCAAGGTCACCGAGGCCGACTGCCAGTCCAAGGGGCAGGGCACGCCGCGCAGCGCGCTGATCGCGTGCCTGGCACCGAACCGCCGTGTCGAGGTGATTGCGACGGCCGTGCAGGGGCCGAAGCCCTAGCGAGCCGCCGGCGCCGCATCGCTTCAGTCGTCGAAGAAGACCAGGCGCGGCCGGCCGTCGACGAAGTCGAGGAAGCCGCCGCGCGGCTCGACGCTGTCGCAGTCCCAGTCCGGCAGCACCCAGCGCTCGGCGCCGCGGCCATTCGCTTCATGGGCGTGCACGCCGGGCCGGTGCGTGTGACCATGGATCAGCCTCTGCACCCCGGCGGCTTCGAGAGCACCGACGATCGCGTCGGGCGTGACGTCCATGATGTCCATCGCCTTCACGGCCTTCTCGGTCTCGCTCTGCTGGCGCGCAGAACGCGCGACGGCAATGCGCTCCGGAACGGGCTTTGCGAGGAAGCCGCGCTGGAAGTCCGGCTGGCGCACCATCGCGCGGAACTGCTGGTAGGCCACGTCGCGCGTGCACCAGGCGTCACCGTGCGAGAGCAGCGTGCGCGTGCCGGCAATGTCGGCGACGACGGGGTCGGCGAGCAGGCGCCCGCCGATGGCGTGGGCGAAGTCCCGGCCGAGCAGCATGTCGCGGTTGCCGTGCATGACGAGGACGCGCTGGCCGGCGCGGGCCGCGGCGGCGAGGGCCTCGATGACCGGAGCGGCTGCCGCGCCTTCATCGTCGCCGATCCAGAATTCGAACAGATCGCCGAGGATCACGAGTTCCGGATGCGCCGGCGCGTCCTCGCGCATGAAGCGCAGGAATCGCTGCACCGTGCGCGGCCTCTCGGCCGTCAGATGCAGGTCCGAGATGAAGACCGGATCGGTGAGCGGCGCGACGGCCGGGTCGACGGCGAGCGCCGGCGGGACTGCCGCGACATCGCCCGTCACGAGAGTATTTCGGCGCGTTCGATGATGACGTCGACTTCCGGAACGTCCGCATGCGGGCCGCGGCGGACGGTCCTCACCGCCTTGATCTTGTCCACCGTGGCGAAGCCCTCGATCACCTTGCCGAAGACGCAGTAGCCCCAGCCCTGCGGCGTCGGCTCGGTGTGGTTCAGGAAGTCGTTGTCGGCGACGTTGATGAAGAACTGCGACGTCGCCGAATTCGGATCGCTGGTGCGCGCCATCGCGACGGTGTACTTCGCGTTGCGCACGCCGTTGCGCGCCTCGTTGAGGATCGGGTCCTCGGTGGTCTTCTGCCGCATCCCGGCCTCGAAGCCGCCGCCCTGGATCATGAACCCGTTGATGACGCGGTGGAACAGCGTGCCGTCGTAGAAGCCGCTGCGGACGTAGGACTCGAAATTCTCGGCCGTCTTCGGGGCCCTCTGGTGATCGAGTTCCAGTGTGATCGGGCCGAGGTTCGTGTACAGGCGAATCATGCGTGCTCCTACTTGACGATGCGTGCGGACTTGATGATGACCGGTGTCGTGGGAAGGCTCGCGTGCGGGCCTTTGGACTCGGTCGGCAGGGTGCGGATTTTGTCGACGACGTCCATGCCCTCGACGACCCGGCCGAACACGGCGTAGCCGTTGCCGTCCGGCCGCGGATAGTCAAGGTTCGGGTTGTCCTTGACGTTGATGAAGAACTGCGACGTCGCCGAGTTCGGATCGGAGCGCCGCGCCATCGCGATCGTTCCGCGCTCGTTCTTCAGGCCGTTCTGGGCTTCGAGCGGGATCGGCGCGCGCGTCGGCTTCTCGCCGAGGTCCGCGGTGTAGCCGCCGCCCTGGATCATGAAGCCGTCGATGACGCGATGGAACACGGTGTTGTTGTAGTGGCCGCTCTTCACGTACTCGAGGAAGTTGGCCACCGTCTTCGGGGCTTCCTTGGGCGCGAGTTCGACGACGATCGTCCCCATCGTCGTGTCGAGCGCGACGCGCTGCGCCCAGGCGAGGCCGGGCAGCGCGAGCAGCAGGCCGAACAGGAAACCAAGTCGCTTCATTTCAGTGCTCCTTCAGGAAAGCGCTCAACGGACGTTGCGCGCCTTGGTGATGAGTTCGCGCGACATGGCGAGCTTGGCGCCGGCCTGCTTGTTGGCCGGCTCGAGCTTCGTCGCGCGCTGGTAGGCGTCCGCGGCCAGCTGCAGGTAGATGTCGCCGAGGTTCTCGTACGCGGTGCCGTAGTTCGGTGCCGCCGCCAGCGCCAGTTCGAGCGCGGCGCGCGCATTGTCGAGGCGGCCCTCGGCGGCATACAGCACGGCGAGGTTGTTGTAGGGCTCGGGCAGTTCCGGGAAATCCTCCGTGAGGCCCTGGAACACCGCGAGCGCATCGGCCGGCCGCTTCAGCTCGGTCAGGATGACGCCGCGCAGGAAGCGCATCTGCGCATCGCGCGGGTTCTTCTTCAGACTGTCATCGGCGAGCTCGAGCGCCTGCGCAGCGTGCCCGGCGGCGAGCTGTCGCTGTACCAGCTGCAGGTCCGTCGGCGGCTCCTTGTCGGTCGCCAGAGTGCCGATGGTCTGCGGCGGCGCCGCGCTCGAGACCTGCGCCAGCGCGGCCGGCATCGCGACCACGAGGGCGAGCAGGCCGGCGCAGAGCGAAGGAACAAAGGACATCGGTGCGATGAGACGCGCGAGCCGCGCGGCGCGAAGGTGCGTTGATATACTGGCCTGATTCTACAACTGCCCCTCCCGCGAAATGGCTCTGCGGCGCTGTTGACGAGCTGACGAGAGCGCTGTCCGACGCCGCATTTCCGTCCGGTGCCTGCCGGACGTTCACGGGAGTTTCCGCATGACCCTCGAGATTCACAACACGCTGGCGCGTCGCAAGGAGACGCTGCGGCCGATCGAGCCCGGCAAGGTGCGGATGTACGTATGCGGCGTGACCACCTACGACCTGACGCACATCGGGCACGGCCGCACCTTCGTCGCGTTCGACGTGATGGTGCGCTGGCTGCGCGCGCGCGGCTACGACGTCACGTACGTGCGCAACATCACCGATGTCGACGACAAGATCATCCGGCGCGCGGCCGAGCAGGGTGTCACGCCGTCGGAGCTGACGGCGAAGTACATCGCGGTGATGCACGAGGACTTCGCGGCGCTGGGGATGGCGCCGCCGGACCACGAACCGCGCGCGACGCAGTACATCCCGCAGATGCTGGACATCATCGGCCTGCTGCAGGAGCGGGGCCTGGCCTACCAGGCCGAGGACGGCGACGTGAACTACGCGGTGCGCAAGTTCCCCGGCTACGGCAAGCTCTCGGGCCGCACGCTCGACGAGCTGCGCGCCGGCGAGCGCGTGGCCGTCGACGCCAGCAAGCACGATCCGCTGGACTTCGTGCTGTGGAAGCGCGCCAAGCCCGGCGAGCCGCAGTGGGAGTCGCGCTGGGGCGCGGGACGGCCGGGCTGGCACATCGAGTGCTCGGCGATGGCGAGTGAACTGCTGGGGCAGAACTTCGACATCCACGGCGGCGGCCCCGACCTCATCTTCCCGCACCACGAGAACGAGATCGCGCAGAGCGAAGGCGCCTTCGAGCGCCCGTTCGCCAACCTGTGGATACACACCGGGGCGCTGCGCATGGGCGACGACAAGATGTCGAAGTCGCTCGGCAATGTCGTCACGATCCGCGATGCCGTGCGTGCCCATGATCCGGAAGTCGTGCGCTTCTTCCTGCTGCGTTCGCACTACCGCAGCCAGTTCCAGTTCGCCGAGGAGCAGTTGGCGGAGTCGCGCACGGCGCTGACGCGGCTTTACACGGCGCTGCGCGACACCTCGGCGGACGGGGCGGCGCTGGACTGGAACGAAGCCCATGCCGCGCGCTTTGCCGCGGCGATGGATGACGACTTCAACACCCCGATCGCGGTTGCGGCGCTGTTCGACCTGGCGAGCGAAGTCAATCGCACGCACTCGCCGGCACTGGCGCGCCAGCTCGCGAAGCTGGGTGGTGTGCTTGGCCTGCTGCAGCGCGATCCCGGAGAGTTTCTGCGCGGCGGGCCATCCGCGGATGCCGGGCGGATCGAGGCCTTGATCGCCGAACGCGCTGCCGCCAAGAAGTCGAAGAACTTCGCCGAGGCCGACCGCATCCGCGCGGCGCTGTCTGCGGAAGGCATCGTGCTCGAGGACGGCGCTGGCGGCACGACGTGGCGCCGCCAGTAGATGGGCCGCGCCGCCCGTCCTGCCTACTGGTCCCGCGCGCGCCGCGCGCTCGCGCAGCGCGATGCGACGATGGCGCGCATCATCCGCGCGCATCCGCGTGTCGCACTCGCCTCGCGCGGCGACGCATTCACGACGCTGGCGCGCTCGATCGTCGGCCAGCAGATCTCGGTCAAGGCGGCCCAGTCGGTGTGGGAGCGTTTCGTCCGCTGTGTCGGCGACGTGGGCCCCCGCACCGTGCTGCGCCGGCGCGCGCCGACGCTGCGCGCCTGCGGCCTGTCGGACCGCAAGGTCGAGTACATCCGCGACCTCGCGCAGCATTTCGTCAGCGGCCGCGTCGATCCGGCGCGCTTCGTCGAACAGGGCGATGAGGAGGTCATCGCCGAGCTGGTCGACATCCGCGGCATCGGCCGCTGGACCGCCGAGATGTTCTTGATCTTCAATCTGCTCCGGCCTAATGTGCTGCCGCTGGACGACCTCGGCCTGCTGAAGGCGGTGAGCCTCAACTATCTCGATGGCGCGCCGGTCGCCGGCAAGGACGGCCGCGCGCGCGTCGCGGCGCTGGCGCAGGAGTGGGAACCGTGGCGCAGCGTGGCCACGTGGTACCTTTGGCGCAGTCTGGATCCCGTGCCCGTCGAATACTGAGCCCCACCATGGCCAAGACGACGTTCCTCGAGTTCGAGCAGCCGATCGCCGAACTGGAAGCCAAGATCGACGAACTGCGCTTCGTGCAGGACGATTCCGCGGTCGACATCTCCGAAGAGATCGAGCGACTGCAGAAGAAGAGCCAGGCGCTGATCAAGGACATCTACGCCAAGCTCACGCCGTGGCAGGTGTCGCAGCTCGCGCGCCATCCGCAGCGGCCGTACACGCTTGACTACATCGAAGACATCTTCACGGATTTTCACGAGCTGCACGGTGACCGCGCCTTTGCGGACGACCTCTCGATCATCGGCGGGCTGGCGCGCTTCAACGGCCAGGCGGTGATGGTGCTCGGGCACCAGAAGGGGCGCGACACGAAGGAGCGGGCGCTGCGCAACTTCGGCATGAGCCGTCCGGAGGGGTATCGCAAGGCGCTGCGCCTGATGAAGACGGCCGAAAAGTTCGGCCTGCCGGTGTTCACCTTCGTCGACACACCCGGCGCCTATCCGGGCATCGACGCCGAGGAACGCAACCAGTCGGAAGCGATCGGCCACAACCTCTACGAGATGTCGCAGCTGAAGGTGCCGATCATCACGACGATCATCGGCGAGGGCGGCTCGGGCGGCGCCCTGGCGGTCGCGGTCGCCGACCAGGTGCTGATGCTGCAGTACGCGACCTATTCGGTGATCTCGCCCGAGGGTTGCGCGTCGATCCTCTGGAAGAGCGCGGACAAGGCGCCCGAAGCCGCCGAGGCGCTCGGGCTCACCGCGCACCGGCTCAAGGCGCTGGGGCTGATCGACAAGATCGTCAGCGAGCCGCTGGGCGGCGCGCATCGCGACAGCAAGCAGATGTCGGCGCTGCTCAAGCGTGCACTGGCCGACGCGCTGCGCCAGTTCGCCGGTATGAAGCCGCGCGAGCTGCTGGCCGCCCGCCACGCGCGGCTCCTCGCCTATGGCCGCTTCAAGAACACGACCGAAGAAAGCTGATCCGCTCGAGGAACTGCTGCTGGGTGCGGTCGGGTCGGCGCTGCAGCGGGCCCGGGCCAGCGTCGAAGCGCTCGAGGCGCACGACGACGAAGCGCTGCGCCGAGGCTCGACGCGCCGCCTTGGCCTGACGGCCATCATCGGCTACAGCGGCGGCCGCGATTCGACGGTTCTCCTTCATGCGCTGGCGCGGCTGGTGCGGCAGCGCGGCTCGGGGCTGCGCGAAGTCATCGCAGTGCACGTGCATCACGGGCTGAGCCGCCGCGCCGACGAATGGGAAGCCCACTGTGAACGCGAGGCGGCCGCGCTTGGCGTCCGCTGCGTGGTCCGCCGCGTGGTCGTGCGCCGTGCAGGCCGCGGCATCGAGGCGGCGGCGCGGGCCGCGCGCTACGAGGCGCTTGCCGACGCGGCCGCCGAGTTCGGCGCGCAGATCGTCTGCTGTGCCCACCATCGCGACGACCGCCTGGAGACGTTCCTGATCCAGTGGCTGCGCGGCGCCGGACCCGAAGGGCTGGCGGCGTTTCCGCCCGAGCGCCGCTTCGACGGCGCCGGGCCGCTGCTGGTGCGGCCGTTCATCGACATTGCCCGCGCCGACATCGAGCGCTATGTCGAAGCGCGCCGGCTGGCGTTCGTCGAGGACGACAGCAACGACGACCGGCAGCTGCTGCGCAATGCGGTGCGGCTGGAAGTGCTGCCGCGGCTCGATGCGGTGCGTCCCGGCTTCCGCGCGGCCGCGGCGCGCTCGGTCGATCTGGTCGCCGAAGCCGCCGAGGCGCTGCGCACCGTCGCTGCGGGCGACCTCGAGGTGTGCCGGGAGGCCGCGCCCGCCGGCATGCTGCGGCTCGATGCCCTGGCCACGCTGCCCGAGGCGCGCCAGACCTGGGTGCTGCGCGCGTGGCTGGCCTCGCATGGTGTCGAGTCGCCGTCGCGCGCGCGGCTGCTCGACATGCTCGCGCAGGCGAGCGCGGCGCGCAGCGATGCGCGGCTGCTGGTGAGACTCGGCGACCGCGAGGTGCGGCGCTATCGGGGCCTGCTGCTGCTGAAGGAAAGCGACACCGCGGCGCGCGACGCCGAGGCGTTCCGCTGGTCCGGCGAGGACGAGATCGCGCTGCCAGGCTGGAGCGGCGTGCTGCGCTTCGTTCGCGTCGAAGGCGAGGGCTTCGAACCCGACTGGCTGGCGGCGCGGCCGATCGAGGCACGTCCGCGGGCCGGCGGCGAGCGCTTCAAGCCGCATGCGGCGCGGCCGTCGCGCACACTGAAGCGGCTGTACCAGGACGCCGGCATCGCCGAGTTCGAGCGCGCGCGGCTGCCGCTGCTCTGGCGCGACGGCGAACTGATCTATGTCGCCGGCCTCGGCGCCGACGTGCGGCTGACCGACCGCGATGGCGAGCGCATCCGCATCGAGTGGCAGCCTGACGCCACGTTGATCGGCGGCTGAAGCCGCCGGCCCGGGTGCCCCGGCTGACGCGGATCAGCCGGCCGTGACAGCGCGGGCACCTATAATTGCAAGTTCACTTTTTTCCGCAGCGAACCCCTGCGCGGCCATGGCTCTCATCGTTCACAAGTACGGCGGCACGTCGGTCGGTTCCGTCGACCGCATCAAGAATGTCGCACGGCGCCTCGAAAAATGGCACAAGGCCGGCCACCAGCTGGTCGTGGTCGTCTCGGCGATGAGCGGTGAGACCAACCGCCTGCTCGCGCTCGCCAAGGATGTGCAGACCAATCCCGATCCGCGCGAGCTCGACGTCGTCGCTTCGACCGGTGAGCAGGTGACGATCGGCCTGCTGGCGATGGCGCTGAAGGACCGGGGGCTCAAGGCCAAGAGCTACACCGGGCCGCAGGTGCATGTGCTGACCGACAGTGCCTTCACGAAGGCGCGGATCCTCGAGATCGACGAGAAGAACATCCGGCGCGATCTCGCTCAGGGTGCGATCGTCGTCGTGGCCGGGTTCCAGGGTGCTGACGAGCAGGGCAACATCACGACCCTCGGCCGCGGCGGATCGGACACGTCGGCCGTCGCCCTTGCTGCGGCGCTGAAGGCCGATGAGTGCCTGATCTACACCGACGTCGACGGCGTCTACACGACCGATCCGCGCATCGTCCCGGAGGCACGGCGGCTCGACCGCGTCACCTTTGAGGAAATGCTCGAGATGGCCAGCCTCGGCTCCAAGGTGCTGCAGATCCGCTCGGTGGAATTCGCCGGCAAGTACAAGGTGCCGCTGCGCGTGCTGTCGAGCCTGACCGAGCCCGACCTGGCGCTCGAGGTCGAAGCCAGTTCCGGCACGCTGATCACCTTCGAGGAAGACTCAAAGATGGAAAAGGCAGTCATCTCCGGCGTCGCGTTCTCGCGCGACGAGGCCAAGATCACCCTGACGCGCGTGCCGGACCGCCCGGGCATTGCTTACCAGATCCTGGGCGCGATCGCCGATGCCAACATCGACGTCGACATGATCGTCCAGAACATCAGCGTCGAGGGCACGACCGACTTCTCGTTCACGGTCCACCGCAACGAGTACCAGAAGGCGCTCGACGTGCTGAACACGAAGGTGAAGGACCACGTCGGTGCCAGGCAGATCGTCAGCGATCCGAAGATTGCCAAGGTCTCGGTCGTCGGCATCGGCATGCGCTCGCATGTCGGCATCGCCAGCCTGATGTTCCGGACGCTGTCGGAAGAGGGCATCAATATCCAGATGATCTCGACGAGCGAGATCAAGATTTCCGTCGTGGTCGAGGACAAGTACATGGAACTGGCGGTGCGCGCGCTGCACAAGGCCTTCGGCCTCGAGCAGGAGCCCGCCTGAGAATTGCTGGCGGGTCCGGAGCCGACTAGACTCCGATCCGCGCGGGCGATCCCCGCGCAGTTTTTTCGAGAATTCTGGAGACGTGGCCGAGAGGTCGAAGGCACTCCCCTGCTAAGGGAGCATGCGCGCA
>DAOMFL010000003.1:0-118323 GCA_035429805.1 Burkholderiaceae bacterium
GTGCACGTGCGATCGGCGCAGCCGATCGCGTACACGAGCGACGCTCACCCTATTCGCCACTCCCCCCCGCACTGCGCACAGCGCACGCGCAGCCAGCGCGGACGGCCGGCTTCCGGAGGGTCGTCATCGGATGCCGCTTCCTGGCCGAGCACGCGGAACTTGCCCCAGGTCTTGCAGGTCGGGCACGCGGCCCCTTCGGCGAAGCGCTCCGCGCGCGCCAGCAGCACGTTGAATCGCTTCCATGACACCAGCACCAGCAGGCCACCCGCGGCCGCCACGAGCAGCGTGCTCACGTAGCCGGTTCCCGACTTCATGTCGCTCAGGACTTCGGCGCCCGCCAGCAACAGGATGAGCGCAACGAAGCCCAGCGCAAGGTAGGCGTGGCTCTCGATCAGCTGGCGTTCGTACCAGCGACGGAAACCGAAGCGCTGGATGTAGTCACTCGGCTGCACGTCGCGCCTAGCGCGGAATCGAATTGAGCCGGTTGGCCGCCTCGACCATGTTGGCGGCGAGCTGTGCCACCGTCGTGCCCTCTGAACGTGCCTGCGCCCGCAGCGCTTCGAGCGCACGGTCGCTGTCGATGCGCAGCCGCTCCATCAGGATCCCGAGTGCGATGTGTTCGTCGCGGCTGGCGGCGCCGCTGTCGGCCGCGGCTGCCGGCGCCGCCTGCAGTTCCTCCCAGCGACCCAGCGCCGCGCGGACCGCAGGCACGATCTGGCGCACGTCGAGCGGCTTCACGAGATAGCCGAGCGCGCCCATGCGGGTCGCCTCCTCGACGATGTCCGCGTCGCCAAAAGCCGACAGGAACATGAATCCGGTGCGGGTGTTCGCCGCGAGGTAGCGCGCGACGTCCATGCCCGACTTGCCCTGCATGCGCATGTCGAGAATCGCGAGCTTCGGCTTGTACTTGCGGGCCAGCAGGATGCCGTCGTCGCCGTTGTCGGCTTCGATCACCTCGAAACCCGCCTGCTTCAGGCCGGCCACGAGGGTCGCCAGCACCAGACGGTCATCATCGACCACGAGTATCAGGGGATGCTCTTCGCTCATCTTCGCTCGCTTCAAACCCCGCCGCCGGCGATCGCACGCCGCGCCGGCTCAGACATTTTCCTCGCGAATCGCCGGCGGTGCGAGCTGCAGGCGCGCCACGACCACCGGTCCCATGGCCTCGATCGACAACCGCGCACCGCGACGCGGCAGCAGCGCCTTGACGAGGCCGAGTCCGGACACGCTGGCAGCAATGTCCGGCAAGCTGAACCCCGGCTTCAGCTGCCCCGGGTTCTCGATCGTGAAATCCATGCCTTCCGGGCGCCCGGTGACTCGCACCTGGATCACATCGGACCGGCTTGAACGGTGCTTGATCGCGTTGGTGCCGAGCTCGTTGATCACCAGCGCCAGCGGCACCGCCTCGCTCTCGGGCAGGCCGAAGCGCCAGAGGTCCGGCGCTGGCGGATCGAAGCGCACTTCGACGCCGAACATGCTGCCGAGGTTCTGGAAGATGCCCTGCGCCACGCCCAGCACCGGCAGGGTGCCGGTCGAGCGGATCTGCAGGCCGTGCACCTGGGCGATGGCCTGGATCTGGGCCGCAGCCTCTTCCAGCGCAGGAGCCACCTCGGGCCGCGCGGCGGCCGCCTGCTGGATCAGCCCGGCCACGCCCTGCAGGTTGTTCTTGATCCGATGGTGCACCTCACGCACTAGGATGTCGCGCTGCTTGACGATTTCCTCCATGCGCTGCCGCTCCGCCGCTTCGCGCTCCGTGATGTCGTCAGCCACGCCGAAAACGCGGATCGCACCGTCTTCCATGCGCACCGGATTGAGCCGCACGTCGATCAGGCGGACACCGCGCGAATAGTGGTTGATGTGCACCCGGAACTCGGTCCGGAGCAGCCGCCGCATCCGCGCGACGAGCCGCGGCAGCAGCCGCAGGATGCCGGGCATTTCCTCGGCGATGACCAGGCGCAGCGCGCTGCGCGGGTTCTCCACCAGTTCCTCCGGCTGGGCTCCTATCAGCGCCTGGTAGCGCGGATTGACATAGAGCACGTTCGCGAAGTCGCCGGTCATGATGAAGACCAGCTGGTCGATGTTCTCGGCGAACTGGCGGAACCGCGTTTCGGTCTCGCGCAGCGCCACTTCGGCCCGCACTTCCTCGGTCAGGTCGTCGATGATCGACATCACGTATCGAGGCAGCGCTTCGACTCCCGGACCCGGTTCGAACAGCGGCACCACGCGCTGGTTCACGGTCAGGCGCTTGCCATCGGCGCGCAGCATGACGTCGCGCGGGCGGTCGACCTGCGAGCCCGTCGCCAGCGCCTTGCGGTCGAGCTCGGCGTACAGGTCGGCGAACTGCCGCGCGTATACCTCGCGCCAGGTGCGGCCGATCACCTGCTGCCGCGATAGCCCGGTGATCAGCTCGCCGGCGCGATTGAGGCTGACGAAGCGGCCCGTCTCGGCCTCGCGCACGGACACCAGCACCGGCAGGTTCTCGACGACGAGGTCGAGGTAGTTGCGCACCCGCTTCAGCTCCTCTTCCGAGCGGCGGCGCGCATCGACGTCCATCAGCGACAGGATGAGGCCGCGCTCCGGCGCGCCCGGTTCCAGCAGACGCCCGTTGCCGGCGCACCAGAAGGTACTGCCGTCGGCGCGGCGCATCAGCAACTCGAACGAGTAGCGATCGTCGGCGTGCGTGTCCATCACCTCGGCCGAAACCTGCTCCCAGTCGGCCGGCGCCGCGAACAGCGAGGACACGACCAGTTCCGAGTAGTCGCGCGGGTCGTAGCCGAACAGGCGCTCGGTCGCGGCGTTGGCCTTGAGGATAAGGTCGTTCGACACATACAGCATCGCGACCAGCGCATTGTCGAAGATGAGCTGCAGTTCTGCGAGCGTCGAGCGCAGTTCGCGCTCCGAGCGCTTGCGCTCGTCGATGTCGACGAAGGCAAAGATGTAGCCGAGCTCCGGCCGCTCCGGATTGACCGCGCGGCCCTGCACGGCGACCCAGATCGGGTCTGCCTTGCGCCGGTACATGTAGAGCTCGAACTCGCACGCACCGGTCTCGCGGATGCGCGGATAGTGTTCTGCCAGGCTGGCGAGCAGCAGGTGGTCGGTCGGATGCGTGAAGAGCTGGATCTGCTTCACCAGCCCGCCCGGTTCGCACGCCAGCAGCTCGTCCATCGCGCTGTTGGCGCGCACCGGACGGCCGTCGCGCACGAACAGCAGCCCGACCAGCGCAGTGTCGAAGATCAGCTGCTGCTGCGCCAGCGCGGTCTGCAGTTCCTCTTCCTGCTTCTTGCGATCGGAGATGTCGAGGATCGACGCGATCATTCCCTGCGCCGGCACCTTGGGGTCGATCTTGCGCAGCGACACCAGGCCCCAGAAGGTGCCGCTGCGGCCCTTCATCAGGCCCTCGAACGACGCCGGGCTGCCGGTCGCGAGCTGCGCTCGCAAGGGCGTGATCGCCTCGAAATAGTCGGCCTCCGAAGCGAACAGCGCCCCGATTGGCGTGCCCACCAGCTCGGCGCCCGGGCGGCCGAACATGAACTGCGCCTGCGCATTGCAGCGGACCACCCGGTCGTCCTGCAGGTGCATGACCCCGGTCGCCGTCGCGTCGAGCACGACGTTGAGTTCGAGCAGCGAGCGCGACAGCGCCTCGCGCTGCCGCTTCATCTCGGAGATGTTCTGGAACGTGTAGATCGCCTCGCGCAGCGACTCCACACCGGTCGACTCCGACTGGATCGGGCGTGCCTGCACCAGACACCATATGGGTTCGCCGTCCTTGCGGAAAAGCACGACCTCGGCGCTCGTGGTCTGGTTGGCGCGCACCACCGGCATGCCGGAGATCTCGTTCGGCATGCGGCTGTCGCGGTCGATCGTCAGGTCCCATAGCGGCATGCCGATGACCTGGCCGTCGCGGTAGCCGAACATGTCGGAGAACTCGCGGTTCGCTAGCAGGATCTTGCCCGACATCGTCTGCGCAACACCGACCGACATCGTCTCGAACAGCGTCTGCTGGTCGCGCAGCGCTACCTGCAGCTGTTCCTCGAATATCTTGCGGTCGGTGAAGTTCTCCAGCACCAGCAGGTAATGCCGCGGGCCCTCGCCGCCCGCCACGGCACGCGCGTGCAGCCGGGTCCACACCGTGCGGCCGTCGCGGTGCGTGAAGCGGCGATCCGCGGCGTCGCTCTGCAGCACACCTGACCGCAGCTGCTCGCGCACACGGCAGTAGCCGGCCAGGTCCGCGGCAATGACGAACGTTTCCGGATCCTGCCCGATCAGTTCGTCGACCGGATAGCCGAGCGCGTCGCTGGCCGAGCGGTTCGCGCCGATCACGCGGAAGCCGGCATCGAGCAGCAGCGTGGCCACGGGGCTCTCATCGAACAACGCCCGAAACCGCTCCGCGCTCTCGGTGAGCGCCAGCTCGGCGCGGCGCCGCTCGCTTGCATCGCGCGCCAGCAGCAGGATGAATTCGCGCCCGCCCTGCTCCACTCTCTGCACGACGACCTCGACCGGAAAGGCCGAGCCGAAGCGGTTCCGGTAGGTGGCCGGCCCGCGGTACGAGCCGCGCGCGCGCAGCTGCTCGTAGAGTGCCTCGAAGCCGTCCGCACCGAGACCGGTGTCGATCTCGCCGAGCGCGGCGCCGCGCAGGCCATCGCGGTCGTAGCCGAGCACCGACAGCGCGGTCTCGTTGGCATCGACAATGCTGCCGTGGCGGTCGACCTCGAGCACCATTTCACCCACGCGCTCGAGCGCGCGCTGCAGCGCGGCCAGCGAGCCCTCGGCGAAGTGGTCCCGGTCGATGCGTTCGACCGTCGCGAATACGCCGTCGTAGCGGCCGCCCGCGTCGAACACGGGCGTCAGCTTGACGCGGACCCAGGGCTGCTCGCCTTCCGGCGACCGTGCCTCGATCTCGATCGGCGTCCGCGCCGCGCCACTGGACAGGCGCAGCAGCTCGGCCTCGACGCCTGCGAGGCGCGACAGCCCCGCAGCTTCGCCAAAGGTCCGGCCGAGCACCTCGTGCGCAGGCACGCCCAGAAGCTCCTCGAGATGGTCGTTCCAGACGCGGTAGGTGTCATCGCGGTCGAGCACGCCAATGCCGAGGCTGGCGCTCGCAAGCAGCCCCTCGATGAACTCGGCCGCCGCACGTGTCGCGCGCAGTGCCGACTTGGGCACCGTGACGTCGCGCAGCACCGCCGTCACGTGCAGGTGCTGCGGATCGACACCGGTCTCGATCTGCAGGCGCACGTCGAACAGCTTCGAACCGGTCGGATGCGGATACAGGAACTTGAACCAGCGCGCCTCGTGCGATTCGAGCACCGCCGCAAGGCTCTGGTTCCAGAGCGGCGCGAACGCTGCGAAGCGCTCGACCTCTTCGAGCGCGTGGTCGATGAACTCACGGCGCGATATCGCCGTCGCGCGCTCGATCGCCGGGTTGGCGTAGACGACGCGCCGCTCGGCATCGAAGCGCAGGATCGCGTCCGGGCACTCCTCGAAGAACTCGAGCCCCGGTGCTGCAGTCACGCTGCCGCGAACGTCGGGGGACGGCTGCGCAGCGGCCGCGGGGGGCGCCATGCCGAACGCCAGTCCGCGATCGGTCGACGTCACATCGGGCGCTGGCGCAAGGCCCTCGTCGCTCCGCACGCGCGGAGGTGTCGGGCGGCGGAGCCGGGCGGGGGAGTCGGACACGCGTGGGCGGCGAGGCGCGATCGGGTTCAAATCAAGAATACTCCACGCGTGCTGCCAGAAGCGCGCCACTGCCCGGTCAGCAGCCGGATCCGAATGGCCGGATTGCGGCTGCCCGGATGCCCATTGCTAAAGATCGCCGGTACCCTGCCGTACTCAGCCGCATCGAGTATCCGGTCGCTCCATGAAGATTCCCCCGCTTCCCGAAGTCCTGCGCGGCGGCCATATCGGCCCGCTGGCCCCGGTGCTGCAACCCGCCGCCCGCGACCTCACGCGCGTGCACGCGATGCGCGCAGGGATCGCGGCCGGACGCTACACGCCGGACTGCCGTAAGGTGGCGGACGGCGTGCTGACGGCGATTGCGGCCACCAGGAGACACTGAAACATGGGCGCCAATCCCACTGCACGGCTGTTTGCCGAACTGCTGCAGGCACTGCACGACGAGAGCGATGCGCTGGTCGCCAACGACGCGGCGCGCCTGGCCGAGGCCGGTAACCGCCGCGAACACGTGCTGCGGCTGCTGGCGCCCCAGGCGAATGCGCTGCGTGCGATGCGGCGTTCCGGCAGCGACGAGTTCGAACGCTTTGCCCGCGAGGCCGCGCAGTTGACGGCCGTGGGCGAGGGCTCCGCGATGACGGGTCTGGGTGTCTCCGGTGCCGCCGCGATCAGCGCGCGCATCGACGCCCTCCGTGTCACCGGGTCCGACTGAACAAGGGCGCACCGGGGCGCGCATCGCTCACCCGCATGCGCCGTCTCCGGCGCAACGCGCGTCTACCAGTTCTTGAGTTTCGAGCGCAGCCGTGCCACCGCCTGGCTGTGCAGCTGGCACACGCGCGATTCGGTGATTCCCATGATGGCGCCGATCTCGCGCAGCGTCAGGTCCTGCTCGTAGTACAGGCTCATCAGCAGCTTCTCGCGCTCGGGCAGTTCCTCGATCGCGGCAACCAGGGCGTGGCGGAAGCGCTTGTCTCGCAGCAGCTCCCCCGGTTCGCCGCCGCTGACGGCAAAATGGCGCTCGAGATAGTCATCGTCGTCGTCATAGCCGCCAAGGTCGTCGAGGTAGACGAGCTGCGAGCCGCGCGCTTCCTGCAGCATCTCCCGGTATTCGGCGATCGGCAATCCGAGCTCGACCGCGATCTCGGCCTCGCACGGCGCGCGCTTCAGCCGACCCTCGAGTCGATGGATCGCATTTTCAATGTCGCGCTGGCTGCGGCGCGCCGAGCGCGGCAGCCAGTCGTTCGCACGCAGTTCATCGAGCATCGCACCGCGCACGCGCTGCGACGCATAGACCTCGAACTGCGTACCCTGAGATTCCTCGTAGCGGCAGATGGCGTCCATCAGGCCCATCATGCCGGCCTGGATCATGTCGTCGAGCTCCACGTTGGCCGGCAGCTTCGCGACCATCTGATGCGCGATGCGGCGGACCAGCGGCGTGTACTGGCGCACGTAGTCGTGCCTCTCGAAGAGGCGCGGTGCGGTGTAGCTGTACAGGAACGCTTCGTTCTTCACGACCCACCTCGATGATCCGACGAGGTGGATTCTTCGGGCGCGGCCCGCTTCGCGAAGGGGCGAATATCGGCACGAAGCCCGGATATTTAAGGCCCGTCGACCGCCTGTCGTTGCAGCCTCCGCTGTTCGGATGATGAGCGACGACCGTTCGTCGGCAGCGCCTAATTGCAAGGCCTTGTCGTCTCAATCCGCAATGCTCGCAGCTCAAGCGCAGGCCCGCACGCGCCGATGCTCACTGCATGCATCAACCCGCACCCCGACCGATGACGCGCGCCCAGCTGATGAAGCAGCTGGCCGAGATCGCGACGCGTCCGCTGCTACCCGGGGCGCCAGCCGTCCGCACCCCGCAGCCTGCGCCAGCAGGCGAAGATCGTGATCTCTTCGTCTGGTTCGAGAACACTTCGGCGCGCACCACGGATGGCCGTCGCGGCATCGCCGGTCTGCCGGAGTCGCTGTTGCCGTATGCGCGCGGCATGCGCGTGGCGGAGCGCCACTACGTCGAGGACCACATGCATCTGCTGTGTGCGGTCCATCTGAAGTGCCGCGGCGAGGCCGCCGAATGCATCGCGGCGCTCTACACGGCAGCACTGTCGGTGGGCACCGTTGCGTGGATCGGGACCGGCGCCCAGTACCAGCGTGCCTGGTGCGACATGTACGGAGCCCGCGCAGTCCTGCCGCGACCCGCCGCAGGCTGATTCGTCCCGGTCCGGCGCGGTTGCCCGCGGCGGCCTCTTACCCGCTACGCCGCGCCTCGGCCGATTCGGCCGGAAGCGCCACGGTACCGATCAGCTGTTGCAGGCCGTTGCGGACGGCCGGCGTCATACCCACGAATTCGCAGCCGATGCGCTCGGCATCGCGCGCCCCGATCAGTGGTTCGATGTGACGCACGCGCAGTGCGACCTCGACGCTGCGGCCGCTCGAAGTCTGCAGCGCGCAGCGCTCGATGACCCGATCGACCACGAAGACCGCGCGGTCGGCCGGGCCCTGCAGCGCCAGCCCGCCGAGGCCGATGTCGCTGACCCGCAGCACGTGATGCTGGGACGATCCGGGCGCCCTGGGCACGCGGCACAGCAGGGCCGGTGTCTTCACCCGCAACGATGTGCGCCGCTGCAGCCTGAGCATCTCGCGCGGCAGCGGCAGGCGGAACGCCGCGCCGCTCGGAGTGAGCGTCTGCGCACGGCCAATGGGGAACTGCAGCTTGACGTTGTCGACGAACCCGACCATGACCAGCGACCCGGCGGCTGCGATCGCCTGCCGGCCCAGGGCATCGACGGTGAGATCGACGATCAGTTCGTCGGCACCCGCATGCACATCGAGCACGCTGCCGACCGCGAAGCCGGTGTCGTCGCCGTAATAGAGCGTGACGAGCAGGTGCTGGTCGCGCAACTGCCGCAGCGCCGAGACGATCTCGACGCGCGACCGCACCGTGAACGGCGCCAGCGCCGGCGACGGCGGCTCCGGGAAGGGCGACGTCATTCCCACGGCGGCTCCTTGCTGCCTGCGCGTCGGGCAACGCGCATCAGCGCTGCGCGATCCGGCTGCTGCGGCCGTTCAGCAGCGCCTCGAGCTGCTTCAGCCAGGGTTCGGACAGTTCGCGGATTTCAGCATCGTCCGCCAGCATGGCGCGCAGCAGGGCCAGTCGCTGACGGCGTCCGATCGGCACTCCGTCGGCCGCCCCGGCCTGCTTCAGCCCGGAGATCAAGGCGCGACAGCGATCCTCCTCGCGGCTCACCTGATCCCAGTCGTCGCGTCGCGCCGCATCGAGCATGCGTCGGCTGGACGCCGCGATCGCTTCGTAGTGATGAATCGTCGACGAGCGCTCGGTGTTCGCACTCGATCCCTCATCCGGCGGCATCGCGTCCCTGGTTGCAGCGCCTGCAGTGTCCACGCATTCCATGTCCTGCACTGTATCGACCCGCATCACCCGGGCATCGGCGAAGTGGACGGCCAAACATCTGTCTTTTTCTTCGGGCGTCGGCGAGCGATCTGCGCGTCGGTCGACGCGGCCGATCGCAGCGCCGTGGGGCGAGCGTGCGCCCGCTCGCGGCCGCGGCCCCGTGTAGGGCGAATTCCTACAGGCCCGCGCGAACCGCGCCGACACGTGGTCGGGCCGTGCACCGATTCAGTTCGTCCCCGACCGTTCGCACAATGGCACCACTTCGCAACCAACCACGCCCGCCACCGCGGGCCCACGCCGGAGGGACCCAAATGAGCACGATCGCACCCAGCAACGAACAACTGCTCCAGGAAATCCGCGAGGTCAACCTCGCCTACCTGGTGCTGGCCCAGCACATGATCCGCGCCGATAAGGCGCAGGCGCTGTACCGCCTGGGCGTCTCCGAAGAGGTCGCGACGATCATCGACCAGCTCTCGCCGGCGCAACTGATGAAGATCGCCGGCAGCAACCAGCTGATCCTGCGCTTCCGCTTCGACGACGACATGGTGTGGAACCTGCTGACCAGCCACAGCAAGAGCAAGTCGACCGCCGCCGGCGCCGCTGTCGCGGGCCTGCACGCCAACATTGTGATGGCCGGACAACTGGCCGACGTCACCGCCTAGTCCCATCGTCACGCGGGGAGCTGCCATGCGCATCAAGAGCATCGTTTCCGAGAGCCGCCAGATCCAGCGCGCGATCGCGCTGATCAAGCTGGGCGCGCGCCTGCAGGTGCTGGAGTCCGAGACCGACCTGAGCTACGAGCGCCTGCTGCGCCTGTACAAGGAAGTCCAGGGCGAGTCCCCGGCGCGCGGCATGCTGCCGTTCTCGACCGACTGGTTCATGACCTGGCAGCCGAACATCCATTCGTCGCTGTTCCTGAACATCTACGAGTACCTGGACAAGAGCAGCGAACTGGAAGAGATCGACGCCATCATCAAGGCCTACGAGCTGTACCTCGAGCAGATCCGCGCGCAGGGGCTGGAGCCGCTGCTGTCGGTGACGCGCGCGTGGCGCCTGGTGAAATTCGTCGACGCCGGCATGGTGACGTTGACGCCCTGCTGCAAGTGCGGCGGCAAGTTCGTCACGCACACGTTTGAACTGACGAAGGATTACATCTGCGGCCTGTGCGAGCCCCCGGCGCGCGCAGGCAAGGGCAAGGCACAGATCGCCACCGCCCCCGCGGACGAGACCGTGCACTGAGTGCTGTCGGGCAACCGACGGGTGCCGGCGGAGGCCACGGCCGCCGGCTAGGTTCAAGTGGCATTCCTTTCCTCCGCTATTTGGCCCGGGCAACCGGGCCATTTTTTTGGCAAACGGTCCTCGTGTACGCGAGCCCTGCGGGCTCGCACGTGCACTCGGACCGGTTACGCGCACTGCGTGCGCGCTCAGGACTGGTGAGTCGGCTGCGCTCCGGAGCGGCCACGCGCTCCGCCGACCAACAACCGCACGGCACTCTCCCTGCCCCTCTCGCCGGGCGAGATGGAAGAATGCACTCCTGCCTGCGCCCTCCTCGCCCGGCGAGGAGGGAAAGGCGATTCAGGCACTGCGGGGTGTGTCGCGGGGTGGAGTGCGCGTAGTTGTACTGCGGCGGAGCGCGCGGCCGCTCCGGCGCGCAGCCGACTGACTAGTGTTGAGCGGTTCGCGCAATGCGCGAACCGTGCCGGAGCGAGTGCACGTGCAAAGGCCGGCTTCCGCCGGCCTTTGCGTACACGAGCGACGCTGCGCTACGCGTAGAGCGGTATCTCCAGCTCCCGCACCAGCGCCGCGTTGACGTAGGCATGAAGCGCAAGGCGCTCGAGGTCGCCGAGGCCGACGAACGCGACGCCGAGCGTCCTGTCGGTGGAACCGACCTCCGGCTTGCGGACCGGTCGCGCGCGCGCCTCGATCAGGACTTCCTGGTCGGCGACGTGCACACGGAACACGACGCGGATCTCGTCGTAGAAGACAGCGAGTTCATCCTGCAGCGTGATCGCCGCGCCGGCGGTGGAGAGGTCGTGGATCAGACCCTTGGCGAAGCGGCCGTTGGCCGCCTGGCCCGGATACACCATGCACTGCAGATCGCTGCGCACGCGACGCGCGGCACGCAGGTTGCGCTTCTCGACCTGGCGCGTGCCAACCCAGCCGATGTGCAGATACGGGAACGGTGCCGTGCAGACCTTCAGCAGCGGCGCCACGAACTCGTACACGTACTCGCCGGAGAAGCTGCGGAACCGGTACAAGCGGCCCTCGCGGATGAAGATCTGCGACTCGTCGGGCGCGGTGACCAGCAGCGACTTGCCCTCGTGCACACCGATCAGCTTGACGGTCGCCGCGGACTGCAGGCTTTCGCCGTCGAGCCACATCTTCATCTGCCGCCACGAGGCGATCTCGCGGTTCGATGCGTGGCGGTCCGCCGCCGCCATCGATCCCGATCCGACCACTGTCGGCACCGTGATCGTTCCGAGCGTCGCCGGACCGGTAGGACGGGCCAGCGTATTGAATCCGGTAGCAGTGGGTTCGGTGAGGTCCATGGCAGGCTTCCCCGCGACAGTCGACGAGTCCCAAGTTTGCGGTACTCGACGCGAGGCGGGTGCGCCGAGAACGCCGGAGTCGATCGGCCAATTCATGCGCTCGGCCGACCGCGTTCGGGTCAGCGGCCGCAGGTCGGCTCAATCCGCCGAAAAGCAGGGCTTCAGTCAAGGCGCGCCGGAAATCTGCCGACATCCCGGGTGTGGAACCGGAGCGGGTCCGTTGCCTTCTTGGTCCCCGCCGAGCACCGCCCTGCTTCGCGTTCCACGCCCAATTCCGACCGATGGCCCAGCCCGCCGCCACCCGCTTCCTCGTCGTCGACGACTTCACGACGATGCGCCGCATCCTGCGCAACCTGCTCACGGAGCTCGGTTTTCGCCAGGTCGACGAAGCGAGCGACGGCCGCGTGGCCTTCGAAATGCTGCGCGACGGTTCGTACGACTTCGTCATCAGCGACATCAACATGCCGCGGGTCAACGGCTACGAACTGCTGCGCCAGATCCGCGCTGATTCCAGGCTCAAGGACCTGCCGGTCCTGCTGATCACCAGCGAGGCCAGCAAGGACGAGGTACTGCAGGCGATCCGGCTCGGCGCCAACGGCACGATCCTGAAGCCGCTGACGAAGTCGTCGCTCGAGGAAAAGGTGCGCAACATCCAGTTGCGCTCGTCCGCCTGGCCTTCATCCGGAACCGCGCGCATCGCGACCGCGAACTCTGCCGGCGCGGCGCCGCGCGCGCAGACGACAGTTACACCCCGCAGCGCCTGACGGCTCCCGGTTCGACCGCACCGATACAATCGGCGCGAACGGGACCAGGAGCAAACATGAGTTCGGAAACAGGGCTGGCCCGCGTGGGGCTCGCCACATTGGCGCTGCTGCTCGCGGCCTGCGCGCCGGACGCCTGGCAGAACTACAAGGCGACCGGCTTCAACGACTACCTGAACGTCGTGCAGCAGAACTGCCAGCCGCTGTGGATCGGCGGCAACCTGATGCGGTCGATCGACGCGTCGGCCTGGCAGGGTCAGGGCGGCGGATTCGACCAGTGGCTCGATGCCACGTCGCGCCTGTACTACAACCGCATGACGCCAGCCGAATACCGCAACTCGGTGCAGACACTCGTGATGAGCACAAGCGACTCACGCACCAATCAGTCGATCGACTGCATCGTCGCGCAGCTTCCGCCGGATCGGCCGCGACAGCCGCCTGGCGGCATCGTGCGCTAGGTCGGAGTCCGCGCCCGCACTCAGCTGTGGCCCAGCACCGGGTGCGGCCGATACGGCGCCTCCAGCCCGGCGCATTCTTCCGAAGACAGCGTCAGGTCGAGTGCCTTGACCGCCTCCTCCAGCTGCCACACCTGACTTGCACCGACGATCGGCGCCGTGACCCCGGGCCGTGACAGCAGCCATGCGTACGCCAGCGTCGCGTTCGACACCCCCCTTTTTGGCGCCAGCGCCCTGACCGCGTCCTGCACCGCGAAGTCGGCATCGCTGTAGTAGAGCTTCAGCGCGATATCGTCGGTGCGCGCACGCGCCGTCGCGCCGGCACTGCGGTCGTCACGGGCGCGGTTGCCTGCCAGGAAGCCACGCGCGAGCGGGCTCCAGGGAAGCAGGCCGACGCCCTGGTCCCGACACAGCGGAACCATCTCGCGCTCTTCCTCGCGGTACGCGAGGTTGTAGTGATTCTGCATCGACACGAAGCGCGTCCAGCCGTGCCGCTCCGCGGCGTGCTGCATCTTGGCGAACTGCCACGCCCACATGCTGGAGGCGCCGATGTAGCGCACCTTGCCTGCGCGGACCAGATCGTTCAGCGCCTCCATCGTCTCTTCGACCGGCGTGGCGGGGTCGTAGCGATGGATCTGGTAGAGGTCGATGTAGTCGGCGCCGAGGCGCTTGAGGCTTGCATCCGCAGCCGCGAAGACGCGCTTGCGTGAGAGCCCGCTTGCGTTCGGTCTGTGCGCCGGCTTCGGACCCGGGTCGTTGCCGCCCTTGAACGCCAGGTCGACCGGGTAAAAGAGCTTCGTTGCAATGACGACCTCGTCGCGCGGCGCCATTTCGCGCAGCAGCCGGCCGGTGATTTCCTCCGACAGCCCCGCCGAGTACATGTCGGCGGTGTCGAAGACGTTGATGCCGAGCTCGAACGCACGCCGCACGATCGGCCGCGCCGCAGCTTCGTCGAGCACCCAAGGGCGCCAGGCCGGTGTGCCGAAGGTCATCATGCCGAGGGCAATGCGCGAGACGCTGAGTCCGCTCGCGCCAAGACGGGCGTACTGCATCGCGTCAGCCGAGCCCGAGGAGGCGCGCGATGCGCGCCAGGTAGTCGGACCCTTTCAAGGCGTCGGCCACGACCTCGTCGGACACGGCTGCAAGCCGGTTCCGCACCCCGTGCAGCCCTTCGTGCACCTCGCCGTGGGATAGGTCGGGCGCGGCCAGCGCCTGCCGCAGTTGTTCGACTTCCATGCGCAGCGTGTCGACGCTGGCGCCGCCTTCGCGCACGCGGGAAAGGTCGCGTTCGAGCTGCTCGACCAACTGAGCGACTTCATCGAGGTTCACGCGCGGTGATCCACTGCTGTTCATGCCGACGTCCTCCGACAGACGGAAATGAGTCTACCCCGCACGCGCCCGGCCCTCTCTCGAAGGCATCAACACGACGCGGCCGGCGCATAATGGCCCTGGCCTGGGCGCTCAAGCCGGATGAATCTTCTGCACGTTTCCGCCCCGTTCGAACTGGCCCTGCTGGGCTGGCTGGTCACTGTGCCGGCGGTCGCGCACGCCGCCTGGTCCGTCCGCCGCGGGTTCCTTCCCACCTCCTCCGCACAGCACGGCTGGTTCGCCGCGATCGTCACCGTTGCGCTGCTGTGGCTGCTGCACGTGCGTTCCCCGGTCGGCATGGATTTCGGCCTGCTGGGCTGCGCCCTGTTCGCTCTGGTCTTCGGCCGAGCGCGCGCCATCCTCGGCCTGATGTGCGCGCTGCTGCTTTACACGCTGCTGGACCATGGGCCGTGGCTGAATGTCGGCATCAACGGACTGCTGCTGGCGGTGCTGCCTGCGTGGCTCGCGTGCGCGCTGCAGCGTCAGCTCGAAAGGCGCCTGCCGAAGAACCTCTTCATCTTCATGATCGGCAACGGCATGTTCGTCACGCTGGTGACGACGGCGTGCGTCAGCCTGCTGCTGCTCGGCGTGTCGGTGCTCGATTCGGCCGGCGAACCACGGATGATCGCCGACCACCTCGCGTATTCGCTGCTGCTGGCCTGGGGCGAGGCGCTGGTGTCGGGCATGCTGTTCTCGGCCCTTGTCGTGTTCACCCCGGGTGCCGTGCTGACGTATCGCCAGGACCTCTACTTGCCGCCACGCCGCCGCCTGCACTGAGCCGCCGCGCTGTCCGGCACTGCTATCCTGCCCGGCCCACTCCCGGAATCCCCGCCCGCATGGCATCGCGCACCGGCGCCCGCCTCCTCGTCGACCAGCTGCTGATCCAGGGCGTGAATCAGGCGTTCTGCGTCCCGGGCGAGAGCTACCTCGCCGTCCTCGATGCCCTTTACGACGCGCGCGAGATGATCAAGCTCATCGTCAATCGCCACGAGTCGGGTGCCGCCTACATGGCCGATGCCTACGCGCGGCTGACCGGGCAGCCCGGGGTCGTCTTCGTCACGCGCGGGCCCGGAGCAACGAATGCCTCGATCGGCGTCCATACAGCGTTTCAGGACTCGATCCCGCTGGTGATGTTCATCGGCCAGGTCGGCAACGAGTTTGCCGAGCGCGAGGCGTTCCAGGAGATCGACTATCGGCGCATGTTCGGGCCGATGACCAAGTGGGTCGCGCAGATCGACAGCGCCGCGCGCGTGCCGGAATTCGTCGCGCGCGCCTTCCAGACCGCGGCAAGCGGCAGACCGGGCCCGGTCGTGCTGGCGCTTCCGGAAGACATGCAGGCGCAGGTGGCGGATGTAAGCGACGCCTTGTGCCACCAGCCGGTGCAGGCGGCTCCGACGGACACGCAGATCGCGGGGATGCGGCGCCTGCTCGGCCGCGCGCGGCGCCCGCTGGTCATTGCAGGCGGCTCCGGCTGGACCGATGCCGCCTGTGACAACCTCAAGCGGTTTGCCGAGGCGAATTTCCTGCCAGTCGCGACCTCGTTCCGTTCCCAGGCCGTATTCGACAACCGCCACCCGAACTACGTCGGCGACATCGGCATCGGCATCAATCCAAAGCTGGCGCAGCGCGTACGCGAAGCGGATCTGCTGATCGCCATCGGTCCGCGGCTCGGCGAGATGACGACATCGGGTTACACGCTGCTGACGGCGCCGGTGCCGTCACAGACGCTGGTGCACGTCCATGCGGGTGCCGAGGAACTCGGCCGTGTCTATCAGGCCACTCTCGCGATCAATGCCGGCATGCCGCAGTTCGCAGCGCGGCTGGCGATGATGATTCCGATCGAGGAACCGCCGTGGCGCGACGCACTGGTCGCGGCCCGCTCCGAGTACGAAGCCTGGCAGCAGCGGCCTGCGGTGTATGCGAATGCCCACCCGGCCCTCGACCTGTGGGAGGTCGTGCAGATCCTGCGGCGCGCCGTTCCGGAGGACGCGATCATCACCAACGGCGCCGGCAACTTCAGTGGGTGGGCCAACCGCTTCTGGCGCTACGCCGGGCTGCGCACCCAGCTCGCACCGACCTCGGGCAGCATGGGCTACGGCGTGCCGGCCGCCGTGGCCGCGAAGATCATTGCGCCGGAACGCACGGTGGTCTGCTTCGCCGGCGACGGCGACTTCATGATGACGGTGCAGGAACTCGCGACCGCGGTCCAGTACGGTGCCGGCGCGCTGTTCCTCGTCTTCAACAACGCGATGTACGGCACCATTCGCATGCACCAGGAACGCGAGTTCCCCGGCCGGGAACACGGCACGCGGCTCGCCAATCCGGATTTCGCGCGCCTGGCGCAGTCCTTCGGCGCTTTCGGAGCGGCCGCGGGCACGACCGACGAGTTCGGCACAGCGCTGGCCCATGCGCTGGCTTTCATCCGCGAGAAGCACCTGCCGGCGCTGGTCGAACTACGCACCGACCCCGAAGTCATCACGCCGAACGCCACCCTGTCGGCGATACGCGCGACCGCGCGCCTGAACAGCCGCTAGCGCGGCAGCAGCTCAGCCGACCTCGATCAGCTCGACCTCGAAGACCAGCGTCGCATTCGGCGGAATCACGCCGCCGGCACCGAATTCGCCGTAGCCCAGCCGCGGCGGAATCGTCAGCTTGCGCAGGCCACCGACCTGCATGCCTTCCACCCCCTCGTCCCAGCCGGCAATCACCTGCCCGGCGCCGAGGCCGAAGGAAAAGGGCTGACCGCGGTCGCGGCTCGAATCGAACTTGCGGCCGTCGGTGAGCCAGCCGGTGTAGTGCACGGTGACGTCCTGTCCCGAACGCGCCTTCGCCCCGGTGCCGACGCGCACTTCTTCGTACTGCAGGCCACTCGCAGTGGTGGTCAAGCTCATCGTTCTTTCCTCTCCGTTTCCAGTCCGGTGCGCAGCAATCTCTCGACCAGCTCGTTGAGCGGCTGGCCGGTTCGCCTAGACGTTTCGTGCAGCTCCTGCAGTAGCTCGCCCGGCAACTTGACCGCGAACGGTACCAGTCCGGCGGCGCGGTCGCGCTCGCGTTGCGCGCGCCGGTCCCCGGCCGCAGCCGTGTCGAACCGCGGCCCGGACTGGCGCAGCGCGTTGGCGATCTTCAGCCCCTTGCGTTTCTCGAGCTCCGTCTTCTTCATCGTCATCGCAGATACTCCCGAGCGTGGTCCTGCGCATAGGCGCGCAGGATCGACTCGATGTCGCGGTCCGCGGTGAACCCGAGCGCAAGCGCGCGCGCCGCATCGAAGCGCGCCGGCCAGCCGTAGACGATCTTCGCGATCCGCTCGTCGGGCACGAAACGCACACGCTGCACGGCCGCTTCGCCGCCGACCTTGCTCAGTGCATCGAGCATCTCGCGTACCGACACGGTGAGGCCCGGCAGGCTGACCGCGCGCTGCCGGCCCCAGGCCACGGACGGCGACTCGTGCGCATGGATCAGGTTGCGCACGGCCTGCGCCGGCGACATGACCCATAGCCGCGTGTCGGGCCCGACCGGACACAGCGCCTCCTCACCCGCCAGCGGTTCGCGCAGGATGCCGCTGGCGAAGCTCGACGCCGCCGCATTGGGCTTGCCCGGCCGCACGACGATTGTCGGCAGCCGCACCGCGCGCCCGTCGAGGAAGCCGCGCCGCGTGCAATCGCCCATCAGCAGTTCGCCGACCAGCTTCTGCACGCCATAGCTCGACTGAGGCGCCGGGATCGTCTGATCCTGCACCACGTCCGGCAGGTCGCCCCCGAACACCGCGACCGAGCTCGCGAACACGAAGGTCGGCGGCGCGAGTTGCGCGCGGCAGGCGTCGAGCAGCGCGCGCGTACCGTCGACATTGACGCGCATGCCGAGGTCGTAGTCGGCCTCGGCCGCGCCCGACACCACCGCCGCCAGGTGGAACACGCTGTCGGCGCCAGCCATCGCTTCGGACACGACGGCGCGATCGGCAAGGTCGCCCTGGACGTAGCGCACGCGCGGGTCGGAGAACTCACCGGCCGCGCGCTGGGTGTCGAGCGCGGTGATACCGGTGATGGCGCGCGGCTCGCCGTCCCGCTGCAGCGTGCCGCGCTCGACCAGGGCACGGATCAGGCGCTGGCCGAGGAACCCCGACCCGCCGGTAATGACGACCTTCATGACGTGCTGCACTCCTCTCGCGTCCGCTGTCCGGCCCGCAACGGCCGGAACACGGCGGTGTCATCGTAGTCAATCGGGCTGGCGCTCCTACTCCAGCCCGGCACGCCGAGCACAGGCAGAGGCAGGAACGCCGAGGTATCGAAATTTTCGTCGAGCCGCCTGGCCAACCGAGCATCCACCTCGGCTTGCGGCGTATCCGCCCGCAGCTCGACGACGAGCGCGTGTGCGGTGATCGACTTGTAGGGGGCGACGAGCTTGTCCATCAGCGCATGTCCGAAGACGAGCACACGGACCGAATCCCAAATGTCTCGGTGCTCGACGAACGCGGCCTTCCAGCGGCGCTCGCGCAGCAGCGCAGGCAGCACCGGATCGGCGGTCACCAGCAGAGCGCCGTTCTCGTCGAACAGGGTTGCGGCGTCGCGCAGCGGGCCGCGCCGGCCACCGATGCCGTCGCGCTCGATCGCGGCGGCATGCAATGCGTTGAGGCGCGCTTTGGTGCGCGGAAACGCGAGCCATGCGAGTGCGTTGAAGAGATCGTGCCGGTTGAGTCGCGTCGGAACGCGGCCGGTCGCGGCAATGTGCGACTCGTAAGCGCGGCCCGCCGGGGCGTCGTCGGCCGCGACGAATTCGATCGGCCAGCCGGAGGCTGTTGTGACGTTTCGCTCAGCGGCGCGGCGGGTCAGCTGAACGATGGGCTCGCGCGTCGCTACGCCTCCGCGCAGCGCAGCCACCGCGCCGAACCACGGCTGCGACCAGTCGACCGCGCTCAGGCTGCCAGCGTCCACCGCAGCGATTCGCCCGCGCGCAGCGGTACGACGGTGGTTTCGCCGAACGGCAGCTCGGTCGGTACCTTTGCCGCCCGACGCTGCAGCGTCACCGAGCCGCGGTTGCGCGGCAGGCCGTAAAAGTCCGCACCGAAGTGGCTGGCAAACGCCTCGAGCCGTTCGGGCCGGCCTGCGTCCTCGAAGGCTTCGGCGTAGAGCTCGAGCGCGTTCAGTGCCGTGTAGCAGCCGGCGCAGCCGCAGGCGGTTTCCTTCTCGCCTTTCGGGTGCGGCGCCGAGTCGGTACCGAGGAAGAAGCGCGGGTTGCCGCTGGTGGCCGCTTCGACCAGCGCCTGGCGGTGCACTTCCCGCTTCAGCACCGGCAGGCAGTAGTAATGCGGTCGCAGGCCGGCCCTGCCGGCGGCCGTCATGAAGATCGCATTGCGGTTGTAGAGCAGGTGGTGCGCGGTGATCGTTGCAGCGAGCGGGCCTTCGGCATCGCGCACGTACTGCGCGGCGTCACGCGTCGTGATGTGCTCGAACACCACCTTCAATGCCGGGAAATCACGCCGCAGCGGCTCCATCACGTCATCGATGAACGCCCGCTCACGGTCGAACACGTCGACGCTGGCGCGCGTGACTTCGCCGTGCACCAGCAGCGGCAGGCCGACCGCCTGCATCGCTTCCAGCGCCGCTCGCGGCTTGCGGATGTCGGTGACGCCGGAATCGGAGTTGGTCGTCGCGCCGGCCGGGTAGAGCTTGACGCCGTGGACGATGCCGCTCTCCCTGGCGCGCCGGATCTCGTCCGTCGGCGTGTTGTCCGTCAGGTAGAGCGTCATCAGCGGCTCGAACGCGAGCCCTTTTGGCAGCGCCGCCTTGATGCGCGTGCGATACGCCTCCGCCTCGGCGGTTGTCGTCACCGGCGGCTTGAGGTTCGGCATCACGATCGCGCGCGCGAACTGCCGCGCGGTGTGCGGCAGCACGGCGGCCATGGCATCGCCGTCGCGCAGATGCAGGTGCCAGTCGTCCGGACGGGTGATTGTCAGTGTGTCCATCGTCGCGATTATCGCAATCCGGCTTCAGGCACCGGGATGCCGACGTCCCGCTTGACCTCACTCAGTGAAAAGCTCGAATACATCTCCTTGACGCCGGGCAGCGCGCGGATCGTGTCCCGTGCGAAGCGACCGAAACTTTCGAGGTCGGCCGCGACCACGCGCAGCAGGAAATCGTAGCGGCCCGACACGTTGTGGCACTCGAGTATCTGCGGAATGGCGCGCACCTGATCCTCGAAGGCGCGGCCGGCCGCCGGCGTGTGCCTCTCCAGCATCACACTGACGAAGGCGGTGACGCCCCAGCCCAGACGCGCAGCGTCGAGGCGGGCATGGTAGGCGCGCACATAGCCCTCATCCTCCAGCCGCCGCAGCCGGCGCCACGCCGGCGCTGTCGTCAGGGCCACGCGCTCGGCAAGCTCGGTCGTCGAGAGCCGCGCATCAGCCTGCAGCAGCGCGAGCAGCCGCAGGTCGGTGCGGTCGAGCGCCGCCTCAGGCTCAGCCTGCATTTTCTTTGCTCTTAAATTGCCAGTTTCGTGTTTTCGTTGCGCCATTTCGTCGCTTTCCAGCAAAAATAGCAAAGCATTTCCCCCACGTGCACTCTAGCATTTCTCCATCGGCAGCCGCTGCCGCCACCGAACCGGAGATCACGATGACCACGCCTGCCCGCCGCTGCGGCTTCTCTACCCGCGCGATCCATCACGGCCATGACCCGCTGGAACATCAGGGCGCGCTGGTACCGCCGCTGCATCTTTCGGCGACCTTCGCATTTCCCACGACCGACTACGGCATGCGGATCTTCAGCGGCGAGCAGGCCGGCTACACCTACACGCGCATCGCCAATCCGACGCTCGCGCTGCTCGAATCGCGACTGGCTGACCTCGAAGGCGGTGCCGCGGCGGTGGTGTTCGGTTCGGGGATGGGAGCGATCACGTCGACACTGTGGACGCTGCTCGCGCCGGGTGACGAGGTGCTGGTCGACACGACGCTGTACGGCTGCACCTTTGCGTTCCTGCACCACGGCATCGGCCGCTACGGCGTGACCGTGCGCCACGTCGACATGACGGATGCCGCCCACGTGGCGGCCGCCATCTCGCCGCGCACGCGACTCATCTACTTCGAGTCGCCGGCCAACCCGAACATGCGCCTTGTCGACATCGCGGCGGTGGCGGCGATCGCAAGATCGGCCGGGGTGCCCGTTGCGGTCGACAACACGTACTGCACACCGTACCTGCAGCGGCCGCTCGAGTTCGGCGCCGATATCGTGCTGCACTCGGCCACGAAGTATCTCGGCGGCCACGGCGACCTGATGGCGGGCGCCGCGGTCTTCCGCGACGCCGGACTCGCGCAGCGCGTGCGCATGCAGGGGCTGAAGGACATGACCGGAGCCGTCCTGTCGCCGCAGGACGCCTTCCTGGTGCTGCGCGGCCTGAAGACCCTCGCATTGCGAATGCAGCGCCATTGCGACAACGCGCTCGCAATCGCCGAACTGCTGGCGGTGCATCCTGCGGTCGATGCGGTCCACTATCCCGGCCTGCCGGGTTTCGCGCAGCACGCGCTGGCGCGCCGCCAGATGGCGCGCGCCGGCGGCATGGTCGCCTTCGAGCTGAAGGGTGGATTTGAAGCCGGGCGGCGCTTCATGGACGCGCTGTCACTGGTCACGCGCGCGGTGAGTCTTGGCGACGCCGAGACGCTGGCGCAGCACCCGGCCAGCATGACGCATTCGACCTACAGCGCCGAGGAGCGCCGCGCGCACGGCATCAGCGAAGGGCTGGTGCGTCTGTCGGCCGGGCTGGAGGACTTCGACGATCTGCGCGTCGACCTCCTCCGGGCACTCGAGGTGGCCACGGAGCCGTCCCGGCGCCGCGTGACCGGCGCGGTCAGCACGGCTGACGCAGGGGGATAATCCCCAATCCTCCGCCCGACTCCGAGGCAGGCCGATGAACCTCGACGACCTCGCCAAGCTGATTCCGAACGCCGCCTGGCGCCTGCCCGAAGACGACGGCGATCCGCAGGAAACGCGCGAGTGGCTCGAAGCGCTCGACGCGCTGATCGCCGCCGAAGGCCCGGAGCGGGCGACCTTTCTGCTGAAGCAGCTGCTGCAGCACGCGCGCACGCGCCGCGTGCCGCTGCCTCAGGTGCTCAATACGCCCTATCTGAACACGATCTCCCTCGCCGAGCAGGCGCCGTTTCCCGGCAACCTCGAGATCGAGCAGCGACTCTCTGCGCTGGTGCGCTGGAATGCGCTCGCGATGGTCGTGCGCGCCAACCAGGCGAGCGCCGAACTGGGCGGGCACATCGCCAGCTATGCGTCGGCGGCGGAACTCTTCGAAGTCGGCTTCAACCACTTCTTCCGCGCCGGCAGCGAGTCACCGGAGTCGCGTGGCGATCTCGTCTACTTCCAGCCGCACTCGGCGCCGGGGGTCTACGCGCGCGCCTTCCTCGAAGGGCGCCTGTCGGCCGAGCAGCTCGACCATTACCGACGCGAGACCGCTGGAGGCGGACTGAGCTCCTATCCGCACCCGTGGCTGATGCCGGACTTCTGGCAGTTCCCGACCGGCTCGATGGGGCTCGGACCGCTGTTCGCGATCTACCAGGCGCGCTTCCTGCGTTACCTCGAGCACCGCGGGATCGCGCGGACCTACTCGCGCAAGGTCTGGGCCTTCGTCGGCGACGGCGAGATGGACGAACCCGAATCGCTCGCGGGCCTGTCGATCGCGGCGCGTGAAGGGCTCGACAACCTCGTGTTCGTCGTCAACTGCAATCTGCAGCGCCTCGACGGCCCGGTGCGCGGCAACGGATCGATCATCCAGGAACTCGAAGGGCTGTACGCCGGCGCCGGCTGGAACGTCATCAAGCTGCTGTGGGGCAGCGACTGGGATCCACTGTTCGCGCGCGACACGCAGATGCTGCTGCTGCGCGCCTTCCACGAGACGGTCGACGGCGAATTCCAGACGCTGTCCGCGACCGACGGACGTTTCAACCGCGAGCACTTCTTCAACAAGTACCCCGAGCTCGCGCAGCTGACTGCGCACCTGTCGGACGACGACATCGACCGGCTGCGCCGCGGCGGACACGACCCGGTCAAGATTCACGCCGCGTATCACGCGGCCGTGCGTCACCGCGGCCAGCCCACGGTGATCCTGGCCAAGACCAAGAAGGGCTATGGCATGGGCAGCGCCGGCCAGGGCCGCATGACGACGCACCAGCAGAAGAAACTCGACGCCGAGGCGCTGCGCGAATTCCGCGACCGGTTCGCGCTGCCGCTCACCGATGCACAGGTCGAGCACGTCGAGTACTCCAGGCCGGCCGACGACAGCCCGGAGATGAAGTACCTGCACGCGCGCCGCGCGAAGCTCGGCGGCTACCTCCCGGCACGTTCATCGGTCTGCGAGCCGCTCGCCGTTCCTGCCATCGAGACGTTCGCCAGGTTTGCGCTCGACGCCAGCGGCAAGGAGATGTCGACGACGATGGCGGTGGTGCGCATGCTTGGCGCGCTGCTGAAGGACGCCGGACTCGGATCCCGCATCGTGCCGATCATCGCCGACGAGGCACGCACCTTCGGCATGGCGGACCTGTTCCGCCAGGTCGGCATCTACTCGCCGTTCGGACAGCTCTACGAGCCGGAGGACAGCGCGCAGATCTCCTACTACAAGGAGGCGAAGAACGGCCAGATCCTCGAGGAAGGCATCAACGAGGCCGGCGCGATCGCCTCGTGGGTCGCCGCTGGGACGAGCTATTCGACCAACGGCGTCGCGATGCTGCCGTTTTACATCTTCTATTCGATGTTCGGGTTCCAGCGCGTCGGCGACCTGCTGTGGGCCGCCGCCGACTCGCGCACGCGCGGCTTCCTGCTCGGCGCCACCGCCGGCCGCACGACACTTTCCGGCGAAGGCCTGCAGCACGAGGACGGCACGAGCCATCTGATCGCCTCCACGGTGCCGAACTGCCGCGCCTACGACCCGTGCTTCGCGTATGAACTCGCAGTCATCGTCGAGCACGGCATGCGCCGCATGCTCGCCGAGCAGCGTGACGAGTTTTACTACATCACGGTGATGAACGAGAACTACGCGCAGCCTTCCCTGCCGGCGGCAGCGGAGATTGCGACGGGCGCACCCATGCGACGGCCGTCCCCCGGCCTCTCCCCAGCAGAGGGGAACAAGCTGGAGGCGGACATCGTGCGCGAGGGGATCCTGCGTGGCCTGCATCGCGTTCGCGCCACGACGCTGGGCAGCGCGCGCGTGCGGCTGCTCGGGGCCGGAACGATCCTGCGCGAAGCGCTCGTCGCCGCCGAGCTGCTGGAAAATGATTTCGGCATCGGCGCCGACGTCTACTCCGTGACGAGCTTCACCGAACTGCGCCGCGATGCCTTGGCGCTGAGGCGCGCCGCACGCCTCGGCGAGCCGACAGCGCCCTGCTGGATCGAGCAGCAGCTGCCGGCCACCGGTGCGCCAGTCGTTGCCGCGTCGGATTACGTCAGCGCGGTAGCCGATCTGATCCGGCCGTGGGTCCGTGATTCCTATGTTGCACTCGGGACCGACGGCTTCGGGCGCTCGGACACACGCGCCGCGCTGCGCGCCTTCTTCGAGGTCGATCGTCGCTCGATTGCGCTGACCGCCCTGCAGTCCCTTGATCCGGCGGCAGCCGCGAAGGCTCGTTCACGCTGGGGCATCGAGGCCACACCGCCGCCCTGGACGCGCTGATACGTCGATCAGTCCGGGCACCGATAGGTGCATTCCGAGCGGAAGCGATCGGAGCAGCACTCGCACCGCACTGACCTCATTTAAGCCGCCCGCCGGTTGCTCCGGCTGAGAGCCGAAAATTCCACACTCGCTGTGCGGCGCGCGCCACGCCGCTGGCGTCGTTTAGTCCGTCGTCACCGTCGCTGCTCCTCCGTACGCTGCCTCTCCATGCCGGCAGCCTTGCCGGCTAAGTCGAGCGGCCCAATGGCCGATCGTCTTTCAACCGCATTCGCGGCTGCCACGTGCAGTCCGCCAGGAGCTCACGAATGAACCGCTTTGCATTGCAGTTGCTCGCGGCGACGACTGCCGCCGCCTTGGCGTTGAGTGCCGTGCACGCCTCCGAATCGACGTGGCGCGGCGAGAACGACGAGTACTACGCCTCGACCGACGACACCCCGGTCTACGTCCCGTTCGAACAGGACTTTCCGGCATCGGACGGTCCGGACGCCGCGCTGCTGTCCGACCTGCCGGCCGACTACTACTCTGAACCGACACTCCCGACGGTGTCGGATTTCGGCGACGACGCTCCACCTTTGATGATCGCGAGCCTGGACCCTCTGGAAGCGCCGTAACGCAAGCCTGGCGCAGCCCGTGCCGCGGCAGCGCGCACGCCAGCGAGCGTGTCAGCCGACGAGGATCACGCGGTAGTCGTTGACGTTGGTCCGTGTCGGCCCCGTAACGATCAGCGTCCCGGCCGCCGCAAAGTAGCCCCACGCGTCGTGGGCGTCGAGCGCAGTGCGCGCAGCGACGCCTGCACGCGCAGCGCGCTCCGCGGTGTCCGGCGCGCACCACGCACCTGCGTTGTCTTCGCTGCCGTCGATGCCGTCGGTGTCGGCCGCAAGCGCGTAGACATCTGGAAAATTTTCAAGCTCGACGGCCAGCGACAGCAGGAATTCGCTGCACCGTCCGCCGCGACCCCGCACCCCCCGCGGCAGCGTCACCGTGCATTCGCCGCCCGAGATCAGCGCGACCGGGGGCGCAAATGGCGCCGCGTGCGCGCGGATCTCGCGCACCAGCGCGGCGTAGACCTTCGCCACCTCGCGCGCCTCGCCGGTCACGGTGTCGCCGAGGATGACCGGTGTGATGCCGGCGTCGCGAAACACGCCGGCCGCGGCGACCAGCGACGAGCGCGCCGTCGCGATGATGCGGTTCTCGACCGGGTCCAGGCGCGGGTCCCCGGGCTTGGGCGTCTCGGCGATTTCGCCACGCTCACCGCGCGCGAGGCGCGTGGCGACGCTGTGCGGAGGCGTGACTTTCCAGCGGCGCAGCACCGCCGTTGCGTCGGCAAACGTGCTCGGATCCGCAGCGCATGGCCCGGAGGCGATATCCGCCGGCGCGTCGCCGGTGACATCGGACACGATGAGTGCGCAGACCTGCGCGCCCCGCGTTGCGGCGGACAGTGCCAGCTGACCACCGGCGATGCGTGACAGGTGCTTGCGCACGACGTTCATCTGCTCGATCGGGGCACCGCTCGCCAGCAGATCGCGCGTGACCTGCTTCAGGTCCGCCATCGGCACATCGACGGCCGGCAGCGAGAGCAGGCTCGAGCCGCCGCCGGAAATGAGCGCCAGCAGAAGATCGCCCGGGTTGAGCGATCCGGCGCGCGTGAGGATCTCCTCGGCGGCGGCGGCGCCGGCCTCGTCGGGAACCGGGTGGCCGGCCTCGACGACACGGATGTCCCGGGTCGGCAGGCCATGCGCATACCGGGTGATCACCACGCCGTCGAGCTCAACATCGGACCAGGCCCGCTCGACGGCGGCCGCCATGCTTGCCGCCGCCTTGCCCGCGCCGACAACAACGGCCCGCCGCGGCCGGTCCGGCAGGTGCTGCGCCAGCATCTGCAGCGGATCCGCTGCTGCGACGGCCGCGTCGTAGCTGGCGCGCAGCAGGTCAACCTGCGTCATCGCCGTCATTTGAGTATCCGGAACATGTTGTGATGCGCGTCGGTAAAGGTCGCGAGATCGGCCCGATCGCCGATCGGCGTGGTGACGTACCGCAGCGCGTCCGAATCGAGCAGCGCCCGGTTGCGCGTGACGAGGATCTGATCGGTCGCCGAGAGCCAGTACTGGGGGCCGTTGTCCTGGGCTGCGGGGATGTCCGAGACGACCACGGCCTCCATGCCCACCTCGCTCGCCAGACGCTTCACGACGGGCAGCAGGTCGATATAGCGATTGGTCGCCTGGAACACGATGACGCCGTCCGGCGCCAGATGGCGCACATACAGCGCCATCGCTTCGCGCGTCACGAGATGCATCGGGATCGAATCCCCCGCAAAGGCGTCGACGCCCAGCACGTCGTATCGTCGCGGCGCCTCGCGCTCGAGTGAGAGCCTCCCGTCGCCGAGCACGACCTCGGTCTGTGCCGGCGTGTCGCGCAGGAACGTGAACTCCGTGTGCGCGACGTCGACGACACGCGGCGAGATCTCGTAGAACGTAAAAGTGTCGCCGGGCCGCCCGTACGAGGCGACGACGCCGGCGCCGAGGCCGATGATGCCGACCTTCCGCGGTCCGGGCTGCAGTTCGTTCAGGGCGGCGAACAGGCGCCCGTAGCCGGAGCCCGGCCCGAAGTAGTCGCTCGGCGTGTTCCGGTATGCCTCGCCGAGCAGCTGTCCGCCATGGATGATGCCGCCATGGAGCATCGCCCGGTACGGCACCGGGTCGGCGGAGTCGCGCGTGCGCACGACGCCGTAGAAATCGCGCTCCATCACGCGCAGGTCCCTTGCGTAGTAGTACGCACCCTCGATCGCGTAATAGGCTGTGGCGCCGACCACCGCGACGCCGATCAGACGCTTCCACCCGTCGAGCTGCAGCAGCACGAGCAGTGCCAGCAGCACCAGCGCGATGTTCACCTCGAAGTAGCCGCGCAAAGTCAGCGGAGCAATGATCGCGATCAGCACGGCGCCGAGGGCTCCGCCCACCGAGATCATCAGGTAGAACCGGGTCAGGTGGCGCGGGTCCGGACGCAGGCGCGCGAGTTCGCCGTGGCAGAACATGCACGCGACGAAAAGACCCGCGAAGAACACCGACGCGGCGAGCTTCAGGTTCAGCGAAGGAATCAGCCAGGCCATGGCCGGCACTGCAACGGCGACAGCCACCACGAACACCGTGCGCTGGTACCAGCGCGGGTGATCGAATGCCAGGACGAAGCTCAACAGGTAGAGCGAAAGTGGCAGCACCCACAGGAAGGGCACGCTCGCCACGTTCTGCGTCACATGGTTGGTGACGGCGAGCAGCATCACCGAGCCCATCGCCGCCAGCACCAGCCAGCGCAGCTGCAGCGCGAGCGCCGGAGCGGCACCACCGGCAGCTGCCGCGCCCCCAGCGACGACGTCTTCCAGCTCCGCCCCGCGCAGAGACAACCACGCCGTCGCGGCACAGATCAGCGCGAACAGCACGTACAGCGCGGACCAGATCCAGCCCAGCTGCGGCAGCGAGAGCCATGGTTCGAACAGCACGGGAAAGCCGAGCAGCGCGAGGAGCGACGCGAAGTTCGAAAGCGCAAACAGGCGATACGGCACCGCGGCCCTGAAGCGTCGCCAGTACCACGCCTGCAGCAGCGGCGTCGTCGTCGAAAGCAGGAAGTACGGCAGTCCGATCGTCGCCGTGAGCAGCAGCAGGATGCGCACGATCGGCGCTTCATCGCCCAGAGGCTTCCAGTCGGGCGACGCCAGGATCGGCAGCGTGAGCAGCGAGACGGCGAGCAGGCCGACATGCAGCAGCGCCTGGCGGCGCGCGCCGAGCCGATGCGTGAGGTCGGCATAGGCGTAACCCGCCAGCAGCGTCGACTGGAAGAACACCAGCGCCGTGGTCCAGACGGCGGAGGAGCCGCCGAACCAGGGCAGGATCTGCTTGGCAATGATCGGCTGCACCAGGAACAGCAGGAATGCCGACAGGAAGATCGTGGTCGCGTAAGGAACCACGGCGGTCCGCGTGTTCAAGGGCACAGCCGATTCGATGGCAGACATGCAGGCGGTCGACGACGTCGGGGCGAAGCCGCGATTATCGATGATCGCGAGTCCAGCCCGCGAAATCGGGGCACGGCAGGCGTGGCAGTCGCCGGCGTCGGATTGTCGGCATCGGGGCGACCGCACATTCGGCTGCGCGTATCTGCCGATCGTCCTAACGTTCAATCACGCCGCACGCCGGATCGCGGCGCAAGGAACCTACCCACTCCCCCACTCAGATGCAAGAGGTGATCCATGAAACGCCATACAACCCAGAAGACAATCAGGGCCTCCATCGCGATCGCGGCCGCGGTGATCGTCGCCGCGCTTTCCGGCTGCGCCAGCCTGGGCGCCTGGAACTACGCCAATGAACAGGCCTCGCTCGCCGATTTCGGCGGCGGCGGCGGTGACGGCGGCGGCAGCGGCGACAGCGGCGGCTCGTACTAGATCACGGAGGAAAGGCGTGCGTCCCTCCACGGAAGCACGCCTGCTACCTCACAGCAGCGGACTCACCAGCCGCGTCAGGTTCTGCACCAGCTGTTCGTGGAATGGCCGCTGGCGCCAGGCCTCGAGATCGACGCGTTCGGACCCGCGCATGTAAGCCTCCTCGATCGCCTGCAGCCGCACGGCGATGTCGCGGCTGAAGAACAGCGCGATCACCTCCTCGTTCAGCTCGAACGAGCGCAGGTCCATGTTGCATGACCCGACCCACGCGATTTCGCCGTCCACCGAAACCGCCTTGGTGTGCAGGAATGCCTCGTGATACGCATGGATCCTGACGCCCGCCTGCAGCAGTGACTCGTAGTAGGAGCGCTGGGCATTGGCTACCAGGAACTGGTCCTTGCGGTGATCGACGATCAGGTGCACCTCGACTCCGCGCTGCGCCGCGGTTTCCAGCGCCTCCTGCAGCGCCTGGCTCGGGATGAAGTACGGCGTCGTGATGACGATGCGCCGGCGTGCCGCATAGACGAGGTTCACGACCATGCGCTGCGCGCGCTGCGTCGACGAGGCCGGACCGTTGGGAAGGATCTGTGCCGGGCAGTCGCCGGCCGCCGGCACCGGTTGCAGTGCGGCTGCGCCGATGAAATCCTGCGTTTCCGCGTACCAGTCCGCGCCGAACACGAGCTGCAGCTGCACGGCTGTCGGCCCCTCGATCCGGACCACCAGTTCGCTGTATGTGAGCCCGGGCTTGAAGTCCGGGCTCACCATGTTCTGCGAACCGGTGTAGCCGATGCGGCCGTCGATCACGACGATCTTGCGATGGTTGCGCAGGTCGAGGCGCTCGGGCTTGCGCCAGCGGAATGGCAGCGACACGACGGCCTCGATCCCGAGGCCGCGCAGCTGCGGGATCACCGACGGGATCGAGGGCCGCGACCCGAACGCATCGATGAGGACCCGGCAGCGCACGCCGCGCTGCACGGCCCGCGCCATCGCCTCGATGACCGGCTGCGTGCTGGAGTCGGCCTGGAATATGTAATAGCAGAGATGGACGGAGTACCGCGCGGCGTCGATGTCGGACGCGACGCGCGCCAGGATGGCCCGGTAATCAGTCAGCAGTTCAACCGCGTTGCCGCCCAGGTTGGGCAGCCGCGCGAGGTCGGTGGACAGCCTCGCGCTGGGTTCGTACACGACGGGTATCGGCGGCGGCTCGATGCCGGGCAGCTGCGACAGTGATCCGCGCAACGGCTCGACCCGCGCAAGGAAGTCCTGCAGCCGCTCGACACGCCAGCGCGGCAGATGGGGCCGGCCGATCAGCAGGTAGGCCACCAGCCCCACCCATGGAAGAAAGAAGATCAGCAGCAGCCAGCCCTTGGCCGCCTCGGGCGAGCGCCGGGTCGGCACGATCGGCAGCATGACGAGCCGGATCGCCCAGTCGGCGACGATCGCGATCGTTCCCCATTGCAGTGAGGAGAGCTCAGCCATGCGCTGACGCGGCGCCGCGCCGCGCGCTCAGGTTCCTGACACCGCCTAGTGCCCGAGGATCTTCGACAGGAAATCCTTGGTGCGGTCGCTCTTCGGGTGGTCGAAGAACTCGTGCGGGTTGTTCTCCTCGACGATCTGACCCTGGTCCATGAAGATCACGCGGTCGGCGACGGCCTTGGCAAAGCCCATTTCGTGCGTGACACAGAGCATCGTTATGCCGTGCCCCGCCAGCTCGATCATCACGTCGAGCACTTCCTTGATCATCTCGGGGTCGAGCGCCGACGTCGGTTCGTCGAACAGCATCACCTTGGGCTTCAGGCACAACGCGCGCGCAATGGCGACGCGCTGCTGCTGCCCGCCGGAAAGCTGCAATGGGTACTTGCCGGCCTGCTCGGAGATTCGCACGCGCTTCAGCTGCATCATCGCGCGCTCCTCGGCCTCGGCCTTCGGCATGCCGGTGACCCACATCGGCGCCAACGTCAGGTTCTGCAGCACCGTCAGGTGCGGGAACAGGTTGAACTGCTGGAACACCATGCCGACCTCACGGCGGATCTTTTCGATCGCCTTCACGTCATCGGTCATCTCGATGCCGTCGACCGTGAGCTTGCCCTCCTGGTATTCCTCCAGGCGGTTGATGCAGCGGATCAGCGTCGACTTGCCCGACCCGGACGGGCCGCAGATGACGATGCGCTCGCCCTTCTTCACGTGCAGGTCGATGTCACGCAGCACGTGAAAATTGTTCCCGTACCACTTGTTGACCTTGTCGAACGCGATGATGGGATGCTCTTGGTGCTGGGTCGTCATGGTCCGACCTATCAACGGGTCTTGCTGCGGTTGAGCTGCTTCTCCACCCAAAGGCTGTAGCGAGACATCGCGAAGCAGAAGATAAAGTAGATCAGCGTGATGAAAAGATAGCCCTCGATCTTGAAGGGGCGCCAGTCGGCGTCGGAGTTGAGCGCCAGTCCCAGGGAGCCCGTGAGCTCATACAGCGACACGATGGTCACGAGCGACGTGTCCTTGAAGATCGAGATGAAGTTGTTCATGATGCCTGGGATCACCATGGCCAGCGCCTGCGGCAGCACGATCTTGCGCTGCGTCTGCCAGTAGGTGAGGCCGAGCGAATCCGCGGCCTCGACCTGGCCCTTGGGAATCGCCTGCAGGCCACCGCGCACGATCTCGGCCATGTAGGCCGCGGCGAACAGCGTGATGCCGACCAGCACGCGCACCAGCACGTCGACGGTGAGCCCCTGCGGCATGAACAGCGGAAACATGAAGCTCGCCATGAACAGCACCGAGATGAGCGGCACGCCTCGGATCAGCTCGACATAGATCACGCAGAAGGTCCGGATCGCAGGCAGCTTGGAGCGACGCCCCAGCGCCACCAGCACAGAAATCGGGAAGGCCAGCACGATCGACAATGTCGCCAGCATGATCGTCAGCGGCAGACCACCCCAGCGGTCGGTGGTCACCACCGAGAGTCCTGCGACGCCGCCGTACATCAGCATGAAGAAGGCAGCCAGCACGGCGATCCACACGGGGACCAGCCAGGGCTTCCAGAATTTCCGGATGCACGAGAGCATCAGTAGGCCGACCAGCAGGCCGGTGGCGAGTTCGGGCCGCCATTGTTCCTCGAAGGGATAGCGGCCGAAGATGATCAACCTGTGCTTCTCGGCGATCACGCCCCAGCAGGCTCCCGCGCCGCGCGCCTGCTGGCAGACCTCGGCATTCGGCTGCAGCACGGCCTTGAAAATGGCCCAGCTGGCGAGCTGAGGCAGGTAATAGAGCGCCAGTCCGATCAGCACGGCCGACGTCAGCGAGCTCTTCCAGTCGCCAAACAGGTTCTTGCGCAGCCAGGCAACGAACCCGGCCTGGCGCACCGGCGGCGCGCGCGAGGGAATCGGCTGGAACACCGCGGCCATCATCTCTCCTTGATCGCAGCGCGCTTGTTGTACCAGTTCATGATCGCCGAGGTCGTCAGCGACGTTGTCAGGTACACGGCCATGATGATTGCAATGCACTCGACCGCTCGGCCGGTCTGGTTGATCGCCGTGTTGGCGATCGACACCACGTCGGGATAACCGATCGCGACCGCCAGCGACGAGTTCTTGGTCAGATTCAGGTACTGGTTGGTCATCGGCGGGATGATCACGCGCATCGCCTGCGGCAAGATCACCAGCCGCATCGACTGGTTCTTCGACAGGCCGAGGCTCGAAGCCGCTTCCACTTGGCCATGCGAGACCGACTGAATTCCGGCGCGCACCACTTCGGCGACGAACGACGACGTGTAGAAGACGAGTCCGAGCAGCACGGCCATGAACTCCGGCGTCACCGCGGCCCCGTCCTCGACCATGCCCTCGCCCTGGTGCGGCAGGTTCCACGCCGTCGGTGCGCCCCCGGCCGCCCACCCGATCACCGAGCATGCAATCACGATGCCGACCGGCACCCAGAACATGCTGCGCACATGTCCGGTCTGTTCGAACCTGCGCCGTGCCCAGCGACGGTAGAACCAGGCCAGAAACAGGCCGACGGTGCCACCCACGGCCGCCAGCGCCTGCCCCAGGCCCCACACCGGCACCGGGTACTGGAAGCCGCCCTTGCTGAGAAAGAACAGACCAAACGCGCTGACCGGGTCGAATGGATCCGGCAGGATCTCGGTGAACACCAGGTACCACATCAGCAGCTGCAGCAGCACCGGGATGTTGCGGAACAGTTCGACGTAGCCGTAGCACAGCCCGCGCACCAGCGCGTTATGTGAGAAACGGCCAACACCGAGCACGGTACCGAGGATCGTCGTCATCACGATGCCGATGATGGCGACCCGCAGCGTGTTGCCGATGCCGACGAGAAAAGCCTTCCAGTAAGGATCGAGCGCTTCGTAGTTGAACAGTGGCTCGCCGATGTCGAAACCGGCAGGCGTCATCAGGAATCCGAAGCCGCTCTGGATGCCGCGCGCACGCATGTTCTCCAGCGTGTTGTGCGCGAGGAACCACGCCGCCAGCACGATCAATGCGATCGCGACGATCTGGTAGACGAGGCCGCGGAAGGCCTGGCTGCGCCAGGACCAGTCACGCCGCTTTGGCGGGGCACGCCCCGGAACGGCCTGCGACACGTCGTTGCCTCCTCCGGTGAGACTTGGTCTTATTCTGCTCTGTGAAGCGGACGAACTCGCGTCCGCTTCGCAGAGCAGCCTGCGGCGCGAACCGCAGGCTGGCTCAGGCCACGTCCGTTAGCGCACCGGCGGCGCGTACATGATTCCGCCCTTGCTCCACAAGCTGTTGAGGCCGCGTGGCAGTTTGAGCCCGGAGTTCGGGCCCACATTGCGATCGAAGATCTCGCCGTAGTTTCCGGTAGCCTTGAGCGCGTTGACCATCCAGTTCTTGTCAAGCCCCATCAGCTTGCCGGTGTCTTCCGAAGTCCCAACGATCCGCATGACGACCGGGTCCTGGCTGGTCTTGACCATTTCGTCGACGTTCTTCTGGGTGATGCCGTACTCCTCGGCCTCGACCAGGCCGAACACGACCCACTTGACAATCGTGAACCACTCGTCGTCCCCGCGTCGGACCATCGGACCGAGCGGTTCCTTCGAGATCAGCGTCGGCAGGATCATGTGCTCGTTCGGATCCTTCGCTTCCTTGTTGCGCACCGAAGCCAGGCCGGACGCGTCCGTCGTGTAGGCCTGGCAGCGCCCGGAGAAATAGGCACCGGTCGCAGCCTCGACCTTCTCGAACACGACCGGCTTGATGCCGAGATTGTTGCCGCGAGAGAAGTCCGTCAGGTTCTTTTCGGTCGTCGTGCCGGATTGAACGCAGACCGTCGCGCCCTTCAGATCCTTTGCATTTTTGATCTTCCCCTTGACCGGCACCATGAAGCCCTGGCCGTCATAGTAGGTCACGGCTGTGATAAACATGCCGAGCGATGCATCGCGCGTCAGCGTGAAGGTGGTGTTGCGCGACAGCACGTCGACTTCGCCCGACTGCAGTGCAGTGAAGCGCTGCTGCGCATTCAGCGGCACGAACTTGATCTTGTTGCCGTCGCCAAGCACCGCGGCAGCGATCGCGCGGCAGATATCGACGTCGAGACCCGTCCAGTTGCCCTGGCTGTCGGCGGCCGAGAAGCCGGCGAGCCCGGTGTTGACCCCGCATATCACGCTGCCGCGCGCCTTGATGGCGTCCAGTGTCTTGCCCGCGTGCGCGGGTGCCGCGACCAGCGTTGCCGCGGCGACCAGTCCTCCGGCCAGGACCTTGCCTGCATTTCGAATCATTCCTCTGCTCCTTTTCGAGAACCCCGCCCCGCGGGTGCGTGCGTTTTGCACGGTTTTCGTGCGCTTGGTCACGCCCGAATGGCTAATCTAGCGTACCCGGGCCAACTACGCACCTTTCGCGCCAATCCGGGTTTCGCCGGGGGCGGCGGCCATCGATCCGGGCCGCCGGGCGGTCAGCCCCCGATTTCGTCGCCGACCTTGTCGGTCGGGAACGTGAACTGCTCCCGCAGCAGCGGACTGACCGGAATGCCGAGCGTGACGCCTTTCGGCGGAATCGGCGAGTTGAACCACTTGCGGTAGAGCGCCGCGACTTCCCCGTCGATCATCGCGCGGGACAGCACGAGATCGACGTACTTCTTGAACTCGGGGTCGTTGCGCCGGAGCATGATGGCGAGCGGTTCCACCGTCGTGAATTCGCCGACGACGCTCCACTGCCTGGGATCCTTGCTGTTGGCACGCAGCGCGAACAGCACGATGTCGTCATGCAGGTAGGCATCGGCGCGCTTCGCCTCGAGTTCCGCGAACGCGGCGTCGGCGTCCTTCGCTTCGATGACGCGCCCGTTGAACAGGCCTTTTTCCTGCGCGCGAGCCAGGAAGGCGGCGTGCGTGGAGCCGGCGTTGACGACGATGGTCCGGTCGCGCATGCCGGAGAGGCGCTCGATGCCGGAGTCGGCCCGCACCAGCAGCCGACCGCCGGCAAAGTAGTGCGTGACGGTGAAGGCGGCCTGCTTGCGACGCGCGGCGGTATTCGTCGTGTTGCCGCATTCGAGGTCGGCCTTGCCTTCGACGATCGCCGGAATACGCTGCGCGGGTGTCACCGCCAGGTACTCGACACGCAGGTTCGGCATCCTCAGGTCGCGCCGCAGCGCCTCTACGACGCGCAGGCACAGATCGAGCGCATAGCCGACCGGCCGCTTGCCGTCGTCAAGATAGGAAAACGGGATCGAGGATTCCCGGTGCGCCAGCGTGATGACGCCGGTGTCGCGGACCTTCTGCAGCGTGGGCGGCTGCTTCGGCGCGTCGGCGGTCTGCGCGTGAACCGTCACGCAGGCCAAACATAAGATTGCGGCAACCGCCGCCTGCACCCTTCTGCTGCCCATCACTCACCTCCGGCCCAATGCGGCGGCGAGTGTAAGCCCGGCGCGACGCGTGCAATCGCCGGAAATTCAGGCTACCCGCACCGATTCAGACGCAGCACCCGACCGCTCGCGCTCGCGGCTCTGGATGTCCCACATCGCGGCGTAGGCCCCGCGCCGCTGCAGCAGCTCGGCATGCGTTCCGCGCTCGACGATGCGGCCGTGATCCATCACCAGGATCTGATGGGCGTGCACGACCGTGGACAGACGGTGCGCGATGACCAGCGTCGTGCGCGTGCGGGAAATCGACTCGAGCTCCTGCTGGATGACCTGCTCGGTGCGGGAGTCGAGCGCCGAAGTGGCTTCGTCGAACACCAGGATCGCCGGGTCCTTGAGCAGCGTGCGGGCAATCGCCACCCGCTGCTTCTCCCCGCCGGAGAGCTTGAGTCCGCGCTCGCCCACCAGCGTGGCATAGCCGTCCGGCAGCGACTCGATGAAATCGTGAATGTGGGCGGCACGGGCGGCGGCCACCACGGCGTCGCGCCCGGACCCGGGCCGGCCGTAGGCGATGTTGTATTCGATCGTGTCGTTGAACAGCACGGTGTCCTGCGGCACGATGCCGATCGCCGCGCGCAGACTCTGCTGCGTGACCGAACGAACGTCCTGCCCGTCGATTTTCACGGCGCCGCTGCCGACGTCGTAAAATCGGAACAGCAGCCGCGCCAGCGTGGACTTGCCCGATCCGGTGGCGCCGACGACGGCCGTCGTCGTGCCGCCTGCAATCGTGAAGTCGACGTCGCGCAGCACCGGACGGCGTGGGTCGTAGGCGAATTCCACGTGCTCGAAGCGGACCGCCGCGGCGCCGATCACCAGCGGTCGCGCGTCCGATGCGTCGGCGATTTCGCGGTTCTGCTCGAGCAGCAAGAACATCCGGTCCATGTCGATCAGGCTCTGCTTGATCTCGCGGTAGATGACGCCGAGGAAGTTGAGCGGGATGTAGAGCTGGATCATGAAGGCGTTGACCAGCACCAGGTCGCCGATCGTCATGCGGCCATCGACAACGCCGACCGCCGCGCGCCACAGGATCAGCGTCAGCGCGATCGCGATGATCACCTGCTGCCCGGCGTTGAGCACGTTGAGCGACTGCTGCGACATGACGGCGGTGCGCTGGCTCGCGGCCAGCGTTTCGTCGTAGCGGCGCGCCTCGTAGTCCTCGTTGCCGAAGTACTTCACCGTCTCGAAGTTGAGCAGCGAATCGACCGCCCGAGACTGCGCTTTCGTCTCCAGTTCGTTCCAGCGGCGCCGCACGACGGTGCGCCAGTTGGTCACCGTGACCGTGAAGACGATGTAGAAGGCCAGGCTGACGCCGACGATCACCGCGAACCAGACCTCGTAGTTCCAGACCAGGTAAGCGACCACCAGCGTGATCTCGATCAGCGTCGGCAGGATCGAATACAGCGTGAAGCTGATCAGCGACGAGATGCCGCGGATGCCATGGTCGATCTCGCGCGTGACCGCGCCCATGCGCCGCTCGAGGTGATAGCGCAGCGACAGCGAGTGCAGGTGCCGGAATGTCTTCAGCGCGAGCGTGCGCATGGCCGCCTGCGTCACGTTGACGAAGAAGAATTCGCGCAGCTCGGTGAAGAGCGACGTCGATAGCCGCAGCAGGCCGTAACCGACGACCAGCGCCACCGGAACGATCAGCATTCCCGCCGCGCCCTGCGCCCTTGGCGACAGGCTGTCGACAATCCCCTTCAGCAGGATCGGCACGCTGACCGTGGCGAGTTTCGCCGCGACCAGGCACGCCAGCGCGAACAGCACGCGCCCCTTGTAGGCCCACAGGTAGGGCAGCAACGTACGCAGCGTGCGCCAGTCGGCGCGCTCGGTGCGCGTCGATGGCAGGGCTTCGTGGGGAGTGGACCACCTCATCAGGAGTCGCCGCTCACGTACGCGACCCTTCGGGTCGCACGTGCGCTCGCGGCGGGACGCCCGCTCCGCGTGCGCTTGGTAGTGTCGGCTTCGCTCCGGAGCGGCCGTGCGCTGCGCCGAACATCAACTGCACGGCACCCTCCCCTCTATCCCGCCTGGCGGGAGGGTGACCGAGCGATGCGTACACTCGCGCAGAGTTGGCAACATTGCGCGATTATCCACTCGCCAAGACATGAGCTTTGCGGGCAAATCCGTTGTGATTACCGGGGCCAGTGACGGCATCGGCGCGGAGCTGGCGCGGCAGCTGGCGCGCGAGGGCGCGAAGCTTGCACTGGCAGCACGCACGCAGCAAGCCCTGGAGCGCGCGGCGGCCGAGTGCCGCGCCCTCGGTGCGGAGGCGATCGAGGTTGTCACCGATGTCGGCGTCGAGGAGGACTGCCGGCGCCTGATCGAGCGGGCGGTCGCGGCGTTCGGAGGCATCGACGTGCTGGTGGCGAACGCCGGCATTTCGATGCATGCGCGCTTCACCGGGATCGACGACTTCACCACCTTCGAACGGCTGTTCCGCATCAATGCGATGGGCACGATCTGGTGCGTCCGGCACGCCTACCCGCACCTGAAGCAGGCACGCGGGCTCATCGTGGGCGTGTCGTCGCTCGCCGGTCGCACCGGCGTGCCGGAACGCACGACCTACTGCACCAGCAAGTTCGCGCAATCCGGGTTTCTCGACGCGCTGCGGATCGAAGCGGCGGACGACGGCATTGCGGTGATGGTGGCATTTCCCGGCGTCGTCGCCACTGAGATCAGGCGCCGCGGCTGGAACGGTCGCGGCGAACCCGCCGGAGTCTCGGGCCTGTCCGAAGCCGGGGCGATGCCGGTGGACGAATGTGCCCGGCTCATCGTCGACGGCATGCGCGCCCGGCGTCGTGAGGTCGTGATGACCGCGCGCGGCCGCATCGGCCTCTGGCTCAAGATGCTGGCGCCCGGCCTGGTGGACCGGATGGCACGGGCCGCGCTGGCCAATTCGCCCGATGCGGGCACGCAGGATTCATCCAGGAGGCCGTCATGACGAGCGCGACGCAGTTGCCAGAGGACCAGGTCGCGGTGCTGCGCATGATGCCGATGCCATCGGACGCGAACATCCACGGCGACGTGTTCGGCGGCTGGATCATGTCGCACGTCGACATCGCCGGTGCGATACCGGCCGCACGCCGCGCCTCGGGACGGGTGGCGACGGTCGCGGTGACGTCGTTCCTGTTCAAGCAGCCGGTCTTCGTCGGCGATCTCGTCAGCTTCTACGCCAACGTCCTGAAGACCGGCCGCACCTCGGTGACGGTCGAGGTCGAGGTGTACGCCGAGCGCAACCGCCTGCAGAAGGAGGTGGTGAAGGTGACCGAGGCGACGCTGGTCTACGTGGCGACCGACGAGCACCGGCAGCCGCGGCCGCTGCCGGCGCTGTAGAGCGGCGTCCGGACCGGCGTCAGTACGCCAGTTCCGCGGCGGTGCGTCCGGCGAGGTAGCCGCCGACCACGGCCGCCAGCAGGCCGTTGCCCTCGAGGTAGCCGCCTCCGGCGTCGCCAGAGAGTCCTCGCGCCGCGCCGCCGGCTGCCAGCAGGTTCGGCAGCGCACTGCCGTCGGCCCGCAGCACGCGCCCTCCCGCATCGATCGCGAGCCCGCCCTCGGTGCCGAGCAGCGCGCTCGTCACCTGCACTCCGTAGTACGGACCGAGCAGCATCTGCGACGCATGGAAGCTGCGGCCGAAGTCGTCGATGTCGTCCTCGAACGCGAGCGCGTTCACGAGTGCCACCGTCTGCTCGAGTCCGGCGCGGTCGATTCCCAGCGTTTCGGCAAGGTCGCGAAGCGTGGAACCGCGCTTGATCAGCCCGTTGGCAACCGCCTCCGGATAGTTGGGCATCGTCAGCCCCACCTCGTGGATGCGCTCGTCGTAGATGTTGAAGGCAATGCCCTCCGGCTGCGCCAGCACGAAGAGCGCGCTTTCGGAGTAGCCCTCATGCTCGTTGCCGAAGCGCTCGCCGAGACGGTTCACCTGGATCGCGCCCTCGGTCATCAGCGCCCACGGCAACTGCAGCCTTTGCGGCATGACGACCGAGCTGTGCGCCTGGAAGCCATCCAGGTCCTCGACCGCGGCGCCGAGTTCGCCGCCCCACGCCAGCGCATCGCCCTGGCTGCCCGTGTGCCCGGCAAACGGCAGCGTCCGCACATCGGGCAGATGGCGCGCCACCAGTTCCGCATTGCCCGCAAAGCCGTTGGTCGCGACGACCAGCACCGAGCAGCCGACGTCGACCGTCTCGCGTTCGCCGCGCAGGACACGCACGCCGAGCACGCGCTGTTCGCCGTCAACATAGAGATCGGTCACGCGGGAGCCCGGCTGCATGCGCACGCCGCGGGCCGCGAGCGCCCGGTACAGCGCCGAGAGGAACGCCGTGCCGCCCCGCTCGGCCAGCGAATGCATGCGCGCCGCCGTGTGCCCCGGCGCCGTTCCCTCGACGAGTTCGAAGCCGACTCCGCAGGCTGTCTCGATCCAGTCGATCGTCCCGGCGGCCGCGCGCGTGTAAGCCTCGACCAGGTGCGCAGCCGAGCGGCCGTTCGACTTCGACTGGATGTCGTCGGCGAACTGCTCCGGGGAATCGCTGATCTCGCGCGCCTTCTGCGCGCGCGTGCCGGCTGCCGGGATCATTCCCGAAGAAGACGCGGTCGCGCCGGTCGGCGCGGCGTCGCGCTCGAGCACCAGCACCTTGGCCCCGACGTCGCGCGCGGAGAGCGCGGCCAGCGCGCCGGCGGCGCCGGCACCGATGACGATGACCGGCACCGACGTCGAGAAGTGCGGAATTCGGTCGCGTATGACAGCCATGCCGGGAGCGTCAGTAGGCCGCCAGTTGCGCCTCGATCCAGCTCGCTGCGGCCAGCGCGCGCTCGTCCTCGCCCGGCCGCGCGACCACCTGCAGCCCGAGCGGCAGCCCGCTTTCGCCGCGCGCGATCGTTGTCGGCACGGGCACGTTGATCTGCGGTCCGCCAAGGAAGTGCCACGGCCGGTTGAACTGCGGATCACCGGTGGCGCCCAGCCCCAGTGGTGCCTCGCCCGGAGCGCTCGGCGTCAGCACGACCTCGGCGTCACCGAACAGCAGGTCGAGTGCGGCTACACACTGGCGCCCGACCTGCAGCGCCTCGACGTACTCGGGACCGCTCACCGCCCGTCCCTCGTCGATCAGCGATGCGAGCCGGCTCGACAGCAGCTCGCGCCGGTACTGCGCCTCGGGGCCGAGTTGCCTTGCCGTTTCGAACAGCTGCACGATGCGCTGCGCGTCGGCGAGGCGCGAGAAGGCCGGCTGGTCGCCAGACGCCTCATACGGCCAGGCGATTTCGCGCACCCGCGCGCCGCGCGCGCCGAGCAGCCGTGCCACCTTCTCGAGCGCCGCCAGCATCGACGGCGCTAGCTGCGCCTGCCACGGCGTCGCCGTCCACGCGATCCGCGGCGCCTGCGCCTTGGCCGGCGCGTGCTGCCACTGCGGCCTCAACGCCATGCTGGCCGCCACGAACGCGACCTCCTCCACGCTGCGCGCGAATGCGCCCACCACGTCGAGCGTGTCCGACACCGGCTTCACGCCGGAGCGAGGCACCGCGCCCCGCGTCGGCACGAATCCGACGACACCGCAAAATGACGCCGGCCGGATCACCGAGCCCGCCGTCTGGGTGCCGAGCGCAAACGGCGCCATGAGCGCCGCGACCGCAGCCGCCGATCCGCTCGAAGAGCCGCCGGGCGTGTGTCCGAGCCCGCGCGGGTTGTGCGTCGGCCCCGGGGTGAAGTTGGCGAGCTCCGCGGTCACGGTCTTGCCGAATACGTAGGCGCCGGCACTGCGCAGGGCAGCGACGCACGCGGCATCGGCCTGCGGCACGTGACCGAGAAAGATCGCCGAGCCGTACTCGCTCGCGATGTCGGCCGTGTCGATGTTGTCCTTCACGGCCACCGGCAGGCCATGCAGCGGTCCGCGCCAGTCGACGCGATCGAGTTCGCGCGCGGTCTCGAGCGCGCGGGCCGGTTCGACCCAGGCGAACGCGCGCACCTGCGGTTCCTGCTCATGGAGCGCGTCGACGAACGAATGGGTGACCGCTTCGCAACTGACTTCATGCGCGGCGATCATGCGCGCCAGCCGCGTGGCCGGCATTCGATTCAGTGGTGTCTTCATTGTGCCCCCGACGCATCGAATCTACCGCACGCGCCGCCGTGACCGGCTGCCGGCAGTCAAGGAAAAAGGGCGTCTGCAGAGGCCCTGTTTCTGACGCCCTACACCGTCCGGCGGATTGCCGGCCCCGCGGGCGCTGCGACCGCCCCGCCGCTCAGAGGAACAGGTCCGGCATCAGCTGGCGGCTGCCGGGCACCACTGAATACCTGCCGAGGTCGGTGACGCCCGCCTTCGCAAGCACTTCCTCGTCGATGAAGAAGTTGCCGGTCGTCGTCGCAGACTCCGAGGTGAGGATGGCGTGGGCGGCGTCCGCCATGATTTCGGGCGTGCGGCAATGCTCGGGTCGCACGCCCGGAATCATCTGCAGCGCGGCGGTCTGGATGACGGTGCGCGGCCACAACGCGTTGACGGCGATGCCGTAGGGGCGGAACTCCTCGGCGTGCCCGAGCACGCACATGCTCATGCCGTACTTCGCCATCGTGTAGGCGACGTGCGGCGCGAACCAGCGCGGTTCCATGTTGAGCGGCGGCGACAGCGTCAGGATGTGCGGATTGCGCTTGCGCTCGCCCGACTGCTTGAGATACGGCAGGCAGGCCTGCGTACAGAGGAAGGTGCCGCGCACGTTGACGCCGAACATCAGGTCGAAGCGCTTCATCGGCGTCGTCTCGGTCGGCGTCAGGTTGATAGCGCTGGCATTGTTGATCAGGATGTCGATGCCGCCGAAGGTCTCGGCGGCCTTCCTCGCTGCGCCGACGACCTGATCCTCGTCCCGGATATCACACTGAATGGCCAGCGCCCTGCCGCCGGCCGCTTCGATCTCGGCGGCGGCGCTGTGGATCGTGCCCGGCAGCCTGGGATTCGGATCTGCGGTCTTGGCGGCGATGGCGACATTGGCGCCGTCGGCGGCTGCGCGCTTGACGATTGCCAGCCCGATGCCGCGCGAGGCGCCCGAGATGAAGATGGTCCTGCCCTTGAGGTTCATGCGGTCTCCCGAATGGTGGCTTCGCGCGCATCGTCGCGCACGAGGTGAACGATGCGGTCGGCGAGACGATCGGCGACGCGCGCGTAGAGCGCCGGCGCCGGATGGAAGCCGTCCTCGCAGAAGAGATCCGGGCGCGCGATGCCGTCCATCACGACGTGCGTGACCCCGGGGTGCCGCGCGGCCCAGCGGGCCTGCGCGCGGTTGTTGCGGCGTGCAGCCTGGCCCGCGTACCAGGCGAGCGGTCGCGGCAGCGCCGGGAACTTCTCCATTTCCGGCAGCGATGGAAAGACGACGTGACGCACGCCGGCGTGCACCTGCAGCCAGTCGGACATGAGCATGCGCTGGCGGATCGCAAATGCGAGCGGCACGTCCTTCGTGATGTCGTTGACGCCGACGATGACGACCGCGACATCGGCGGCACGTGGTCGCGCACGGATCAGCCGCTGCACCACGCCTTCGGACGTCAGGCCGGATTCGGCCACGAGCTGCCAGGCCACCGCGCCTTCCAGTCCCCGCGCGAGCCGCTCGGCCATCGGCACCACCAGCGCGTCGCGCTGCGTCCGCGCGCCAACCCCCAGGGCACTTGAATCGCCTGCGACCAGCAGCCGCAACACCGGTGGACCGCGCCCCGCGATGCCGCGCCGCGGGCCGTCCGGCTCCGGCAGTTCGATCGCCGTGCGGCGCAAGCGCAGCGCCTGGGCCGCCAGCAGGGGCCCGAGCGCCAGCCGTGTCGCGATGTCCAGCATTTCTCAGCCTTTGGGCCAGAGGATCATCTGCGTGCAGCGGAACAGCGCAATCGTCTTGCCGCTTTCGACGTGCGTCACGACGGCGTCCCACACCTGCGTGGTCCGGCCCTGGTGTGCCGAGGTCGCGACCGAGCGCAATGTGCCTTCGGTGGCGGTGCCGATGAAGTTGGACTTCAGTTCGATCGTCGTGAAGTTGGTCGCGCCCTCCGGCAGGTGCGCGATCGTCGCGTAGCCCGCGGAGGTGTCCGCCAGCGCGATGACCGATGCGGCATGCAGGAAGCCGTTGGGCGCGAGGTACTGCGGCCGGATCCGGTATTCCATCGTCAGGCTGCCTTCGCGCACCTCGACGACCTTCATGCTGAACCACCCCGGCAGGTTGTCACCCGAGCGGCTATTGAGCTTCTCGAGCGTCATCTCGTGGCGCAGCGCCATGACGGGCTCCCGCGTGTCCTAGCTGAAGCGCGAGAAATCCGGCTTGCGCCGCTCGAAGAAGGCGGTGAATGCCTCCTTCGCCTCGGCGCTGCGCAGCATCTTCTCGAATGACTTCGCCTCCTCGACGATCAGTTTCTCGGTCATCGCCTTCCACGACATCTTCATCAGGCGCTTGGTCTCGCGCACCGAGGCCGGCGGCAGGGCATTGAAGCGCTCGGCCTGCCGGATCGCATGGTCGAGCACCTCGCCCGGAGGCAGGATGCGGTTGACGATGCGCATCTCGAGCGCCTCCTCGGCGCTGATCGGCTCGGCCAGCAGCAGCTTCTCCACTGCCTTGTGGTAGCCGGCCGCGAGCGGAATCGTCAGGCTCGACGCGAACTCCGAGCACAGTCCGAGCGAGACGAACGGCATCGAGAACATCGCGTTGTCGGCGCAGTAGACAAGGTCGCAGTGCATCAGCATCGTCGTGCCGATGCCGACTGCCGCTCCGTTCACGGCGGCGACCACCGGCTTTTCCGACAGACCCAGAGCCTGCATGAACTGGAACACCGGCGCGTCCATTCCGGTCGGCGGGTTCTTCATGAAGTCTTCGAGGTCGTTGCCGGCCGTGAAGATGTCCTGCCCGCCATGAATCAGGATTGCGCGCACCGTTCCGTCGTCGTGCGCGGCACCGATCGCATCGGCCATTGCCTGGTACATCGCAACGGTGATCGCGTTCTTCTTACCGGGCCGCGCAATCGCGATGCGTGCCACACCGTTCTTCGTCTCGACTGCAATGCTCACGGACTCTCCTTCGAATCGATCTCACTTGCCGTCGCGGCTGGTCAGCGCGACGAACTGCGCGAATTCCTTCAGCGACTTCGCCGCCTTGGCGCGCACCTTGTCGCGCACCAGCGGGGTGGGGCCGAGCAGCCAGCCTTTCCATCCCAGCGCCTGGCCCGACCAGCGCCAGAAGCTGAAGTCGTCCACCTGCTGGACGATCTTTCCGGCCGCGATCACCATCTCGGTGTGCACCTTGTTCACGACCACTCGCTTCGTCGGGGTGAATGTGTAGCGTGCAGTCCAGTCGACTTTGGCGTGGTCTGCCGTGTCCTCGAGGATGTTGACGCTGACTTCGAGGTCCTCGGCTTCCGACAGCAGCATCTGCCACATCAGCCGCACTCCCTGCGCCGTCAGGCGCGGAAACACCGGGTCACGGAAGGTGGCATGGTTCGCATACAGCAGGCCCATGGTGTAGTGGTCCCGCACCATGAAAGCCTCGTAGAAGCGCTCGGCGACACCCATGACGCCCTCAGCGCGCAACCGTGGCGAGCCAGTCGCCGACGAGGGGCCAGAGCGCGGCGCCATGGCGGCGACGGAAGAAGCCGAAGTGGCCGATGCGGTCGGCGCCGATCTCCGCCGGCATCACGCGGCGCATCGTCCGCGGCGCGCCTGCATAGAAGGAATGCAGCGAATCCGTATTGCGTGCCGACATGTATTCGTCGTCCGTGAACGAAAGCGAGAGGATAGGCTGCTGCAGCGCTGCGTAGGTGACGCGCCACTGCGGATCCTCGACCCCGAACAGATAGTCCGGACTCAGGCACCACGAGCGCCACTGGCGCATGACGCCCGCCGGCACATTGCCGATCATGTTCAGCTTCTGTCCCGGAAAGTAGCCGAACAGCGGCACCAGCGTCGGGACAATCAGGTACCAGAGCAGCGGGGCGATGCGCTTCAGGCCCGGCGTGTAGTCGCGCCAGTAGCCGCTGCCGGCCGCCACGGTGGACATCGCGGAGACCCGTCCGGCATTCGGCAGCAGCCCCAGGATCTGCCCGCCGAGGCTATGGCCGACCCACAGCAGCGGCTTTCCTGAGCTGCGCTCGGCCGTCCAGTCGACCAGGCTCGCAGCGTCGATCTGCGCCCACGTCAGCACATCGGCCTTCAGGCCGCGCAGCGAACCGTGCCGCGAACGGCCCACGCCGCGGTAGTCGAACGTGACGGAGAAGTAGCCCTGATCGGCCAGCCAGTGCGCGAACGGCGCGTAGTACTCCTGCTCGACTCCCATCGCCGGGACGATCAGCACGGCGGCACGCGCCGCCCGGGCATCGCCGAACGAGTGCGCCGACAGCTGATACCCGTCCCTGGCCGCGACGGTCGAGTGCTTCATCCCTGCTCCGCTGTGCCGGCGAACTCCTGGAGGGAGGCGTCCGCCATGCCCCTGCGCGCCGAGCGACGCGCAGCCTGCTACTGCAATCGCGCGCGGGCGCCGGGACGGAGCCCACCCGCCACTTCACACACCGGGGTGCGCGCGCGATGGGCTCACCCCATCGCGCTCACCCGCGGCGCTAAACGCGCTCGAAGATTCCGGCAGCTCCCATGCCCGTGCCGACGCACATCGTGACCATGCCGTACTTGAGGTTGTTCCGGCGCAGCGCGTGCACGACGGTGGCCGAGCGGATCGCACCGGTGGCACCGAGCGGATGGCCCAGCGCAATTGCGCCGCCCATCGGATTCACCTTGCTGCGGTCGAGCCCGAGGTCATTGACGACTGCCACCGCCTGCGCCGCGAAGGCTTCGTTCAGTTCGATCCAGCCCATGTCTTCGGCCTTGAGCCCCGCAATCGCGAGCGCGGCCGGGATCGCGTACTTCGGGCCGATGCCCATGATCTCCGGCGGCACGCCCTTGATCGCGAAGCTGACGAAGCGCGCCAGCGGCGTCAGGTTGAACTGCTTGATCGCCTTTTCCGAGGCCAGGATAAGTGCGCCGGCGCCGTCGGAGGTCTGCGAGCTGTTGCCTGCCGTCACGCTGCCCTTGGCGGCGAACACCGGCCTCAGCCTGGCAAGCGCCTCGAGCGTGGTGTCGGCGCGCGGGCCTTCGTCGAGTTCGACCTTGCGCGACTTCACGTCGAGTTCGCGCTTCGCGAGGTTCGGGAACTTCTCCATGACCTCGACCGGCGTCATCTCGTCCGCGAAGTGGCCGGCCTTCTGCGCCGCGATCGCCTTCTGGTGCGACTCGTAGGCGAACTGGTCCTGCATTTCGCGCGTGACCTTCCACTGGGCAGCCACCTTTTCGGCCGTGATGCCCATGCCGTAGGCAATGCCGACGTTCTCGTCCTTGTCGAAGATGTGCGCGTTGAACGACGGCTTGTTGCCGGACATCGGCACCATGCTCATCGACTCGGCGCCGCCGGCAATCATCACGTCGGCCTCGCCGACCCGGATGCGGTCTGCCGCAATCGCGACGGCATTGAGCCCGGACGAGCAGAAGCGGTTGATCGTCATGCCGCCAGTGGTGTTCGGCAGGCCGGCGAGCAGTACGGCGACGCGCGCCATGTTCAGTCCCTGCTCGGCCTCGGGCATCGCACAGCCGATGATCGCGTCCTCGACCGCCTTCGGGTCCAGGCTCGGCACCTGCTTCATCGCGGAGCGGACCGCGGCGACGAGCAGGTCGTCGGGCCTCACGTTGCGGAACGCGCCCTTGGGCGCCTTGCCGATCGGCGTGCGCGTCGCGGCGACGATATAAGCGTCTTGAACTTGTCGGGTCATTCTCTCTGGCTCCAGCATCTTGATCATTTGGCGGGGAGTTCCAAGAGGGGCTGCCAGGCCCCTCTTGCGTCCGATAAGTCCGGCAAAGCCGGAAAGCCGGTCAGTTCCTGACCGGCTTTCCGGTCTGCAACATTCCCATAATGCGTTCCTGCGTCTTCGGGTGATTCACAAGCGTCACGAAGAAGCTGCGCTCGAGGTCGAGCAGCCACTGCTCATCGACGAGCGCACCGGCCTCGACATCGCCGCCGCACATCGCGTCGGCTATGCCGCTGGCGATGAAGAAGTCATGCGCGCTGATGAATCCGCCGTCGCGCATGTTCGCGAGCTGCGCCTTGATCGTCGCGACTCCGGTGCGGCCGGCGACCGGGAACCCAAGCGGCACCAGCGGCGGACGGTAGCCGGTGGCCTGCAGCGCGAAGGCCTCGCCAACCGCGGTCCACAGCAGCTCGTAACTGTTGAAGACGATGGTGTCGGTCGGCCGCAGGTAGCCCATGGCCTTGGCCTCGAGCGCCGACTTCGACACGTTGGCCGTGGCCACGTTCATGAACCAGTTCTTCATGAACGGGAACACGTCGGACATCCCGGCCGCCTGCGCCGCCTGCGCGGCGCGCAGCGCACCCTCCTTCAGGCCGCCCGAGCCGGGGACCAAACCAACACCGATCTCGACCAGCCCGATATAGCTTTCGAGCGAGGCGACCGCCTTCGAGCAGTGCAGGATCAGTTCGCAGCCCCCACCGAGCGCCATGCCGCTCACCGCGGCGATCGTCGGCACCTGCGCGTACTTCAGCCGCATACACGCGTCCTGCATCTTCTTCGCCTCGACGCCGATTGCCTTGCCGCCGCCGCTCATGAAGACCGGCATCATCGCCTGCAGGTCGGCGCCGACGGAGAACGGCTCGTCAGGAGACCAGATCACGAGCCCGCGGTACTGCGCCTCGGCCAGCTCGATTGCCTTCAGCAGACCGGCAATCACGCCCGGCCCGATCGCGTGCACCTTGGTCTTGATCGACATGATCAGGACCTCGGCGGCGAGGCCGGACTCCAGCGTCCACAGCCGCACCGACTCGTCCTCGAACACCGTCTTGCCGCCGGTCGCACCGGTGGGTGCACCCTCGCCCGCAAGCGGGGCGCGGAAGATCTGGCGCGCATAGACCGGCAGCGTCGAACGCGCGATGAACTTCTTCTGCGCCGGTGACCACGAACCTGCGGAGGTGTGCACACCGTTGGCCTTGGCGACCGGTCCGTCGAACACCCACTTCGGCAGCGGCGCCTTCGATAGCGCTTCACCGGCCTCGATGTCGGCCCGCACCCACTCCGCAATCTGCTTCCAGCCCGCCGCCTGCCATGTCTCGAAGGGACCCGTGGCCCAGCCGAAGCCCCAGCGCAGCGCAAAATCGACGTCGCGCGCCGTGTCGGCGATCGACTCGAGATGCACCGCGATGTAGTGGAACGCGTCGCGGAAAATGGCCCACAGGAACTTCGCCTGCGGGTGATCGGTTTCGCGCAGCAGCTTCAGGCGCTCTGCCGGATCCTTCTTCTTCAGGATGCGAACCACCAGCTCGTCGGCCTTGCCACCGCTTTCGACGTACTCGCCCTTTTTCGGGTCAAGCACCTTGATCGCCTTGCCTTCCTTGCGATAGAAGCCGGCGCCGGCCTTCTGGCCCAGCGCGCCCTTCTCGACCAGTGCCTTAAGCACCGGCGGCGTGGCGAAGTTCGACGCGAACGGATCGACCGACGCCGGCAGCGTGTCCTGCATCGTCTTGATCACGTGCGCCATCGTGTCGAGGCCGACGACGTCCGCCGTGCGGAAGGTCGCGCTCTTGGCGCGGCCCAGCTTGCTGCCGGTGAGGTCGTCGACGACGTCGTACGCCAGCCCGTACTTCTCGGCTTCCTTGATCGTCGCCAGCATGCCGAAGATGCCGACACGGTTGGCGATGAAGTTGGGCGTGTCCTTCGCGCGCACCACGCCCTTGCCGAGCGTCGAGGTGAGGAAAGTTTCGAGATCGTCGAGGATCGCCGGCTGCGTCGCCGGGGTCGGGATCAGCTCGACCAGGTGCATGTAGCGCGGCGGGTTGAAGAAGTGCACGCCGCAGAAGCGTGCCTTGAGGCCCGCGTCCATCACCTCGGCGAGCTTGGCGATCGGCAGACCAGACGTGTTCGACGCGAAGATTGCATCGTTGCGGACGTAGGGTGCGACCTTCCTGTACAGGTCGTGCTTCCAGTCCATGCGCTCGGCAATCGCCTCGATGATGACGTCGCAGCCCCGGAGCAGCTCGAGGTGCTCCTCGTAGTTCGCGGCCTGGATGTACTGCGCATCGTCCTTCACGCCGAGCGGTGCCGGGCTCAGCTTCTTCAGGTTGTCGATCGCCTTCAGCACGATGCCGTTCTTCGGGCCGTCCCTGGCCGGCAGGTCGAACAGCACGACCGGCACCCTGGCGTTGACGCAATGCGCCGCGATCTGCGCGCCCATGACGCCGGCGCCGAGCACGGCGACCTTGCGTACGACGAAGTTGCTCATCAGATTCTCCGTTGTGTTTCCGAAACTTCTTCTTGTCTTGTTCCCGTGCTTCGGTTTGCCGTCACAGTGCCGCTCAGAACGCCTCGGCCGGCATTTCCATCAGCGTGGTCGATCCCGCGCGCGCCGTGCGAATCAATGTCGCCGTTTCCGGCAGCAGCCTCTGGAAGTAGAAGCGCGCAGTCAGCAGCTTGTGCTTGTAGAACGGGTCCACCGAGGCACCGTCGGCCTTGACGCGATCGACCGCGACCTTCGCCATGCGCGCCCAGAAGTACGAGAAGACGAGGTGCCCGACGACGCGCAGGTAGGGCACCGCTGCCGCGCCAACCTCGTCGCGGTTGGCCATCGCCTTCATGCCGAGTTCCATCGTCAGCTTCTGCACCTTGTTGCCGATGTCGGCAAGCGGCGTCACGAACTCGTCCATGTCGGGGTTGGTGCCGTTCTCTTCGATGAACTCGGTCACCATCTTGCCGAAGGCGCGCAGCTTCGCGCCGTTGTCGAGCAGGATCTTGCGGCCCAGCAGGTCGAGCGACTGGATCGCGTTGGTGCCCTCGTAGATCATGTTGATGCGGGCGTCGCGCACGAACTGCTCCATGCCGTTCTGGCGGATGTACCCGTGTCCGCCGAACACCTGAAGGCACTCCGAGGCGCACAGGAACCCGTTGTCGGTCAGGAAAGCTTTCACGATCGGCGTCATCAGCGCCATCATGTCCGCGCCGAACCTGCGCTGGTCCTCGTCCGGGTGCGAGATCTGCGTGTCGGCCATCAGCGCCACCCAGTACGCGAACGCCCGTCCGCCTTCAGCGTAGGCGCGCGCGGTCAGAAGCTTCCGGCGCACATCCGGATGCACGATGATCGGATCGGCCTGCTTCTCCGGGTTCGTCGGACCGGCGAGCGCCCGGCCCTGGATGCGCTCGTTCGCATAGGCCACGGCGTTCTGGTAGGCGACCTCCGTCATGCCGAGCCCCTGCACACCCACACCCAGCCGCGCCCCGTTCATCATCACGAACATCGCGTTAAGCCCCTTGTTGGGCTCGCCGACGAGCCAGCCCGTCGCGCCGTCGAGGATCATCTGGCAGGTGGCGTTGCCGTTGATCCCCATCTTGTGCTCCAGTCCGCCGCAGAAGATGCCGTTGCGCGCGCCGATCTTCGCGTCGGCGCCGCTGCCGGTCGGCACGAACTTGGGCACGATGAAGAGCGAAATGCCCTTGGTGCCGTGCGGCGCATCCGGCAGGCGCGCGAGCACCAGGTGGATGATGTTCTCCGCCATGTCGTGCTCGCCCGAGGAGATGAAGATCTTCTCTCCTGTCAGCTTGTAGCTGCCGTCGGCCTGGGGCTCGGCCTTCGTCCGCAGCATGCCAAGGTCGGTACCGCAGTGCGGCTCGGTCAGGCACATCGTCCCGGTCCACTGGCCGGAGACCATCTTGGGCAGGTACAAATTCTTCTGCTCGTCCGATGCATGACGCAGCAGGCATTCGTATGCGCCGATCGTCAGGCCCGGGTACATTGCCCAGGCCTGGTTGGTCGAGTACTGCATCTCGTAGAAGATGATCTGCAGCAGGTGCGGCAGGCCCTGGCCGCCGTACTCGTGCTCGGCGGCGAGGCCCTGCCAGCCTGCCGCGCGGAACGCGTCGTAGGCTTCCTTGAATCCCGTCGGCGTCTTCACAGACTTGGTCGCGGGATCGAGCACACAGCCTTCCTCGTCGCCCGAACGGTTGATGGGCAGGAGGATTTCCTCGCAGAACTTGCCGGCCTCCTCGATCACATGGTTGACGAGGTCCGCATCGAGTTCTGCGTAGCGCGGCATCTCCTTCAGCGCATCGACGACGCCGAGCACCTCGTGCAGGACGAATTGCTGGTCGCGTAGCGGGGCCTTGTAGGACGGCATTGCGTGATCTCCTTACTTCGTGGCGCGTGCCGACCGCGTCTGCGCCGGTCGGCGGGATGAAACGGAACGGGAGCGCGGTGCCGCAGCACGCGCGTCCTCGATGAGACGGCGCAGTCCGGCGCGGGCACGCCGGGTGCCGTCGGCCGAGCGGAGCAGGCGCGCATCCTGGTGCATCGCCAGCATCAGCCCGTAGATCTCGAACACCATCTGCTGCGCGTCGACGCCGCGGCGCAGATGCCGCTCGGCGACCGCCTGGCGGATCGCCTTCAGCAGTTCAGCCTTCCAGCCGGCGATGATCGCGACCATCTCGTCGCGCTGCGGGCCGGGGCGGTCGTCGTATTCGACGGCGCCGGCAATCATGATGCAGCCGCGGGTGATCTCGCGCGCGAGAAAGGCGACCCAGCGGTCGAGGATCGCCTCGAGGCGCGGCAGCCCGCGCGGCTTCTTCACCGCGGGGCGCAGCACCTCGTCGACGAAGCGGCGCACGTACTCCTTGAGGACCGCCAGCTGCAGATCCTCGCGCGAGCCGAAGTGCGCGAACACCCCGCTTTTGCTCATCTGCATCTGGTCGGCGAGCGTTCCGATGGTCAGACCTTCCAGCCCATCGCGGCTGGCCATCGCCAGAGCCGCGTCGACGATGGCCGCGCGCGTCTGGTCGCCCTTGCGGGGACGCAGGGCGGTCGCGATGGATGACAGCGCACTGGCGATGGGCATGCTGGAAATCCGGCAGCCGGACGCGGCCGCCAGAAGCAGAAGAAACGAACGTTCGTACTATTTCCGAGATGACGCCCCGCGGTCAACCGGGGTTCTAGAGGCTCGGGCCTATTGGTGCAGCGCGGAATCTGCTTCGGCGGCCGCGAACGCGCGTGCGATGTGGTCGACGAAAAGCCGCACCTTCAGCGAAAGGTGCCGTCGGCTCGGATACACGGCCCAGATGTCGCTGCCACCCGCCCGGTACTCAGGCAGGACGCGCACCAGTTCGCCGCGTTCCAGCGCATCCCGCAGCAGGAAATCGGGCTCGTTGATGACTCCCAGGCCGCGGATGGCGGCCGAGCGCAGCGCGTCGCCGCTGTTGGCATGCAGGCTGCCGGTGACGCGCACTTCGTGCACCTCTCCGGCTGCATCGGTGAAGCGCCATAGGCGCAGCGCGCTCGAATACGCGTACGTCAGCGCGTTGAACTTCGACAGGTCCGCCGGCGCGCCCGGCACGCCGTGCTTCTTCAGGTACGCCGGAGACGCACAGGGCACCAGTCGCGTCGAACCGAGCCGCCGCGCCACCAGCCGGTCGCTGCCCACCGGACCGACCCGGACTGCCAAATCGAAGCCTTCTTCCACCAGATCGACGAAGCGGTCCGACACCGAGAGCTCGAACTTCACCTGTTCGTGCTGCTCGGCGAAAGTGGCGATCGCTGGGGCCACGCGCTGATCGGCCATGCTGTAGGAGCAGGTAATGCGGATCGTGCCGCGCGGCTCGGCGGCGGCGAGACCGGCGATGGCTTCGGCCTCGGCCAGATCGGCAAGCAGCGTGACGCAGCGCTCGTAGTACGACTGGCCGCTTTCGGTCAGCGACAGCCGGCGCGTTGTCCGGTTCAGCAGCCGCGCGCCAAGATGGTGTTCCAGATCGGCTACGAGCCGCGACAGCGACGACGTGGAAAGCCCGACCCGTTCCGCTGCGCCGACGAAGCTGCCTGACTCCACAGTCCGGACGAACGCCTCCATCGCCTGCCAACGGTCCATGCCTCATTATCCCAATTTTCGGGACAATGTTTCTTTTCTTATGATCTTTATCGCGCGCTTCGGGATATCTAGAGTTCGTTCTGTCCGGCGCCTGCCGCCGGGAACCCGAACCCGATGGAGAAATTCATGATCGACACCAAGACCGCCCCTTACGCCGCGCTGATCCTGCGCCTCGCCCTCGGCGCGATGTTCGTGGCCCACGCGCTGCTCAAGCTCCTCGTCTTCACGCTGCCCGGCACCGAGCAGTTCTTCCAGTCGCTGGGCCTGCCCGGCGCGCTGGCCTACATCACCTTCGGCGCCGAACTGGTCGGCGGCGTGATGCTGATTCTGGGCGTCGGCACCCGCTGGGTTGCCCTCGCACTGGTCCCGATCATGCTCGGCGCCACGTGGGTCCACCTTGGCAACGGCTGGCTGTTTTCCGCGCCCAAGGGCGGCTGGGAATATCCGGTGTTCTGGACGGTAACCCTGTTCGTCCAGGCCCTGCTCGGTGACGGCGCCTATGCGTTGGGCCGCCGCTTCACTAGCCGCGCGACCCCGCGCCTGCAAGCCGCCTGATCAACCCCATCTGAAGACAAGGAAGCTAGATGAAGCTCTATTACTCCCCCGGCGCCTGCTCGCTGTCGCCCCACATCGTCGCGCGCGAGGCCGGCCTGCCGGTCACCCTGGTGAAGGTCGACCTCAAGGGCAAGAAGACGGACACCGGCGATGACTACCACGCACTCTCCGGCAAGGGCTACGTGCCGCTGCTCGAACTCGACGACGGCACGCGCCTCACCGAAGGACCGGCCATCGTGCAATACCTGGCCGATCGCGCGCCGGCATGCAAGCTCGCGCCCGCGAACGGCACGATCGACCGCTACCGGTTGCAGGAATGGCTCAACTTCATCACATCGGAGCTGCACAAGCAGTTCTCGCCGCTGTTCGACCCGACGATGCCCGAGGAGGCCAAGGCGAAGTTCCGCGCCAAGATCACTGGCCGCCTCGACTGGATCGTAGGGCAGATCGGCAACCACCCGTACCTGATGGGCCAGGACTTCACGGTGGCCGACGCGTACCTCTTCACCGTGCTCAACTGGGCGCAGTACACCGGCATTGACCTGGCGCGCTGGCCGCTGCTCGTCGCCTATGTCGCCCGTGTTGCCGCGCGGCCTCAGGTGCAGGCGGCGTTGACGGAAGAAGGCCTGCTCAAGAAGGCGGCCTGATCGACCCTAGCCATGCCGCGTGCCGACGCGGCATGGCGCACACTGCGGACCAACGATGACCTCCCTGCCGACCCTCTTCATTTCGCACGGTTCGCCGATGCACGCGATCAGCGCGGGCCGCGCCGGCGAAGTCTGGTCCGAACTCGGTCGGCGCCTGCCGCCACCGCGCGCGATTCTGGTGGCATCGGCACACTGGGAGACCGAATTGCCCATGGTCGCCGTGTCGAAGCAACCGGAGACGATTCACGATTTCGGCGGGTTTCCGCAGGAGCTCTACCGAATCCACTATGCAGCGCCGGGCGCGCCGGACATGGCGCAGCGCGCATTACAGCTGCTGCGAGATGCCGGCATCACGGCCACTGCCAACGGCTGCCGTGGACTGGATCACGGCGCATGGGTGCCGCTGTTGCGGCTGTATCCGCAGGCGAACGTGCCCACCGCCCAGATCTCGATTCAGCCCTCGCTCGACGCCGAGCACCACCTGCGCGTCGGCGCGGCGCTGGCTCCGTTGTCGCAGGACGGCGTGCTGATCGTGGGCTCGGGGCACATGACGCACAACCTGCACGAGTGGATCATGGACGCGCGACGACGCGGCTCGATGTCCATCGACGAGCGCGCACCCGCCGCCTATGTCAGCGAGTTCACCCAGTGGGTCGACAATGCGCTGCGCTCGGACGATCGCTCTGCGCTCGCAGCCTGGCTCGAACGGGCGCCGCACGCGCGCCGCGCGCATCCGACACCGGAGCACTTCCTGCCACTGATGGTGGCATTCGGCGCTGCCGGTCCGGCGCCGCTGGTCGAACACATCGATGCCGGCGTCGACAGCGGCGTGCTGGCGATGGATGCCTACCTCTTCCGACAGCGCGCCTGATCAGGCCGCGCCGCGAAGCTGCGGAATCTCGAACAGCCGGTCTTCGGCGAGCGCGATGACGCGCTCACCGGGCCCGCGCGCAATGCTGGCACCGCCGGTGAACGATCCGAACGCGGGCAGCACGGTGAGACTGTCGCGCACCCAGAAGCACGGCAGCCGCACGCTGTCGGCGCCACGACCATGCAGGCGCACCGTCGGATGCACGTGGCCGGCCATCGTGCAGGCGCCGCGCACCTGCTGCGGCTGATGACAGAACGCCATCGTGTCCACGCGCCACGGTTCGGTTTCGCAGTGGATCCGCAGCGCCGCGGGCGGAGGACCCGCGGCGAGGTCGTGATTGCCTTCGACCAGGACCAGCTCAAGCGCCGCATGCCGTTCCCGCCATTCCCGGAACGCTGCCAGCGTCGCCGGCGCGTGCGCTTCGCGCGCGTGGAACAGGTCGCCGAGAAAGACGATCGCCTCCGGCTGCGTCGCCGCCACCAGCGCCTCGAGCCGCGCGAGGTTCTCGGACGTCGTTCCCTGTGGCACCGGCACACCGCGCGCCCGGAATGCTGCGGCCTTGCCGAAATGCGCGTCGGCGAGCACCAGCCAGTGGCGCTCACGCCAGATGGCGGCGCGCTGCGCCAGCAGGGTCCAGCTGGCACCGCCCAGTTCGATATCCAGGCGATCGCTGCGCGGCAGCCTTGCGCGCATGAACCTCCTACAGCGGTGTCACCGTGTAGCCGCGCGCCCGCAGCATCGCGACCAGACCATCCGGCCCGGGCAGATGCAGCGAACCGACGGCAAACAGGTGCATGCGGCCGTCTGCCATCAGGGTCTCGATCCTGCGCACGATCGCCGGATGGCGGCCGAGGAGGATCGTGTCGATCGTGAAACGGGCCCCCGGCGTGCTCTGCGCACGCATCTCGGCGAGCAGCCGCTCGAGCGCCTGGTAATCGCCGGTCTCCCAGGCCTGCGCGATGCGGTTGATCTCCCGCCGCGCCGAGCGCGTCTCGACCGCCTTCACGGCGTCCTCAAGGAACGCCACCTGGGTGGCAAAGCTCGCCCGTTCGAACAGCTCGAACTGCTGCTCGATGCTTTCGAGTTCGAGCACTGGCTTGCCGGATTGCTTCGCGATCCGCGTCAGGTAGGCCTCGACCGACAGCGCGGGCATGTAGCCGGCCTGGGCCGCCTCGAACAGCGCGAGCACATTGCCGAGCATCCACGGCTTCATGCGCCACAGCGGCGTCATGTCGAGCTGATTGCGCCCGGCAATCGCCTCGATGCGCGCCTTCAGCGACTCCGGCAGACGCGTATCGAGCCCCGGGTCGCCGGCGGCGTAGACCGCGTACTTCTGTGTGGCTGCGATCGCGCGCGCGGTATCGGTGACATCGGCCTCGAGCACGATCGTCTGCGCAGCCTCGATGCGCGCGAGGACCGGAGGCGGCAGCGGATAGAACTCGGGCCGCCCGACATGGATCGTGCCCATCAGCAGTGCGGACTGGCTGCCCTTGCGGATCTCGAACAGAAAGCCGCGCTTGTCATTGGTCGACTGCGCATGGGCCGTCGCGAGCAGGCTCGCGGCCAGTCCCAGGCACCACAGCAGCCGGGTGAGTGTTGTGCGAAGCATGGAGGTGGCGCATCACATGGTGCGCAGGAAGAATCGAACGCGAATTGTAAGAGCCGGAATCGGGCGACCCGCCCGGCTCGCCCTGCGTGTCACTCGGCGGCGGCAGCTTCCACCGGCCCGGGCGCGGGCTCGACCAGCGGTTTGATGTAGCGCAGGACGCCCGGGTCTTCCTCGTCGCGGTGCGGGGCGTAGCCGCGCTTGCGCATCAGCTGGCCCATTTCGTCGTTTTCCTTCAGGACCAGGCCGATCAGCTCCGTCAGTCCGCGCGCGCGCGCCGTGTCCTCGATCGCCTGCATCAGAACGTGGCCGACGCCGCGTCCCTGCCACGCGTCCTCGACGATGACGCCGAACTCCGCCGTCTTGCCGTCGGGATTGCAGGTGTAGCGCGAGATGCCGCGGATCTCGTGCTGCTCTTCCGAGGTGTCGATTGCGACGAACGCCATCTCGCGGTCGTAGTCGATCTGCGTGTAGCGCACCAGACGCTCCAGCGTCAGCTCGCGGATCGGCGCGTGGAAGCGCAGGTAGGAGGTCCGCGGAGACAGGCGGCTGATGAAGCGCTTCTCGGCCTCGGCGTCCTCGGGCCGGATCGGACGCAGCAGCACGTGGCCATTTTTCACGGTCACATCGCGCACCAGTGCCCGCGGATACGGGTGGATCGCCAGGTGTGAGTACGTGGCGTCCGCCGCCAGCGCGCCATCGGACACCAGAACGCGCGCGTCGAGCGCAATGACGCCGTGCTCGTCGGCGAGCAGCGGATTGATGTCGAGTTCGCGCAGCGCCGGGATCTCGCAGGCCAGCTCCGAAACCCGCAGCAGCACGTCGATGACCCGATCCATGTCGACCGCCGGCGCACCGCGGAACGCATCGAGCATGCGCGCCACGCGCGTGCGCGAAATCAGGTCCCGCGCCAGGAACGCGTTCAGCGGCGGCAGGGCCATCGCCGAGTCCTTGAAGATCTCGACTGCGATGCCGCCCATGCCGAAGGTGACGACCGGGCCGAAGTTGGGATCGCGCGTCAGCCCGACGATCAGCTCGCGTCCCTGCGGACGCTGCACCATCTTCTGCACCAGAACGCCGATGAAGCGCGCCGTCGGCGCGCGTTCGGCGAGACGCTGCGCGATCGCCTCGAACCCGCGCTCGACCTCGTCGACGGTCTGAACACCGAGGATCACGCCACCCACATCGCTCTTGTGCGTGATGCCGTCGGCGCGCACCTTCAGCACGACCGGGAAGCCGAGCTGCTGCGCGGCCTGCCGCGCCTCCATCGCGCTTCGTGCAAAGAGCCCCATCGCGGTCTCGATGCCGAACGAGGCCAGCAGTGCCTTGGAATCCTGCTCGTCGAGCGTGTGCCGCCCGGCGCTGCGCGCCGCATCGATGATGCGACGCGCCGCCTGCACGTCGAACTTGAGTTCGTCGATGCGCGGCGGCGGCACCTGCAGCCGCAGCTCGCGGTTGCGGATGTACTGCGCGAGATATCCGAAGCACTCGACGCCGCGCTCGGGGTTCTGCAGCGCCGGCAGCGAGGCCGCCTTGAACGCTGCGCGCCCGCGGCCCGCGTCCTTCTCGCCGAGCCAGGCGCTGACGACCGGCTTCTCGGCCGCGGCGGCGATCGGCAGCATCGCGCGCGCTGCCTGCTCGGCGCCGACTCTCGGCGTCGGCGCAAACAGCACCAGCACGCCGTCGTTCGCGCGATCGTCGATCAGCAGCTGCAGCGCGGCGGCCATCCGGCCTGCATCCCCGTCAGCCAGCACGTCCACCGGGTTCGCGTGCGACCAGCCCGGCGGCAGCGCAGCGTCGAGCGCCGCGCGCGTCGTGTCGGAGAGTCTCGCGAGCTCGACGTGGTTGTCTTCCGTGGCATCCGCGGCGAGCGCGCCCGGCCCGCTGCCGTTGGACAGGATCGCCAGCCGGTTGCCGCGCGGCAGGCGTCCGCTCGCCAGCGCCTCGGCCGCGGCGAAGAGGTGCCCGATCTTCGGCACGCGGATGGCGCCGACCCGCCGCAGCGCGGCGTCGAACACCGCGTCGTTGCCGACCAGCGCCCCGGTGTGGCTCATGACGACCCGCGCGCCCGCGGCGTGCCGGCCGGCCTTCAGCACGATCACCGGCTTCACACTCGCGGCCACGCGGATGCTCGACATCAGCGGCCGCGCATCGTGTATGCCTTCCAGGTACAGCAGGATCGAACGCGTGGCCGGATCGCCGGCAAGGTAGTCGAGGAACTCGGCGATCGTGACATCGGACTCCGCGCCGGTCGCGATGACGGACGAAAATCCGAATCCCGCCGTCCACGCGTAGTCGAGCAGCGAGGTCGTCACGGCGCCCGACTGCGACACCAGCGCCAGCGGGCCGGGCCGGGCCATCGTCTTGGCCCAGCTGGCATTCAGCCCGATGTCGGGGCGCATCACGCCGAGGCAGTTCGGCCCGAGCAGCCGCACCTTCGCCGCGCGGGCGCGTGCCAGCACCTCGCCCTCGAGTGCGCGCCGCTCCGGCCCGTCCTCACACAGGCCGGGCGACAGCACCAGCATCGTCGGGATGCCCTTCCGTCCGGCCTCGTCGATGATCCCGGGCACGTTCTGCGCGCCGGTCACGACGACTGCCAGGTCGACCTTGGACGGCAGCGCCGCAAGCGAAGGCAGGCACGGATGCCCGTCGATGGTCCGATGCCGTGGATTGACGGCATAGACCTCGCCCTTGAAGCCGGCCGCCATGACGTTCGTATAGACAAAGCGGCCGAGCGAGTCGTGGCGCGGGCTGGCGCCGACGACGGCGATCGAACGCGGCATCATCGCGGGCCGCAGGTAGTGAACGCTGTCCAGGCTCATGCGGCGGATTCTCCGTCGGTGTAGTCAGTACGGCTACGCCGGAGACCTCAAGCAGCGCCATGCGGCGCTGCAACATGATTCGCACCTTATCAGATTGGCGCGGCCTCGCAAGCGTGCAAAGCCTCGAAATGACGTTGACAAGCATCAACGTCGCACCGATCGCCGCCCGTACCCTCGCCGGGAGAGTGGAGTAAGCAGATGCCGCTGTCGGCACAGGAACTTGCAACGCTGCAGGCGCAGCTGCGCATACTGCGCAGCCAGGTGGGCGGATCCGTCACGGATCGCCTGCACCGGCACGGGTTCGACGAGCACGACGATGCCGCATTGCCCAACCGACGCGCCGACACCGATGACGACGCGGCCGCCGAAACCGAAACCTCGATGGACATCGCGCATGTCTCGCGCGACGCCGAGGAGCTGGCGCTGCTCGACGCCGCGCTCGAGCGGCTCGCCAGCGGCGACTATGGCTGCTGCGTCGACTGCGGCGATGACATCGCCCGCGAGCGTCTGCGGGCCAACCCGGCGGCCGCTCGCTGCACCGAATGCCAGGAGCGCAACGAGCGCGCGGCCCTTGTGGCGCGGCGCACGCGCGCCTGAGCGGCGCACCCGCAATTACCAGGAAACTCCATGGAAGCTCTGAAGCTGCTCTTCACCAGCGACATCGGACTGTTGTCGCTGTTCACGATCGTTTTCATCATCGGCATGGGGATCTGGTTCCGCCGCTTCTTCATGAAGCAGATCGAAGCCGAGGAAGCGCGCGGCCAGCGCTGACCCCCGGCGGCGCGCCGGAGCACGCGGGCGCCATCCAGCCTGCCGCGGTCGCACGCGAAGGCGCAAAAAGACCGCGATCCGCGCCACAAATCGCGGCATGGCGACATTGCGACGGTAGTGGGCGCTAGCTAGACTGCTCCGCAGGCGTCGAACTCAAAGGGACAACGATGCGAGCAGTGATCGCGGCACTCCTCCTTGCAGCCGCCAGCGCGACCGCGCAGGCGCAGGACGGCAAGGGCTACGTCGGCTTCGGCGCCGGCATCGGCAACTATCCGGACCTCTGTTCGCAGGTGCCGGCGGGCCTGTCGTGTGACGACTCGCCGTTCGCCTGGAAGTTCTTCGCCGGCTACATGATCCTGCCGTACATCGGCATCGAGGGCGGATTCAACGACTTCGGCGCCGCCAAGACGCAGGGCCTGCTGCTGAACCCGCCGGCCGGCACGGTTCCGCTGCCGAGCAATGCCGACGTCTACACCCAGATCTGGTCGCTGTCCCTGGTCGGCCGCGTCCCGCTGGGCCCGGCGGCAATCATGGGGCGAGTCGGTTACGGCGCCACGATGTCGAAGATCAGCGGTATGGCGCAGGTGCAGGACACGACGACTGGCGCCATCACGACCTACGACGCGTCGACCCGCGGAACTAGCGGGCAGATGATCTATGGCGCCGGCTTCTCGTGGGACTTTCTGGGCAGCTGGACGGCACGCGTCGACTGGGATCATTCGAAAGGCGACGACGGCACCAATCCGAAGTACAACGTCGACATGTACACGCTTGGAATCGCCTACCGGTTCTGACCGGACGGCCTGCTCTCAGCGCAGCCCCGCCGAGCGCGGGGCTTTTTGTTTGCAGGCGCGCATCACGCTCCCGCAGCACGCGCGACCTACAATCGCCGCATGAAAGTCAACGGCATACCGATGCGCTCGATCTGGCCGATCGGCGACGAAGCGGTCGGCGTGGTGGACCAGAGCGTCCTGCCGCACCGCTTCGAGACGCGTGAACTGGCGTCGGCGGCCGCCGTGGAGCACGCGATCCGGACCATGGTCGTGCGCGGTGCGCCGCTGATCGGCGTCACCGGAGCCTATGGACTTGCGCTGGCCCTGCGATCGGACGCTTCCGACGCCGCGCTGGCGGCCGCGCACACGCAGCTGCTGACGGCCCGTCCAACCGCAGTCAACCTGCGATGGGCGCTGGACCGCATGCGCGCTGTGGTCGCCGCGCTGCCACCGGCGCGGCGCGCCGCAGCAGCCTGGCTCGAGGCCGGGCGCATCGCCGAGGAAGACGTCGCGCTGAACCGCGCGATCGGCACCCACGGTGCTGCGCTGATGAGCGCGTTGCACACGCGCCATCGCCGCGCGATCAACGTCCTTACTCACTGCAATGCCGGCTGGCTCGCCGCTGTCGATCACGGCACGGCGCTCGCGGCGATCTACGCCGCCCACGATGGCGGGACGCCGCTGCACGTGTGGGTCGATGAAACCCGGCCGCGCAACCAGGGTCTGCTGACCGCGTGGGAGCTGGCCGCCCATGGCGTGCCGCACACGCTGATCGTCGACAACGCGGGCGGGCACCTGATGCAGCATGGTCAGGTCGACCTAGTCATCGTCGGCGCCGACCGCGTCTCGGCGCGAGGCGACGTCGCCAACAAAATCGGTACCTATCTCAAGGCGCTGGCGGCACATGACAACGGCGTTCCGTTCTATGCGGCGGTGCCGTCGCCGACGATCGACTGGACGCTCGCCGATGGGGCGGCGATCCCGATCGAGGAGCGCGCCGCCGGCGAGGTGCTCAGCGTCCACGGCATCGACGTGAACGGCGCCCCGGCCGGCGTGCGGTTGGCGACCAGCACGACGCAGGTGGCCAACCCGGCGTTCGACGTGACGCCCGCGCGCCTGGTGACCGGCATCGTGACCGAGCGCGGGGTCTCGGAACCGGGGCGCCTGTCCGAGCTGTTTCCCGAGCAGCGGCGCGCGGCATGACGCTACCCGCGGAAGACGGACCCGACCTGCGGGAGGCGGTCATCGGGACCGCCCGCGCGATGAACGCGGCGGGCATCAACGTCAACAAGTCCGGCAACGTCTCTGCGCGCTGCACCCGCGGAGCGCAGCACGGCTTCGTGGTGACGCCGACCGGCGTGCCCTATCGCGACCTGGGGACCGAGGACATCGTCTTCGTCGCGATCAGCGGCGCGGCTGCGGGCACGCAGGCGCCTTCTTCGGAGTGGCGCTTCCATCGCGACATCTACGCGTCGCGGCCGGAGTTCGGCGCCATCGTCCACACCCACTCGCCGCAGGCCACGGCACTGGCCTGCCATGGCCGGCGGCTGCCGGCGTTCCATTACATGGTGGCGATGGCCGGCGGGAGCGATATCCGCTGCGCGCCGTACGCCACCTTCGGGACACAGGAATTGTCGGACCACGCACTGCACGCGCTGGCCGGCCGCCGCGCCTGCCTGCTGGCCCATCATGGCGTCATTGCCTGCGGCGAGTCGCTCGACCAGGCGCTGGCGCTTGCGATCGAGGTCGAGCACCTGGCCGGCGTCTACCTTGCCGCGTGCGCACTGGGTGAACCGCCGCAACTCGACGCGGAGGAAATGCAGCGGGTACTGGAGCGCTTCAAAGGCTACGGACCCCGCGCGGCCAGCCGGCGCCCCGGCTGACTTCCCGCCCGCCGCTCGGGCGGACGGGCTCCCGCAGTGGCCGGACGGCAGTACCGCCAATGCGCCATGGTCGCGTATTGATGGCATCCTTGCGGCATGACGCCGCTGAGTTCGTTCGAAACCGGGTCTGCCGAGCAGTCCGGCAGCTTCCGCGGTGCGGTTCGGGCGACGATGTGGCCGACGCGTTCGCTGGTTTCGAAGGAACGCTGGTTCGATGAGCTGTACGTGTGGACCGAGGGTGGCAGCGCCAGCACGACCCAGCGCGCGCGCATCCAGCTCGAGGCGATCAAGGACGCCTTCCTTTGGCTGGAGTACGACCTCATCGAACGGATCGGCGTGACGATCTCGTTCGGAACGATCGAGCGCGCGATCGATCCGCTGACGGCCCTGTTCGAAGACAACGTGCTGCTGGCGCACCGCCTGTATGTGCTCGTCAGGGGAGCGCCGCAGCGACTGCGCTCGCGCTACCGGCTGCGCGGATTCGCCGACATGCTGCGCGGCCTGAAGATTGCCGTCGGCTACCGGCTGACGGCGCCGCGAGTCAGCATGGAACTGAGCGGCGTCGACCTGGTGCAGCCGACATTCGCGAAAGTCCTTGCACCGCCCACTGCACGCGCCGAAACCTGGAGCGACCTCGCGCTCGAAGTGCGGGCGCTGGGACTGGACACACGATCGACGATCGTCGGCGCTGTCGAGACACGACCCCAGCGCGACAGCGCAGTCAATGCGGGCTTTGAACTGGCACAGGGCCGTGCCGTGCGCCAGCCTTATGCTCCGCCCCCATTACCAACAAAAAGCTGACACCGAGCTTGGCTGTGACGACCGATTTGGCAGAAAATTCAAGGACGTTCGCGACCCAGGAGCGCGAACCTGCCATGGCCGTCCCCGAACCACGCCCCGAACTCGGTACGCATCAGGTCGAACTCGACCCCACCGTCGATCCGCTGAGCCGCTTTGGCTCACGCGTTCGCGCGCTGGTGTGGCCGACGCGCACGCTGGTGGGGGCCGAACGCTGGTTCGACGAGCTCTACGTCTGGACCGCCGATTTCGAGCCGGACCGCTCGCTGCGCGCGCAGATCCAGCTGGCCGCGCTGGAACACGCCTTCATCATGCTCGAGCACGAGCGCGTCGAGCGCGTCGCCGTCACGATTTCTTTCGGTTCGGTCGAACGCTCGCTCGAGGCATTGGTGCGCGCTCTCGACTCTCATCGCCTGACTGCGCACCGGCTGTCTGTACTGCTGCGCGGCGCGATGGAACGGATGCGCTGGCCGTACCGCGTGCGCGAGTTCATCGATCTGCTGCGCAGCTACCAGGTGCCGGTCGGATACCGCTTCGCGGAACCGCGCGCCAGCATGGAAATGAGCGCGATCGACTTCGTCGCGCCCGACTTCGCCAAGATGCTGGCCCCGATCTCCGTGCGCGAAGAGACCTGGTTCGAGATGTCTCGCGAAGTGAACGCCCTCGGCCTCACGCGTGAGACCTTCGTGCTGGCTGGCATCGAGCGCGAAGAACAACTCAGGCTCGCCAAGCAGACCGGCTTCGTGCTGGGCCAGGGCCGGGCGCTGAAGAAGCCCTACTTTCCGCCACGGGTGATGCGGCCGCGCTGACACAGGCTGTCGGTCCTGCAAAGATAGCCGCCAACTGCCGGCACTTCGCCGGCCAATTCGTTTCATCCTCGCCGGGCTGCGCGGAATTACCGAAGCCGAAGCGCTCATTTCGGCCCTTCCGAATACCGCATACCCGGTAGTGTGCCTTCCTGCACGCGTTGCACTCACTCGATCGGCGAAGTCCGGCGGGCGTGCGCGATCAATTGACTTAATCGGGACGCCCCGACCAAAGGAAGGCAATGAAACTGACTCGCTTCACACTTGCTGTCGTAGCAGCCGCGGCGACCGCTGTTCCGCTGGCGGCACACGCGGCGTCCAGTTCTCAAACGGGCGCAGGCTCGATCAACACAACGGTAAATCTCAATTTCAGCGTCACGATTCCGCGTTACATCTTCCTGCGGGTCGGAAGCGCAGCCAGCCTCGATACGCTGACTTATGCGCCCACGGTAGCGCAGATGCTGGCATCGACCCCTGTTCAGGCGACCGGTGGCGACACCGGTGGCGGCTCCGACGTCACTTACCAGGTCTTCGGCAACGCCGGCAACATGACGCTCGCGGCATCGAACCTGACGCAACTCACGTCGGGGGGCAACAACATCCCGAGTTCGACCCTGTCAGTCACGACACAGGCGGGCAGCGTGACGGCTCCCGCATTCAATGGCAGCACGGCGCTGACAGCGAGCGCGGCCGGCATTGTCAATCAGACGGGCTCCTGGCGCTACGTGTGGACCAACCCGGCGGCGACGGTGTATGCCGCCGGTACTTACACGGGAACGGTCACCTACACGCTGTCTGCGCCGTAAACGGCCAACGCGCCAGGCGCTCTTTGCGGCGGCCGCTGCCGCAGGAAATTCGGGCATCGGCCGGCGTGATCCGCCGGCCGATGCATTTGCAGACCCAGGAAGACTTTCGCCAGCATCGTCATGCCAAACCGCTTCGCATCACGTGTCCTCGCGATCGCAGCATTGCTGCTCGCGGGTCCGTGCGCGCACGCGGCGTCCAATACCGCAAGTGCCGCTTCGGGCACGCTGTCGACGTCGGTCAACCTGCAGTTCAGCATCACGATCCCACGCTTCGTTTTCCTTAGAGTGGGTGCAGCGGCATCGGTCAACACGCTGACCTACGCGCCGACGGCCGCACAGATGGCGTCAGGCACCGGAGTGCTCGCGACGGGAGGTGACACAGGGGCCGGCAACTCCGATGTCACGGTGCAGGTCACCGGAAACACCGGGAACGTGACACTGACCGCCGTGACCGGCAACCCGAACCTCGTGAGCGGCGGCAACACCATGCCCTGGTCGACCCTGACGGCGACCAGCCCGACCGGTTCGATCACGGCACCGCCTTTCAACGCAGGCAGCACCGTCCTCACCGCCGTGGGCGGTGTCGTCAACCAGACCGGCTCCTGGCGCTACACGTGGACCAACCCGCCGAGCACCGTCTACGCGGCCGGAACCTATTCCGGCACGGTGACCTACACTGCCGCCGCGCCTTAGGCCGCGACTCATGGTGAATCCGGTGGGGACCGAATTCAAGCGACGACTTCTGCTCGTATACGCGGCGGCAGCTTGTGCAGCGGCGCTTGTCCTCGTTCCCCCTCCCGCGGAGGCCTACACGGTCAACATCACCGCCGGGTCCCGCACCTTGTACTTGCAGGTCGGCGTTGGCACGTTCACAGGCACTCTCCAGGGCGGCGGCACTCCCGGCGTGAACGCGACGGTCAACGTCGTGTCAGTGAATGTTCCCGCGGCGCAGGTCGGCACCGGCGCGGCACAGGCGATGACGACCAACAGCACGGCAGCCAACAGTTTCTGGGACAACTTCGCCTTTTGCAACCCGCCTGCGCAACTCTACGTCGGGGGTTTCTATCGCGTGCCGAGCGGCGCTGGTGCCGGCGCCGGTGCGACGCTCACCGCCAACGTTCCAGCGACTCTCAGCAACGGCAGTGGCGGCACCATTCCCTTTTCGCAGATCTCCTGGACCAGTTCCGGCAACAGCGACAGCGGTGCGCAGCCGTTCCCGGCAGGAACGTTCGTTGGAGGTTCGCTTCAGACGATCGGTACGATCGCCCGTAATCAGTGGGCGGAAAGCTGTCTGACGTTCTCATACGCCAATACGGCCGTGGTCCCTGCCGGCACGTATACGGGAACCGTGGTCTACACGCTTTCCGCACCGTGATGATGCGACTCGCCTTGCTGGCCTGTGCCGCCCTGACGTCGTTCGCGGCTGAGGCGGCGACCTATCGGGTCGAGGAGGCAGGGACGTTTCCACAGGAATCGACCGCCCCGATGCGGTGGCGCCAGATTGCGCCGTCACGGGGCGGCGACAACACGGTCGAAGGCACGACGACTGTGAACGTGCGGCTCAATCTGGCCCCGTGGCAGAACCGGGTGGGACGGCTGTTCATGGTGCTGCCTGAACAACCCCTCACGCCGGTGCGCGTCAGCTGGTCGACCCAGGGTCGATTGCTTTCAGGACAGCTGGTTTCCGGGCACCGGGCGCTGGTGTATGCCGGCCCGATCACGATGCCTCTGCTGGAGGAAACGCTGGTGCTGAAGTTCGAGGCCGATGGCACCCGGCTCAACAGCGCGCAGCGGCTCCAGTTTCACTTTGAGATTGATATCGACTGACATGCAGGCTTCGATCATTCGCATCGTGGTGCGGGCAGCGGCCGCCATCGTCATCGGGGGCATTTCCTGCGGCGCGGCTGCGCAGGGCTTCGCGGCGCTGGTGGCGCCGCCCCGATTCGAATTGCACGCCCGACCGGGCGAGCGGTTGCGCGACGTGATCGAGATAACGAACGGCGCGAAGCAGCCTGCCCGCTATCGCTTTCGCACCGCCGACTGGACGCTGGGAGCCGACGGGCAGATCGTCGTCATCGATCAACTGGCTCCGAACAGCTGCCGGCCCTGGGTCGCTATCGAGCGCAGCAGCGCCGAGGTGCCGCCCGGCGGCCGTCTGCGCTATCGGTTCGAGATCACGACTCCCGCCGACGCACCCCCTGCCGAGTGCCGTTTCGCCGTGCTGATTGAGGGCGACGAACCGGCGATTGCGGGCGGCGACAATTTCAAACTGCCGGTGATGGGGCGCATCGCCATCGTCGTCTACGTCACTGTGGGAGACGCCGCGCCGCAGATTGAGATCGAGCGCTCTGGCGTGGTGACCTTCAACGGCCAGCGCACTCCCATCATCCAGGTCCGCAATACCGGAACCGCGCACGGTCGCCTGAGCGGCTTCCTGACCGGCGTTGACGCGCAGGGTCGACGCTGGGACATTTCTCCGTCGTCGCTGCCGATCCTGCCCGGCGAGTCACGCGCCATCGCGCTGTCGGCTGCCAACGACCGGAATGAGCCGGTACCGGTGCCCCTGCCAATCACCATCCGCGGCACGCTGGAATGGACAGGGGGACGCCTGCCGTTCGAGCACCGCTTCGACTGATTTCAATGCGGGCCTCCGCGGTAACGCTGCTGCTTGCAGCCATCGCCGGGCTGTGCCCGATGACCGCACGCTCCCAGGACAAGGCGCAGGCGACGGAGGACTTGGCGCCGTCCTATCAGGATCGCCTGATCGATGACGGCAGACTCGCGATCGACCTCTGGGATGACTACGCACCGCTAAATAACACCGACGGTTTGCCACGCGGACTGAGACTCGATGGTCTCTGGTCGCAGACCCGCCGTAACGGAATCAGCACAACGCAGTCCGGACTCGGCATCGGCGCCTTCCTTGCGACGCCGCAGTACGGTTCGTTCAGCTTCGAGGGCCTGCTCACGAACGGCGAAGACACATCGATCGCCACGCTGTGGCAACGCGACATGCCTTTCGATGGCGGGTGGCGTGCCAGCAACGGCCTCGGCATGCTGAATTCGCCCGCGATCGACCTCGTGCGGTTTCAGCCGCGCATTTTCCTCGCCACGACCCCGATGCTGGGCGCCGTCACCGACTGGCGTGGACCGCAGTCGACGCAAGTAGTCGGCGGCTTCGGCGAACCGGGCACCTACCAAGGTGCCTACATTCCACAGTTTCGCCGCCTAGGCGGTCAGCTTTCCAACCTCGGCGCGCAGCGGGCTGTGGATCCCAACTGGAGCATTGGATTCCAGTACGCCGGCGCCAACGACGTCACGAGTGGATTCCAGTTGCTGCCGAGTGCAACGCCGTTTAGCACGCGCTCGCTGTACCTGGGAACATCTCGCCAGGACGCGACAAGCCGGTTCCAGTTCAACGCGATCGAAAGCCAGAACAGTGTCACTGAGTCACGACACGGCGCCTGGTTCGACGGATACCAGCAGAGCGGACGCCTGGCGCAGTCGTTCGGGCTGTTCTACCTCGATCCCACTCTGGCCTGGGGCAACCAGCCGGTGGCGAACGACATGCGCGGCGGCTACTACCGCCTCTTTTTCGCCAGCATGCGCTGGCAGTGGGATGCCGGCGCCGACTACGTCGCGCCCTTGCGCAACGAGTCGGGGTCCGCAACAACCTTTCTCAACGGCAGCCTGCGCCACCAGTTGCTGAGTGACGTCAGCGCCGGGGTTGGCGCCAATGTCCGACTGGCCGACTCCACGGCGTGGCAGGGGTTCGCCTACATCGAGCGGGTCGATCGGCTGATGACTGGGCGCGTGCAGCTGAACCAGGCAGAAGACGGCGCCCGCCGCGAATCGCTGGTCACATTCAACCAGACCTGGAGCATGCCGGTGGGCTCACGGCTGAACACGACGGTCGGTGCGGGTCGCTATCACGGCGACCAGGTTGCCCCCTCGAACCAGCTGATGCTCGCCGCTTACGGAGGCGGCGACATCGCCCGCAACCTGGCGCTCGATCTGAACGTGCAATGGACCCGCTGGTACGACGTCACAGCTGAGCCGACGAGCACTACCGGCAGCCTTGTAATGACGTGGAGCATCCTGCCGCAACTGCGGCTCATCGCGACCGCCTACCGCAGCCAGGCGACAGCACGGCAGCCGCTCACTGTCACGTCACCGCTCAATCCGACGATTCCTCTGACAAACACAAGCCTCAACGACACCGGCGCATTCCTGGTCCTGCGGTTCGAGTCCCGCGCGGGCAGCCTTGGAGGTCCGCTCGGCGGCCCGCCGGGCGCCGGCGCCGGCCGCGTCCTCGGTAAGGTGTTCCTCGACACCAACGACAGCGGCCGACTCGAGGCCGGGGAACAGGGAGCGGCCAACGTGACCGTGGTTCTCGATGGCCGCTACACGACGCGCACTGACGGAGAAGGCCGCTTCGAGTTTCCGGCCGTCGCATCCGGCCGGCATCAGATCACGGTCGTGCCCGACAATCTTCCGCTGCCCTGGGTGCTGGCCAATGACGGGCGCTTCGAAGTCGACGTCCCGGTTCGTGACTCGGTGAGCGTCGACATCCCGGCTCGACGCATGCGCTGAGCCAGGTCATGCCGCCCACGGTCGCGCGGCGGCGTGCACAGCCCGCAGGTGCCTTTCGATCTCCCGGGTGTCGACACCCTGGCGGACCGCGATGCGCTCGCGCGCCAGGGCACTCAGCCCGGGCGCGTTGGTCAGCTGTTCAAGGAGCCCGGCCGCCACCGACAGGTCATTGAGCTCGCCCTGGAGGTCCTGCAGGCGCGCCAGCGCCTCGACATATCGTTGCGTCGCTTCCCGAGGCAGTGCGACCGAGCACACATCGAGTGCGTAGCGCAGCCGCTTGGCGAGGATGCGCAGCCGGTGCCGTTCTTCGGAAGACAGCGTCGCGAAGTCCTCAGCGCCGGCAAACAGCCGCCTGTGCGCTCTGGCCAGTGCGCGCGCGGCAAGCTTCCGCAGCGTGCGGCCCGCGGGCGGCGGCGTCATCATCCATGCCTGCAATCGCAGCGCGAGCCGCGCGTAGCGAGCCGTTGCCAGTGCCGCGAGCACCCGGGACCGCGCGGCTTCGCGCTGCACCGCGGCCTGCCGGAGCATCTGCTTCGTGTCGCCATCGAGCGCGGGCGGCGTGCCGGAGAGCAGCATCGGCAGCGTCTGCGTCAGCAGCACATCGGCGTCGCGCGCGGCACCGAGCAGCCGCGCGGCCCAGCGGAGTTCGGCGGCGAGCGTCTTCGGAAAGTCGCGGTGCCTGCGGTCGAGCAGCCGTACCGCGGAGCGCATCCTCCGCAGCGCGACGCGCCCCTGGTGCACGTATTCCGGTGCATGCGCGTCACGCAGCGCTTCGGTGTTGGCGAGCAGCACGTCGAGGCCGTGCGCGACGATCGCTCGCAGCGCCGCGCCCGACGCCATATCGGGCTGCAGCTGCGCCACGAAACCGCGCGCCGACGCCTTGGCCGGCGGCACCGGCGTACCGCTGACGAGGCGATAACCGCGTTCCGCCTTGCCGCGCACCAGGGGCACGAGGGCAAGGGCCGAGCGGCCACGCCCGGTGAGCTGCAAGGCGGCGGCGACCAGGTCTCCGGGTCGCCCGTCCATCAGCTCAAGTTCGAGTTCCGCGACCGGCGCCGTGACGCGCTGCCCTTTGCGCTCCGCTTCGATACGACCGCGGTCCAGCGCCACTTCGATCCTGCTGCGCCGGAATCCGATCTGCCACACCGTGCGTTGAACCCGCACGCGGAAGGCCGGCCTGAGCCTTGCGCGCGACCGCTGCTGCGCCAGCAGCGCCGGCAGCGGCGTGTCCGATAACGCCGCCAGGTCGAGTCGTGGCTTGCCGCCCACGAGGCGCGCCGGCAGCTCCCATTCGGGTCGGGTGCTGAGTCCGCCGTGCGCGCTGTGGGCCGCTTTCAGCGTCTGCACCCACTGCCGCCCGCTGCGACGCAGGCGCAGTGCCATCGCATGCCGCAGCAGCAGGCGGTCCAGCGTGTCGAAGTACGTGGCGTCGAGGGTCAGGCGGCGCGGCTGCGTGCCCTTGAGGAGTCGCGCGTTCGCGAGCCGCGCCTCCGCGCCATCCGGCAGGAACAGCTTGAGTTCGATCTCGTGCGGCATCGCTGCGTGGCCGTCCGGTTCGCCGGAGGCTTTGCCGACGTCACCTGGCGCGCTCGACCGCGCCGTCGATGCGCGCCGCGCCTTCGCCCTTGCGCTCCCACATCAGGCAGTACGTGTCCGCCTGCGGCGCCGTGAACGTCGCATCGGCCGAGCGGCTGCCGGCGCTCTTTACCGGGTAGAGCACCTCGTTGCCGCGGTGATGGTGGATGTTGAAGTCGACTTCGGCGGTCGCCGTGTAGCGATAGCGGACGCTCTCGCCGGCGGCGAGCTTCACGCAGTGCTCCTCGAAGCCGCGCGCCGGCACGTCGATGCGGAACGGCCCGAAAGCCGCCGTCACAGCGATCGCGACCGCGGGCACCCATCCGAGCAAGCCGAGCACACGCGTCTCCATGGCAAGGATCATCGCACGCGGCTGCGCAGGGCGCCCCACGCCAGCACGGCGGCGACCGCCGCACACACCGCGGCAGCGACGAGGAAGCACAGCGCATAACTTCCGCTGGCGCGCTGCAACCAGCCGAACAGGAACGGCAGCACGACCACGCCGACATAGGTGAAGAACAGGCACCCGCCGGTCGCGCGCCCGGCCTCGCCCGGAGGTGCCAGCCGCGCCACTTCCGACAGATAGACGCCGTTCCAGCCGATCGCCGTCGCGCCCAGCGCCGCGGAGACGGCGAGGATGGCCAGCATCGGCCACTCGGCCGTGAAGAGCGCCGCCAGCACTGAGGCACCGGCCATCAGGAACCCGATCAGTGCCAGCGTTGCCCGGGGCGCGCCGCTGCGATCCGAAAACGTGCCCCAGCTGATACGCGCGATCACCCCGGCGACGCTGGCCACGGTCAGCGCCGTTCCGGCCGCAACAAGACCGAGCCCGATCTCGTCATGCAGGTAGGCGACGATGAATCCGGCCACGGACATCTGCATGCCGGAGTAGAAGAACGACACCAGCGCCATCGTGCGCAGCGCCGGCGAGCGCGCCACGAGCGCCAGCCCATTGACCAGCGCCACCATGGACAGGCTCGCCGACCGGTCGCGATCGTCGTCGAGCGGTGCACGCAGCGGCTGCGACACCCATGCGACCGCGACACAGCCGAGCGAGATCAGCACTACCGCGACCTCCCAGCCGAAGGCCACGGTCAGCGGCGGGACGACCAATCCGGCCAGCGCCGTGCCGGCGGGCACACCCGTCTGCTTGATCGAGAACGTCAGCGCCATGCGCTCGCGCGGCGTGGTCTTCGCCAGCACGTGACTGGATGCCGGCGTGATCGGGCCGTAACCGACGCCGACGACCAGCGCGGCCAGTGCGATGGCGACCAGCCCGAGAACCCCGATGTCGGCCCCGAGCGCCAGCGTCAGCGCCAGCCCCGCTGCGCAGGCCACAAGGCAAACCTGTGACAGCCGCAGCGCGCCGTAGCGCAGCACGATGCCGCCGCCGGCAAGCGCAGCAGCCGCCGCGCCGATGTAGAGCAGCGAGATGTACGTCCCGATCATCGACGCCGGAACGCCGAGTCGCGTGGCGATGACCGGGGCGATCGACGGGACCGTGAGGGCAGCGCACGCCGCCGCGATCTGGATCGCCGTCGTGGCAATCAGTGCTCGGGTGGCCAGGCTGCTCAAGGAAGTTCCGTGGCCTCGCGCGCAGGTCGCAGGTTCAAATCGGCGGCGCCCTCAGCCGCGTTCGGCCGCGGCCTTGAGGTTGGCGAGGCCGGCCTCGAAGTCCGGACCCACCATCCGGTCCATCAGCAGGCCAAAGTAGCGATTGACCGGGTTGCCGCCCATGTCGCCTTCGTTGGTCCAGGTCACGCGCGTGCCCTCGCCCTCGGGCGTCAGGCGCAGCTGGCCACGCGACGACATGCCGAAATCCTGGAACGACAGGGAGTAGTCGACGCGCCTGTTCGGGACTGCGGCCGTGAACTCCATCGCGCCGTTGCCCTCGGTCCTGCTCTGCCAGCTCCACTTAGCCCCGGTCCCGCTATCCGGTCCTGAGTACTGCATCTGCATGGCCGGATCCCGCCTGTTCCACACGGCCCACTGCTTCCACTGCCGTGGATCCTCGATCAGCGGATAGATCCTGGATGCCGGCGCGTTGATCAGCACCGAGCGGTGCACCTTGAATCCCGACGGCAGCACCAATCCGATCGCCAGCAGCAGCACGACGATCGAAGCCACGGTGAGCGCCGCCCGTTTGAGCCACTTCATGACGCCTTCCCCCAGCCTCACTAAGATGAGTTGCGCAGCGTAGCCGCCTGCATGGAGGTTGTGCAGATGATCAAACGGACTCTCATTGCCCTGCTGATGGCGTCGGCGCTGTCCGGCTGCGGCTTCCCCGGATCGGTGAAGCCGGGTCAGGACGAGGCGTCGGCCCGCTCCACGGCCGGCCGGCCGACGGCCGTCCTCAAGCTGCCCGACGGCACGACGCGCTGGCAATACTCCGGGCAACCGAGCAACCAGAACGTCTGGATCATCGACTTCGATGCCCAGGGGCGCGTCGTGCGCGTCGAGCAGGTGATGACGGACGAGGCGTTCGCTAGGATCCGTAGCGGACGCGACACCCGCGCCGATGTGCAGCGCGATTTCGGACCTCCGGCGGAAACGTTTTCCTTCCCGCTGAAGAACGAGACCGCCTGGATGTACCGCTATTTCACGTTTGGCGGCTTCTACGCCGCGATGTTCGTCTACTTCGACCCGGCGGGCGTCGTGACACGCACGGAGACCGGCATGGATCCGTGGCGCATCCGTGACGGCGGAGATCGGCGCTAGATCCGCTTCAAGCGGAAGCGATGACCCGGGTTAGACCGAATTCCGCGAGCCACGGCGGCCGACCAGAATCCTCGGACGCCAGCCAGACTGCGACATGGAACCCGCGGCACCCCTCTCCTCGCCTTTGTCCCTGCAGGACAAGCTCGACCTGATCTCGCACGATCGCAAGGTTCTGGACGTGCTGCGCGAGTTGATGCGGCACGGCCTCCACGACGGCGACACGGTCCAGCAGCGCGCCGGAGACTCACGCGGCCGCCTGGTCGTGCTGCGGGCAATTCCGGAACCGGTTCCCGTGGTGTTCCTCGACGACGGCACGCAGGTCGCATTCCGCGCCTCCGACTGGCATCGCCCCGAACCGTAGAGCCGCCGCCGCGCTGCGCCTCGCCGCGTGGCACAATGCCCGGCACCATGGCTTATGTGCCGGAGTACACGCCGAAGATTCTGATCGTCGACTCCCAGGGCCAGCCGGTCCGCTGGGCGTTGATGCAGCGCGCTGCGCGTTACTACGCGTCGGGCAAGGTCGTGACTGAACTCGGCGACAACCTGTTCGGCATGGCAGGCGGACTGCAGGAAGCCACGGGCCTGCGCTCCGAACTCATCACGAGTTCGATCCTGATGATCCGCGGCCGGCACCGCATCCCGCTGGGCCACGCGCATGTCGGCCTGACCAAGCACCGCCTGTTCGCGCGCGACCGCCATGTCTGCGCCTACTGCGGCGGCCACTTCCCAGAACTCGAACTGACCGTCGAGCACATCCTGCCGGTGTCACGCGGCGGACGTCACGAATGGACTAACGTCGTGACGGCGTGCCGTTCGTGCAACACGCGCAAGGGCAACCGCAGGCCGGAGGAAGCACGCATGCCGCTGCTGTACGTGCCCTACGCGGTGTGCAGGAACGAAGGCTTCATACTCAGCAATCGCCGCATCCTCGCGGACCAGATGGCGTTCCTGCAGGCATCGCTGCCCCGGCACTCGCGCTGGGCGCACGGCTGAGGGCCCGTCCGCGTTGTCGAAAAACCGACAGCGTGTCTGAGGATTGTTCTGTCGTCGCGCCGGCGCCGGCTGTCTACTGTCTGGGTCAATCGATGCGCATCGCATCGATGCGCCGCCCAGGCGGCGCCGACCCGGACGGAGATCACCACATGTCGGCTTCCAAGGACCGCCTCATCATTGGTGCCCTGCTGGGCGCCGTCGCCACGGTCGTCGCCCTGACCGGCGCGGTGGCCATCGCGGACACGCCGCGCCAGCTGGAGAGCATCGCGCAGTCGATCGTATCGACCGAAGTCTTCGAGATCATGCCGGCTTCGTCCGGCGAAAACCCGCCGGTGCAGGCGCTTGCTCCGGCGAGCGGCGACTATGTCGAGCCCGCGCCGCAAGTCACCTACGACGTGTACGCGTGAAGTTCGCCGGCGCGCATTCGGCTTAGCCAATGCGCCCGAACAGCTGCGGCGCAGCCCGCAGCGGCTCGGTGCGCACATAGCGGCCGTGCGCAAAGGCGACCTGGACTGCGGCGGCCCGCAGAAGACACTCCGCCTCCGCAGCGTCGTCGTGCATCGCCCATACGAGGGCACCCGAGACGCCATCAAGCTCCGGCGTGTGGATGCGCTGGCCATCGACGCGTTCGGCGGTCCGTGCGTACGCCAGATGCTCGGCATCGAGTGCGCGTGTGAAGAGCACGACGGGCTTCATGTAGACGGAGCCGTCGATGCGGCGCGCCTGCGACACCGGGTAGCCGGCCACGACAAACGTCTGCGGCTCACGATCGCCTGAGGCCGTCAGATCGAGCTGCGACAGCGACACCGGCATCCAGCTGGCGCGCAGCCGACGCGCCAGCGCGGCATCGCCGACCGATATCAGCGCGAGATCGCGTTCTGGATGCACGATGGCGCGCAGCCGCGCGGAGCGCAGACACGCCCAGGTCCCTTCGCGGGGCAGCGGCACCGCGAGATCGCCGGCAGCGACGTGTTCGAAGATGTGCGCGGCCGTCAGCAGTGCGAGGGTCGAACCCTCGGCCACCAGCGTTGCGGTGGCCAGCGGCTCGGCGCGGCCGTGAACCAGGCGCGCGAGCGGCAGCGCCCGCGTCAGCAGGGCAGCTCGCACCGCCTCGGCACGTTCGGCTGAAATCGACGCGTCGACGCGGATCGGAATCGTCTCGACTGACTGCCAGGACATCGTTGCGCTCCTCGATCCCCATCGAGCTTGCCATCGGCGCGCGCCGGTGTCGATACGCCGGATCATCGAAGAAGGACTACTGCGGCGAACGCAGATGCCGGCGTTGCCGCTCCGGGGTGGCCATCGGAAATGCTGCCGGACGCCACCGCCCGGGATGGGATGCGAACGGCAACCGGCCGCGTGCCCCGCTGGCGTGATAGTCCTGAACCACGGCATCACGCGCAACGGCGGCATCGATCCCCTGCTGCACCAGCCCGGCGTACACATGGCCGGCGAGTTCCTCCAACGCGAATCCGCAGGTTCGGCGTGTCCGGGCGTACAGCCAGTCGGAGAACGTCATGAAGCGCGCAAACGGCGAGTCGCCCCGCAGCAGCGAAAGCGCACGAGGGAAGCGACCGGAACTGGCGATGCGGTCCCAGTAGCGCGCAAACCGCTTGATGCGGAGCATGGTCTCCGCATCGACCGCGCCGGTCGCGACCACCTCGTAGGGGGCGGTTGACCCGTAATGCATCGCAAAGGTTTCTGTATGACGCACGATCGACGCGCCACGCAGGCGCTTCAGAAGGCCCAGCTGGATCTCGTGCGGATCGAGGGCCACGAGCCGGTCGAACCCGGCGGCAAACGATGCAAGATCCTCGCCGGGCAGCCCGGCGATGAGGTCCACATGGAGGTGAGCCCGGGTGTGCACGCGCAGCCAGCGCAGGTTGGCCTCGGCGAGCGCGTTGTCCTGGCGCCGTGATATCAGCGCCTGCACGTCGGGGTTGAAGGTCTGGATGCCGATCTCGAGCTGCAGGGATCCCGGCGGAAAGCGCATGAGCAGCCTGCGCAACTCCGCCGGCAGGCGATCCGGGATCATCTCGAAGTGAACGAACGGCACGTCGCCCGGCGCAGCTTCGAGGCGGTCGAGGAAGTACTGCAGGACCGCCGCCGAGTCGCCGGTGCGCAGGTTGAAGGTGCGGTCGACGAACTTGAAGCGCCGCGCGCCGCGACGCCACAAGGCGTCGATTTCATGCAGGAACCGGTCGAGCGGAAACGGCCATGCGGTCCGGTCGAGTGCCGACAGGCAGAACTCGCATCGAAACGGGCAACCGCGCGAGGCTTCCACGTACAGGTGACGATGACGCAGGTCCTCATCGGTGTACTCCGCGTACGGCAGCGCCAGGTCGGCGAGGTCCGGCTGCTCGCCGGCATGGATTCTCGTCAGCGGCACCGGCCCGTGCAGCAGCTGGCGCACGAGCCGCGCAAACGTCACATCGCCCCAGCCGGTGACCACGTGATCGGCGCGTCGGCAGATCGGCTGCGAATCCGTCTCGTGGCTCACTTCGGGGCCGCCCAGCACGACGACGATCTGCGGCGCGGCCTCCTTCAGGAGTTCCACGACGCGCGTCGTGGCTTCGACGTTCCAGATGTACACGCCGATGCCGACGATGCGGGGCGCCAGCGCCAGCAGCTCGGAGACGACCTTCTCCGGCGGCGTGTGGATCACGAACTCGCGAATCACCGTCTGTCCGCGCAGCTCTCCCATGTTGGCGCGAAGGCAGCGCAGCCCCAGCGACGCATGCGCGTAGCGCGCATTGAGAGTGGTCAGCACAACGCTTGGCATAACGCAAGAAAGCATAACGTCGGAGAGCGTGCGGCTGGCTAGACTGCAGACGGGAATTGCTGCTTACAGGGAGACGGCTGGTGCGGCTGACCTTTCACGGCGCTGCGGGCGAGGTGACCGGCTCGAGCCTGCTGGTCGAAGCCGGCGGTGCACGCTTTCTCGTCGACTACGGCATGTTCCAGGGCGGCCGCGAAGCGCCGCGGCGCAATCGCGAGGCGTATGCGCGCGACCTCGGCCGCATCGACTTCGTGCTGCTCACGCACGCGCACGTCGACCACTGCGGACTGCTGCCGCGCTTTGCGGGGCTCGGCCGGCGCGGGCCGCAGATCTACTGCACCCGCCCGACCGCGGATCTCGTCCCCGTGATGCTGAAGGACAGCGCTCATGTGCAGACACGCGGCTTCCGTCGCGACGCCGGCCGCCGCAGGCCATCGACCGATGAGGTGCCGCTCTACACCGCCGAGGATGTCGACCGTCTGACAACGCGCCTGATCGGCGTGCCGTACGACATCGAATTCAGCCCGCACCCCTCGGTACGCGTGCGCCTGCGCAGCGCCGGGCACATCGTCGGCGCGGCGTTTGCGGAGATCCGCATCTCCGACGGCCGCCATGAACGCACGCTGGTGGTTTCGGGCGACCTCGGCGAGGCCTCGCCCCTCGTCGTACGCGACCGCGATCCGCTGCACGAAGCCGACGTGCTGGTGCTCGAGTCGACCTACGGCGACCGTAACCACCGGTCGATGGCCGAGACCGAGGCCGAGCTGGTCGACGTCGTCCAGGACGTGCTGCACCGCCGCCACGGCAACGTCATTGTTCCCGCCTTCGCGCTCGGCCGCACGCAAGAGTTTCTCGTGCTGCTGTACCGGCTGGCGAAAGCCGGGCGCGTCCGCGCGCCGCTGGTCTTCGTCGACTCGCCGCTCGCAACGCAGGCGAGCGAGGTCACTTTCCGGCACCTCGAGGCGCTGGATGAACTGGCGCACGAGTTCCATCTGGCCGAGCGCGCGCGCAAGCTGCCGTTCGCGCTGCGCTACACAGAGGACGTCGACGACTCGATGTTCCTCAACTCGATCCACAACGGCGCCGTCATCATCGCCGCCAGCGGCATGTGCGAAGCCGGCCGCATCCGGCATCACCTGCGCCACAACCTGCCACGCCGCGAATGCGGCGTGCTCTTCACCGGGTTCCAGGCTGCGGGCACGCTCGGCCGCCGCATCGTCGACGGAGCGCGCGAGGTGCGGCTCTTCGGTGAATCGGTTGCCGTGCGCGCCTCGGTGCACACGCTCGGCGGGCTGTCGGCGCACGCCGGGCAGGACGCGCTGGTGGGCTGGCTCGCCGGTGCGCCGCGCAAGCCGAAGATGACCTATCTCGTGCACGGCGAGCCGGAAGCCGCGCATGTGTTGTCTGCACGCATCGCCCGCGAGCTCCGGTGGCCGACGACGATCGCAGCCCCCGACACGACCTATGACACCTGAAACGCCGCCCGCAGCCGACAAGGCGCAGCTGCACCTGCGGCGCGTCGGTATCGACACGTACCGGGAAAACGTCGCCTACCTGCATCGACGCTGCCCGCTGTACCTGACCGAGGGCTTCCAGGCGCTCGCGAAGATCGAAGTGCGCGCGAACGGCCGCTCGATCGCCGCCACCCTCAACATCGTCGACGATGCCGCGATCGTCGCCGAAACCGAACTGGGATTGTCCGAAGATGCGTACCGGCAACTCGGGGCCGAGGCCGGCTGTGCTGTCGCCATCGAGCATGCGACACCGCCCGCATCAATGACCGCGCTGCGGCGCAAGATCGGCGGCGAACGCCTGGAGCGGGCCGACTACCACGCGATCATGAGCGACGTGGCGCAGCACCGCTACAGCAAGCTCGAGCTCGCCGCATTCGTGGTCGCGACGGGGCACTTTGACCTCGACCGCGAGGAAGTCGTCTACCTCACCGAAGCGATGGTCGCTGCCGGCCGCCGGCTCGACTGGCGCGAGCGGCCGGTCGTCGACAAGCACTCGATCGGCGGCATCCCGGGAAACCGCACGTCGATGCTGGTGGTGCCGATCGTCGCCGCGCACGGCATGCTGATTCCCAAGACCTCGTCGCGCGCGATCACCTCGCCGGCCGGGACCGCCGACACGATGGAGTGCCTGGCCGGGGTCGAGCTCACGTTCGAGCGCATGCAGGAGATCGTCAGCCAGTTGCGCGGCTGCCTTGCCTGGGGCGGAACCGCGGACCTGTCGCCGGCCGACGACGAACTGATTGCGGTGGAGCGGCCGCTGTCGCTCGACTCGCCCGGACAGATGGTGGCGTCGATCCTCTCGAAGAAGATCGCGGCGGGGTCGACCCACCTTGTGCTCGACATTCCGCTGGGGCCGAGCGCGAAGGTGCGCTCGATGCCGGAAGCGCAGCGCCTGCGCAAGCTCTTCGAGTACGTGGCCGAGCGGCTGCACCTGACGCTCGACGTCGTCATCACCGACGGCCGGCAGCCGGTCGGCCACGGAATCGGTCCGGTGCTCGAGGCGCGCGACGTGATGCGCGTGCTCAATGGCGACCCGCGCGCGCCGTCCGACCTGCGCCAGAAGGCGCTGCGGCTCGCGGGCCGCGTCATCGAGTTCGACGCGGACGTGCGCGGCGGCGAGGGCTTCCCGATCGCGCGCGACATCCTCGACTCGGGGCGCGCACTGGCGAAGATGAACGCGATCATCGACGCGCAGGGGCGGCGCGAGTTCGACGCCGAACGCCCTGCGCTTGCGGCGCACAGCTTCGAGGTGACGGCGGCCGAGAGCGGCGTGGTCAGCGCGATCGACAATCTCCGGCTCGCTCGGCTGGCACGGCTGACCGGTGCCCCCAAGGTGCATGGCGCCGGCGTCGACCTCTGCAGGAAGCTCGGCGACCGCGTGGAACGCGGCGAAACGCTGTACCGCGCGTATGCCGGATTCCGCTCCGATGCCGGCTTCGCCCGCGAGTGGGCGTCGCAAGGCAGCGGATACACGATCGGCGAGCACGCCGACCGGGGCGACTTTGCCGAGTTCTAGGGCAACCACGCATGTTGCTTCACTTCGACGACGAGCTCGGCTACGCGCAGCGGCTTGCGGCGCTATCCGGCATGAACGCCGCGGTCATCGAGCGGCATCGCTTCCCGGACGGTGAAGTGAAGCTGCGCCTGCCGCCGCGCCTGCCACCGCGCACCGTGCTGCTGCGCTCCCTGCATCACCCCAATGAAAAGCTCGTCGAACTGATGCTCGCGGCGCGTGCGGCGCGCGAACTGGGCGCCACAGACCTCACGCTGGTCGCGCCCTACCTCGCCTACATGCGGCAGGACGCGGCCTTCCTGCCCGGCGAAGCCGTCAGCCAGCGCATCGTCGGCGCATGGCTTGCGCAGCTCTTCGACGCCGTGCTGACGATAGACCCGCACCTGCACCGCGTGCAGGTTCTGCGCGACGCGATTCCGGTCGACGGCGCCCGGGCCCTGTCAGCCGCACCACTGCTCGGCGCTGCGCTGCGGGATTCCTGTTCGCTGATGCTTGGCCCCGACGCGGAATCGGAGCCCTGGGTGCGCGCAGCGGCGGAGGCCGCCGGCTGTTCTGCGGCCGTATGCCGCAAACGACGATACGGCGACTGCGATGTCGAGGTCGTCTTGCCGCAGATCGACCTCACGGGACGGGACATCGTCGTCGTCGACGACGTGGCGAGCACCGGGGGAACCCTCGCGGCCGTGACGCGCCTGGCGCTGGCCGGCGGTGCAGCGCGCGTCGACGTGGCCGTCACCCATCCGCTGTTCGTCGGCGACGCCGAGGCCGTGCTGCGCGCAGCCGGCGTCACGCAGCTGGTCAGCACCGACACGGTGCCGCACTGGAGCAACCGCGTCAGCACGGCACCGCTCGTGGCCGAAGCGCTCGCGGCGCGCGCATAAAGAAAATCGCCCGGGCCATCACTGACACCGGGCGATCGTCGTATCGGCAGCGGGCCGCTGGCCCGCGCGCGACTACTTCAGGTGCTTGCTGACGTACTTGGTCAGTTCGAACATCGAGGCCTGGGCCTTGCCGAACAGCGCCTTCAGCTTGTCGTCGGCGTTGATCATGCGGCGGTTCACGGCGTCCTGCAGCTTGTTCTTCTTGATGTACGCCCAGATCTTGCTCGTGACCTCGGTGCGCGGCATCGGCGTCGAGCCGACGATCGCGGCCAGCGGGCCGCTCGGCATCAGCGGCTTCATGAATGCCGCATTGGGCTTGCGCTTGGCCTTCGGCTTGGCGGCCTTCTTTGCGACCTTCTTTGCCGCCTTCTTGGCGACCTTCTTCGCCGCCTTCTTCGGCGCGGCCTTCTTCGCCGGCTTCTTCGCTGCCTTCTTCGCCTTCTTTGTAGCCATCAGATCTCCTCAGTGAGAGTGGGTTGCCACAGCGACAGCGTTCTCGATGGAAAGAGCAGAGAGCGCTCTCGTTGCGTGGTCGCGATCCTAGAGGAAAAACGACGAATTACAAGAGGAGAAATCAAGTTTTCAGAGGGAAATTGCGTGCGAACAACGGCTCTTTCCCTCTGAAGAAGATCGCAGCGGGCAATCAGGCGCCACGATTGGTGCACCAGATGTTGGCTCATGCTGAGGTTCGGCACAACATCTTGTATGCCTCAGTTCGCCGCCTGCTCGAGTTCCGCGAGCATGCGCTCGACCCGCGCCGCGAGCTTCTCGGTGGTCACCTGTTCGCGCAGCCGCTCGACCATCAGCGGGAATGCGAACGGCGTCGGCCGCGCCAGCAGTCGGTAGACCACACGCTGGCTGCGCATGCGCGCCAGTGCCGCCAGCAGCCGGTCGATATCGAGCTCCTGCTCCAGCACCTCGCGCTCCGCCTGTCCAAGCAGCCGGTTGCCGGCGTCGTGCCTGCGAAACACCTCGTAGAAGAGGCCGGAGCTCGCCTGCAGCTGCTTCATCGATCGGGGCGCGCCGGGGTAGCCCTGGAAAACGAGTCCGGCGACACGCGCCACCTCCCGGAAGCGCCGCATCGCGAGCTCGCCCGCGTTCAGGCTCGCCAGCACGTCGGCGAGCAGTCCCTCCTCGCCGAGCAGGACGTCCTTGCGCTGCTGCCACGCACCCATCCAGTCGATGTCGACCGGCGCGAGCAGTTCGAAGCCGTAGTCGTTCACCGCAATCGAGAACGTCGACGGCACCGCCTGGCCTATGCGGTAGGCCAGCAGCGAGGCCAGTCCGAGATGCGCGTGCCGGCCGGCGAACGGATAGACGAACAGGTGTCGTCCCTCAGGCGATCGCAACGATTCGACCACCAGTACGTCGCGTGTCGGCACCGCCGACCAGCGGGCCTGCAGTTCGATCAGCGGCTGCGCCTGCCGCAGTTCGGGCTCCGCGTAGTCCCCGGCCAGGGCCACTTCGAGCTCGTGCAGCGTTGCTTCGGCCAGTTCAGTGGAAAGCGGCATCTTGGTGCCGGACCAGCGCGGCACGGCACCGCTGCGTCGCTTGGCCGGCTGGACATAGGCCGTCATCTCGTGGATGCGCACGAGTTCCAGCGGCCGGCCACCGAAGACGAAGGTGTCGCCCTTGCGCAGGCGGCTCACGAAGGATTCCTCGATCGACCCGAGGTTGCGGCCATTCATCATCCTCACCAGCATCGTCGCATCGGCCACGATGGTGCCGACCGACATGCGGTGACGCTGCGCAATGCGGCGGTCGGGCACACGGTGCATGCCCTCCGAATCGCGCACGACACGGCGATACTCCGGGTAGGCGCGCAGCGCCTCGCCGCCGCGACCGACGAAATCGAGTGCCCACGCAAATTCTTCGTCACTGAGCGCCCGGAAGCTCCACGCCGAGCGTATTTCCGCCAGCACGTCTTCCTCGCGGAAGCCGGTGCCCAGCGCGAGCGTGACCAGGTGCTGGATCAGCACGTCGAGCGGCTTTTCCGGCGCCCGGCGCGATTCGATCCGGCCTGCCGCCGCCGCGCCGCGCGCTGCGGCCGCTTCGACCAGTTCGAGCGTGTGCGTCGGCACGACCGTCACGCGCGAGGGCCGGCCCGGCGCATGCCCGCTGCGGCCGGCCCGCTGCAGCAGCCGCGCCACACCCTTCGGGCTGCCGATCTGCAGCACACGCTCCACCGGCAGGAAGTCGACGCCGAGGTCGAGGCTGGACGTGGCCACCACCGCCTTCAGACGGCCCTCCTTCAGGCCGCGCTCGACCCACTCCCGCACCGCCTTGTCGAGCGATCCGTGGTGCAGGGCGATGACGCCGGCCCACTTCGGCCGCGCCTCCAGCAGCGACAGGTACCAGATTTCCGCCTGCGACCGCGTATTTGTGAATACCAGCGTCGTCGACGCCTGCTCGATCTCGCGCGCGACCGGTTCCAGCATCTGGATTCCGAGATGCCCGCCCCAAGGAAAGCGGCCCGGATCATCGGGCAGCAGTGTGTCGACGATGATCTCCTTGGGCACGGCGCCGCGCACCAGGACACCGGCGCCCGGGAGCAGCACCTCCAGCGCGTGCCCGGTGTTGCCGAGCGTCGCCGACAGGCCCCATACAGCAGGCTCCGCCTGCGGGTGCCTCCCGGCATCAGGCTCTCCACCGCCGTCCTCTCCCCGATGGAGTGGCGAGGATCGGGCGCGCGCAAACACGCGCAGGCGCGCCAGCGCGAGCTGGACCTGCACGCCGCGCTTTGTGCCGATCAGCTCGTGCCACTCGTCGACGACGACAAGCTCGACGCCCGAAAGCAGCTGCGGGGAGTCTGCGCGCGTCAGCAGCAGGCTGAGGCTCTCGGGCGTCGTCACCAGTGCCTCGGGCAGCCGCTGCGACTGGCGTGCGCGTTCGCCGGAATCGGTGTCGCCGGTGCGCACGCCGACCGACCAGTCGAGCCCCAGCTGCGCGAGCGGCGCTTCGAGAGCCGCTGCCGTGTCGGCCGCCAGCGCGCGCATCGGCGTCACCCACAGCAGGCGCAGCCCGCCGCCGCGGACGATGCCGGCAAGCGCAAGGTTCAGCAGGCCGAACCACACTGCATAGGTCTTGCCGCTGCCGGTCGTCGCATGCAGCAGCCCCGAGCGGCCCGCAGCAATGTGCTGCCAGACCTCACGCTGGAACGGAAACGGCTGCCATCCCTGGGCAGCGAACCAGCCTTCGGCGCTGGGCAGTGCCAGCTGCGCCCTGCGCGCCAGAGGCACCGCAGGCGCCACCCCGGCCGCGGGCTGCACCGCACGGGCACGCTCCTCGCGCGCCTTTCGGGCCCGGCGCGCGCGCAACTGCGTGCCGACGTTGGACCCCGGCGGCAGGCCACGGCGGCCGTCCGTCACGCCAGGCCCTGCCGGCCAGGCATCCGACGAAGGATCGAGGGAGTGCGCAACAACAATGTGGAAAGAGCCCGGATGCAAAAAGAAACGCCGCCCGCAGGCGGCGCTTCGCGGCCGCAAACGGCTACTGGATGTTGAGGATCTTCATCGCCTTGGCCAGCGTGTCGATCGATTCCTGATGCTTGCCGGCCTTGTGCAGGGCTTCGCCCTCGGCGCGATACTTCTTCACGTCCGCCATCTGCGCTGCGGTCAGCTGCGGGTTCTTGGCCAGCGCGTCATCGATCTTCTTCATGTCGGCGGGACAGTGGAAAGCCCACGCTGCAGCCGAGAAGAACAGCGTGGCGATCGTCAAGGTGATGCGCTTCATGAGGTCGTCTCCGGGAGGGTTGAAACGAAGTTCGATCTAGGGCATTGCAGCGGGCAGTCTACCCTCGCGCGCAACGCAAGCTCCGATTCTTCGGACGCCGGCGGGGTGACAGCGCGGCGTCCCGGCACCTGGGTCCGCGCCGCGGCTGCATGCTTCGGCGCGCTGCTGGCCGTCGGCTCCCCGCGGGCGGAATCCCTGACCTTCCGCGCGGAGGCGCGGCTCTTCGAGGCCGACGTCCTGCGGCCTGCCGCCGCGCCGCGCGGCACCGTGGTGCTGGTGCACGGCTTCATGGGCGACCGTCGCAGCCTGATCGCGCTGGCCCGCGAACTCGCCGACCGCGGTGCGCTGGTGATCGTCCCCGAGTTGCCCTACCTCGTCGACGCCACCGGTAATGCCAGCGCAATTGCGAGCGTGGTGATCGACACCCGCGCCGGGCGCCTCGGCGCTGTGCCCGCGAAGACCGTGCTCGTGGGCTACTCGAGCGGCGGGCTCGCAAGCCTGCTCGCGGCCGCGCACGTGCCCGGCATCACGGGCTGGATCGGACTCGATCCGGTCGACCGCGACGGCGAGGGCCTGCACGCCGCCGCGCGGGTGAGCCCACCGGCGATCATGCTGCGCGCGGCGCCCGACCGCTGCAACGCCTACTCCAACTCGCACAGCTGGGGTTCCTTCCTGCCGCGATTGCAGCAGAACACGCTGATTCAGGGCGCCACGCACTGCGACTTCCAGGATGCGGGGGATCCGGTCTGCGCGGCGCTATGCGGGTTTCCTGATGCGCAGCGGCAGGCCGCCATCCGCGCCGCGATCGCGACCGCCGTCGACGAGTGGCTGCAGTGACGCCCGCAGTGCAGTCACGCCGCCGGCGCCGCGCGACTACTTCGAGAACCAGGAGAGAAACGTCTGCACGATAAGTGCGTTGGCCGTGTCGGTGAAGAGCGACGCGGCAAGCGTGATGACGAGGAACGCGCGTGGCGCATCGCCGTACTTCAGGACGAGGCGCTTCATCGCCGCCAGACCGACAGGCATGGCGCCGAGGCCGAAGCCGACGAAGCCCGCCGCGCCGACGGCACCGTCGCGGCCCTTGAGCAGCGGGTAGACCAGCAGCACCGCAATCAGCACGGTCGTGACGATGTTCGCGACGACCGCGGTCGCGATCATGCCGACGGAATCTCCGACCGCGGCGAGCTGCAGGCCGAGCATCGCAATCGCGAGGAACACACGCAGCGCCAGCGTGCCGACCAGGTCGGCGCCAACGAGGTCGATGCGCACGCGGGCCAGGTCGGCGACATTGGTGACGATCACCGCCGCCAGCAGCACCGCCAGGAAGGCCGGTACCGTCACTCCGAGCGCGCCACCGACGACGGGCCGCGCCGCGAGTCCCAGGCCGATGCTGAACGCAAGCCACAGCAGCACCGTGATCCATCGGTCCGAGTCGAACGGCTGCTGCGGCCATTCGGGCTCCGGCGCTTCGTCCGCCACGACCGTGTGGGGCGTGCTCGCCGCATGCGCTGCGAGGCGCGTGCCGACGACCCCGGCGACGATCGCGCCGGATACCAGTCCCAGCGTTGCGCACACCATGCCGATCTCCAGTGCGAAGGGCAGGTTAAGTGCCTGTTCCGCCTCGGCCCATGCCACGGTCGTTCCGTGGCCGCCGAGGAACGCGACGCTGCCGAGAAAAACGCCGAGAGCGGCCGGCCGGCCGAAGGCGCTGGCCACGGCCACGCCGGTCGCCGACTGCGCTATCGCCAGCAGCGCAATCAGCACGCACAGCCCGGCCACGGCCGCGCCGCCCCTGCGCAGGCGGCGGAACTTGGCTGTCAGTCCGAGCGATGCAAAGAAGATCAGCAGCAGTGCATTGCGCAGCGCCTCGCCGAACGTCACCTTGAAGCCGAACGCGCTGCCGGCCAGCGCCAGGATCACGGCAATCGTGAGGCCACCGCTGACCGCCGGAGGGATCGCGTACTGCGCGAACGCCGGAACCCAGCGGTTGATGCGGATGCCGAGCAGGATCGTCAGCAGCGCGGCGATCCCGGTCCAGAGTTCGTTCAGAGCGATCGTCATTCCTTCCCCTCTCCACCTTGGCCGGCACGCTTGTCTTCATTGTCGCGACTGCGGCCCGCCGCAGATCCGTCGTCGTGCCGGAGTCTCGAGCCGCGCGCACCGCGCCGCCGGCGCACCGGACTGTCATCGCTCCGTCATCACGGCGTCATAGGCTGAAGCCCTAAGGTTCCAGGCCGATAACAAGACGACAACAAAAAGAAGAAAAGAACGGAGACTGGCCCGTGACACCCTCCCTGATCGGACTCTGCATCCTGGTGGCCGCCGTGACGGCCGCCATTCTGACGCAACGACGCCGGCGCGGCCGCGCAGCCTTCATCGACGCGTATGCGTTTCCGCGCGGCATTCGTGAGCGGGTGCGCCGGCGCTACCCGCACCTGAGCGAGACCGATCTCGACCTGGTCTTCGACGCACTGCGCGAGTATTTCCACCTGTCACGGAAGGCAGGACGGCGGCTGCTCGCGATGCCATCGCAGGTCGTCGACGCCGCCTGGCACGAGTTCATCCTGTTCACGCGCAACTACGAGGCGTTCTGCTCGCGGGCGCTTGGCCGCTTTCTGCATCACACGCCGGCCGAGGCAATGCCGTCGTCCACGACAGCCAGCGACAGCATCCGGCGCACGTGGCGTCTCGCCTGCCAGCGCGCCGGCATCAGTCCGCTTGCGGCGACTTCACTGCCGCTGCTGTTTGCAATCGACGGCAGACTCGCGATACCGGACGGATTCCGCTACGCGCTGAACTGCAGCGCTTTGGCCGCGGCTGGCGATACGACGTACTGCGCGAGCCACATCGCCTGCGGCAGCGGGTGCGGAGGAGGCTGCGGCGGCAGTGGTTGTGGTGGGGACGGCGGAGGCGGTGACAGCGGCGGCTGCGGCGGGGGCGGGGGCGGCGGCGACTGAGGGCCGTGCCGCCGGAGCGGGCCGAACTTCAGGCCCGGCCGCGTGGTTCAGGGGTTCAGGCGAATGCCCAGTTGAGCATGGCGACCATCGCGCACCACAACGCTGCGCCGGCAAGGACAGCGTTGAGGACGCCACGCGTGGCATCGTGCTCGGCGAGTTTCGCTGACGATGGCTGGGATGTGGCCGATGAGGTGGGCATGACGGTCCTCAGGAGCAGTACTGACGAGGCCAGCGTGATCCAGGACACCACCGGACGACGGCCGGAAAAGGCCCGGCTAAGCGGCGCAATTGCGGTTCAAGTTCGGCTCAGGTGCCGGCCCGCCGGTCGATCAGTAGTCCCGCCCCCCGGCCAGCGCGACGGCTCCGAAGCGGACGATGCCGTATGCGATCCAGTTGATCGTGCGCCGCAACAGCCCGCGCCTCGCGTAGCCCTCGGCATGCACGCGTTGCGACTGCGTTTCGATCGCCCGTCCGAGCGAGTCACGCAGAGTGCGTGCGAACGGGCCGTCATAGACGGCGACATTGGCTTCGCGCGCCAGCAGCAGGCTGTAGGGATCGATGTTGCTCGAACCGACGGTCGCCCAGGCCTCGTCGACGACCGCAACCTTCGCGTGCAGGTAGCTGGTCCTGTATTCGTGGATTTCGATCCCCGCAGCGAGGAACTGTCCGTAGAGCGCTTCCTGCGCATAGTGCTGGATCGCGTACTCGATGCGCCCCTGTACCAGCAGGCAGACACGCACGCCGCGCTGCGCGCACTCGATCAGCGCCTTGCGGAAGGTCCGTCCGGGAAGTACGTAGGCGCAGGCGATCATCACTTCGTGACGCGCCCCGCCAATTGCCTGCAGGTACGCCGCCTCGATCGTCCGGCGGTGCCGCAGGTTGTCGCGCAGCAGCAGCGACGCACGCGCACCCGACGCGTAGGGCGGCGGCATGTTCTCGACGGTCCGGCCCGGCATCGGCCCAGCATGCCGGCCGGACTGCAGCAGCTGCAGCGTCCACCACAGCCGCTTCATCGCGAGCCCGATCGGCGCAACGATCGGTCCCTCGCACATCACCGCGTAGTCGTAGCGCGGACCCAGTTCAGGCTCCGGGTCCGGATAATGATGGTCATCGATGATGTTGATGCCGCCGACGAACGCCAGGCAGTCGTCGACCAGCACGAGCTTGCGGTGCAGCCTGCGCAGCAGGCGGCGATCCGGTCGCCACCAGCGCGCGCGCCTGAAGATGAGCACCTGTGCCCCGAGCGCTCCGAGTCGCGCCTTCAGCGTGGCGCCGAACGCGCCGGTGCCGAAGTCGTCGACGACGACGTGGACCGCCACTCCGCGATCGGCGGCCGCCGCCAGCGCATCGCTGACGCGCAGACCGATGCTGTCCTCCGCGAAGATGTAGGTCTCGAGGTGAATGACGCGTTCGGCGCTGTTGATGGCGGCCAGCAGGCGCGGGAAGAACTCATCACCGCCTTCCAGCAGGCGCAGTCGGTTGCCACCGTAGATCAGCGGGCGGGTCGTGATCTCGAAGCGCGGCCGGCGCTCAGGCCGCGCGCCCCGCGTCATGCGACCTCGAGGTCGGCGATCAGCGGCATGTGGTCCGAGCGCTGCGCCCACTCGATGCCGCGCGGCACGCTGACGCCGCGGACCCTGAAGCCGCGCACGTAGATGCGGTCGAGTCTCAGCCACGGCATCACGCTCGGATAGGTGCGCGCCACCTGCGATCGGGGCTCGTTGCGCCACGGCAGCAATCGATCGAGAACGCGGCGCGGCTGGCGACTGCGGTTGAAGTCCGCGGCCGCTTCGATCACGTCGAGGTCGCGATGCAGGATCTCGTCGACCCCGCGCTGCCAGTCGTTGAAGTCGCCGGCGATGATCAGCGGCGCATCCTCCGGCACCTCGTTGCGCACGAAGTCGATCAGGAACTCGGCCTGCCGGACGCGGCTGCGCTTGATCAGCCCGAAGTGCGTGTTGATCAGGTGCACGTCCGTCGATCCGCGCCGCGTCGCGACGCTCGAGATCGCGTGCAGCAGCCCGCGCCTTTCCAGCACGTGATCGGAAATGTCGTGGTTCAGGTGCTGGTCGATCGTGTGACGAGAGACAATCGCATTGCCGTGATGGCCGTGCGGATAGACCGCGTTCATGCCATAGGCGCGGTGCAGGTAGCCGCCGCTGCACAGCACATCGAGCTGCGTCCCGTTGTGGTGGCCCGGTCGCCGCGCCAGGCGCTCGTTGCGTTCCTGCACCTCCTGCAGGAAGACGATGTCGGCATCGATCGCATGCAGCGCGAGGCGCAGGTCGTGGACGCGCGAGCGCTTGCGCAGCCCCATCACGCCCTTGTGGATGTTGTACGTTGCGACGCGCAGATGCATGCGAGGAATGTGGCTCAGTCCGCGACCGGCGCGATGGAAAAATAGCGCTCGATCAGGTGCGGATCGTCAAAGTGCCGACGCCCGACGTAGACCGTCGCATGATGCCCCCATTGCCGCATCTGCCCGGCCGAAGGCACGCCCGTCGGCCAGAAGACGAAGCGCTGCGTGCGCTCGGTACCGGGCACCAGGCCGTCGGGCCGGAAGATACTGCGCGTGCCGCCGCCCGCCGCTGCAGGCAACGGCAGTACGCGCAGCCTGTCCTCGTCTGCGATGACGTAGGGCGTTCCCGGCGCGGGTTCCGGTGTGTCGATCGCGACGCGCTCGATGTTGTGATCGCCGGCGCCGAGATAGACGACGACGCGCTCGCCCGGCCCCGGGCTGTATACGAACTGCGGCGCGAACATCGGTTCGTCGAACGGGCCTTCGTCCTCGGGCGAGCCCGGCCGGTCGCGCACGCGTTCCGTCGGAAAGAACATGTGAAAGCCGCCGCAGCCGTGGATCGAGTCGTACACCAGCGGCCGGCCGGAGCCGTCGAGGGTGACGCGCCAGACCAGCGCATCGAGGTGTCCGGCCACGAGATCGAGCGGATGCGCAGCCGGGCGGGCGGGGAACCAGAAGGTGTAGACGAGCTGCAGCGCCGCGGTGCCGCCGATCTCGGTCCAGGCGATCCGCGCATAGGCTGTCGGCAACGACGCGTCGACGACGACGAAGAGATCCGCGCCGCTCATGCGCCAGGCGAGCTGGCCGATGCGGTCATCGTCGGAAGCGGTGTCGGCGACCACGACCGGCGCATGCTGCTGCAGCAGCGTCCGGATCGTCGCCGGCGTCATGCGGGGCATCCGGAATGCGGCTGAGACACCGGCGTCGGCGGGCAACATTCCAGCCACCCGCTCCGGCGCACCGCCCGACGGCACGTAGCGGATGCGCTGGCCCTGCACGGCAAGCTCGGGGAAAGGCGTCGCGTAGGAGTCGCGCGTGGTCTGTCGCCACGCGGCCGCGCCCCACGAAAACGGGATCATCGTCAGCGGATACAGACCAGCGATGCGCGCATCCGTGCTGTAGGCATCGGGCGGCCGTGCGACCTGCGTCACGTGCTGCGCATCCGCCCGGGCGGCCACGACCAGCTTGCCGCGGCACGCATCGATCGCGGCCTGCTCGTCGGCGCCGACGCGCGCGTTGGCCGCCTCGACACGTCGCCCTTCGGCATCCAGCGCCGCCATGCGGTCGAGCCGGGCCTGCGCCAGCGCCTGCGGATCGGATTTCGCCGGCGTGCTGAAGGCGGTGTAACGATCGACGCGCAGGAACGGATAACCGTCGACACGCGCCGCGCCCGCGTCGCGCAGTCCGTCCGCGTCGATGCGTGCATCGAGCTTCTGCAGCCGGCGCAGGCAGTCGCCGAGTTCACCGGACTGCGACAGCCACTGGCTCGCCGGGGCCGCGGCGTATGGATCGGCCGGAGCCGTCGCACAGCCCGCCAGCAACAGCAGCGCCGCGACGCTAGCGGCGCGCGCGCTGCGGCAACTCGCGAATCGCTGCGGCATTAGTCCACGAGAAACAGGCGTCGGCGGCATCGCGCCAGGGCAGCCAGCGGCTCGCCCGGTGCTCGCTGGGTGCCAGCAGCGGCGTGTAGCGCTCGTCCACACAGAGTCCGAAGACATGCTCCGTATTATGCGTAACCCCAGGCGCGTAGCGATGGCGCCACTCGGGATAGATCGCGTAGCGGTGCGCGAGGTTCCAGTCGGCGAAGCGGCCCGCCGCGGCGACGAGTCCCGTTTCCTCCGCCACTTCGCGCGCACAGGTCGCTCTCAGCTCCTCGTCCGGCGACTCGAGGCTGCCGGTCACCGACTGCCAGAAGCCGGGATGGTCCGCGCGCTCGAGCAGCAGCACGTCGAGCACCGGCGTATGGATGATCACCAGCACCGACTCGGGGATCTTGGCCATGCGCCTGCGGGTTCAGCGCGGCTTACCCCGCCCGACGCGCGGCCGCTCCGCCTCGGTCGCCTTCTTTGACGCAGGGGCGGGAACTCAAGCGGCCGCCTTGACCTCGCCACGCAGCCGGATATGCAGTTCGCGCAACTGCTTCTCGTCGACCGGTGACGGCGCCTTGGTCAGCAGGCACTGCGCGCGCTGCGTCTTAGGGAACGCGATGACGTCGCGGATCGACTCGGCGCCGGCCATCATCGTCACGATGCGGTCCAGGCCGAAGGCAATGCCGCCGTGCGGCGGCGCGCCGTACTGCAGCGCGTCGAGCAGGAAGCCGAATTTCTCGCGCGCCTCCTCGGGGCCGATCTTGAGCGCACGGAAAACCTTGCTCTGCACCTCCTCGCGGTGGATCCGCACCGAGCCGCCGCCGATCTCCCAGCCATTCAACGCCATGTCGTAGGCCTTGGCGAGCGCCTTCGACGGGTCGGTCTGCAGGAAATCCTCGTGGCCGTCCTTCGGACTGGTAAATGGGTGGTGCGCGGCGACGTAGCGGCTCTCTTCCTCGTCGAACTCGAACATCGGGAAGTCGATCACCCACAGCGGCTTCCAGCCGTCGGCCGACAGGCCGTGCGCGCGGCCGAACTCGCTGTGGCCGATCTTCGTGCGCAGCGCGCCCATGGAATCGTGAACGATCTTGGCGCGGTCGGCGCCGAAGAAGACCACGTCGCCGTCCTGCGCGCCGCAGCGCGCCAGCACGCCGCTCAGCGCGGCATCGTGCAGGTTCTTCACGATCGGACTCTGCAGCCCATCGCGGCCCTTCGCCTTCTCGTTGACCTTGATGTAGGCGAGTCCCTTGGCGCCGTAGATCTTCACGAACTCGGTGTAGCCGTCGATTTCCGAGCGCGGCATCTCGCTGCCCGCCGGGACGCGCAGCGCGACGACCTTGCCGTCCTTCATTTCGGTCGCGCCCCTGAACACCTTGAACTCGACGTCGCGCATCAGGTCGGTGACGTCGGTGAGTTCCATCTTCACGCGCAGGTCCGGCTTGTCTGAACCGTAGCGCGCCATCGCCTCGCCGTAGGTCATCACCGGGAACGGCTGCGGCAGCTTCACGCCGAGCACCTCGTCGAACACCGTGCGGATCATCTCCTCCATCAGCGCGCGGATCTCGGTCTCGTCGAGGAAAGAGGTCTCGACGTCGATCTGCGTGAACTCGGGCTGGCGGTCAGCCCTGAGGTCTTCGTCGCGGAAGCACTTGACGATCTGGTAGTAGCGATCGAAGCCCGCGATCATCAGCAGCTGCTTGAACAGCTGCGGCGACTGCGGCAGCGCGAAGAACTCGCCGGCGTGCACCCGCGACGGCACCAGGTAGTCGCGCGCGCCTTCCGGCGTGCTCTTCGTGAGCATCGGCGTCTCGACGTCGATAAATCCGTGCGCATCGAGGTACCGGCGCACCGCCATGGCGACCTTGTAGCGCAGCATCAGGTTCTTCTGCATCGCCACGCGCCGCAGGTCGAGCACACGATGCGTGAGGCGCGTCGTTTCCGACAGGTTGTCGTCGTCGAGCTGGAACGGCACCGGCACCGACGGATTCAGGATCGCGAGCTCCGTGCAGAGCACTTCGATGCCGCCCGACACCAGCGCCTCGTTCGTCGTCCCCTCCGGGCGCCGGCGCACCTGGCCCACCAGCTTGAGGCAGAACTCGTTGCGCACCTTCTCGGCTGTGGCGAAGACCTCCGGGCGGTCAGGATCGCACACGACCTGCACCAGTCCTTCGCGGTCACGCAGATCGATGAAGATGACGCCGCCGTGGTCGCGGCGGCGGTGCACCCAGCCGAACAGGGTGACGGTCTGGCCGATGAACCTTTCGTCCACCTTGCCGGCATATTCGGTACGCATGGAAAGCTCCGCTTCGTTGCTGGCATCTCGCGCGGCAGCGACTGGCCGCGCCCGCGCATTCGCGCAAAGTTTGTGATTATCCTCGACGGGCCCGTCTTTGGCTTGCACGCGGCAGCGGCGCCCGGCGACGCGGGGGGAAAGCCTGGCGCTACCGGAGCCGGGAAAGCGCGACCGGCCCGACCCACTAGACCGCTGGCGGCGCGTCGCTGGTCAGCACGGCCGGGCGCGTATGACGCACACCGGGTTCGACGACGCCGAGCGACACGTGAAACTTCAACGCATCGTCGATGCTGACGTCCACGTCCCGGACACGCGACAGCGGCATCATCAGCACGTAGCCCGAAGTCGGGTTCGGTGCGGTCGGCACGTACACGGTCACGCAGGCGCTCCCAAGCTGCTCCGCCACCACGCCCGCAGGCTCGCCGACAACGAACGCGAGCGTCCACTGTCCGGGCTGGGGGAACTCCACCAGCACGACCTTGCGGAAGGCGTTCCCTTTCGGCGAGAGCATCGTGTCCGAGACCTGCTTCACGCTCGAGTAAATGGAACGCACGATCGGGATCCGGCCCAGCAGGTGTTCCCACCACAGCAGCAGCCGCCGGCCCACGATATTGCGCGCGAGGACGCCGGTGAGCAGCAGGACGCCGACCGCCAGCAGCGCCCCGAGGCCGGGAATGCGAAAACCGAGCAGCGCTTCAGGCCGCCACGCCGGCGGCACCAGCAGCAGCGACTGATCCATCCAGCCGATGATCGTCTCGAGGATCAGTATCGTGATCCCGAGAGGCAGCCAGATGAGAAGGCCAGTGATCAGGTACTTCCGAAACATGCGTGGTCCCGCCCGTGCTGCCGCGCGCTGGCGGCCCATCAAAACGAAAGAGCCGCGTCACCGCCGCGGCTCCGGTGCGATCGAGGATAGCCGATCAGGAAGCCGGGCTTGGTCCGCCGGTGCCCCCTGCGGGGGAAGGCGGCGTCGCCGGCGCGGCCTCGGCCGGTTTGGAAACGCTTGCGGCACCGTCCGCGGGCTTTGCGGTGTCAGGCTTCACGTCGCCGCCGGGCGTCTTGCCATCGGCCGGGGTGTCAGCCTTGGCGGCGTCCTTCTTCGCGGACTTGGCGTCGCGGAAGTCGGTCACATACCAACCACTGCCCTTCAGCTGAAATCCTGCCGCGGTAATCTTCTTCACGAGCGCAGGTCGCCCACAGGCCGGGCAGTCCGTCAGCGGCGCCTCGGAAACCTTCTGCAGCACATCGAACTCGTGCGCGCATTCGCCGCAGCGATAGGCGTAGATCGGCATCGCGACCTCAAGAATCTAATTGCTTGAATTCTAAGGGAGCCTCCCTCAGGCCCTTGCGGCAGATAAGGGCACGTTCCAGGACCTTCAAGCTCCGCCCTTGGAGTTTGCCGCGCCCTGTTGCACACTGCCGCGGCTTCGAAGGAGACGGGCATGGGGACGAGGAAGGCCGCAGGGGTAGCGGATGCGCGCGTCGCGCTGGAAGCGATCGGCGCGGCGGATGCGACCAAGATCAAGGTGGCCGTCACCGACATCGACGGCGTGCTGCGCGGCAAGTACCTGCACTCGGACAAATTCGCGTCGGCAGTCGACGGCGGATTCGGCTTCTGCGACGTCGTGTTCGGGTGGGACATGATGGACGCGGTCTACGACAACACGACCGTGACAGGCTGGCAGCACGGCTTTCCCGATGCGATGGTGCGGCTCGATCTGGCCACCGGCCGCCGCGTACCGTGGGACGACCACGTGCCATTTTTCCTCGGCGAGTTCGTCACCGCCGACGGCAAGCCCTACCCGATCTGTCCGCGCCAGACGCTCAAGCGCGTACTCGCCCGCGCCGAGAAGCTCGGCTTTGCAGCCATGTGCGGGCTCGAGTTCGAGTGGTTCAACTTCGCCGAGACGCCGCATTCCTGGGCGCAGAAGAAGGGCGTCGACCCGACGCCGCTGACGCCGGGCATGTTCGGCTACTCCGTGCTGCGGGCCAATGCCAATCGCGGCTTCTTCAACGCGCTGATGGACCAGCTGCTTGCCTTCGGCGTGCCGATCGAAGGCCTGCACACGGAAACCGGGCCCGGCGTGTACGAAGCCGCGATCCAGTTTTCAGGTGCGCTCGAATGTGCCGACCGCGGCGTGCTGTTCAAGACAGGCGCCAAGGAGATCGGAGCGCAGTTCGGGATCATGCCGAGCTTCATGGCGAAATGGAGCCAGCAGTACCCGGGTTGCAGCGGCCACCTGCACCAGTCGCTTTCCGACGGCAGGAAGAATCTCTTTTACGACGCAAAGGGTCGCGCCGGGATGAGCAGGCTGTTCGAGAGCTTCCTCGCCGGGCAGATCGCCGCGCTGATGGAATTCGCGCCGATGTTCTGGCCCACGGTCAACAGCTACAAGCGGCTCGTCGACGGCTTCTGGGCGCCGGTGAAACCGACCTGGGCGATCGACAATCGCACGGCGAGCTTTCGCGTGATCCCCGGCTCGCCGAAGAGCACACGCCTCGAGACGCGCTGCCCCGGCGCCGACATCAATCCGTATCTCGCGGTCGCTGCGCTGCTGGCGGCGGGTCTGCATGGCGTCGAGAAGAACCTGAAGCTGACGGCGAAGCCGATCACCGGCACCAACCAGGGCGCCGAGAACATCCCGCGCGCGCCGCGCTCGCTGAAGGAGACGACCGAGATCTTCCGCCGCTCCGATCGCGCACGTGACTGGTTCGGCGACACCTTCGTCGACCACTTCGCCGCCACGCGCGAGTGGGAATGGCGCCAGTGGCAGGACGGCGTCACCGACTGGGAGCTGAAGCGCTACTTCGAGATCATCTGAGCCGGTGCGTCAGGCCGGCGACCCGCTGCTCCGCGACCCGGTTGCCCGGAGTCCCGGCGCGCGATTGCGGTAAATTCCGGCCTGCGCTGGATTCGATCCGGCGAGCCCAGTGGCTCGCCGCCGCGGCGGCCCCGCCGCGCGATCCCACCTCTGATTTTCCTGATCCGGGCATGACCTTGACGCATCACGCTCTTCCACGTGCAATCGACGTGCGCCACTTCGAGGACTGCGCGCGGGGCCTCACATTCGGATGCGGCCCAAATGCGGCGACGCAGCCCGATGATGCGCGGCCGGCTCCTGCGCCTGCGCCCGGGACTGCCACGGCCGACTGAGATGAAGCCACTTTCCATGACACGGATCCTGGGCGTCGCGACGGCGCTGCTGGTGCTGAGCTTCGCTGCGCCGGAGCGCGCACGCGCCGCGGACGAGCCCTATCCGAGCCGGCCGGTGCACCTGATCGTGCCGTTCCCGGCCGGTGGCGGGGCCGACAACCTGGCTCGCCTGATCATGCCGAGGGTGTCGAAGGCGCTGGGCCAGCCGATCGTCATCGAGAACCGGGCCGGCGCCGGCGGCAACATCGGCGCGGAGCTGGTCGCGCACGCGGCGCCCGACGGCTACACCCTGCTGTATGGCACCAACGGCACCCACGCCATCAACCCCAGCCTGTACAGGAACCTCGGCTTCGACCCGATCAAGGACTTCATCCCCGTGTCGCGGATGACGGAGATCGCCGCGATACTGATCGTCAATCCGAAGGTGCCGGTGACCTCGACGGCGGAACTGATCCGCTACGCCCGCGCCAACCCCGGCAAGCTCAACTTCGCGTCGGCGGGAAACGGCACGACGTCGCATCTCGCCGGCGAAATGTTCAAGACGCAGGCCGGCATCGACATCGTGCACATTCCGTATCGCGGCGGCGCGCTGGCGCTGACCGACGTGATCAGCGGGCAGGTCCAGATGATGATCGAGGTGATGCCGAACGCCTATCCGCAGGTGCGTGAAGGCCGCGTGCGCGGCCTCGCCGTCTCGACGGCCAGCCGTTTCCCCGGCGCACCGGAGGTCCCGACGATCGCCGAGTCCGGCCTGCCGGGCTTCGAGGCGAGCGCGTGGGACGGCATCTTCGCTCCGGCCGGTACGCCGCTGTCGATCGTGCAGCGACTGAACGCGGCAATCCGTCAGGCACTGGAAGATCCGGAGACCGTCGCGGCATTGCTGGCGCGCGGCGCCCAGGCGGTGCCGGGCAGCACCTCGGAGTCGTTCGCGCGCTTCATCGCGGTCAGCGCGGAACGCTGGGGTGGCGCCGTGCGCGCTTCGGGCGCCAAGGTCGACTGAAAGCGGTTCATCCGGTTCGCGCCCCCGATCGGGAGGGCGCACCGACTTCCCTGACGAGACGACGATGAAGAAATCCGCGCTGCCGAAGACTCCCGCATGGACGCCGATCGCCGGCTACACCGACATCGTGTACGAGAAGTGCGAAGAAGGCATCGCCAAGATCACCATCAACCGGCCCGAGGTGCGCAACGCGTTCCGGCCGGAGACGGTGATGGAGATGCAGCGTGCCTTCGACGACGCCCGCGACGACGAGACGATCGGCGTCATCATCCTCACAGGCCAGGGCCGCGAGGCGTTCTGCTCCGGCGGCGACCAGCGCGTGCGGGGCAAGGGCGGCTATGTCGGCGGCGACCGGATCCCGCGGCTGAACGTGCTCGACCTGCAGCGGCAGATACGCACGCTGCCCAAGCCGGTCGTGGCGATGGTGGCGGGCTACGCCATCGGCGGCGGCCATGTGCTGCACATGATCTGCGACCTGACGATCGCTGCGGACAACGCGCGCTTCGGCCAGACCGGGCCGAAGGTCGGCAGCTTCGACGGCGGCTATGGCGCGTCGTACATGGCACGCATCGTGGGGCAGAAGAAGGCGCGCGAGATCTGGTTCCTGTGCCGGCAATACGATGCGAAGCAGGCGCTCGACATGGGTCTGGTCAACGCCGTCGTGCCGTACGAAGAGCTCGAGGCCGAGACCGTGCAGTGGTGCCGCGAGATGCTCGCCAACAGCCCGATGGCGCTGCGCTGCCTGAAGGCTGCGCTGAACGCCGACTGCGACGGGCAGGCCGGCCTGCAGGAACTCGCAGGCAACGCGACGCTGCTCTTCTACCTCTCGGAGGAGGGCCAGGAAGGCAGGAACGCCTACGTCGAGAAGCGCAAGCCGGACTTCCGCAAGTTTCCGCGGCTGCCGTGACGCCGGACCGTCCGCCCGGGCTGCTGCAGCAATGACCGGGCGGCTGTCGATCCGCGCGGCGGCCCGTGAGGCGGGCGCGGCGGTTGCGTTGCATGCTGGTGCCGAGCGCTACACGTTCGCAGACCTCGCACACCTCGCCGATCGGCGCATTGCGGAACTGGCCAGCTGCGCGACTCCGTATCCGCTGACCGGCACCAACACGCTCGACACGCTGGTCACGCTGTACGCGCTGCTGGAAACGCGACGCCCTGCCCTGTTGCTGCATCCGAAGCTCACCGCGAGCGAGCGCGCCACCGAGATCGAGGCCACCGCGCGGGCGGCCGGCTCGGTCCCCGAGGATGCCGCGGCGATCCTCTATACGTCAGGCACGACCGGGCGCTCGCGTGGCGCGATCCTCACGCATGCTGCGCTGCTCGCGTCGGCGCAGGCCAGTGCAGCCAACCTGGGCTGGCGGGATGACGACTGCTGGCTGCTGGCGATGCCGCTGGCCCGCGTCGGCGGGCTGTCGATCGTCACGCGCTGCCTCGCCGCACGCCGCGCGGTGGCGCTGGCGCCTGCGTTCGATGCACAGCTCGTGCCGCAATGGCTGGCGCAATACCGCGTCACGCTGCTGTCGCTGGTACCGACGATGCTCGCGCACACGCTCGATGCGCACCCCGACTGGCGTCCTCCAGCCCACCTGCGCCTCGTGCTGCTCGGCGGTGCCGAGGCGTCGCCGCGGCTGCTCGCCCGCGCGGCCGGCCTCGGCCTCCCGATCGTCATCACCTACGGCTGCACCGAGACCAGTTCCCAGGTCGCCGTCACACCCTATGACCGACGCTTCGACGCGGCGGCCTGCGGCGTTGGCCGTCCGCTGCCGGGCGTCGAGCTGCGCATCGACGCGGGCCACATCCTCGTCCGTGGCCCGATGCGCATGGCCGGCTATGTCGGCGAGCCGCTGCTCGCGTCCGAAGACTGGTTCGACACCGGCGACCTCGGCGAATTCGATGCCGACGGCTTCCTGCATCTGCACGCGCGCCGCACCGACCTGATCGTCAGCGGCGGCGAAAACGTGTACCCGGCCGAAGTCGAGCGTGTGCTCGAAGCTTGCCCGGGAGTGCGTGCGGCCGGAGTGTTCGGGCTCGCCGACGAGACCTGGGGCCAGGTCGTCGCAGCCGCCCTGGTGACCGGCCCGCAGCCGCCGGACGACAATGTACTGATGGACCATCTGGCGGCGCGCCTGGCGCCACACAAGCGGCCGCGCCGGATCGGACTGGTGGCCAGCCTGCCCATGACCCCGGCCGGCAAACTCGATCGCGCGGCATTGGCCGCGTTGCACCCGAGTCTTCGGCCGTTAACCCGGACCCGCTGAGGCCCCAACGACCGCTGCGGTTCGCGATAATGCCGGGGTCGCCACCGGCAGAACCCGCTCCGCATGACAAGTTCGTCCACCGCACCTGCACCCGCCGTCGTCCCGGGATCGCTCGCCGCCTGGAGCATCGCCTGCCGGCTGCCGAGCTTGCTGGTCGCCGTCAGCCCCGTGCTGGTGGGCACCGCGCTGGCGTGGGAACGGACGGGACGCTTCAATGCCCTGACGATGCTGCTGGCTCTCGCCGCCGCGGTGCTTCTGCAGGTGATCTCCAACCTGCAGAACGACGTCGGCTACACGACCCGCGGCGCCGAGCGCTTCGGCAATCGCACCGGGCTGCCGCGCGCCACCGCCAATGGCTGGCTCGCTGTCGAGCAGGTGCGCCGCGCCATCGTGCTGTGCTGCGGACTGACGCTGCTGCTCGGCGTCCCGCTGGTGATGGAGCACGGCTGGCCGGTGCTGGCGATGGGTCTCGGCTCGCTCGCAGCGGCCCTCGCGTATATGGGCGGGCCGCGGCCGATCGCCTATACGCCGCTGGGCGAACTGGTCGTGTTCGTGTTCTTCGGCATCGTGGCGGTGGCCGGCTCGGATTACGTGCAGACCGGCAGCGTCGGAGCAACGACGTGGCTGGCGGCGGTGGCGCTCGGTGCACTGGCGGCCTCGGCGCTTGCGGTGAACAACCACCGCGACATCGCGCACGACCGCAGCGTCGGCCGGCGGACATTCGCCGTCGTCTTTGGCGCCACGGCATCGCGGGCGATGTATGGACTCAGCGTGCTCGGCGCCTTTGCGCTGCTGGTGCCGATGGCGCTCGCGTCGTCACCGGCACTGCTCGCGCCGCTGCTGCTGATCCCTGCGGCGCTGCGGCTGCAGCGCGACTTTGACGTGACCGCGCCCGGCATCGCCTTCAACGCGATCCTGGTGCGGACCTTCAAGCTGGAACTGGGTTACGCGGCGCTGCTCGCCATCGGCGCCGTCCTCGCGCACTGGCTGCCCTGATCAGCGCGCGACGGCGCTGCGGGTTGCGGCGAGCGAAGCGAGCGGAGCGTTCTGCACCAGTCCGGGAAGGTCCGGCTGCAGGGTGATGTGTACGACGGCGATGTCCCACCCGGCCTTCACGATCTTCGTCACGGCGCGCCGTTTCATCGAAACCGTGCGCACGAAATAGAAGCGCCGGCCCTCCTGACCGGCGAGCCGGATCAGCGCTCGCCGCATCTGGGCATCGACGACGCCGACCGCATCCTCCTGCGCACTCACCTCGGCACAGACGCGCATCGCGTCGCCCTCGAGCCCGACGAGATCGGGCCCGCCGCGATCGCCGGAGTGCCGCGGATTCCACAGCCAGCGCAGCGGAACACCGCCCGCGCTGTGTCGGACCAGCCATTCGGCGGCGGCGATCATCATCTGTTCGTGCTGGATCTGGTTGAGGTACTCCTGCGCCTGCCGGCGCACCGTCGACAGCGCCGCCATCGCCGCATCGATCGATTCGTACGGTTCCGCGACGACGCGCTTGATGCCTGCCAGCCTGGACTGTGCTTCCGCCAGCACCTTGCGACGCGCGTCGTCGAATGATCCGAGTTCAAGCATGCAGGGAGTTGTTGCAGTCGTGCCGACGGGAAGTGGGGCGGACGTTAGTGCGCATTACGGAAACTGCGAAGGGCCTCCGCTCACCTGTCTTGGGTCGTTCGGGATCAACCGAGTGGACGGTGCGTCGTGACGGTCTCAAAGCGGCGTGGGAAGCATTCCCATTTTTTGCCGCGTCGATGCCGCCCTGACTGCGCAACGCGTGCAGAATCGCGCCCATGCTGATCGTCACCTGCTTCATCGTCCTCGTGTTCGCGTACAGCCTCGTATCGCGCCGGCTGGAGAGCACGGTCATCACGGCGCCGCTGCTCTTCACCGCCGTGGGCGCGGCCTTGCCGTGGCTGCCGGACGTGGCGCCTGAGCTGTTCGCCGAGCGCAAGGCCTTCCTGGTCGTTGCGGAAATGGGGCTGGTGATGCTGCTCTTCACCGACGCCTCGCGCATTCCGCGTGCCGCACTGCAGGGCGACCGTAACCTGCCGGCCCGCCTGCTCTCGATCGGCATGCTGCTGACGATCGCGCTCGGCGCCGTGGCTGCGGTGGCGTGCTTCGGCGGCCTCAGCTGGTACGAAGCCGGCATCCTCGCGGCGATCCTGGCGCCAACCGATGCCGGCCTGGGACAGATCATCGTGACGAGTCCAAAGGTCCCGGCGCGGATCCGGCAGGCGCTGAACGTCGAGGCCGGCCTCAACGACGGACTGTCGGTGCCGTTCCTGATGCTCTTCATCGCGCTGGCTGCCGCGGCGGGGCAGAGCGCCCCGGCCGTGCTCGGCCGCTACCTGCTGGAGCAACTCGGCTACGGCGCCGTGATCGGCATCGCCGTCGGGCTCGCTGGCGGCGCGCTGCTGGGCTTTGCGCAGCGACGTGACTGGATGTCGCCGGCGCTGGCGCAGCTCGGCGTCGTCGCGCTGCCGTTGCTCTGCATGATCGCCTCCGAAGAATCAGGAGCCAGCATGTTCATCGCCGCATTCGTCGCCGGCCTGACGGTGCAGGTCGGATTCCCGCAGGTCGCGCGGCACAGCGTCGAATTCGCCGAGGACTGGGGCCAGTTCTTCAACTTCTTCGTGTTCTTCCTGTTCGGGATGATGGTCGCGCGCGCATTACCCGGCATCACGCCCGCCGTCGTCGCCTACGCCGTGCTGAGCCTTACGCTGGTGCGCATGCTGCCGGTGGCGGTCGCGTTGGCCGGCACGGGTCTGGCGCGCAGCACGGTGCTCTTCATGGGCTGGTTCGGCCCGCGCGGCCTCGCGTCGATCGTGCTCGGACTGGTCTACCTGGAACAGCAGTTGAAGCTGCCCGGCGAAGCCACGATCCGGCTCGCGGTCATGGCGACAGTCCTTCTCAGCATCGTCGCCCATGGAGTGAGCGCGATGCCGGGCATTGCGCGCTATGCGCGCACCGCCGCGCGGCTGCCGCCGCACGCGCCCGAACTCGCATCGATCGACGCGCCGGGGACGCGCACGGTCTGATCGCCGCCCGTCGGCGAGCTACAGACGGTTACACACGTTACCGGCGGCACGCAGCCGGGCTCCGCTTCCGTCCCTAAGATCGGCGCCATGAAATTCTGGCTCGCCTTGATCGCCACGCTGCTGTCGGCCGCCGCAGCGGCGCAGCCGCTCGGGGCCGACGGGGCGCAGCGGCTGCTGACGCGGGCGGGTTTCGCTCCTCCTGCCTCCGAAGTCGCGCGCTTTGCCCCGATGTCGCAGCAGCAGGCGGTCGATCGCCTGCTGGCGGAAGCCATGACGGAGGCCAAGACTCCGCCACCGCCATGGATCGATGAGCCCGTCATCGGCCCGCGCGCCTTCCGCGCACTGAGCGAAGAGGAACGGAAGCTCGAGCGGCAGAAGAACGTGCGGCAGAGCCTGGACCTCAGGCGCTGGTGGATCACCGAGATGGCAACCACGCCGTCGCCACTGACCGAGCGCATGACGCTGTTCTGGCACAACCACTTCGTCTCGGCCCAGCCGAAGGTGCGCTGGCCGCAGCTGATGTACCGGCAGAACGTGATGCTGCGCCGGCATGCACTGGGTAATTTCGGCACGCTGCTGCATGCGATCGCGCGCGACCCGGCGATGATCGTCTATCTCGACTCCGCGACCAACCGCCGCAGCAGCCCGAACGAGAACTTCGCACGCGAAGTGATGGAACTCTTCGTTCTGGGCCAGGGTCACTATGGTGAGCGCGACATCAAGGAAGCGGCGCGCGCGTTCACGGGCTTCAGCCTCGACCCCGACACCCTCAGCTTCCAGTACCGACCGGCGTTCCACGACAGCGGCAGCAAGACCGTGCTCGGCGTGTCCGGCGCGCTCAGTGGCGACGACGTCCTCGACATCCTGCTGGCGCGGCCTGCCGCGGCCGAACTCATCGCCATGAAGCTCTGGCACGAGTTCGTTTCGCCCGAGCCGGATCCGGCGCGCGTAGCGGCGATCGCGCGGCGCTTCCGCGAGAGCGGCTACGACATCGCGGTCGCGGTGCGTGAAACGCTGCTGCAGCCCGAAGTCGTCGCCGGCGGCGCCGGGAGCGCGCTGGTGAAATCGCCGGCGGAACTCGTGATCGGACTGGTGCGCCAGACCGGCGGACGCATCACCAACGAGACCGGCGCGGCTGCCGCTGTCGCCGCCATGGGGCAGAACCTGTACGCCCCGCCCAACGTGCGCGGCTGGCCCGGAGGAGAAGCGTGGATCAACACGCAGACGCTGCTGGTCCGCAAGCAGTTCATCGAGCGGTCGCTCGCCAGCCCTGCCGTCGCGGCAAGCGAGGCGCGCGCCATCATGGTGACGATGGAACCGTCCGCGGAGAATCTGCGGCGCCGGCTGGAAGCCGCACAGGCCGTCGCCGTGCATGTCGATGCCACCGCGGTGCTCAAGTCGTTCGGCGGGCTGATGCCGGAGCGGCCTCTGCCCACTGCCAGTATCGAGGACATCTCTCGTCGCCTGCTGGTGGTCCCGCCGGCCGCCGAGCCAGCGCCCGGCACGCTCGCGTTCGACGCTCTGCGCGCGCTGCTGCTCGATCCTGCCTACCAGCTGAAATGAGCGCAATGCATCGACGCCGGTTCCTGCAGGCTGGCGCCGCCGTCACGGCCGCCACCTTCTGCGGCTGGGCGCGCGCAGCGAATCAGGACACACCGGCGCGGCTGCTGGTGCTGATCGAGCTGCGCGGTGGCAACGACGGCCTCAATACGCTGGTGGCGGTCGACGATGGCCGCTATTACGACCTGCGCCCGCGCCTGGCCCTGCGCAGCGACGCGCTCGTGCCGCTCACGCCGGGCGCAGCGCTGCATGCGTCGCTCGCGCCGTGGCTGCCACTGTGGAATGCAGGCGAGATGGCGGTGCTTCAGGGTGTCGGCTACCCTCAGCCGGACCTCTCGCACTTCCGCTCGATCGAGATCTGGGACACCGCGTCCGCCAGCAGCGAAGTCGTGCAGACCGGCTGGCTCACGCGCGTCGCGGACACGTCAGCCCTCTTCAAGGCGGCGTCGGCCGATGGCGTGATCCTCGGCGCCGCTGACCTCGGTCCCTTTTCCGGAGGAGCCCGCGCGGTGGCACTCGCCGACGCGCAGCGATTCTCGACTCAGGCACGGCTGGCAGCGCCTGCAGCACTGCCGTCCCGCGGCGCACTGGCTCACATCGTGCGCGTAGAAAACGACATCGTGCGCGCCGGCGCCGACCTGGCGCCGACACAGGCGCTGTCCACCGAGTTTCCGCGCACGCCGTTCGGCCAGGCGGCTCGACAGGCCGCTCTGATCGCAGCGTCGCGCCGCGTGCCTGTCATTCGCATCACGCTCTCGGGCTTCGACACGCACCAGAACCAGCTCGCGCTGCACGCCGCGCTGCTGAAGCAGGTCGCCGACGGCGTCGTCGCGCTGCGCACGGCGCTGCAGGAGACCGGCGTGTGGCACGACACGCTGATGCTGACGTATTCGGAGTTTGGCCGTCGCCCGCGCGAGAACGGCAGCGGTGGCACCGACCACGGCACCGCTACTGCGCACTTCGCTTTCGGTCCGAAGGTCAGGCGCGGTCTTTATGGCGCACCGCCTGACCTCGGCCGGCTGGACGCCAATGGCAACCTCGCCTACGCAATTGATTTCCGCAGTGTTTATGCGACGGTACTCGAGCGCTGGTGGGCGCTGGACTCGCGCCGCGCGCTGCGCGGCGCGTTCGCCCCAGTCGATTTCCTCGCGGCCTGAGTCCGCCTGCGGAGTCAGCGGCGGAAGCCGCCGCCGCGGAAGCCGCCACCGCCGAAACGGTCGCCGAAGCTGCCGCCGCCAAAGCGATCGCCCCAGCTGCCGCTGCCGCCGCCGAAGCCCCCGGCGCCACCACCAGAGCGGCTGCCCCAGTCGCCGGACCCGCCGCCGCTGCGATCCCAGCCGCCACCGCCCCAGCTGCCGGTGCGATCCGCCGCGCTGCTGCGGGCCTGCTCTTCACGGCTCGCCCAGTCGGAGCTGGAAGCACTGTTCCAGCCGCCCGCGGAATGCTGCTGCCAGCCGCCGCTGCCATCGCTGCGATAGACGTTGCCATCGGAACCGGCATAGTGATTGTTCTGCGGCACGCCGTTGTTCCACGTCTTGGTCTGGCCGGTCTGCGCGTTGTAGGTCGTCGTCGTCGCGTCGCGGCCGTAGCCCTGTGGCCCGGCGCCCGCCGACACGCTGCGGTCGATCGAGCTGCCTCCGGCGCCGGTCGCCTGCACATTCGAGCCGTACGTGCGCTGGCCAGTCTGCGCGTTGAACGTCTCGTCGCGGTTGACCGAGCCGGTCGTGCCGCTCGCGGTGTTGAAGGTCCTGTTGTAGCCCTGCGAACCCTGACCGGTATACGGATTCCAGCTCCGCTGCGCGTTGTAGGTGCCGGTCGTGCCGCGGTAGGTGGCGTAGTTGCCGGCAGCGGTCGTCCCGAATGCGCCGCCATTGTCCGCCCAGTAAGTGCGCGTGCCCGAAGACACGCCGCCGGGCCAGTTGCGATACACGTTGGCGCTCGCCGAACCACAGCACGGATAGCCGTAGTAACCAGCGTGGTAGTACGCACCGCCCCAGTAGGGCTCGGCCCAGTACGCCGCGGTCAGGCCCATCGCAAAGCCGAACGTGAAGCCGACGTACGGGTTGTAAACCGGCATCGCCGCCACGCCGTAGGTGACCGGTGCACCGTACCAGACGCTGCCGATCCACGGCGAGTAGGTGTAGCCGGTGCCGTAGACCACGGTGCCTCCGGCGTCGACGACGGTGCCCAGGTAGCCCGGCGTGTAGCCCGAGTACACCACGCTATCGGTGTAGCCGTAGACGTGCACGTAGGTCACGTAGTGCAGCGGCGACGACACCGGGATCGTGTAGATGACGCCGGGCACCGATGTTGCGACGACCCACGGGCCGGTGAGAGCGGTCGAAGAGAACCACACGCCGCCGGTGACTGCGTAATACGCGCCCGGGTTCACCTCGATGACCGGAACCTTGGAATTCACGACGTAGCGCAACGGCGTGCCGGCGACCGGCTGCCATTGCGGCGCGCCGTCGAACTGTGGCGTGAAGGTGGGACCGCCGGTGCGAGTCACACTGGCCGTCTGTGGGATCGAGTTCGCGATCATCGCCTCTTTCGCCTGGGGCGTCCCGGCCACCGACGCGAGCACGATCGACGCCGGCGTGCCCTTCGCCGGGATCTGCCTGAACGACGACGGCAGCGCGTTGCTGGCAATGTACGTCCACGGGCCGCCGAGTCCGGGTGCCCGGAACCAGCGACCCGCCATCAGCACGTAGTACGCGTTGTTCGTCGTGTCGACGATGACGTCGGTCGCGCTGTTGGTGGCCCACAGCAGCGGCGTGCCGGTGATCGGCACGAGGTTCGGCTGGCCCTTGAAGACGATGAGTTCGGTCGGCGTCTCGGTCACGTGGATTGCCGGCACGCCGTTCGCGAGGGCGGGCTTCGGCGTCGCGCCCTCGCCGCCGTCGAGCAGGTCCACCGTCCCGGCCTGCGCCAGCTGTTTAGCCACATCATCGAGGCCGAAAGGCGCGAAGTTGACCTGCGTCCAGGGCCCGTCGAGCGACGTCGACGACACCCAGCCGTCGTAGACGTGCAGGTACCAGGTCTTGTCGAGCCGCGTGCGGGCAATCATGGCCTGTGTGTTGATGATGCGTTCGAAGCGCGTGTCCGGGACCTCGCGTACGACGGGTTTCCCCTCGATCGGCACCAGCAGGGCCGGTCCATAGGCGACGATCACCTTCGGCGGATCGTTGCGCACCGCGTGCCCGGGCGGTTGCCCGGTCTGCGCCGCCGCCAGCGAGGCTTCGAGGCTGTCGAGAGCCATCGTCTGCAGCGCGCTGACCAGCGCGGTGCGCAACGACGGCAGGTACGGGGCGCCCTGGTCCGGCAACGTCGGGAAGTTGCTCTTCGTGACGACCAGATCATTGAGTTCGACTGTGCGCGTGATGCGGTCGACATCGGTGCGCGCGGTGCCCCAGACGACGCCGAAAGTCTCGCTCTTCTGCCCGGTCGGTCTCAAAGCGACCGCGGCGCGCCACGCCAGCGCATTGCCGGTCCACGACTCGACCTGCGGCTGGTAGATCAGCGCATCGGCGCCGGTGAGCGAGACGTCGCGCGGCCAAGGATCGCGCGGGACCGGGGCCGGGGCCGGCGCCGGTGGCGGTGCATCGCCGCCTGCGCTGACGTTCATCGCCGGGCTCCACGAGGAATCCGGGGGCGGCAGCGCCGTCGGGTCGGACCGGTTCGCGCAACCCGCCAGCGCGGCGCTCACGAGCAAAGCCGGGAACAGAAATCGGGCAGTCATGGGGACTCCTGCGGAACAGAGTTCGTCGCGCGCGCGCCTCACCGCTCACTCCGGAAAAACCAGTTGGATCTGGACACGCAGCTGTCAGCTTGCACGATTATCCGGGTGTGCCAAGTTGCCGCAGGCGCCGGGCCGACGTGTTCGCGGGCACCAGACCCGCAGCGACCCGGCATTGCTGAACCAGCAAGTCCGGGCCGGGGCATCACGACTCCGGTGCGCCTCGTGATCGCGGCTCACGCCGCGCCGGACGGGTCGCGTCCTCGTACCGGGCCTGGAACCGTTGCGCGAGCGCAAACAACACGCCGGTCGTCCACGCCACGGTAATCAGGCCCGACAGCGGAATGATGCCGCCCAGCAGTCGCAGGCCGTGCGGCAGCCTGAGTTCGCTCGACACCGTCGTGTACTGCATCAGCGCGTAGTAGATCGCGGTGCTGAGATTCGGAAATGCGCCGCGACCCAGCAGGAATCCGCCCCATGCGATGACTTCCAGCAGGTGGACGAGCACGAGGATCCACGTCGCGACGACCAGCGCGCCAATGCCGTGCAGCGGCGAATCATTCGTGTCAAGTCGCCGCAGAACCTGGCCAACGCGCAGGGTGACAGCCACCCCGGCGCCGTGGATGACCATCGTCAGGGCGATCAGCAGCAGGCCCCAGAACACCTCGTCAATCGAGGTGATGTACGGGGCCGCGTCGATCACCACCGATGCCGCTGCGTCGAACGATCCGGCCCTACTGCGGTACGACGCGGGCGCCGTCGCCGTTGCCTTCGATGTAGACGCGCTGGCCGACTCGCAGCCCAGCGTTCACCGGCTGCGTCACGGCCACCAGCACGCCGTTCGTGGTTCGTACGATGATCTGCTGACCCGGCATCGGCTGGTCGTACTTCTTCTGGATCTCGTTGCCGGCGAACGCGCCGCCCACCGTGCCCAGCACCATCGCGACGTCGCGTCCGGTGCCACCGCCGATCAGGCTGCCGACGCCGAGGCCAGCCAACCCGCCGACCACCGCGCCGACGCCCTGATGATGGCTGCTTGGAAGCTGCACCGCTGTGATCTGCTCGACCGTGCCACGACGGATCTCCATCTCACCGGGCTGTGGTCCGGGCGCCGCGCAGGCGGCGAGGAACAGCGTAAAGACGACGGGGACGATGCCGTGCCTTCTCATGTTCCACTCCACGCATATAACATGAGGAAACTTTCGCAAGTGCCGAGCCACGCCGCCACGTCACTGCAGTGGCTGCAGAGATCGGCGCTGTACCGAGCTGACTACTGGATTACGTTGCGCGCTCCCGCAGACCAGCAGCCGGTCTGGTCGAGCGGACAGATCACCATGTAGGTCGCGCGCTGCCCGCAGCCGGACACGCCGACCGTGTACTCGGCCCGCTCCGGGCCGCCGCGCGCATAGAAGCCCTGGAACGCCGGCTGCAGCATGTCCTTCGAAAGGATCGTTCCGGTCGCCTCAGGACAGCCCATCTCGAACTTGCCGCGATTGATCGCGGTTTGAATGGCCTTCGGCTCCAGCTGCTGCATGTACTGCGCGTCGGAAGTACACCCCGCCAGCGCGACCACTCCGAAAGCCACCATCGCCACTGCACTTCGCTGCATGCGCATTCCTTCCCCCTACCAGTTGAAGATCACGCCGACGGCCGGCCCGTTGAAACTCAGCGTCTGCAACGGATCCCCCGACTTGAATTCGTAATCGAGGTAGCGCCACGCCGCCGCGATCTCGCCCCATTTGAACGAGTAGCCGATTCCGCCCCACACCTGCCAGGTCAGCTTCGACTGGCCGCCGCCGACATCGGCGTAGTACGGTACGAACCATCTGCGGTCGTCGCCGAAGCGCAGACGGCCGCGAACGCCGACGATCGCGTCCCAGTTCGTCAGGCTCGCGTCGACCGAACCCGTACGGCCCGGCAGCACGATGGGAGCGAGATTGCCGTTCAGTGTCCAGTTCAGCGTCTGGTCGACGCTGAGCATGCGCGCGCCGGCCAGTACGGCCACGCTGTAGGCCGGATCCTCGACGACGGCGTACGTGCCGGCCAGGGTCAGCAGGTTGGTCTTGACCGACAGATCGAAATTGGCCGAGGCCGAGGCTGGTATCCCGACCTGCCCCAGGCTGAAGTCGCGCGTGCCGGAAACCGAGCCGTCGACGTTCGCGTAGAAGTAGTCGACGAAGACGCCCCAGTTGCCGCGCTGGGCCTCAAATGTGCCCATGAAGGCGAACGAGAGGTTATCGAGGATGGTGCTGGCATCGACCTTGAATGACGGGCCGCTTGCGCCACTCGCCGGGAACTGAGTGGTGCCGTCGAGACTCGGGAACCAGCCGTAAATGGCAGCGCGAAACCGCCAGTCGTCCGGCGCCTGATTCTGTGCGTGTGCAACCGGCGCGACCATCGCGACCGTGGCAACGATCCCCGCACTCGCCGCCCGTACCCAGCGTGCCGTCAGCGTCATCCCCGTCTCCTGCTGTTGTCGTAGTGCAGAACGCAGCGCTTCGCCTTCCATCGGCTACGGCGTCGGCACCACCGTGTAATAGACCCCGTTCGCGCCGTAGGACGGCTTGAACCAGGTGTTGCCGTTCAGGTAGTACGTGATGCCGCTCTTGATCACCGGAAACGAGCCCGCGGGCAGTGCCGCGTAATTGAGGCCCATGACGAAGCTGCCGCCGACGGGTGCCGGTTGCGCTCCCGATGCGCCGGCCGCCACGCCGGCGTTGTACGCGCTGGAGCTGCCCGCCGCTCCCGCGGCCACACCAGCGTTGTAGGCACCGGTGGTCGCGGCCGCGGTCGTGGCGCTGCCGGCAGCCACGCCGGCCGCATAAGCGTTCGACTGTGCGGCTGCATTCGACGAGGCGACTGCCGCCCCGGCCGCCATTCCCACGACGGCTCCGGCCGCGGCCGCGCAGCCATAGCAGCCAGTCGAGTAGTACGGCACCGCGACCGGCGGGTGATACGCCGGATACACCGGATAGGCCCCCGGCGGGTGGTAATACGTCGCCCCGTTCGGATACGTGTGATAGGCGCCTTCGCCGGCCTTGCCGTAAGTCTCGCCGCCGTAGGCATTGGTGTGCTCGGTGCCACCGTAGGCCGAGTGGGCCGTGTTGCCGCCATAGGCGTTGGTGTGCTCCGTGCCTTCTCCGGCCACGTGCGAAGTTGAGCCGCCCCAGCGGTTTTCGTGCGAGCTCGCGCCGTAAGTGTGCTGGGTGGCGCCGCCGAAGCGGTTGGCGCTGGCCCAGCCGTGCGCTGTGCTGGCGACAGTCGATGCGGCCACCATGACGATGAAAATGGCGATCGGTTTCATGGGGCCTCCGATCAGTTGGACTTGGGTGCCGGCTTGGCCGGCGTCTTCTTGAATGCCACCGGCTTCATTCCGGGCGGCAGCTTGATGGATGGCGTCGCAAATGCCATGCGGCCCGCGTTCGCCACCTTGGCCGAAGCAAAGGCTTCCGCTGCAATCGGGCCGTCCAGCTGCCAGTTGCTGAGTTCCAGTTCATGCCGCAAACCCAGCGGATCGGCGCTGTACATCGCCCGCACGCGCCGCGGCAGCTTGTCATCGACACCGATCCAGACCTGCATGAAGACGTCGTCGTTGGCCCAGGCGACCATCTCGGTCTTTACCCCGCCGACGACCCCCGACGGCCCGATATAAAAGGCGAGCTTGCCATCGGCGAGGGCCGAGTACGGATCAGTCAGCACGAGGTCGGTGAACGGAAAGAAGATCGCCGCCGTCTGGTATGCGCTCTTCAGCATGGCATCGATGGTCGGCGGGGCGTCGGCGATCGCAGCGAGGTTCTCGACCGGTGCATAGGCGACCATCGTCTTGCCGTCGTAATAGAACTCGGAGGCGGGTCCGTCCCCAGGCATCAGCACGCGAAACTTGTCGGGCCGCGCCAGCGCGACGTCGAAGCGCGTCGTGTACACGAGCGGTGGACCCAGCTTGCTCGGAAACTCGTAGCCCGCCACAGCCGTGAACGACAGCGTCCTGGCCGCGGCCAGCCGTGCACTCATCGCCTTGAGCAAATCAACGGCGCGCGGCTCCAGAACCATCTTGAACTGTTCCGGCTGGGCCGCAGGCCGGGCCGCGGGCTTGGCCGCCGGCTTCTTCGCCACCGCCGGGGCGGCGGCAGGTGCCGCAGTCTGAGCTGCTCCGGGCAGTGCAAAACCGAGGCACGCCGCCGTCAACACAACCCAATGCGCCACAACACATCGAACCTTCATCACATCACCCCGCACCCTCATGGAATCCTCAGGGAATCATTCCGCATTCGAACATCTTGTTCGCGACCGGTGCGGCGATGCGGTTGATGAATTCCTGGCGCGCGCCCGGATCGCTGCGCAGCAGCCGGATCAGTTCCTGCTCGCGTTCCGACTTGGGCTTGCCGCGGCCTTCCCACAGCTGTTCGCAGCTAGAGCCCTGCACCTTCTCCACCACGCGGCCCGCCATCATGTCGATGATCGGGTACTGAGCCACTGCCGCGCCGGCACAGAACACCGCCGCGCCACCAAGCCACATCATCTGCCGCTTCGTCATGTCGTTCTCCTTCCGCGCCACCACGGGACGCGAGAGCCGTGTGAATGGGGAAGGCAGTCGCTACCAACTCGCCGGGGCAACTTCTGCCAATTGGCAGGCTAACGGCAGGACCCGCTTTCGTGTTGGCATTTCCGGCCAAATAGGGCGAACGCTCGCGGCGCCGAATCGAGTCACTGCTCGCCCGCGCGGGAATGCTTCAATCTGGTGCGCCACGCCGAACTCTGTCCGGTTGGCGCCGTGAGGGTTGACGCTGCGCCATGGCCTATCAGAAGGCCACGGTGATCCGTGCATTGACGATGTAGCGATACGGTGGATCGCGAGGGTCTCCGAGCTTGTACGCTCCACCAAGCCCCACTTGAACGGCGCGGTTCACGCGGCAGGCAACCATCAGGTCGAGCGGCACGAACCAGGCACCGTTGCTGCGGTTGTACTCGATCGGATTCTCGGGATAGAGATGCAACGACCAGCATCCGCCCAGCCCGAAGTCGATTGCCGGATAGAAATCGAACCTGCGCACTTCAGTGACGTCCGCGCGGGTCGGCGCGAAACCCGAGAAGTACCTCACGTACGGGGCAAGCGTGACTCCCCCGAGCAACGAAGGCATCGCGTAGACCGCCCCCGCACCTGGAGCCCACTGGTACTGGCTCGAGCCAAACGGCGCGGCCTTGCCTGTTGGAAAGACAAAGCGAATGCTCGTCTTCAGTCGCAGGCCATCGGCGACTTCGCGCGACTCGACGATCTCCTCGACGAAGATGTTGCCGACACCGAACGACCATGTGCCGTCCGGATTGGCCGTGCCGGCCTTGTCCGTGTAGACGAGCGGCACGTCGACGCGCTGGGTAAAGCTCCAGTCGTTCGCAAAGCGGTACGGGACCAGCAGCCGCGGCTGCAGCTTCCACTGCGCCGAACCGTTCTCGTTGCCCTGGAAGTAGCCCCAGCTTTCGATCTCGGCCGGCTCGAATCCGGCCTGCGCGGCCGCAGTCGCAGCGCTGCAGAGCGCCATTGCCGCAGCAATGCCGCCTAAGACGGCATGCCTGCGCTTCGGCCTGATTCGCGCAAGCGTTGCCAGGTGTCGACCGGGTCTGCCGGCCGGACCGAGGAATGCCGGTGGAATGAAGAGACTCAACGAGTGCACGTTCAGACCGCAGGAACGCCGAAAGCGCCGGTCGCGAAGCGACTCAACGTTGCACACCAGATGACGCTCCGGGTCGCAGGCGCCACTGCGCCGTGTTCGCACGCGAACCCGCAAGGCATGCGCTGCATGACGCAACGCGCGTTCCACCACACGAACGTCAGTCCGCCTTGGCCTTCTCAACCATGGCTGCCCGCAGCTTCTGGACGTCCGCCGGCGACAGCTGCGGCCGGTCGATCTTGATCGTCAGCTTGTTCAGCTTGGCGGTCAGAGGGAACGGCGGCCTGTAGTCCGCGTCGTCCACACCCGTGAGCGTATCGGAGCCGACGTCGAAGCTCTCGTCCCACTGCAGGATCATCGGCAGCGTGCGCTCCATCTTCTTCGTGGCGACTTCCTTGCCGTCAACCTTCAGCGTTCCGATACCGGGCCGTCCGACGCCGCTGAAGCTGTTGAACGCGAGCGTGCCCGCGCCCATGCCGTCGTACTTGAACTCGAATTCGACCGTGTGGCGACCGGGCGTCAGCGCCTCCGCACCTTCCCACTTCACGCGTTCGAGGTCGACCAGGTTCCACAGCCACACCGGCTTGCCCTTCAGCAGATAGAAGCCGTAGCCGGCGAAGCGCCCGCCCGAGGTGACGATCATTCCTTCGGCACCGCCCTGTGGCACCTCGATGTCGGCGGTAAAGGTATACGAGGCGTTCAGGATGTTCGGCGAATCGCCCTGCGGCAGGCCCGTCATCGGCCGCGTGTAGACGAACTCGGTGCGACCGGCCGTGATGTTGGGGCGCGGCGCGACGATGCGCGCCGCCACCGAGGCGTCCATCGGAAAGACTTCGTGCTTCCTGGCTTCGGCGACAAACTTCGCCCGCATTTCCTTCACCTTCTGCGGGTGCCGGGACGCGATGTCATCGGTCTGGCTGAAGTCGGTCTTGAGGTTGTAGAGCTGGAACACCTGGTTGTTCAGCGGATCGGGGTTGGCCGGGCCGAACGCCTGCCACGGCGCGCGATTGACCTTGGTCGAGAGCATCCAGCCGTCCTCGTACAGCGCCCATTGCCCCATCATTTCGAAGTACTGGGTCTTGTGGCGCGACGGTGTCTTCGCGTTCGCGGCGTCGAACGTGTAGAGGAAGCTCGTGCCCTCCATCGGCGCCTGTTTGATGCCGTCGACGATTTCCGGCGCCTTGATCCCGCTGGCTTCGAGGATCGTCGGCACGACGTCGATGACGTGAATGAATTGCTCGCGCAGTGCCCCCTTGTCCTTGATGCGCGCGGGCCAGGACACGACCATGTTCTGGTTGATGCCGCCGAGGCGCGATGCGTTCTGCTTGAACCAGTCAAATGGCGTGTCGAACGCCCACGACCAGCCGGCCGACATGTGGTTGTAGGTCTGCTCGGTGCCCCAGGCGTCGTAGAACTTCATCTGCACGTCGACCGGCACGCTGACGCCGTTGAAGAATGCGACCTCGTTGGGCGTGCCCGTTGGTCCGCCCTCCGCGCTGGTGCCGTTGTCCCCGTTGATGTAGATGACCAGCGTGTTGTCCAGCCGGCCAAGATCCTGGAAGTGCTGGATCACCCGCCCGATCTCGTAGTCACTGTAGGCGGAGTAGGCGGCAAAGACCTCCACCTGGCGGATGAAGAGCTTCTTCTCCTCAGCCGACAGCTGGTCCCAGGGTTTGAGCATTTCCTTCGGCCACGGCGCGAGCTTCGTGTCCTTCGGGATCACGCCGAGCCGCTTCTGGTTCTCGAAGATGCGCTCGCGCACCTTTTCATAGCCGTCGTCGAACAGGTGCATCGCGCTGATCTTGTCGACCCATTCCTTGGTCGGGTGGTGCGGCGCATGCGTCGCGCCGGGCGCGTACTTGATGAAGATCGGCTTCGACGGATCCGTCTGGTGGATCCGGCTCATGTAGTCGATCGCGTCGTCGGCCATCGCGGTGACGAGGTTCCACGTCCCGGGAGCCTTGCCCTGGAAGGGGTAGATCTGCGTGGTGTTGCGGAAGAGATTCGGTTCCCACTGGTTGGCATCGCCGCCGACGAAGCCGTAGAAGTACTCGAAGCCCATGCCG
>DAOMFL010000004.1:0-116803 GCA_035429805.1 Burkholderiaceae bacterium
AGGCGCTTCTTCTTGTCGGCTTCGTACTCCTGGTAGTTGCCGTTGAAGAACGTCCATTGCGAGTCGCCCTCGGCCGCAAGGATGTGAGTGGCGATGCGGTCGAGGAACCAGCGGTCGTGCGAGACCACCATCACCGAGCCCGCGAATTCGAGCAGCGCTTCCTCGAGCGCGCGCAGAGTTTCGACGTCGAGGTCGTTCGACGGCTCGTCGAGCAGCAGCACGTTGCCGCCGCGCAGGAGAGTTGCCGCGAGATGGAGCCGGCCGCGCTCGCCGCCGGACAGGTTGCCCACGATCTTCTGCTGGTCACCGCCCTTGAAGTTGAAGCGGCCGAGGTAGGCGCGCGACGGCATTTCGAACCGCCCAACCTGCAGGATGTCGAGCCCTCCGGAAATCGCTTCCCACACCGTCTTGTCGTTCGGCAGTGACTCGCGCGACTGATCGACCGCGGCGATCTGCACGCTCGGCCCCTCGACGATCTCGCCCGAATCGGGCTTCTCCTGGCCGGTGATCAGGCGGAACAGCGTCGACTTGCCGGCACCGTTGGGGCCGATCACGCCGACGATGGCGCCCGGGGGTATCGCAAAACTGAGCCCGTCGATCAGCAAGCGGTCACCATAGCCCTTGCTGACGTTCTTGAACTCGATGACCTGGTTGCCGAGCCGCTCCGCCACCGGGATGAAGATCTCCTGCGTCTCGTTGCGGCGCTGGTACTCGTACGACGACAGCTCGTCGAATCGCTTCAGCCGCGCCTTGCTCTTCGCCTGGCGGCCCTTGGCGTTCTGCCGCACCCACTCGAGCTCATTCTTCATCGTCTTGATGCGGGCGGCCTCGGTCTTCGCCTCGCGCTCGAGACGCTCTTCTTTCTGTTCCAGCCACGAGCTGTAGTTGCCCTTCCACGGAATGCCCATGCCGCGGTCGAGTTCGAGAATCCACTCGGCCGCGTTGTCGAGGAAGTAGCGGTCGTGCGTCACCGCGACCACGGTGCCGGGAAAACGCTGCAGGAACTGCTCGAGCCAGTCGACGCTCTCGGCGTCGAGATGGTTGGTCGGCTCGTCGAGCAGCAGCATGTCGGGCCTCGACAGCAGCAGCTTGCACAGCGCGACGCGCCGCTTCTCGCCGCCGGAGAGCTTGCCGATCTGTGCGTCCCACGGCGGCAGTCGCAGCGCATCCGCGGCGATCTCCATCTGGTGCTCGACGTCGGCACCCGAGGTCGCGATGATCGCCTCGTACTTTGCCTGCTCAGCCGACAACCTGTCGAAGTCGGCGTCCGGCTCGGCGTAAGCAGCATAGATCTCTTCCAGCTTCTGCTTGGCCTGCATCACCTCGCCGAGGCCGGCCTCGACTTCGTCCTTCACCGTCTTGGCCGCATCGAGCTGCGGCTCCTGCGGCAGGAAGCCAATCGTCAGCCCCGGCATCGGCGTGGCCTCGCCTTCGATCTCCCTGTCGAGGCCGGCCATGATCTTCAGCAGCGTCGACTTGCCGGAACCGTTGAGCCCGAGCACGCCAATCTTGGCGCCGGGAAAGAAGCTGAGCGAGATGTTCTTCAGGATCTCGCGCTTGGGCGGAACGATCTTGCCCACGCGGATCATCGTGTAAACGTACTGAGCCATGGCAGTTGCAGGTAAGTGCGCGGCGGCCGCGCGGATTATCGGATCGGCGGGTCGGGACGGTTGAAGGGCCTGGCCAGCAGATCGCCGGGCGCGCGGCGCGCGATGAGCTGGAACATCGGGGATCCTGGACCGCGGCTTTCAAGCCTTTGTACCGAGTGCTTCGGCACAGTCCAGTCGGGAAACGCAAGCGCGCATTATCGCAGCATCGGCGCGCTCCGGCCACCGACCGGGCGGTCGCCTAGAATGCCGCCCGGCCGCGTGACGAACGCTCCAGCGGTCCAGTTCCTTCCATGACCGCATTTCTCATCTCCATCGGCGTCGTCGCGCTGGCCGAGATCGGCGACAAGACGCAACTGCTTGCGCTGGCGCTTGCCGCGAAGTACCGGCGGCCGTGGCCGATCATCCTCGGCATTCTCGCTGCCACGCTGGCCAACCACTTTCTCGCCGGCGCCGTCGGCACCTGGCTCACGCACACGCTCGGACCCGAAGTCATGCGCTGGGGCCTGGGGCTGTCGTTCATTGCAATGGCGCTGTGGATGCTGGTGCCCGACAAGCTCGACGACGGTCCGCGCCAGTCGTCCCGCTTCGGCGTGTTCGGCACGACGCTGATTGCATTTTTCATCGTCGAAATGGGCGACAAGACTCAGATCGCAACGATCGCACTGGCGGCCCGCTATGACGCCCTCGTGGCGGTCGTCGCCGGCACAACGATCGGCATGATGCTGGCAAACGTCCCTGCCGTGCTGCTCGGCAATGTCGCGGCGGAAAAACTTCCGAAGCGCCTGATGAACGGCATCGCCGCCGCGCTGTTCCTGGTGCTCGGCATCGCCGTGCTCTGGGGCGTCGACATCGGTCTCTAGCCGCGGGCGGTCGCCTCGCGTACAATACGTGCCTGATTGCGGTGCGTCGGTTCCGGTTCGCACCCGTCATTCGCGGTGCTCTGGTCTTCCTAGCTCCCTCGATTCTTCCCATCTGCATCAGCCTGAACCGGTACGGCGAGCATGTCTCGCGCAGGCCGTGCTCAGGAGTCTGATTTGAATTCGTCATTTGAAGCCCTCGGCTTGTCCGAGGCACTCGTCCGCGCGGTCACCGACCTCGGTTACACCGCGCCAACGCCGATCCAGCAGCAGGCGATACCCGCGGTGCTTGCAGGCGGCGACCTGATGGCCGGTGCGCAGACCGGCACCGGCAAGACCGCGGCTTTCGTGCTGCCGATCCTGCAGCGGCTCGGCGCAGGCCCGGCGCCGCGCGGCCCGCGCGCGCCGCGCGTACTGATCCTCGCGCCGACGCGTGAACTCGCGGCGCAGGTCGAAGAAAGCGTCCGCGACTATGGCCGGCATGCGCACGCAAAGTGCGCCGTCGTCTTCGGCGGCGTATCGATCAACCCGCAGATCGCTGCACTGAAGGCCGGCGTCGACATCGTCGTGGCCACCCCGGGCCGGTTGCTCGACCACGTCGGCCAGAAGACGGTCGACCTGTCGAAGATCGAGGTGCTGGTGCTCGACGAGGCCGACCGCATGCTCGACATGGGCTTCTTGCCCGACATGAAGCGGGTCTTCGCGCAGCTGCCGAAGCGACGCCAGACGCTGCTCTTCTCGGCCACGTTCTCCGAGGAGATCCGCGCACTGGCCGCCACGTTGCTGCACAGTCCGGCATCGGTGCAGGTGACGCCGCGCAATTCGACGGTCGAGGCGGTCGACCAGAAGTGCGTCAGCGTCGAGAAGACCGGAAAATCGGCTCTGCTCGCGCACCTGATCAAGGACAACCAGTGGTTTCAGGTGCTGGTGTTCACGCGCACGAAGCACGGAGCCAACCGCCTGGCCGAGTACCTGAACAAGCATGGCGTCACGGCGCTGCCGATCCACGGCAACAAGAGCCAGAACGCGCGCACGCGGGCGCTGGCCGACTTCAAGCGCGGCGAACTGCAGGCACTGGTCGCCACCGACATCGCAGCGCGCGGCCTCGACATCGAACAGCTGCCGCACGTCGTCAACTTCGACCTGCCGAACGTGCCTGAGGACTACGTGCATCGCATCGGCCGGACCGGCCGCGCCGGCGCGACCGGCGAGGCGATCTCGCTGGTCAGCCGCGAGGAGGAACCGCTGCTGCGCGACATCGAGAAGCTGATCCGGCGGCCGATCCCGCGCCTGACCGTCGCGAACTATGAACCGGCGGCGGGAGCGGCGCACGACCTGGATCACCGCCCGCCGCGTCCGCAACAGGGCGGCCGCAAGCCGGCCGCGACACCGCGCACGGCACGGCACGCCGAGCCGCGTCGCGACGCGGTCAGGCGTGGCAAGCCATCGACGCCGCAGCGCTCCGCGCCGCGTGTGCAACCTCCGCCGCAGCCGGGTCAGCCCGGCTCGCGCAGCGCCGCGCCGGTGCGCGAGCGCAACTCCGCAGCGTCGCCGCAGCGCCAGGGACATGGGACTGGCGGACCGCAGGGCCAGCAGCGGCAGGACTCGCTGGTGCGCACGAACATTCCGTCGCTGATGCATCCGTCGCATCGCCGCGGACGGTAGGCTTGCCGCCGGAGGAGCCGAATGAGCGAATCCGATATCACTGTCAGGCACAACCCGGGCTCGCGCCGCTTCGAGGCGATCGTCGACGGCATGCTGTGCCGCGCCGACTATCGTCTGCAAGGCGACACGATGCTGATGGTGCACACCGAAGTGCCGGCGCAGCTGGAAGGCCGCGGCATTGCGTCCGCGCTGGTGCGCGCGGCATTCAGGCACGCTGCCGAGCAGAACCTGAAGGTCCAGCCGATGTGCTCTTACGTGCGGGCGTGGGTGAAGCGGCACCCGGACGTCGGCCCCCTGCTGGCGGGCGACCTCTGAAAGCCAGATAGCGGAAGCGGCGCATCCGCCGCCAGGATCAGCGACGGATGTGCAGCGTGCGTGCGTTAAGTCCGTCGGAGAGGCCGACCTCGAAGCGGCCGCCGGATGGCAGCTGGCTGACGTCGAATTCGAGCACGCCGCCACGACCGCGGCCGAGCAGCGTGCGCTTGCCGTTCGCGACGTAGGTAATGGCCACATGCGCCGCGGCAGCCGTGTCCCACTGAACGCGCAAGGTGCCGTTGCTCTCGCTCCAGTCGACACTTCGCAACCGCTCGATTTGCGGTCCCGTCGCGCGCTGCGCCGCCGCGAGTCCGGACGAACGGAACGGCACAGGCGCGCCACCGTGCACGACTTCGACGCGCGCCAGCGGCGTCCCCGGGTCCGGAACGGCCGCGGCGAAATGGCGCTCGGGCGGATCGGCGTGGTCGACCAGTTCCGCATCGAACGCGTGCTCGAAGACGCGCCCGTCACGGGCCACGAGCCGCAGCGTGTACTCGCCGGCGCCTGCCATCGCGACCGCGCGCAGCGCCTGCACCGGTGCAAGCTGCAGGCCGTCGGGGCCGATCGTCCCGCTGACCAGCAGCAGGTCCTGCTCGGCAGTGTCGGCAGCGACCATCGCGGCGATCAGGCTCGACTGGCCCTCCATGTAGCGCTGCATCTCGCGGTAGTTGTAGTCGGAGAACCAGTTGCCGTTGCAGTACCCCATGATGTCGGTCTGGCCCACCGGCGAAATGATGTCGAGGGCGACAGGCACCGAGTCCATCAACGGAGTTGCGCTCAGCACGCCGCCGGCATACGGATAGTTCGGATCGGGACTCGCGACACTGCCGCAGGGCGCATGCGGGCGGCTCAGGTTGTGGCCCAGCTCGTGCGACATCGTGCGCTGCCAGCCGCCCGAGTTGTCCCAGCCGATCGCGGCGCGGCCCGGCACGTACCCGATGCCGGCAATGCTGCCGGCTGAGCGGCGCACGAAGCCAAAGTAGAAGCGTGCGTTGTTCGATCCCGCCTCCGTCGTGCGCAGCTGGTTCAGCTCGTTCAGCGCATTGCTCCACTCGGTCGACGTGTCGAGGCCATCGGTCACGCTGGTCAGCGTGTATGCCTGCCGCGTAGTCACCGTGATATTCGCGGCCGGAATCGGAAAGCGCCGCGTGATCTCGTCGCGGACGGCAGCCACGGTCGGCATCGTCGGCACGTAGGTCCCCGAGACCAACGGGACCAGCACGATCTCGATGCGCGTGCCGAGGCCGACGGCGGGCGCCGCGTCCGCGACAATCGGCGGCCCGAGCTGCTGCATCGGATCGACCTCGACGCGGACGGACAACCCGCTGCGCACCCAGGTCGCCGGCAACTCGACGTTGAAGCTCTGCGCCTCGTCGTAGCGGACCGCATCAGGGACCGCCGCGCCGCTTGCCGTCGGCAGCGTCGACGGACCGGCCATCGTCAGCGTTCCGAGAATTGCGGCGCCGTTGTAACCGGTCAGACGAACCAGCGGCGCGGGCACGCCGCCCTGGGACGCGATGACATATGCCCGTACCCACGCCTCCTTGCCCGGCACGATCCGCTGTCGCGCATCGGTGACACCCTGCGACAGCACCTGGGCAAATTCGACGCCGCCCAGCGTCGCTGCACAGCCGCTGCCGACGACGACGCTGCCGGCTGCTACGGTCGGCTGCGACGCCGAATCCAGGGCGATCGCACCGCATGCGATTCCGGACGGCACGGTGAATACCAGCTGCGTCGCCGATTGCGACGTGACGGTCGCTGCCGTTGCAGCAATCCTCACCGCCGAGACTTCCGTCAGGCCGGTGCCGGCGATCGTGACCGACGCGCCAGCGGCGGCCACCCGGTAGACCGCATTCGCATCGACACGGATCGCCTGGAACACCTGCAGCGCCGTCGCCGAGATCACCTCATCGTTGAGGTTGCCGCGCACGCGAAAGACACCGCTGCCGGCGCCGTCCGGCACCACCGCTGTGATACGCGAGGTCCCAGACCGTCCGGCGATGGTCGCCGTCGCGCCGTTCGCAAACACGATCGATTGCGCACGGTCGAGGTTGGCACCGTTGACCGTCATGATCTGGCCCGTGACGATCGTCGCGGGCGAAAAGGAACTGATCGCGAGCGGCCCGGTGACCGTGATCGGCTGGGCCACCGGACGCTCAACCCCGGCAGTGTCGACGAGCGTCAGCGTTCCGGACGTCGCGCCGTTCGGCACGTCGACGTCGATGCGGTTCGGCGTGCGTGCGGCGACATTGAGCGTCAGTGCGTTCAGTCGCACATCGCGCACGCTGTCGAGCGCGGCGCCGTTCAGGGCGATACGGGCCGGGGGAATCACCGTGGTCGGCGTGACTGTCGTGACAGTCGGCACCGCGACGACGGTGAAGTCCGTCGCCGACAGCACGACGCGCCCGGCGGCGCTGAGCTCGATCCGCCCCGTGCCCGCGCCCGCCGGCACCGTGAGTTCGACTGCGGTGTCGGAGATCACACGGAACACGGCGTCCACGGCACCGATGCGCGCCGCGGTGACGCTGCCTAGGCCCGCGCCACTGACCGTGATCTGCGTGCCGACCGCTCCTGCGGACGGCGCAAAGCCCGAGATCGCCGCGGCGGCTGCAGCCGCAGTCGTGGGGGCCGCGACGCTCTGCGACGCCGACGGAGTCGGGGCGCCGCCACCGCCGCCGCAGGCGGTGAGCAGTGCGCTGAGGATGCAGGCGGCGGCGCACGCCGCGCTCCGTACCTCAGGCGTCGAACGGAAAACGCAGAACGGCACGAATCGACCTTGACAGAACGCCTGCGGGACGCAGGCAACGCCTATCGTGCCGCGCCGACGCAGCAGCGCCTATCCCGCCTGCGCTCATCCGGACGCTGTATCAAGTGCGAGGCCAACCGGCCCCGGCGGTCAGCGCAGCAGCAGCCAGGCGGCGACTAATGCCCACACCACCAGCGTGCCCAGCAGGTTCATGGCCGCGTTGTTCTGCCGGAACAGCGTCCAGTTCCAGTACGCCACCGGCTGCCCGGCCAGGGGCACACCGGGCACGAAGCGCCGTACCTTTGCGCAGTACTCGTCGTAGCGCGGCCCGAAGATCGGCCGCAGGTGCGCTTCCTCGCGCTCGACGCGCGTGTCCATGTAGAACCAGTAGGCCACCGTGTAGAGCACGAGGATCCACCAGGCGCCCAGCAGCATCAGCAGGCCCAGCAGGATGAAGTAGCGGCCCAGGTACATCGGATTGCGCACCATCGCGTAGGGCCCGCGGATCGCGAGGTCGGAATTCTTGTCGAGCGAGGCGAAGCTCCAGAGCTGGATGAACTCGCCGAACATCGAGACGATAAAGCCGGCCAGCAGCCAGTCGCGCCGCAGGAACGGAAACACCGCAGCGATCGCGATGATCGCGAGCGGCACCCGCAGCCGGACGTAAATGCGCCGCACAGTCGGGTTGTTGAAGAGCGAGCGGATCGAGTTGAGCATGACTTCAGGGCGCATCCGTCGGCTTGGCCTTGCCCGGATGTGTCTTGCGCGCGCCAGCATACCCGCGCAGCACCCAGAACCTGCGCCAACGCTGCATCCGGTCGTTGAGCGCGATGCGCTCCGGCCCCATCGAACCTGGATCTCGCTGCAGCCATTTCTTGTAGACGCCGGTGAGGTCGATCTGCTCGAGGAAACGGCGCCAGGCCGCCGGCATCCAGCGCGTCGAGATCGCCGACTGGAAGTCGATCAGCGCCGGCGTGGCGTCGGTCCGCATCAGCACGTTGCCGGTGCCGCGGGTATCGAGGTGGACGACTCCGCGTGCGTGGATGTTCTGCAGCAGCGATTCGAGTGCCATGAAATATCGCGCCGTCTGGCGCTCCGGCCCGACCTTGCCCAGCGTTTCGCCGTCGATATAGCCGAACGCAATCGCATGCGCATCGACCCGGAACGGGGCCGTGGGCACGCCGTCGATTCCCTGCAGGCGCTGCAGCGTGGCCAGCTCACGCCGCACGAAGAGCCGCCCGATCGAATTGCGGACCCACCACGCGCGCGGTCCGAAATCCTTGACGACCCAGCGGCGCCCGCCGATCTCGGCTCTTTCGACGCGCGCATTCGCCCAGCGGCCATCGCGCAACAGGGTGCGAGGCGATTTCTCGAAAATGGACCGGTCGAAGGGCTGCAAGGCGGGTGGAAGACTGGAGCGCAGAGGGCGCGGGTTGGCGCCCGTGCAGGCGGGAAATTATCCCATCCGGCCTCGGTGGCCCTGGCGGGCACCCTTCGACCGGTGTCGCTGTTGCATGCAGGCAGCACGGCTTGCGGCAGAGCGACCGTATGTCGCTTCGACGGGCCGAACGGTAGTCCGAATGGCTGGTCGGAACGCGCTGGCCCCCCTAAGATCGGCCCCCATGAATCTGCTGATCCTCGGTGGGGGGGTATTTCTCGGGCAGGCGCTGCTCAGCGCCGCGCTGGCCGAGGGCCATTCGGTCACCGTGTTCAACCGCGGCCAGTCGCGCCAGTGGTGGCCTCCCGGGGTGAAGTGGATCATCGGGGACCGCACCGAGGACCTGCACCTGCTGATGCACGGCAGCTGGGATGCCGTCATCGACACCTGCGGCTACCGGCCACAGGACGTGGAACTCTCCTGTGCCGCCCTGTTCGACAACTGCGACCGCTATGTCTTCATTTCCAGCGTCTCGGCGTATGCGTCGTTCGCCAAGCCGCCGATCCGCGAGAACGATCACCTGGCATCGATTGTCGGGCACGGCACCGAAACGGTGACGGGCCTCAACTACGGACCGATGAAAGCCGAATGCGAGCGCACGGTCGCCCGCGTCTTCGGTTCGCGTTCGATCCTCGTACGGCCGGGGCTCATCGTCGGCCCCGATGATCCTACCGGCCGCTTCTCCTACTGGCCGTGGCGCATCGCAGCTGGCGGTCGCGTGCTGGCCCCGGGCAATCCCGAGCGACCGGTCCAGTTCATTGACGCGCGTGACCTCGCCGCGTGGATCCTGCGCCTCGTCGCGCAGCGAGCCAGCGGCGCGTTCAATGGCACCGGCCCGAACGAAGGCGCGACCTTCGTCGAACTGCTCGACACATGCCGCTGGATCTGCGGCGAGGAGGTCGAAGTCGAATGGGTCGACGAGCGTTTCCTCGAGCGCGAGGGTGTGCAGGCGTGGGTCGAACTGCCGCTTTGGGTGCCGTCGCACGATCCTGGCACGCGCGGCTTTCACTATGTCGAGACAACGCGCGCCCAGGCCAGCGGACTGAAGACCCGCCCTATGGCGGTGACACTCAACGACATCCTCGAGGCCGGCATCCCGACGGCAACTGACAAGCGCCGCGCCGGAAAGCTGACGCGACAGCGCGAGCGTGACCTGCTCGCCGTCTGGGCCTCGTACCGGCAGGGCCTAGCGGTGGCCTGATCCCTGCATCGCGTGAGGCGGTACCGTGGCGGCATCTCCGGTCACGCTCCCAAATCGGCGATAATGCGAACGTTGCAACGCTGGTCCTTCCATGCACCTCGCCTCGTCCGATCTCCGCGTTGACATCTCGCTCAACCTGCTGACCCTGGTGGTTGCCGGCGCCATCGCGCTGGCCCTGCTCTGGCAGCTCGTCATCCTGCTCGATCGCCCGGCACAGCCGGATGCGCCCACGATGCTGTATTCGGCGGCCTCGGCATTCGACGACGCCGGCCCGCCCTCTTGGGCGGCTGAAATCGAATCGCAGGTTCCGGCGCGGGACAACGCCAACCCGCCGCTGTCGCTGCCGCGCGGCTCGGTGTTCCGCTGCAATGCCAGCGGGCGGATCACCTATTCCGACCGCCCGTGCGATCGCGGTGAAGTGCGCGTGCTGCGCCTGCCCGGCCGTTAAGGCGGTTACAACCTGATACGAGTCTGAGTCGGCGCACGCGCCGGGCTCACCGTTGGATCTCCTGCAACCCGAGGAGATCGACGATGAGCAAACGACTGTTGCTGCTTGCAGGTCTGACGTTCGCGGCCGCAGCGCCGCTGGCCGCCCACGCCTACACCGGCGTGTCCGTCGCCGTCAGCACGCCCGAATTCGGCTTCCGAATCGGGGCTCCGTGGTACGGGCCCGTCTATGCACCACCGGTCGCCGTGCCCGTCCCGGTATTTCCGACCACGGTCTACGCCCCTCCCCCGGTGATCTATGCGCCCGCACCGGTCGTCATGCCGCCGCCTCGCATCGTGTATCCGGCACCGGTATTCGTTCCCGCGCCGCGCGTCGTCTACCCGCGCGCGTACATGCCGCCGCGCACTGTCGTGCCCTATGGGCATGAACGTTATGAACATGGCGTGCGCGGACAGGAAGCGGCCTACCGCATGCCACCCGGGCAGATGAAGCGCTACGCCTACGACGGGCGTTATCAATAACCGAAGCCCCGGCTATGCTTGCCCCTGCACTGACTCGCGGGGGCCGGCATGCGCACGGAAGGACAGAGCTCGAACGTCGAAGACCGGCGCGGGATGGGCCGGGGCGGCCGCGGCCTTGTGGGCGGCGGCCTCGGCATGATCATCCTGGTCGTGGTCGGCATGCTGTTCGGCGTCGACCCCCGGGTACTGCTCGGCCTGGCCGGCACGGTTGAAAACGTGCAGCAGCAGATGGCGCCGCAGAAGGTCGAAGGCAAGCAGGGCCCAGTCACCGATCCGCTCGGCGCCTTCGTTTCGGGTGTTCTGCTCGACACCGAGAAGACCTGGAACACGCTCTTCGCGCAGCTCGGCAAGGACTACAAGGAACCGCGGCTCGTGCTCTTCGAGGGGGCCACGCCGACCGAGTGCGGCACCGGCCAGACTGCGATGGGGCCGTTTTACTGCCCGCTCGATCAGCGCGTCTACATCGACCTCGCGTTCTACCGGCAGTTGCAGGATCGCTTCAAGGCGCCCGGCGACTTCGCGCAGGCTTACGTCATCGCGCACGAGGTGGGCCACCATGTCCAGAACCAGCTCGGCATCATGCAGAAGATGGACGAGTACCGCCGCCGCGTGAGCGAAACGCAATACAACGCGCTGTCGGTGCGACTAGAGCTGCAGGCCGACTGCTTGGCCGGGGTGTGGGCGCACCACGCTCAGAACCGCAAGCTGCTGGATGAAGGCGATGTGGAGGAGGCGATGCGCGCCGCCTCGGCGATCGGGGATGACACGATCCAGCGCAGCACGCAGGGACGCGTCGTTCCCGACAGCTTCACGCACGGCACCTCGGAGCAGCGTATGCGCTGGTTCATGACCGGCATGAAGAGCGGCCAGATCTCCGCCTGCAACACGTTCGAGGGCGGCCAGATCTAGCGCACGCGCCGACGCGTTTCCTCGCACCACGGTGGCATGACGCTGCGCGACCTGGCGGCGCTGACAGCCCTGACGATCGGCCTGGTCGGCGCCGTATCGGCCTGGATGGACCGGCCGGGCTCGGTGGCGGTTCCGGCCGGCCGTTCGGACCCCGGTGCCTTTGTCGTTCAGAGACTCGATTCACCCGCCGTCATTCGGACGGCGGACGGCAGCGCGCTGACGCCGGTGGCGCAATTCGAAGCCCGTGGTCGGACACTCAACATCGAGCGCTTCAAGCCCCACCAGTCGCTCGCCAACTGGGTTCCCGGACTGCGGCCGTCGACGCACGACATCGGCCTCGGCTTCGGCCCGATGACAGACACGGCCAACGTGGAGCGCTTCAATTTCAGCCATGAAGGTGCCAGCAACGGCCTGCGCGCGCTGTTCGCGCGGCCGCGCGGCGCGATGACTCAGGACGAGTTCGAACGGCTGGCGCCGTACATCACCAACATCCACCTGATCCCGGCGACGCCGGCGGTCTACGAGCAGCTGCGGCGCGTACGCATCGGTGAGCTGGTCACGCTGCGCGGAAAGCTCGTCAACGTGCGCGACGCGCAGGGACGCGTGGCCTCGACATCGACGACCGCGGGCGACCGCGACTGCGAAATACTGTGGCTGGAAGAACTGCAGCGCTCAGCCCTCTAGGAAAGTCACCCATGACGCTCTTTGAATGGCTGGCCGCCGTGTGCTTGGAACTGGGCTGGAGCGTCATGCGCTCACACGAGATGCTCGATGAGGAGCGCTGGTCGGATCTCTACGAACAGGGAGTCTCGCCCGCCGACGCCGCCCGCCGGGCGCGTGCCGCCGGCTGGCTCGGCGACTAGCGCGCCGAAGGCACTATCACGCGGAAGACGCTGCCGCCGCCCGGACGCGGCAGACAGCGCGCGTCGCCACCGTGCTGACGCGCGATCTGGCGCACCAGCGCGAGGCCGAGGCCGACGCCACCGCTCGCCTCGCTCGCTCCGGCGACCCGATAGAACGGTTCGAAGACGCGCTCCCGCTCGGTGTCCGGCACCCCGGGGCCGCGGTCCATCACATCGAACTCGATCCCGTCTGCAGTGTGCCTCAGTTCGACGTCGACGCGCTCGCCGCCATAGCGCCGCGCGTTGTCGATGAGGTTGCGCACCAGCCGGCGCAGCAGGCGCGCGCTGCCGATCACCTGCGCCGTGACCGCCTGCAGCGGCACATCGGCGCGCGCGCATTCCTCGGCGAGGAGCGCCGTCAGATCCACCGTTTCGCGTTCGGGCACGACCCCGCTGTCGAGCCGGCTCGCCAGCAGGATCTCGTCGATCAACTGGTCGAGTTCGCCGATGTCGCGCGCCAGATCGGCGCGCCGCGCCGCGGACGGATCCCCGGCCAGCAGCTCCACGCCGAGGCGGATGCGCGCCAGCGGCGAACGCAGTTCGTGCGATGCGTTCGCGAGCAGCGTCTTGTGTGCATCGACCAGTTGCTCGACGCGCGCCGCGGCGTCGTTGAACGCCTGCGCCAGCTGCGCGACCTCGTCGCGGCCCCGCACCTCGACCCGTGCCGACAGGTTACCGGCACCCCATTCGGTGACTCCGGCCTGCAGCTGCTCGAGGCGTCGCGTCAGGCGGCGCACGACCGGATACGCGCCGACGCCGACGCCGAGCGCAAGCAGCGCGAACGTCAGCACCGGTCCCGGTGGCGGTGGCCGACCGGGACGCAGCATCAGCAGGCGGCGGCCGTCCGGAAGCTGCAGCGCCAGCGCCGGACCACGCGGCGTCATCGCGTGATGCTCGGTCTCGCCGTCACGCGGCGGCAACTCGACGAGATCGCCGAGCGTGCCCGCGATGCGCACGCCGTCGGCCGCGTACAGCGCGAAGTCGGCGCCGAGGCGCTGCTTCCAGAGTTCGAGTGCCGCCTGCTGCGCGTCGTGCGGCGCCTGCGCGGCCGGCAACAGCTCGCTGGCCAGCTCGGCAAACCCCGTGATGTTCGGTGGCCGCGCACGCTCGCCAACCAGGTGCCAGGCAGTCGTTGCGAGCAGCGCGAACACCGCCAGCGTCGCAAGAATCGCGAGCCAGATGCGCCAGTAGAGCCGATGCCGCCGCCGTGGCAGTGTGGTCACGACGCGTCCTGCGATCGCGCGAACACGTACCCGGCACCGCGGACGGTGATGATGCGCTTCGGATGCCGCGGATCGTCCTCGATCGCGGCGCGGATGCGTGCGATGTGCACGTCGACCGAGCGGTCGAACGCCTCGAGGGCTTCACCGCGCACGAGGTCCATCAGCTGCTCACGCGTGAGCACGCGACCCGCGCGCTCCGCCAATGCGACGAGCAGTTCGAACTGGTGCGAGGTCAGCGCGCGCGCCTGGCCGTCGATGCGCACGACGCGCGCCGCGCGGTCGATCTCGAGCCGCCCGAAGCGCAATGCTTCGGCCGCCGGCACGCCCTGCGTCCGGCGCAGCAGCGCCTTCACGCGCGCCAGCAGCTCGCGCGGCTCGAAGGGTTTCGGCAGGTAGTCGTCGGCGCCGATCTCCAGTCCGATCACGCGCTCGATCGGGTCGCCTTTCGCCGTCAGCATCAGTATCGGCATCGCGACGCCTTCGGCACGCAGCCGCCGGCACAGGTCCAGGCCGTCGCCGTCCGGCAGCATCAGGTCGAGGATCAGCAGATCGGCGGCACGCTCGCGGACCGCAGCGACGCCGCTCGCCACATTGCCGGCGACGTCGACAACGAAGCCCGACGCCCCGAGGTAGTCACGCACCATCGCGGCGAGGCGCGCGTCATCGTCGATCATCAGCAGGCGATGCATGCGCCAAATCTAAAGCATCGGGTGCCGCGGCCTCCGGGGAATGCCGGTCGGGAGGAGGGGGAGCCATCCGGATTCGGGGGCTCCGGAGGCCGCGGCGTAAGGCTCTTAACCGCGCGATGGCGGAGGCGGCATGCGCCGCTGCCAGCGTTCAGCAAGCTTGGTGCGTTGTTCCGGAGTCAGCACCTCGGCAGCGTCCATCATCGCCTGCAACATGCGCCGGGACGCCGCATCGCCGAGCTGCATCTGCTCGGTGCGCAGCTTTTCCAGCTGCGCGCGGTCGATCTTCGCTGCCGCCAGCAGCTCCATCGAGCGGCGCCGCGCCTGCATGTGCTGCGTGCGGCTCGACTGCAGGTCGGTCGCGGCGGATTTCATGATGGCCGCGATGCGCTCGCGCTGCTCGGGCGTGGCATCGATGTCGGCGAGCGAGAAGGCAACCATGGCCTCGATCCGCCGGCTCATTGCCGCCGGATCCAAATCAGCCATGCCGCCCATACCGCCATGCCAGCCGCCGAAACCGGGCCCGGGTCCACCGAAGCCCATCGGGTGGGCGTAGGCGTGCCGCTGCGTCGCCAGCGCCCCGACGGCCGCCAGGGCCGTGGCACCGAGGCCCAGCAGCGTCCAGCGCCGCAGGCGCCGATTCGGCGTGACGGATTCCGGTGCAGCCGTGGAATCGTTGTCGTTCATCGTGTGTTCCCTTCAAACCGGATTGCAACGGCAGGAACTGTAGGAGCGCCGCATTGCCTGCGTGCAAGCTGCTTGTAAAGATCTGTAAATCGACGGTGGATTCGATGCACGTCACAGGCCGGGTGCAGGGCTCGGCTAGGCTGAAGCATTGCCGGCCCCACCACTTCCCGTGCGCTCCCACCCGCTTCCTCCGTCGCCGGCCGGTGCCGCCAGCGCCGATCATCAGGCCACGCCCTTATGGCACACGGTCGACATTGATGCCGCGCTGGCCGCACTGGCCACACGGCGTGCGGGCCTGACGTCGACCGAAGCCGCGGATCGCCTGCGGCGCGACGGTCCCAACCTCCTTCCCGAAGCGGCGCCTGCCGGTCTCTTCGTGATGGTGGCGCGCCAGTTTGCCGACTTCATGATCGGCATCCTGATCGTCGCCGCGCTGGTCGCTGTCGCGCTCGGCGAAGCGATCGAGGCCGGCGCGATCTTCGCGATCGTCGTCCTCAACGCGGCCCTCGGCGTGAGCCAGGAGTGGCGTGCGGAAAGGGCGATGGCCGCACTGCGCGCGCTCGCCGCACCGCGGGCGCGCGTCCTCCGTGACGGCGGACGCACCGAGATCGCGGCGGCCGATCTGGTGGCCGGCGACGTCGTCTGGCTCGAGGCCGGCACCAAGGTGCCGGCCGACCTGCGCCTCGTCGAAGCGGCTGCGCTGCGCATCGAGGAGGCCGCTCTGACCGGCGAGTCGGTGCCCGTCGACAAGCACGCCGCGGACATATTGCCGCCGGACGCGCCGCTGGCCGAACACCGCAACATGGCGTATTCGGGGACCATCATCACAGCGGGCCGCGGCACCGGAGTCGTGGTGGCGACCGGCGCCGGGACCGAGCTCGGCCGCATCGCTCGCATCGTCGAAGCCGTCGGCGAGCAGCGCACGCCGCTGCAGGACCGGCTGGCGCAGTTCGGACGCCGGCTCGCCGTCATCGTGATCGTCATCTGCGCGGTGATCTTCGCGGCCGGCGTCGCTCGCGGCGAACCGGTGGCGCTGATGTTCCTGACGGCGATCAGCCTGGCCGTCGCCGCGATCCCGGAAGCGCTTCCGGCCGTCGTATCGATCGCGCTGGCGCTCGGCGCGCGCCGCATGTCGCGCGAGCACGCGCTGGTCCGCCGGCTGCCGTGCGTCGAGTCGCTCGGTTCCGTCACAGTGATCTGCAGCGACAAGACCGGGACCCTGACGGAGAACCGGCTGCGCGTCGAGGCGCTCGAACTGGTGCAGGAGTCCGACCGCGATCGCGCCCTGCAGATACTCGCACTGAACAGCGACGCATCACGGTCACCCGACGGACTCTGGACCGGCGATCCGACCGAGGTGGCACTGGTCGACAAGGCCGCACTCGAAGGCGTCGATGTCGATGCGCTGCGCACCGCGTCGCCGCGCCTCGCCGAGCTGCCGTTTGACTCGGTCAGCAAGTGCATGTCGACGCTGCATGCCGTCAACGGCGGCGCGCTGCTGACGGTCAAGGGCGCGCCCGAATCGGTGATCCCGGACTGCATCAATATCGATCGCGCCGACTGGCACCGTCGTTCGGAGCGCCTGGCCGCGGCCGGCCAGCGCGTGCTCGCGCTCGCGGCCCGGCCGGCCAGCCCCGACGAACCCATCAGCGCGCTGCGCCAGCGGCTGGAACTCGTCGCGCTTGTCGGGCTGATCGACCCCGCACGTCCGGAAGCCGCAGCGGCGGTCGCCGAGTGCGTTCGCGCCGGCGTGGTGCCGGTCATGATCACCGGCGACCACCCGGCCACCGCGATGGCCATCGCGCGCGCACTCGGCATCGCCAACGCCGCGTCGGACGTGATGACCGGCGCGGAGCTCGCGCGCATCGACAGCACCGCGCTGCGCGAGCGGGTGCACCGGGTGCAGGTCTATGCACGCGTCGACCCGGCGCAGAAGATCGGCATCGTCGAAGCGCTGCAGGCGCGCGGCGAGTGCGTTGCGATGACCGGGGACGGCGTGAACGACGCGCCGGCACTGCGCCGGGCGGACATCGGAGTCGCGATGGGGCGCGGCGGCACCGACGTGGCGCGCGAGGCCTCGGATCTCGTCCTGCTCGACGACAACTTCGCCACCATCGTCGGTGCGGTGCGCGAAGGCCGGCGCATCTACGACAACGTCCGCAAATTCGTGCGCTTCGTCATGGCCGGCAACGCCGGCGAGATCTGGACCATCTTCCTCGCGCCGTTCCTCGGACTGCCGATCCCGCTGACGCCGATCCAGATCCTCTGGGTCAACTTCGTCACCGACGGACTGCCCGGGCTCGCGCTGACAAGCGAGCCGGCCGAGACCAACGTCATGCGCCGCCGCCCGCGCCCGCGCGACGAGTCGATCTTCGCGCACGGAGTGTGGCAGCACATCGTCTGGGCCGGCCTGCTGATCGGCGGCGTGAGCCTGTATGCCTGCCACTGGGCGCTGATCCACGATGTGCACGCGTACACCATGACCTTCACCGTCCTCACGTTCGCCCAGCTCGCGCACGTGATGGCGATCCGCTCCGAGCGCGAGAGCCTGTTCGCCCTCGGCATCGCCGGCAACCGGCCGCTGCTCGCGGCCGTCGTCGCCAGCGTGGCGCTGCACCTGCTGCTGATCTACACGCCGTGGCTGCAGGCCGTGTTCGGCACGCAGGCCATCGCTCCGTCGGCATTGCTCCTCGCCTGCGGGCTCGCGCTGCTGGTCCTGGTCGGCGTCGAGATCGAGAAGTGGGCCATCCGGCGCGGCTGGCTCTACGCGCAGGCAGAGCGCTGAACCGCAGACGATCGATGCGCCGATTCAGGACCTGCCGCGCGTATCATCATTGAGCGCCTTGCGCATCCTTCGTCGTCGATCGGACCATGAACGCCCCGGACTCGATCTCCCGCCGCTCCAACCTGGATTCCGCGCTGCTGGCCCGTACGACGCCGCTGCCGATATCGAGTTACTTCGACCCCGGCTGGTTCGAGCGCGAGATGCTGCTGCTGTTCGACAAGGGGCCGAACTACGTCGGATCCGAGATGATGGTGCCGGAGGTCGGCGACTACATGACGCTGCCCTGGACCGAAAACGGCAAGGTGCTGGTGCGCGGTCCGAGCGGCGTCAACCTGCTGTCGAACACCTGCCGTCACCGGCAGGGCCTGATTCTCGACGGACGCGGCAACAGCCCCAACCTCGTCTGCCCGCTGCATCGCTGGACCTACGATCTCGACGGCAGGCTGCTCGGCGCGCCTGACTTCGACGGCACACCCGACTGCTCGCTGCCGAAGACGTCGCTCAAGCGCTGGAACGGACTGCTGTTCGCCGGTCCGCGCGACCCGGCCGCTGACCTGGCCGACTTCCCGCTCGCCGCGGACTACGATTACTCGAACTACGTGTTCGACAAGGTCATCGTCGACGAATGTCCATTTAACTGGAAGTCGTTCCTCGAAATCTTCCTTGAGCTCTATCACGTCGAAGCGATGCACCCCGGCCTGCAGAAGTGGGTCGACGCCGGCAACTACGAATGGGGCTTCGGCGACCGCTGGAGCTACCAGATCCTGGGCATCAAGAACGAACTGAAATCGCAGGTGTCGCCGAATTACCAGCGCTACCGCGACGCGATCCTCGCCTACTCGGGCGGCAGGCTGCCGAAGTACGGCACGGTGTGGTCGATTCTGTACCCCAACGTGATGCTCGAGTGGTACCCCTACGGACTTGTCGTCAGCACGCTGATACCGCGCTCGCCGGATCACACGACCAACATCGTCGAGTTCTACTACCCGGAGGAGGTGCAGGCCTTCGAGCGGCAGATCGTCGAGGCTCACCAGGCCGCCTACGCGGAGTCTGCTGCCGAGGATGCCGATGCCTGCGGCCGCCTGCATCGCGGCCGTCGCGCGCTGTGGCTGGCGGGCGAGGACGATGAGGGGCCGTATCACACGCCGCACGAGGACGGCATGATCCACATGCACGACTGGATCCGCCGCCACATGAAGCAGCGTCGCACGACGTGACGCGCGCCAGAGCACCGTAACCCGGAATCAGGCGGCCGGTTGCTCGGCCGTCGCTTCGCGCGCCGCGTTGAGCCAGGCCCCAAGCGCGGCATCCATGCTGCCCGCGTGCACGCCGAACCATTCGAGCACCGCTTCGGGCAGGCGTGACAGCGGATCCGCATCGCCCTTTGCGTAGCGACGCTGCACTTCCGCGACGACTTCCAGCACGGACGCGTGCTCGCGCCGGTGGCAGTCGGCCGGTGGGAACGCGGTCGACGCCATCAGCGCTTCCTCGTGCGCGAAGTGCCGGGTGAGGTGCTCGAGCAGGCGCGCCAGCGCGACGCTGGCATCGGCACGCTGCGCAACCGCCTCGGTGAGCTGTGCCAGCACCGCCTCGCACTCCTCGTGCAGGCGGTCGATCGATGCCACACCGACAGCGTAGCGCCCGGACGCACCTTCCATGTCAGGTCGCCTGACCCTTGAGGAAGGCCACGAGTTCGGTGTCCTCCGTGGACGCATGGATGGCGAACCAGTTCATCAGATCACTTGAGTAGCGCTGGACCGCGGCGACGTCGCCGGCATCGAACTTGCGGCGGACATCGGACACGGAATCGAGCAGGTGCTCGTGCGCCCGCCGGTGGCGCTCATAGTGGGAGTAGTTCTCTTGCAGCATGAACTTTTCCTCGGTCTCGCAATGACGCAGCAGGTGCTCATGCAGGGCCAGCAGGTGCGCCCCGTAATCGGCTTCGGCCGGATCGTTCAGCGCCTCGAGTATGGCCTCGAATTCCCGGTGCAGATCGTCGATCGGCTTGAACCCGACCAGGATCTTGCTGTGCGTGACGGCGGCGGCCATAACATGTCCTTCGACGGCGGTTGGTCTCGTCAAAAGCTACGGCCTTGCGCGTGGCGCCGGTTGACCCAGCGCAAGGAGGCGGCGCCGGGACACGGCGCCGAGGACATTAAAAAGGCCCGGACACATCGTGGTGTGCCGGGCCTCGCGGCGACGGATCGCCGTGGGTGGCGGATATTCCGCCGGAAACTCTCTACCTGTATACCATGACCGGAATCGACGAGTGCGTCAAGACCTTTTGCGTTTCGCTGCCGAGCAGCACGGCGCTCAGGCCACGGCGGCCGTGTGACGCCATGAAGATCACGTCGCAGCCCTTGTCCTTAGCCACCTCGATGATCGCTTCGTACGGAGAAAACGACTTCACGGTCAGCGTTTCAATCGGCACTGACGCCTTGGCCGCCGCGTCAGCGATCTTCCCGAGCCGCTCGGCGGCCGACTTCATCATCCGCCCTTCGTATTCATCGAGCGTTTCCGGACGGTATTCGGACAGGTTCGAGTAGGAATACGGCTCGACGACCGTCACACCGACGACGCTGGCCTTCAGTGCCTTCGCGAACTCGAGCCCACCCTCGATCGCCTTGGTGGACAGATCGGAACCGTCGGTCGGCAGCAGAATCTTCTTGAACATCGTGCACCACACTCCGTATATCGAAGGCTAGGCGACAGTTGACGCCTGCCGTTGACAGGCGTCAAGCACGCTCTTCCGCCGCGCCTGCAATGCGTTCGAGCGCTGCCGATGCCGCGACAAAGCCCATCGTCGCGGTGACCGCAACGCTCGAGCCGTAACCGGAGCAGGCCAGGCCGCCAACGAATTCTCCCGGCTCGCACTGCGCCGTTGCGGGCCGCTGCAAAGGCTCGTCCGAGTACACGGCCAGCACGTGGAACTTCCGCCGGCGGACGGCCTCGCGCGGAAAGCCATGGTCCCTGCGCAGCCGGTGCCTCACCCTCGCAAGCAAGGGGTCGCCGGTGATCAGCGCGAGATCCCCGGTGCGGACACGCGCTGCATCGATGCGTCCGCCGGCCGCCCCGCAGGTCACGACCGGAATGTGACGCACGCGCGCCTGCGCGATCAATGCGGCCTTGGCGCGGACCTGGTCGATGCAGTCGAGAACGGTATCGTAGCCCTCGATGAGCATGGCCGCGTTCTCGACCGTGACGAAATCGTCGATCGTGCGCACGTCGCACACCGGATTGATCGCAGCGATTCGCGACGCCATGGCAAGCACCTTGGCCTGGCCGTAGGCATCGCCCAGCGCGTGGATCTGCCGGTTGGTGTTCGACTCGGCCACGTGATCCATGTCGATCAGCGTGATGCGACCGACCGCGCAGCGGGCGATCGCCTCGGCCGCCCAGCTGCCGACGCCGCCGATCCCCACCACGGCGATATGGGCCGCGCGCAGGCGCGCCGCGCCTGCGTCGCCGTACAGGCGGGCGACGCCGCCGAAGCGCCGCTCGAGATCGGCGCCGGCGACAGCAGTCGCCAGGGTCTCAGCCATCAGCTGCCGCGCACCAGTTGCACGATGCGGGCCGTGTCGAGCGACCGCGCCTGCTGTTCGATCTGCGGCCAGTACTGCACCTGCAGCGCCCGGCCCTGCGACAGCAGTTCGCCGAAGGTGCGCTTCAGCAGGTCGACCGACATCTCGCGGCCGCCCGCGTAGTAACGACGAGCGACTTCGCCGATCGCGTACGTGGTGGCAAACGAGAACGCCACGCCGGTCGCACCGCCCGCGAGCGCACCCGCCCACCCGCCCGCGACCTTGCCGAACAGTCCACCGATCAGGCGGCGGCCGATCTGCTCGAGGTACTGGCCTGTGAGTCCGACTCCCAGCGTGGCCAGGAGATCGCGAACCTGCGCCTTGTCGACTTTGGTGCCGTAGGCCTGGCCGATGCGATAGACGAGCTTCATCTGCAGCGGAATGATGGCCATCGATGCGATCGACTGCGGCAGCAGCTCGAGCGCGCCGTTCAGTATCGAAGCGTTGAGGATCATCCTGTCGAGCTCTGCTGCGGGCAGCGACGCCGTCGCCACCACGACGGCGCCGGCCGGAACGGGCGGCGGCGCGGTGGCGGCCGCCAGCGGCATCGTGGCCAGATCGTCGGCATCGACTGCGGTCTCTGCCATCGCCGGCTGGTCGAGTCCGAGCCGCTGGCCAAGATCCGCCAGGAAGCGCGTTTCGGCCTCGTTGCGCAGTCCGTCGGCATCGCACACGCCGACCGCCAGCTCATAGGCGAGCCGTCGGGCCTCCGGAGTGGTCAGCGCGGCGACGCTGCCCGCGACGGAAGCCCGACGCAGCAGCACATCCTGGACCAGTGCCGGGACATTCGATGTCTCCAGCGCCTCCGCGACCCGTCGCAATTCGACGCGCTCGCGTTCCTCGTTGCGTCCGTCGGCGAACGCCGCGAGCAAGGCGATCGTCATCACGGCGTGCTGCTCCTTCTGATCCATCGCGCGACCCTCCGCTGCCGCGAGCACGGGACGGCCCCTTGACTCGCTCTGGTCGATATTCTGCCGCGCGCGGGCCTTTTCAACTGCGGAGCCTCCCGGGTGCGTCGCCCGACTGGCCGGCCATTGCGTCGCGTCAGTCCTGCCGGCACCGGCTGGCCTAGACTCAAACCGAATTCAGAGGAGGAACCATGAAGATTCTCCTTCCCGTCGACGGCAGCGACTACAGCAAGGCGGCCGTGGATTTCGTGGCGTCGCGCTCGACGCTGATCGGCACCGACCCTCAGGTCGATGTCGTCAACGTGCAGCTGGAGGTACCAGTGCGTGCGGCGCGGGTGGTCGGTAAGTCCGCGTTGCTGGACTACTACGCCGACGAGTCCGACAAGGTGCTGAAGCCTGCGCTGCGGCGTCTTGCCAAGGGTGGGCTCAACGCCTCCGGCAAGTACCTCGTCGGCCATCCGGGCGAAGAGATCAGTGCGGTCGCGCAGAAGGACGGCGTCGACCTGATCGTCATGGGCTCGCATGGCCATTCGGCGCTGCGCAATCTGCTGGTGGGTTCGGTGACCAATCATGTGCTGGCCCGCACCAGGCTGCCGATCCTGGTGCTGCGTCACAAGGAAGCGCCGACAACGGACACGCTGAGGGTCGGCATCGCGGTCGACGGCAGCAAGTACGGGCGCGAGGCCGTCAAGTACCTGCTGCGCCATCTGGCGCTGTTCGGCGCGCGGCCCGATCTGACGCTGCTGCATGTGGTCAGCGATTTCGCCGGCGCGGTGATGCCGGACATGGGCGGCATCGCGCTTCCGGCCTTTTCCGAGGAAGAGATCCTGGCGATGCAGAAGAAGGCTTTCGAAGCCGCCGTCGCGCCCGCGCGCAAGCTGCTCGCCAAGGCGCAGGTCAAGGCGAACGAGGTCTGCCTCGTCGGCAACGCAGGCGACGAGCTCGCTGCGTATGCGCGGAAGAAAAGGCTCGATGTGCTGGTGATGGGCTCGCACGGCTACGGTGCCTTCAAGGCGGCCGTGCTGGGCTCGGTCGCAACCCGAGTGATGGCACGCACCACCGTCCCGGTCCTGCTGGTCCGCCACGCCTGACGCCGGCCGGGCCGGCGAACCGTCGGCCCATGCAGCGATAATCGGCGGCCGTCAGGGCGCGCGCCCTGCGCTTGCACGCCGGAGTATCGATGAAGGTCTCACGCTGCCGCGCGCGGATCTGGCCGCGCGCGCTGATGTTGCTGTCAGCCCTGTTTGTCGTCAGCACCGCGCTCGCCCAGGGCAGGCCCATCCGGATTCTGGTCGGGTTTCCGGCGGGCGGCGGCACGGACGCCATCGCGCGCACTCTTGCGGAGCGTCTCAGGGACGAACTGCAGGCTCCGGTCATCGTCGAGAACCGGCCGGGCGCCGGAGGCCAGATCGCCGCGCAGGCGCTGAAAGCGGCCGCTCCGGATGGCACCACCTACTTCATCTCGCATGACCACACGATCTCGATCCTGCCGCTCGTGGTCAAGAACCCGGGCTTCGATCCGGCGCACGACTTCGTGCCGGTCGCCGGCTTTGCCACCTTTGTCAATGCGCTGGCGCTGTCCGGCGGCACGCCAGCGAAGACCTTCAAGGAGTACATCGCCTGGATCAGGAATCAGGGCGGCAGGTCGGCGGTCGGCGTGCCGGCGCCCGCATCGGTGCCCGAGTTCCTCGTCAAGGTCATCGGCGAGAAGTACAAGCTCGATCTCGTTTCCGCACCGTACCGCGGCAGCGCCCCGATGATCGGCGACATGCTGGGCAACCAGATTCCCGCGGGCATCGCGTCGGTCCCAGAACTCGTCGAGAACCACAAGGCCGGAAGGCTGCGCGTCGTTGCTGTGCTCGGACCGAAGCGCCAGTCCGCCATGCCCGAAGTGCCGACCTTCGCCGAACTCGGTCTTGCGGGGTTCGAGGACGTGCCGTACTACGCGTTCTTCGCTCCGGCCGGAACGCCGCAGGCGGAACTCGATCGCTTTGCGGCGGCACTGGCCAAGGCGATCGCGGCGCCCGAGGTGAAAGACAAGCTGACCGCGTGGGGGCTCAGTGTCGGCCTGATGCCGGCGAGGGAGCTCGCAGCCCGCGAGCGCACCTACGCACAGGCGTGGGCGCGCATCATTCGCGCGAGCGGCTTCCAGCCGCAGTAGTCAGCCGACCCGCTGGTTCAGGCTGCGAGCTTCAGCGGCTCTGCCTCAGCGGCCGGCTCGGCGCCGTGGCGGATCAGGTAGTCGAACGCGGACAGCGCCGCTTTCGCGCCCTCACCGGCCGCGATGATGATCTGCTTGTACGGCGTCGTCGTGGCGTCTCCCGCCGCGAACACTCCCGGCGCCGTGGTGGCGCCACGCGTGTCGACGACGATCTCCCCGGGCGCGCTCAGCGCCAGCGTGCCTTTCAGAAACTCCGTGTTCGGCACCAGGCCAATCTGCACGAAGACCCCGGCGAGCGCGATTTCGCGCTCGGTCCCTCCCGCGCGCTCGCGGTAGCGCAAACCGGTCACCTTCTGTCCGTCGCCGACGATCTCGGTTGTCTGCACGTGCGTCAGCACCGTGACGTTCGGCAGGCTCTCTAGCTTGCGCACCAATACGGCATCAGCCTTCAGCTGCTCGGTGAATTCCAGCAGCGTGACATGCTCGACGACGCCGGCCAGATCGATCGCCGCTTCCACGCCCGAGTTGCCGCCGCCGATCACTGCGACCTTCTTGCCCTTGTAAAGTGGGCCATCGCAGTGCGGGCAGTAGGCGACTCCCTTGTTGCGGTAGTCCTGCTCGCCCGGCACGTTGACGTTCCGCCAGCGCGCGCCGGTGGAGAGGATGACCGTGCGGCTGCGCAACTGCGCACCATTGGCCAGCGTGACGGTCGCCAGACCGCCGGGTTCCGCCGCCGGGACGAGCGATGCGACGCGCTGGCCGCCCATGATGTCGACTTCATACTGGCGCGCGTGCGCCTCAAGCGCGGCGGCGAACGTCGGTCCTTCGGTTTCCAGGACCGATATGAAGTTCTCGATGTCGAGCGTGTCGAGCGTCTGTCCGCCGAGGCGCTCCGCGACCATGCCAGTGCGGATGCCCTTACGCGCCGCGTACACCGCTGCGGCCGCGCCGGCCGGTCCGCCACCGACGATCAATACGTCGAACGGGTCCTTCGCCTCAAGCTTCTTCGCATCGCGTGCCGCCGACCCGGTATCGATCTTCGCCAGGATTTCACCGATCTCCATGCGGCCCGAGCCGAACGGCTGGCCGTTCAGGAAGATCATCGGCACCGCCATGATCCGGCGCGCCTCGACTTCGTCCTTGAACAGCCCGCCGTCGATGGCCACGTGACGGATGCGCGGATTGAGCACCGCCATCAGGTTCAGCGCCTGCACGACATCGGGGCAGTTGTGGCAGGTGAGCGACATGAAGGTCTCGAAGGCGAAATCGCCCTCGAGCGACCGGATCTGCTCCATCACCTCCAGCTCGACCTTCGGCGGATGCCCGCCGGCTTGCAGCAGCGCAAGCACCAGCGAGGTGAACTCATGGCCCAGCGGAATCGCGGCGAAGCGCAGGCCCATGTCGGCGCCGGCTTCGCTGATCGAGAACGACGGGCGGCGCGCATCGCGGCCGTCGAACCGCACGCGCAGCCGCGGACTGAGCGTCGCAATCTCGTCAAGCAGTTCGCGCAGTTCCGCCGACGCCGGGCGGTCGTCGAGCGAGGCGACGATCTCCACTTCGTTCACGAGGCGCTGCAGATACGCGGCGAGCTGTGTCTTCAGGTTGGCGTCCAGCATGGCTGGCTTCCGGAAAATGGGCGAAGAAGGGGCGACAAAATTCCCCGCCGGCCGAAGCCGGCGGGAAGCGTTGCGCTTCAGGACGTCAGATCTTGCCGACGAGGTCGAGCGACGGCGTCAGCGCCCTGGCGCCTTCCTGCCACTTGGCGGGGCACACCTGGCCGGGGTTGTTGGCGACATACTGCGCGGCCTGCAGCTTGCGCAGCGTTTCCTTCACGTCGCGCGCTATGGCGTTGTCGTGGATCTCGGCGGTCTTGACGATGCCGTCCGGGTTGACGATGAACGTGCCGCGCAACGCCAGCCCTTCGGCGTCGATGTGCACGCCAAACATGCGCGTCAGCGTGTGCGTCGGATCGCCGACCAGCGGGAACTTCGCCTTGGCCACGGCCGGGCTGGTCTCGTGCCACACCTTGTGCGCGAAATGCGTGTCGGTCGTGACGATGTAGACCTCTGCGCCAAGCGACTTGAACATGTGGTAGTTGTCGGCCGCGTCCTCGACTTCGGTCGGGCAGTTGAAGGTGAACGCCGCCGGCATGAAGACGAGCACCGACCACTTGCCCTTGAGGGACTGGTCGGTCACTTCGATGAACCTGCCGTTGTGGAACGCGTTGGCCTTGAAGGGCTGAACCTGGGTGTTGATGATCGACATGGAGCGATTCCCCGGTGAATGGTGGCTGGAAACAGAAACTGAATTCATCACGGGTCGAAGTTTGAAGCTATTGCACCAGACGTTCCAATTCAATTTCCCTAATGAGCTGATAGTGTCGGCCTTCCGCCGGGTGCGCCGCGGCGTCAGTCTGCAAAAATGGCAGCGTGAGCACCGTGTCCGTCCTCGACTCCAGCCGCTGGCTGGCCTGGTTCTTCGTCACCGTCTGGGGCTCGGGCTACCTGGCGTCCAAGGTGGGCCTGCAGTACGCGCCGCCGTTCACCTTCCTGACGCTGCGCTTTGCCTTCGGTGTGCTGCTGGTCGTTCCCCTGGCGCTGCTGGCTCGGCCCGTCTGGCCGCGCGGCAAGGTGCTCGGACACGTCGCCGTTGCCGGATTGCTGATGCATGCCGTCAACCTCGGCGGCAGCCATTACTCCCAGTACCTCGGCATGTCCGCCGGCATCACCGCGTTGATCCTTGCGCTGCAGCCGCTCGTGACGGCCATGATTGCCGCGCCGCTGCTCGGCGAGCGGCTGCGCCGCCCGCAATGGATCGGCGTCGTGCTGGGGCTGCTCGGCGTGGCGCTGGTGGTCTGGCACAAGATCGACCTGCGTGCTCTCACGCTGCCGGCGCTGACCGCGGTCTGCGTTGCGCTGGCCGCGATCACTGCCGGCACGCTGTACCAGCGCGTCTTCTGTCCCGCCGTCGACCTGCGCGCGGCCGGCGTCGTGCAGTTCATCGCGACGCTGGCCGTGCTCGCACCGCTCGCCTTCGTGGTCGAGGGCTTTCCCGTGAGGTGGTCGTGGCCGCTGGCCGGCAGCATCGTGTTCCTGGTCGTGCTGGCATCGATCCTCGCGGTCAATGCGCTGCACCTGCTGATGCGGCGCGGGCAGGCGACGCACGTGACCAGCCTGCTCTACCTGACCCCGATCATCGCCGTCGTGCTGGAGTGGCTGATGTTCGGCGTGCGTCCGACCCTGCTGACCGCCGTCGGCATCGCGGTGACCTGTGCCGGCGTGGCGCTGGTGGCATGGCGACCGGCGCCCGCGAAACCGGCGGCCGCATGACGGGCCACCTCAGCCTGGCTCGCATCATCACGTTCGTCGTGCTGACGCACGCCGCGTTCGGCGCGGCACGCGTAACCTCATCGCTGTACGCACTGTCGAACCGGGCCTCGACGTTCACCGTCGGCGTCGTGATGGCGCTCTTCGCACTGGTTCCGGCCTTGCTGGCGGTGCGAGCGGGGCGCTGGCTCGACCGCGCCGGACCGTACCGGCCGCTGCTGCTCGGCACGGCGCTGATGACGTCCGGCGCGCTGCTGCCGGCGCTATTTCCGTATGCCACGGCTGACGTTGCGCCGCTGCTGGTGGCCGCGGCGCTACTCGGCACCGGATTCATGTACGTGCAGATGACGGCGCAGAACCTGGTCGGCGTGCTGGCGGACCCGGCGCGCCGGCCGGCTGCCTTCTCGATGCTGGCACTCGGGTTCTCCACTTCGGGTCTGATCGCCCCGGTGACGAGCGGTTTCATGATCGACGCCATCGGCCACCGCGCCACTTTCGCCGCTGTGTTCGTGCTGCTGGCGACGAGCCTGGCACTGCTGTACACGCAGCGCAGGCGGCTGCCCGGCCCGGAGGCGCACGCCCACGCGAGAGACGCCTCCGATCCATTCGAACTCATGCGGCATCCGGACGTGCGCGCGGTGCTGATCGTCAGCGGACTGATCTCGATGGGCTGGGACATGCAGTCGTTCCTGATCCCGGTCTACGGCAACAGCATCGGCCTGGCGGCGTCGCAGATCGGCCTCGTGCTGGGCAGTTTCGCCGCGGCAACCTTTACGATTCGGCTGGCGATGCCCGCCCTGGCGCGCCGCTACCGCGAGTGGCAGGTGCTGCTGTTCACGCTGCTCGTGTCCGCGACCGCGTTCGCATTGATGCCGCTCTTCAAGTCGATGGTGCCGTTGATGGCTGTGGCCTTCCTGCTCGGACTCGGGCTCGGTTCGGCGCAGCCGAACGTGATGTCGCTGCTGCACGACCGTTCACCGAAGGGTCGCGTCGGCGAGGCGCTCGGCCTGCGCACGACGATCATGAACAGCAGCCACGTCGTGCTGCCCCTCGTGATCGGCGCGTTTGGTTCCGTGCTCGGCGCGGCTGCGGGCTTCTGGATGATGGCCGTCGCGCTGGGCGGTGGCGGATGGAGCGCGCGGCGGCGCCTCAGGCTCGAGCGGCCGCACCGGGACCGGTCGTCATGACGGACGAGATCAGCCTGCCGCGCCGCCTGAGCTACGAGGAACTCGAGCGGTCGCTCGACGCGTTCCTGCAGAGATGGGACGGCGAGCGTCCGCTCTGGGTCTTCGCCTATGGCTCGCTGATCTGGAAACCGGAGCTGTCGTTCGACGAACGCTGCGCGGCGCGCGTGCACGGTTACCACCGGCGGCTCTGCCTGTGGAGCACCATCAATCGCGGCACGCCCCAGTGCCCCGGACTCGTGGCAGGTCTGGATCGCGGCGGCTCGTGCGCCGGCATCGTGTTCCGCGTGCCCGCCGCCGCCGTGCGCAGCCAGTTCTCGCAACTCTGGCAGCGCGAGATGATGATGAACTCCTACGAGCCACGCCACCTGGAGTGCCGCCTCGGCGACGGGTCCTTCGTCGAGGCGGTCGCGTTCGTCGTGCGGCGCGACGCGCAGAACTACACCGGCCGGCTCGACGAGCGCGCAATCCTCGAAGTCTTCTCGCGCGGCAGCTGCGGGCGCTACGGCACGAGCCTCGACTACCTGGTCAACACGATCTGCGGTCTTCGTTCCCATGGCATCGTCGATCCGCATTTCGAACGGCTCGCGCGGCATGCGGGCGTCGACCCGCACATCTGGCTCGCACCCGCGGCTGCCTAGAATCACCCCATGGACGAGATCGCACGCATCCGCACCGACTACAAGAAAGGCGCGCTGGACGAGGAGCACGCCGACGCCGACGCGATGCGGCAGTTCGGCCGCTGGTGGGACGAGGCGCTGAACTCGAACTTGCCCGAGGTGAACGCGATGACGCTCGCAACCGCCGACGACAGCGGCATGCCATCAGCCCGCGTCGTGCTGATGAAGGGCTACGACGAACACGGCTTCGTCTTCTACACGAACTACGAGAGCCGCAAGGGGCGCGAACTGGCCCGGAACCCGAATGCCGCGCTGCTGTTCTTCTGGCCCGAACTCGAGCGGCAGGTCCGTGTCGAGGGCCGCGTCGATCGCATCGCGCCTGACGAATCCGACGCCTACTACCGCACCCGGCCGCTGGCGAGCCGAATCGGTGCCTGGGCCTCGCCGCAGAGCGAACCGATTCCCGGCAAGGCGTGGCTGCTGGCAAGGGCGGCCGAAATGGGCCTGCGGCACGGCCTCAACCCGGACCGCCCGCCACAATGGGGCGGCTACCGGCTGCGCCCCGACGTCATGGAGTTCTGGCAGGGTCGGCCGTCGCGCCTTCACGACCGCCTGAGCTATCGCCGCACTGCCGGCGGCTGGGACCGCGCGCGCCTCGCTCCCTGATCCGCGTGTGCAGGAGATTGGGCCCGTTTTGCCCCCGCCGCGGTGCCATACCCGCACAGGCGTCAGCGGCTATCATCGGGCATTCGGAGTTTGAGGGGACTTTCGGATGAGCGAGCAGCCGATTTCGATCATCATCGTCGAGGACGAGCCCGAGTTTCGACGTCGCTTCGTCCAGATCGTCGAGAACGAACCGAGCATGAAGCTGGTGGGCGTGGCCTCCAACAAGCGCGAGGCCCAGGCGATCATCGACAGGGAAGGCTTCGATGTGATGCTGATCGACCTCGGGCTGCCTGATGGCAGCGGCATCGAACTGATCCGCCAGGTCAGCCAGAAGAAGCCCGACGTCGACATCATGGTCGTCACGGTCTTCGGTGACGAGCAGCACGTCGTGTCGTCGATCGAGGCCGGTGCCACCGGATACATCCTGAAGGACTCGGCTCCGGCCGATGTCATCTCGTGCATCCGCCTGCTGCGCGCGGGCGGCTCTCCGGTCAGTCCGGTGGTGGCCCGCAGCGTGCTGCGCGCGATCCGCAACCGCATGGGCACCACCGCGCCGGCGCGTGTGCAGGGCGCGGAATCGAACCCGCTGTCGGCCCGCGAAACCGAGATCCTGCAGCTGCTCGCCAAGGGCATGAGCTTCAACGAGATCGGCGAGATCCTCGGCATCTCGCCGCACACCGTCACCGCGCACATCAAGAAGATCTATCGCAAGCTCGCGGTGCACTCCCGCGGCGAGGCCGTGTACGAGGCCACGCAGATGGGGCTGCTGCGCAGTTGAGTTCCGCAGCCGCCGGGGGTGGCGCCGACGGGGGCCATGGCGTGCAGTCCGGCCGCATGCGCGTGGCCGGTCTGATCCGCGCAGCGCTGCTGCTGCTCGCGTGCGGCCTGATGCTGTCGCCGGCGCGCGCCGACGACGCCAAGGGCGTCTGGCGCATCGACTTCCTCGCCGGCCAGCGCAGTGCCATGCCCGCCGCCGATGCCGCCTGGCAGGCCCACGGCCTGCCGATGCGCTGGACGTCATCGGGAGCGGCCACGCAGGGCCTGTGGCTGCGGCTCAGGTTCGACGTCACCGCGCCTCCCGCCCAGGGCTGGGGCCTGCTGCTGCAGCGGCTGCCGAGCGGCGGCACCGTGTTCCTCAATGGGCGCATGGTGGCCGACCTCCCGACCGACACCGACACGCAACGGGTCCGGTGGCGACGTCCGCATCTCGTCAACCTGCCGGCTGATTTCCTGCGCGTCGGAAGCAACGAGGTGTTGATCCATACCTCGTACGGCAGCGGCGTTCACGGTCTCGGCGCACTCCGGGTCGGACCGACCACCGAACTGCAGCCGCTTTACAGCCGCGAGTTCTTCGTCAGCCACACGCTGCGCTGGATCTCGCTGGCGCTGACGACGCTGCTCGCGGTGGGATTCGCCGCGCTGTGGCTGCGACGCCGCAGCGAGCACCTGTTCGGAATGCTGGCCCTGATCTCGATTTTCTGGGCGCTGCGGTCGCTGGACTCCGTCTTCGAGGTGCTGTCCGACGACGCGTATTTCGTGAGCCGGTTCCTGTTTTACCTCGGTACCGGTGCATTCGCCGCACTCGCGACGATCACGATGTGGCGGCAGAGCGGGCGCAAGCGGGGCCGGACCGAGTTCGGCATCGCGGTCCTGGCCGCGATGGGCCCGCTGCTCTACCTGCTGTCGGGCGACACCTTCGACCTGACCGCGGGGCCGCTGTGGCTGGCGATCATGCTCGGCGCTCTGGCGCTCGGCGTGCTGTCGCTGACGCGGCGCGCCTTCGGCGAGACCACGCTGATGGTGCGGTTCATCGTCACGGCACTCGTCATCGCGCTGGCCGCGGCGATACACGACTACCTGGTCGGCATCGGCGTCCTCGACTTCGCCAGCCCGGCGTTGCTGAACATCGCCACGCCACTGCTCGTCATCGCACTCGGCGCGGCGCTGATCGACCGCTTCGTGCGTTCGCTCGCGGAAGTCGAGAAGACCAACGCCGATCTCGAGACCCGCATCCACGAGCGCGAACAGCTGCTGAAGCGCAACTTCGACAGGCTGCGCGACAGCGAGCGCGTGAAGGCGAGCGCGCAGGAACGCCAGCGCATCATGCAGGACATGCACGACGGGCTCGGTTCGCAGCTGCTGTCGTCGCTGATGCTGGTGGAGCGCGGCGCGATGACCAACGAGCAGGTCGCGCAGATCCTGCGCGAGTCGATCGACGACATGCGGCTGGCGATCGACGCGCTGGCGGCGGACGACGCCGGCCTGCTGTCGGCCCTCGGCAACATGCGCTTCCGCATGGAACCGAGGCTGCGGGCCGCGGGAATGGAACTGCAGTGGGACGCGCGCAACCTGCCCGAGGAAGTCGACATCGACTCGAACGCGGTGCTGCCGGTGCTGCGCATCGCGCAGGAAGCGCTGACGAATGCGATCAAGCACAGCCGCGCGCGGGTCGTCCGCGTATCGCTCAGCGTCGACCATGACGGCGATTCGCAGTGGCTGTCGATCCGCATCACCGACAACGGCCGCGGCCTCGCGGCCACCGGCAACATCGCCGGCCGCGGGCTGCTGAACATGAAGAGCCGCGCCGGACGCATCGGCGCATTCCTCAAGGTCGAATCCGTCCCGGGCGCAGGAACCATGATCCTGCTGCGCCTGCCGCTCAGCCCGTCCCCGGGCCCGACCACGCGCGCCATGCAGCTTTCGCTCGACACCGAGGCCGTCATCGAGCAGATGCGCCGGGAATAGGCCGGGCGCGGGACGTAGACTGCGCGGCATGTCGCGTGCCGTCCCGCCCGATTCACTGTTCGACGACGATGCGGACGGCGGCATTGCGCGCGCAGCCACGGCGGGCACGGTCGCTCCGGCCTGGCTCGACGAGGGTCTGTTCCAGCTGGGGCGGCAACTGCCGCAGAGCGTCTACCTCGGCACGTCGTCGTGGAGCTTTCCCGGCTGGCAGGGCATCGTCTACTCGCGCCAGTACACCGAAGTGCAGCTGGCGCGCACTGGACTCGGCGCGTATTCGCAGCATCCGGTGCTGCGCACCGTCGGCATCGACCGCAGTTTTCACCAGCCGCTGACCGCGCACGACTACGCACGCTACGCGAGCCAGGTACCGGAGTCGTTCCGCTTCGTGGTGAAGGCGCCGGCCATCGTCAGTGATGCCGTCGTGCGGCGGGAGCGCGGCGCACCGAGCGACCCCAATCCGGCCTTCCTCGATCCAGCGGCGGCGCTCGACCTTTTTGTCGGCCCCGCGCTCGAAGGCCTCGGCGATCGTGCCGGCCCGCTGGTATTCCAGATGCCGCCGCTGCCGCGCGAATGGACCCAGGGCGATGCCGGTGCAGCCACGATCGAACGGATCGGCGCGATGCTGGCCCGGCTGCCGCAGCAGGTGGACGCTCGCACGCCAATTTACGCCGTCGAACTGCGCAACCCGGAACTGTTCACACCCCGTTTCGTGCGCATGCTGCGCGAGCACGGCGCGCGCCTGTGCGTCGGCATCCACGCGCGCATGCCGCCGGCAGCGCGGCAGAGCGCCGCGTTGCACGCAATGGACTCGACCGAAGAGGAAGGCGATGACTGGCGCATGAAGGGCCCGCTGGTGGTGCGCTGGAACCTGGCGAGCGGCTTCCGCTATGAAGACGCGAAGAATCGCTATGCGCCATTTGACCGCATCATCGATCCCGACATCCCGACGCGCGGCACGCTGGTCCATCTTGTGCACGTCGCGCTGAGGAGCGGACAGCCGGCCTACATCATCGCCAACAACAAGGCCGAGGGCAGCGCCCCGCTGACAGTCATCGAACTCGCCAGGGCGATCGTCGGCTGAATCCGTGCCTCACGCCGAGTGACGCCCGCCGCCGGCATCGATCGCGAGGTAGCGCACGCCCTGCGCCTGCAGGAACGCGAGCGCCTCGCCGACCGGATGCAGCATCGCAATGGTGGCGCACGCGCCGGCCGCCACCGCCAGCGGCGCGACCACCGACACCGACTGCCAGTAATCGACCGGCCAGCCAGTGCGCGGGTCCATGACGTGGCAATAGCGGCGGCCGCCAGCGATGAAGTAGCGCTCGTAGTCACCGGACGTCGCCATCGCGCCGTGCGCGACGTCGAGCCGGGCCAGCGTGGCTCCCGGGCGGCCGCGCGGATCCTGCACCGCGATGCGCCACGGCGAGCCATCGGGCGCCGGCCCGAGGACGCGTATGTCACCGCCGAGATTGACGAGCCCGTGCGCAACGCCACTTTCGATCAGCAGCGCGCCGGCACGATCAGCGGCGTATTCCTTGCCGATGCCACCGAAGTCGATCTCCATGCCTCGCTGCGGCAGGCGCACGCGGCTGGCGTGCCATTCCACCTGCGACCATCCGATCAACGGCAGCACTGTGTCGATCGCGTGCTGTGACGGCACCTTCTGCGCCTTGAAGTCCCACACGAGGCGCAGTACGCCGCTGGTGAGATCGAAGCGTCCGCCACTCTGTGCATGAAGTGCGGCACCGAAGTCGATGAGGCCGGCGGTCTCGGCGTCGACCATGATCGCGTCGCCGCCGGCCGCGCGATTGATTGCCGTCGTCACGCTGTCGTCGCGATAACGCGAGTATTTCGCTTCGATCCGCTTCACCTCGGCGATCGCGACGTCGGCCCAGGCGCGTGCTGTCGCCGCATCGGGCGCGTGCAGCCGCAGCTCGCAGCGCGAAGCCATCGCCTGAAACTCGAAGGTGTATGGAGCCTGCATCACGTGAGCCGCGATGCTACCGAGTTGCCCCCGCTCCCGCGGGGGCGGGGCCGGCGAGCGAGTCGTGCGGTTGTATCCCGGCAGCGCCCCCGGCCGCTCCGAAGCAGAGCGACCGATCTGCCTTTCCGGTCCGTGTGCTGGTGCGACCGCGCAGCGGTCGCGTACACGAGGAACGAATCGCCACCTGCGTGCGTGCGGCCGCGTCGCGGTCGCGCACACGGGGGCCGCCCGCCTAGAACCGCCTCGTGACGCCGACCTGGTAGATCTGTGCCTTGAAGGTCTCGAGCCCCGGGCTGCCCTCGCCGCCCAGCCGCCAGTCCGCGCGCTGCTCGTAGTACTCGGCCTTGCCGTCGATGATCCAGCCACCCGCCAGCGTCTTCGATACCTTCAGGCCGGCCGTGATGCCGCCGAACGCCGAGAGTCGCTGGTCCGAGGTGTAGATCCCGTTCGGATCGTTCAGGTACCCCGGCGGAAACGGTGCCCCCAGGATCGGGTCGTAGACCGGGTCGTAGTAGAACCACGCGGCGCTCTGCGTCGTGTAGCGCAGGTTGGGCGTCAGCACCCAGCCATCGGGCAGCGTCTGCGCCCACTCGGCCGTGACCGTGTTGGCGGTGACTTCCCAGTCGTCCCTGTAGTAGCGGTACGACAGCCGCAGCGTCGCATTCGGACCTTCGAAGAAGTGATTCCAGCGTGCCAGCAGAGCGAGCTGGTCGCGCGTCGTCGGACGATTGTCGACGCCCCAGTAGGCCTTGTACGGATCCGTCAGGTAGCCGCTCTGGTGCTGGTAGTAGACGTTGAATTGCCCGATGTCGTTCGGCGTGAACACCTGCGAGACACCGACGATCGCGTCGTAGCTGCGCTTGTAGTACGTCGTCGGCGTGCCCACGGTCGGAAAGACGTCGTCGCCCGAGTAACCGCCGCCGATCGTGAAGGTCGTGTTCTGGTCCGGCGTCGCATGGCGGATCGTGACGCCGCCTGCCGTCGACCGGTAATCGTCCTCGGTCGAGTAGGCCGCCCGGACCGCCACTGACGTGCGATTCTCGAAGTATTTGGTGACCGTGAAGTCGACCGCGGTGCGGGCGTCATGGATGCCCTTGCCCGAAGCGCCCGACAGCGTCGTGTGGTAGTAGGGCGAGGCCCCCGAAATGCTGTCGTAGACCGCGCCGATCTCGAACACCCAGTCGTCGGTGATCGGTGCCAGCAGGTACAGTGCGGGCGACTTGATCGTCATGCGGTCGCCCGATTCCTGATAGTCCTTGTAGTACAGGAACTTGAACTGGACCAGCGTGGCGTTCGGCGCCGTCACCTGCGCCTGCACAGCGCCGGGCAGCAGCCCGGGCAATGCCAGGGCCGCGGCCAGCACGGCTCCGTTGGCGGGGGTGGTGTTCGCAGAGATCTTCATCATCAATTGCAGCCGCAGCCGCCGCCGCCGACGCCCGAACCGCCCGATGCCGCTTCCTTGCTGAAGTAGGTGTGATCGGCGAAGCGGGCCTCGAGCGTGTCGGGATCGAACGACATCTCCTTGTTCGCCAGGTTGCCCTTCTGCCACGGCTGCACCTTGCCCGTCGACTCGCAGCCGCACACCAGCGCAGCCACGGCGACCACCAGAATCAAGCGCTTCATCGTCATGTCCTCACTTCTTGCCGGCCGCGGCCAGCGCACCGGCCAGTTCGCGCTCGAGCTCGTCCTTGTCCTTGTCGCGGAAGCCGATGTGCACCGCGCGCACCACGCCGCTGGCGTCGATCAGGAACGACGTCGGCATGCCCTTCGGCTGGTAGGCCTCGGCCACCTTGCCGGTCGTGTCGTAAGCCACGGTGAACTTCGCGGGTGTGCCGGACAGGAACTTGTCGGCGTCCTCGCGCTTCTTGTCGACGTTGACGCCGATGATCGTGAGGCCCTGGGGCCCATATTTCGCCTGCATGTCGTTCATCCACGGGAACGACTGCTTGCACGGCGCGCACCACGACGCCCAGAAGTCGACGTAGACGACGCGACCCTTGAGGTCGGCGAGACGGACGTTGGGCACGCCGGCTGCCGGCAGATCGAATGCAGGGGCCGCCTTGCCGACGTCCTGCGCCGACACCGCACCCACGAACAGCGCGGCGCACGCCGCAGCGAGAAGTTTTCCTGACCGCATTGCACTCACCCCTTTTCCTGACGACCGGGCGATGTTAGCGGCGACTCGCGACCGAAACATCGCGGATTGCGGCTAATCCCCAGCGGATTTCCTGCGTTTCGCGGCGAAGGTCTGCCTGAACTTGATCACCTTCGGCGCCACGACGAACATGCAATAACCCTGCGCCGGGTTGTGCTGGAAATACCCCTGGTGATAGTCCTCTGCGCGCCAGTACGGCCCGGCGTCGGTGAGTTCGGTGACGATGGCGTCGCGATAGTGCGGCTGCGCTTCGCGGATCACCCCCTCGGCCACGTTACGCTGTTCGGCTGAGTGCAGGTAGATCGCCGAGCGGTACTGCGTGCCGACGTCGTTGCCCTGGCGGTTGAGCGTCGTCGGATCGTGGATCGTGAAGAAGATCTCGAGCAGTTCCCGATAGCTGATCTTCTTCGGATCGAACTCGATGCGCACGACCTCGGCATGCCCGGTCGTGCCTTCGCAGACCTGACGATAGTTTGGCTGCTCGACGTGCCCACCCGTGTAGCCGGATTCGACGTCGACAACGCCTTCGACGTCCTCGTACACGGCCTCGAGGCACCAGAAGCAGCCCCCACCCAGCGTTGCGAACTCGTTTCCGGGACGAGGTTCAGGCCCGAGGGGATGCTTGATCGACATGTCACCTCCGTTGAGCGCACTCCGCTCTCGACAGCCTGCCGGCACTACGGTGCCCGCGTCCCCCATCAGAACCGGAACGCGGTCGAACACAGAAACATCGCGGAACTCGCCGCCAGCACCATGACCGTGACGAATTCCGGCCCTTCGCCACGCGGCAGCCCGAGCAATACGCGCGCGCCGGTAACCCACCACGCGCAGCTGACGAAAAACGCAACGATCACGACGAGGATGCCGGGCAGCAGCACGAGCGAGAGCCCGGCCAGGTACAGCGGCACGGTGCCGACGACCGCCACGGCCAGCATGGCCGGCGCGCGCCGCGGCAGTCCGTAGAGCGGCAGGATCAGCAGACCGGCTGCGGCCTGGACGAACGGCGCCAGCGCCAGCGAGACCCACAGCAGCCGCATCCGGGCCCCGTCGTCGTCGGGCCTCGCCGAGTACCCGATCACCGCGTTCCACTCGGTCGTGAAGACACGCACCCCGGTTTCCGCCGCAATCGTCACCGCCAGCGCCCCCAGCGCCGGGATCAGCACGAGCCAGCCGAGGAATCCGGGGCGTGCCATGCGTTCCTGCACCGCATTCCACATCTCCTCGGGCTCGAACAGGTTCAATGACGGTCCTACAGGACCACGGGTGTGTCCGGCAGCTCGTTGGGATTGCGCCCGCCTTCGGCCAGCGAGAAGTGGCGGGTAAGAAGCGCTCCCACCGCCCGGACCGCGTCGCACACTCCCGCCTCGAACGACTCGGTGCGGAAGTGATCCCGCATCCCGTCTGCGATCGCCCGCCACTCGCTTTCGCTCACCCGCTTCGCGACGCCGCGGTCGGCGACGATCTCGATCTGGTGATCGGCCATCTCGACGTAGATCAGCACGCCGTTGTTGTGCTCGGTGTCCCAGACCCGCAGCTTCGAGAACATCATCAGCGCGCGCTCGCGCGCCGGCGCGTCGCGGAGCAGGTAGCTCGTGGGCAGCGCCGCCTCGAATGCCACGCGTATCTCGCCGCTGTGCGTCGCTTCACTCGCGACGATGGCCTCGCGGATGCGGTTCATCGCATCCTCGGGAAATGCGCGGCGCACCGCGCGCGGCGTCGTGAACCAGTGCTTGAGTGTGCGGACCAGTTCCATCGCCTGTCACCAGCTGCTGCCGCCACCACCGCCGGCGAAGTCGCCGCCGCCGCCGGAACTCCAGCCCCCGCCGCCGATGCCGCCGCCGCCCCAGCCGCCACCGCCCCAGCCGCCCGGCAGGATGATCGGCCCGCCGCGCCGGCCGCCCAGCGCGCGGCCCCCTCCACCGCCACCGAAGAACGCGGAAAAGATGAACACCGCCACCGCCGCAAAGAATCCCAGCGCGAGCGATGTCAGCAGAAACCCGGCAAGCGTGCCCGCTCCCGCACTTGCCAGCGCCGCGCCGGGCCGGCCGAAGGCGCGCCGCATCAGCCCGGCGACGATCGCTCCGAACAGGATCAGCGGCACCAGCGCCGCCATCAGGTCCTCGCCGGCGTTGACCTTGTGCCGCGGAATGCCGGCCGGAGTTGGCAGCGCCTCGCCCTCGATGCGTTTCATCACGGCGTCGACTCCGGCGCTGAGGCCGCCCGCAAAATCGCCGCGCGCAAACGCCGGGCCCATCTGTTCGCGCGTGATGCGCGATGCCATGACGTCGGGTATCGCACCCTCGAGCGCGCGCGCCACACTGATCCAGACTTTGCGGTCCTGCACCGCGACGGTGATCAGCACACCGTCGCCGATGTCGCGCCGGCCGATCTTCCAGGCGTCGCCGACACGGTTGGTGAAATCCGCAATCGGCTCCGGCTGCGTCGTCGGCACGACGAGGACGGCGATCTGCGAGCCTCGCTCGCGCTCGAACGCGAGCAGCTTGTCGCGCAGTGCCTGGCGCGCCGCCGGCGACAGCACGCCTGCGAGATCGGTCACCGGAGCCGCCGGCGGCACCGCCACGCGTCCGAGCGGATCGCGCGGCAGCGCCTCGGCTTCGGACGGGGACGGCGCACGGGACTCTGCCCGCGGCGCCGGTGCCGCCGGCTCGCTGCCCCCGGGGAACATTCCCTTGGGCAACTGCACCGGCGCCTGCTGCGCCACCGCAGGCAGCAGGAACACTGCGAACGCAAGCACTGCGAGCGGCGCCGCCGCCCGCTGGATCAGCCGCATCGGGACATCCGCGTCGTGGGCCCGGCTACTTCTTCGGCGCGCCGAAGTCGACCGTCGGCGGCTTGCTGATCGCGGCCTCGTTCTCGACCGCGAACTGCGCCTTCGGCTTGTAGCCGAACACCATCGCCGTCAGGTTCTGCGGCAGCTGCCGGATGAAGGTATTGAAGTCTTCGACCGACTTGATGTAGCGGTTGCGCGCGATCGTGATGCGGTTCTCGGTGCCTTCGAGCTGAGTGCGCAGGTCCTGGAACGCCGCATTCGCCTTGAGGTTCGGATAATTCTCGACCGTCACGAGCAGCCGCGACAGCGCCGAGGACAGTTCGCCCTGCGCCTGCGTGAACTTGGCAAACGCCTCGGGATTGTTGACCAGTTCCGGCGTCGCCTGGATCGCTGTGGCCTTGGCGCGCGCCTGGATGACGCTCTCCAAGGTCGACTTCTCGAAGTCGGCCTCGCCCTTGACCGTGGCGACAATGTTTGGAATCAGGTCCGCGCGCCGCTGGTACTGGCTCAGCACTTCGGCCCAGGCCGACTTCACGGCTTCGTCCTTCTGCTGGATCGTGTTGTAGCCACAGCCGGCCAGCAGACTGGCGACGACGACGGCAAGGAGTCCCCGCAATGCCTTCATCCTTTTTCTCCGGTTTCGACGTCCTGGGTTGTTTGAAATTGGCGATCAGTCCGCGCCGCTGGACGGTGCCCGGCGCGGCTCGGCGGACGTCGAACTCATGATAGCCGCGCCGGCGCGAGGCGGCACGTAGAATCGCCGCATGCAGGCGAAGGCCCACTCGACCGACTACCGCCGGGCACTCGCGCAGTTCGCCACGGGTGTGACCGTGGTGACCACGCGCGACGCGAAGGACAGTCCCGTCGGCCTGACGGTGAACTCGTTCAACTCGGTCTCGCTCGAACCGCCGCTGGTGCTGTGGAGTCTGGCGCTGAAGGCCAGCTCGGTCCCCGCCTTCGAGGCGTGCTCGCACTACGCGATCAACGTGCTGGCCAGCGACCAGCTCGAAGTTGCACAGCGCTTCGCCACGCGCGGCGTCGATCGCTTCGGCCCACAGGACTGGCACGACGGCCCGCACGGCGTGCCCGTGCTGAAGGGCTGCATCGCGACCTTTGTCGCACGCAACCGCAGCCGCCATCCGGAAGGCGACCACGTGATCCTGGTGGGCGAAATCGTGCACTACAGCGCCCCCGGCGGTCACCCGCTCGTGTTTCATGACGGTCGCTATATCGCCAGCGCCATCGAGGAACCGCTGCCGCATGCGCTGCGCTCTCCATGGCGCTGACCCAGCCCGGCCGCTGACAGCAGACGGCAGCCGCTGCGGGTTCGATGCGGCCGCAAGAAGCGGATGGGCCGGCGTGCGGCCGTTGCGCACAATCTCTTCATGAAACGCCGCGATCTAGTCGACCTGGTCCTGCTCGCTGCGCTGTGGGGCGGGAGCTTTCTCTTCACGCGCATCGCCGTTCCGAGTTTCGGCGCCTTCGCGCTCGCGGAACTGCGGGTCGCGATTGCCGCGCTGATGCTGCTGCCGCTGCTCGCCTGGCGCGGCAATCTCGCCGAGCTGCTCGTGCGTCCGGCGCGCTTTGTGCTGCTGGGCGCCGTGAACACGGCGATTCCCTTTGCGCTCTTCGCCTGGGCAGTGCTGTCGATCACCGCGGGCCTGGCCGCGATCCTCAACGCGACCGCGCCGCTGTTCGGTGCCCTCGTGGCGTGGATTTGGCTGCGCGAGCGCCTGGGCGGGTTGCAGTGGCTCGGCCTTGGCATCGGCTTTGCCGGCGTGCTGTGGCTGGCCGAATCGCGCGCGGGCTTTGCCGGCGAGAGCAGCCACTGGGCAGTGCTGGCGGGGCTTGCCGCGACCTTGTCCTATGGCGTGTCGGCGAGCGTTGCCAAACGCTTCTTCTCCGGCGTTCGTCCGCTCGCCGTGGCGGCCGGGAGCCAGACCGCGGCCGCGCTGCTGCTGCTGCCGTTCGCGATTGCGACCTGGCCCGCGACCGCTCCGGCGCGCGGAGCGTGGGGTGCCGCGATTGCGCTGGGCGTGCTCTGCACCGGGCTGGCCTACATCCTCTACTTCCGCCTGATCGCCCGCGTCGGACCCGCCACCGCCATGACCGTGACCTTCATGATCCCGGCGTTCGCGATGCTGTGGGGCGGACTCTTCCTCGGCGAGAACGTGACGCCGGCAATGCTGGCCGGCTGCGCCGTCATCCTCGGCGGCACGGCGCTCGCCACCGGCTCGCTGCGCCTGCGACGCACCGTGCAGTCGACACGCTGAGGGCCGCGCGGAGTCGCCTAACGCGGCGCTGCCGCACTTACACGGTCCTAGAATCGCCCGATGCGGCGACTCTGGGACATCTCACCGGCCATCGGGCCGGGCTTTCCGGTGTTTCCCGGCGATACGCCTTTCGCGCAGCGCTGGACTTGGACGCTCGACGAGCGCTGCCCGGTCAACGTGTCCGAGCTGACGCTGTCGCCGCACACCGGCGCCCACACGGATGCGCCGCTGCACTACGACCCGCGCGGCGCCTCGATCGCCACAGTCGATCTTGCGACGTATCTCGGACCGTGCCGCGTCGTGCACGCGATCGGCGTCGGCGCGCTCATCGAGCCACGCCATGTGATCGAGCGCCTTGCCGGCACGCCCCCGCGCGTGCTGCTGCGGACCTACGCCCGAGCCCCGACGCAGTGGGACCCGGCATTCACCGCGGTAGCGCCACAGACCGTCGACGCGCTGCACGACCTCGGCGTACGGTTGATCGGCATCGACACGCCGTCACTCGATCCGGAAACCAGCAAGTCACTCGACAGCCACCAGCGCGTGCGCGCGCGCGGCATGGCGATCCTGGAAGGCATCGTGCTCGACGACGTGGCCGAAGGCGACTACGAACTGATCGCACTGCCGCTGAAGATCGCTGGTTGCGACGCGAGCCCGGTTCGCGCCGTGCTGCGGGAGCTCGCGCCGTGACGCGCGACGAGGCGCTCGCGCGTGATGCGGCCGATCCGCTGGCCATGCATCGGCAGGCCTTCGCGCTGCCGCCGGACGTGATCTACCTTGACGGCAACTCGCTCGGCGCACTGCCTCGCGCGACGCCCGCACGCGTGCGCGACGTCGTCGAACGCGAATGGGGCGACGGCCTGATCCGCTCGTGGAACGACGCACACTGGATCGACTACCCGCGGCGTGTCGGCGCCAAGATCGCGCGGCTGGTCGGCGCGCCGGCCGACGAGGTGATCTGCGCGGACTCGACGTCGGTCAATCTCTTCAAGGTGCTCGCCGCCGCGCTCCGGCTGATGCGCGGACGGCCGCAGGTCTCGACGAGCGGCCGCCGCGTCATCCTCACCGAGCGCGGCAACTTCCCGACCGATCTTTACATCGCGCAAGGCCTCGGCCGGTTGCTCGATGACGCCTACGAACTGAAGCAGGTCGGCTTCGACGAGGTCGCCGACTCGATCGACGCGACGGTCGCAGTCGTGCTGCTGACGCAGGTGAACTACCGCACCGGCGCGATGCACGATCTCGCCGCGCTGACCGCGCGCGCACACGCGGCCGGCGCGCTGACGATCTGGGATCTTTCGCACTCCGCCGGCGCGGTACCGGTCAACCTCGCGGCGGCCGGCGCCGACTTCGCGGTCGGGTGCGGCTACAAGTATCTGAACGGCGGGCCGGGCGCGCCGGCCTTCGTGCATGTCGCGCGGCGTCACCTCGAGGCCCTCGCCGACGACCGCTACGCGCAACCGCTCGCGGGCTGGCTCGGCCACCGCGCACCGTTCGATTTCGATCCGGACTACACGCCGGCACCATCGATAGACCGCTTCGCGGTCGGCACGCCTTCGATCCTCGCGTTGGCCGCGCTCGACAGCGGCGTCGATACGGTGCTGGCGGCCGGGATCGAGGCCCTGCGAGCGAAGTCGGTTGCGCTTACGGAAGCATTCATTGCATGTGTCGAGGAACAGTGTGGCGGCGCGGTCGCGCTGGTCTCGCCGCGCGCTGCCGGGGCACGCGGCAGCCAGGTGTGCTTCTCCCATCCGCAGGCGTACGCCGTGATGCAGGCGCTGATCGAGCGCGGCGTCATCGGCGACTTCCGTGCGCCGGACGTGCTGCGCTTCGGCTTCGCGCCGCTGTACGTGCGCCACGTCGACGCGGTCGACGCCGCCGCGGCGCTCGCCGAAGTCCTGCGCACGGAAGAATGGCACGCCGCGCGCTTCCAGCAGGGGGGAACCGTCACGTGAACGACATGCGCTACGGCGACTACCTGCAGCTCGATGCGATCCTCGCCGCGCAGCGCCCGCGCTCGTCCGATCCAAATGAGCTGCTGTTCATCATCCAGCACCAGACCAGCGAGCTGTGGATGAAGCTCGCGCTGCACGAGCTGCGGACTGCGTGCGCCGCCGTTGCGGCCTCGGACCTGCCGCCGGCCTTCAAGATGCTGGCGCGGGTGTCGCGCATCTTCGAACAGTTGGTCCACGCGTGGGACGTGCTCGCGACGATGACGCCGTCGGAATACAGCGCGATCCGCCCGCACCTCGGCACCAGCTCGGGCTTCCAGTCGTGGCAGTACCGCGAGATCGAGTTCCTGCTCGGCAACAAGAACGCCGCGATGCTGGGGCCGCATGACGATCGCCCGGCACTGCGCGCGCAGCTGGAAGCGGCCTTCGCCGCGCCGTCGCTGTACGACGAAGCGATCCGCCTGCTGGCGCGGCGCGGCTTTTCGATCGATCGTACGGTGCTCGACCGCGACCCGGCACAGCTGCACGCCGCGGCGCCGTCGGTCGAGGCCGCCTGGCTCGCGGTCTACCGCGCCCCGCGCGAACACTGGGAACTCTACGAACTCGCCGAGGAACTGGTCGACCTCGAGGACGCGTTCCGCCTGTGGCGGTTCCGGCATGTCACCACGGTCGAACGCATCATCGGCTTCAAGCCGGGTACCGGCGGCACCAGCGGCGTGGCCTATCTGCGCCGCATGCTCGATGTCGTGCTGTTTCCAGAATTGTGGAAAGTGCGGACAGACCTGTAGCCCAGCCGCCGTCCTAGAATCTCCGATCCAACGCCAATGCCGAGGTCTGCATGAACGCGCCCGAACGCTCGCATCGCCAGAAGGCCTCGTTCCAGTGGGACGATCCGCTGCTGCTCGAGCAGCAACTCACTGACGACGAACGCATGGTGCGTGACGCCGCCCGCGCCTACGCGCAGGACAAGCTGGCTCCGCGCATCCTCGAAGCGTTCCGGCACGAGAAGAGCGACCCGTCGATATTCCGCGAGATGGGCGAACTCGGATTGCTCGGCAACACGCTGCCCGCCGAGTACGGCGGCGCCGGCCTCAACTACGTCTGCTATGGGCTGATCGCGCGCGAGATCGAACGCGTCGACTCCGGCTACCGCTCGATGATGAGCGTGCAGAGTTCGCTCGTCATGCTGCCGATCTACGAGTTCGGCTCGGAGGCACAGCGGCGCAAGTACCTGCCGAAGCTCGCACGCGGCGAGTGGATCGGCTGCTTCGGCCTGACCGAACCCAATCACGGCTCGGACCCCGGCGGCATGGTGACACGCGCGCGGCGCGCCGACGGCGGCGTCCGGCTGACGGGCTCCAAGATGTGGATCAGCAACTCGCCGATCGCCGACGTGTTCGTCGTGTGGGCCAAGGACGACGGCGGCGTCATCCGCGGCTACATCCTCGAGAAGGGAATGAAGGGACTCACCGCGCCGGCGATCCACGGCAAGTTCGGACTGCGCGCCTCGATCACCGGCGAAGTGGTGATGGACGACGTGTTCGTGCCGGCCGAGAACGAACTGCCGAACGTCCAGGGGCTGAAGGGTCCGTTTGCGTGCCTAAACTCGGCGCGCTATGGCATCGCCTGGGGCGCGCTCGGTGCCGCCGAGTCGTGCTGGCACACCGCGCGCCAGTACGTGCTCGACCGCAAGCAGTTCGACCGGCCGCTGGCCGCCAACCAGCTGGTGCAGAAGAAGCTCGCGGACATGCAGACCGAGATCGCGCTCGCGCTGCAGGGTTGCCTGCGGCTCGGCCGCATGAAGGACGAAGGCACGGCCGCGGTCGAGATCACCAGCATCATGAAGCGCAACTCATGCGGCAAGGCGCTCGAAGTCGCGCGCACCGCGCGCGACATGCTGGGCGGCAACGGCATTTCCGACGAATACGGCGTCGTGCGCCACATGCTGAACCTCGAAGTCGTCAACACCTACGAGGGCACGCACGACATCCATGCGCTGATCCTCGGGCGCGCGCAGACCGGCATCCAGGCGTTCTTCTAGAACCGGTACGAGGGCTTCGTGCAGGCACTGCGTTACGCGGCCTTCGGGCCGATCGCCGACGTTCTGCGATTCGAAGACGTGCCGGCGCCAACGGCGGGGGAGCACGAGGTGGTCGTGCGGACGCACTTTGTCAGCATCAATCCGCTCGACTGGAAACTGGTCGAAGGCCAGTTCCGCCTGTTTGCGAAGGGACGACCTCCGTGCGGCGTCGGCGCGGAGTTCTCCGGTGAGGTGCTGCGCGTAGGCGCCCGGGTCGACAGCCTGCACGCCGGCGATCGCGTGGCAGCCTGGCTCAATCCGTTCGCCGAACCGCCGCGCGCGATGGCTGACGAAGTCCTTGTCGCCGCGTCCCAGTGTGTCCGTGTGCCGGACGATGTGGCGCTCGATGCCGCGGCCGTCGTGCCGGTCGCCGGACTCTCGGCGCTGCAGCTGATGGCGCAGGTGGATGTTCGACCGGGCCAGCGCATCCTCGTGCACGGTGCCGCCGGAGGGGTCGGCAGTTTCGTTGTCGCGATGCTGCGCGACCTCGGCGTCACGGTCGTCGCGACCGGCAGTTCGCGCAGCCAGGATTTCCTGCGGTCGCTGCAGCCCGACGCACAGGTCGATTACTCAACGCCCCCTCAAACCTGGCCGGGGCCGTTCGACGCCGTCATCGACTGCGCCAGCACGCTCGGAGCTTCGGCCGCGCCGGTGCTGCTGCCGCACGGAGGGCACGTCGCCGTCACGCTGCCATCCTTTCCGGGCGTCATCTTCGACCCGCTGCTGAACCCGTTCCGCCGGATTCGCCGCCACACGCTTCGTCTCAACCCGAATGCGGCCGAGTGCGCGCAGGTGCTCGCGCTCGTCGCCGAGGGTCGGATCAAGGTGCCGCTGACGCGGACCTATCCGTTCACGCAGGCGGTCGACGCGCTGGCTGCGTCACGCAGCGGACAGGTGCGCGGCAAGATCGCGCTGGCGCTCGTCTGAAGCCCTTGCCGCCAGCGCAGTTGGCAGCGCCCTCCGGCATTGCTAGTCTCCGCGGCGCTGCGGCGGCGAGCTGCCGCCGATAACCACAAAACGGGGGAGACGATGCAGTCACTGCTGAAGAAAGCATGGTGGGCGCTGCTGATCGGCGGCATCGCGTCGGTGATCTTCGGCGTGCTGGCGCTGGTCTGGCCCGGTGTGACGCTCTTCGTGCTCGCCGTGTTCTTCGCCGCCACCGTGTTCGTCGACGGCATCGCCATGATGGTGAGTGCGATCCGCAACCGCACCTCGGCGAGCCACTGGTGGCTGTGGCTGCTCGTGGGCCTGCTCGGCGTCGTCGCCGGCGGCATCGGCCTGCTGTCGCCGCCGACCGCGCTCGGCGCGCTGCTGCTCCTGATTTCCGCTTACGCCATCGCCATCGGTGTCCTCATGATCTGGGCGGGCTGGAAGATTCGGCAGGAAATCAGGCATGAGTGGCTGCTGTGGCTGCTGGGCGCGTTGTCGATCATGTTTGGCGTGATGCTGGTCAATCACCCGGCGGCCGGGCTGATGACCGTGATCTGGTTCATCTCCGCATGGGCCATCGCCACCGGCATCATCAAGATCATGTTCGCCTTCGAGGCGCGCAGTTTCGCCGGCAAGGTCGAGAACTGGAACGCGAGCCCGGCCGCCTGAGAGCGCCGCTGTGACCATCGGCTTCGCCGACATCCTCGGCGAGCGCCTCGAAGTCCTGCGCGTCGCCCCGGAGCGCCGCGGACCGTCGCTGGTGTTCCTGCACGAAGGACTGGGCTCTGTCGCTGGCTGGCGTGACTTTCCGCGAACGGTCTGCGACCGGCTTGGCGCGTCGGGGCTGGTCTATTCGCGCCGCGGCTATGGACGCTCGACGCGGCTGGGCCGTCCGCGCGGCACCGACTATCTCCATCGCGAGGCGTGGGAGGTACTGCCAGAGCTGCTGCAGCACCTCGGCATCGATGCGCCGCTGCTGGTCGGGCACAGCGACGGCGGCTCGATCGCGCTGCTCTATGCAGCACGCCACGCACCCCGCGCGATCGCGATCATGGCGCCGCACGTGTTCGTCGAGGACGTGACGATCGCCGGCATCCGCACCGCGCGCGAAGCCTGGAAGCACGGCAAGCTGCGCGCCCCGCTGGCGCGCGTGCACGACGATCCAGACGGCGCCTTCTTCGGCTGGAACGACGGCTGGCTCGATCCCGCCTTCCGACTCTGGAACATCGAAGTTGAACTGCCCGCAATCCGCTGCCCGGTGCTGGCGATCCAGGGCCATGACGACCAGTACGGCACGATGGAGCAGCTCGACCGCATCGCGGCCGGCGTGCGCGCGCCGTGCCGCCTGCTGAAGCTCGCCGACTGCGGACACGCGCCGCAGCGCGACCAGCCCGAGACCGTTATCGCGGCGATCGCGGCGCTTTACCGCGACGTCGCGGGAGAGACAGCGACAGGCTGAGAGATGGGCCCGACCTGACGCAGCTCTGCGGAAACTGAAAACAAAACGGCGCCCGGAGGCGCCGCTTGCCCGCTGGCTCCGTTCCTAACGACCAATGGCCACGATCGCGCGCTGGGCTCCAAAGTTGTGCACCGCCGCCGAAGGATGCAGTTCATCCCAGAACATGTACGTGTCGGGGGTTGCGCACACCGGCGCTGTGGGCGCCGTGAAAAACGGGTAACACGGCGCCGACGTGTTCGTGATGCCGAAGTTGCCCGGGCTGGTCTTGATCTCGTTCGAAAGCGCCCAGAAATCGACCACGAAGATGCTCAGGCCTGGGGAAACCGCCTTGACGGCCGGCAGCACCTGGGCCGCCAGTGCGCCGTTATAGCCGCTGGACATCCCGGTCGCGAGCGCGACCGCCTGGGCGCCAAGGCCCACCACGGCAGGATGCAGGCCCATGTTGGTCGCGTTTGCAAGAAGGATGTTCCGTGCGCCCGCCGCGTACAGCCGGTTGAGCAAGGTCGCGATGTCCGTTGCGGCCTGCGTCACTGCCGCCGTGGGCAGCGTCGCCGCGGCAGATGGATTTGCGGCGAGCAGTTCGAGGACGCGCCGAACATTGTTGCCGAAGGTCGTCCCGTCGACGATGACCAGGTGCTGCGGATTCACGACATAGCCGACCTTCTGCAGATACTGCTCCAGCTGCACCTGCATGTTCGGCAGCTTCTGCGCCACGGTGTCGGTCGGAATCACGCCAGTGGTGGCACCGCCCACGGCGAAATCGAGACCGCCGGAGGACGAAGCGACCAGCGTAACGCCGTATCGAGCCGCAACCAGCTGCGGATACAGCATGCCGTTGGCGGCCGTGCTCTTGCCTGCATACGGCGGCGCGGGGAAGCACAGCGGATCGGCCGACCCGCAGCGGTTTCCGATGTCGGCGCCGCTGGCGCCGATGACGGCCACCGCCGACGCAAATGGCTGCGGGTCCGGCGTGTTGTCACTGCCTCCGCACGAAACCAGGAACAACGTCGCGGCGATGACCGCACTGAAGCGGGCCGCGTTGCGGCTGAAGTCAGACATCGTTTTTCCCCCTTGTTGGATCGCTCTTCTGTGCCCGTCTCCTCGAGCGGCTTTCGATCATACGCCGCCGCCTGCGCCGGAACTCATGCTGCACTGCCCGCTGATGCGCGTTTCAGACGATCGTGCACGGCCTCCCATTCCGGACCTTGACCGGGCTCAACAACGATCAGGCAGTCGGCCCCGCTGGCATCGAGGCGGCGCAGGTTGTCGTAGAGATTCCGGGCGTAGACGGACGGCTGGTCGGCCGCCAGCAGATGCAGCCGCAGGTTGGGCGCCGACCGCACCGCCCAATCCGGTGCCAGCACGGCGACCGTGCGCGGCGCCAGCGCCGCCACGCAAGCGGCCACATCGGCGACCGCGACGAGTTCCAGCGGCGTGCGCGGTGCGTAGTGCTTCTCCAGCGTGCCGGACACTCGAGGCGCACCGGCGTCGGCGCCGGCAACCGGGGTTGCCAGTACGCGTTCTAGTTCGTCGCGCGTGACGGCGCCCGGGCGCAGCAGCCGCGGCGCCGGCCCCGTGAGGTCGACAATCGTCGATTCGATGCCGACCGGGCAGGGACCGCCATCGAGCACGAGGTCAACGGCTCCCTGCGGCTTGACGCCGAGGTCGTCGATGACGTGCCGGGCGGTGGTGGGACTGATGCGGCCGAAGCGGTTGGCGCTCGGGGCCACGACGGCTCCGCCGAAGGCCCTGAGCAGCGCCTGCGCCCACGGGTGCGCCGGACAGCGCAGCCCGACCGTGTCCTGTCCGCCGGTGATCAGGTCCGACACGGCGGTGCCACGCTTCAGCACCAGCGTCAGCGGTCCCGGCCAGAAGGCCGCGGCCAGCCGCCGGGCCGACTCGGGTACTTCGGCCGCCCACTGCGGCAGGGCTGCCGCATCCGGGACGTGCACGATGACCGGGTGGTCGGCCGGCCGTCCCTTGGCAGCGAAGATCGCGCGCACCGCCGCCGCGTTGGTCGCATCGGCAGCCAGTCCATAGACGGTTTCGGTCGGCATCGCGACGAGCCCGCCGCGCCTGAGCACCGCGACCGCCCGCGCGATCGCGTCCGCATCCACCGGCGGCGAGTCCATGCGGCCTCAGCGCGGCGGCGCGATGCCGAGCACCTGTGCGACAAGCGTCGCACGCTCGAGCGCCTGTGGCAGTGTGGCGGCGACACAGGTCACGTGACCCATCTTGCGGCCGCGCCGGGCTTCACTCTTGCCATACAGGTGCAGCTTGGCGCCTGTCACCGCCAGCACGGACGCCCAGTCAGGTTCGCGCAGGCGCTCGCCGTCGACCCAGACATCGCCCAGGATGTTCAGCATCACCGCGGGCGCGAGCAGGCTCGTATCGCCGAGCGGCTGGCCTGCCAGCACGCGCGCCTGCTCGTCGAACTGGCTGCTGACGCAGGCGTCGATCGTGTAGTGGCCGCTGTTGTGCGGCCTTGGTGCGATCTCGTTCGCCAGCAGCCGGCCATCGGCCAGCACGAAGAACTCGACGCACAGCACGCCGACGTAATCCATCGCGACCGCGACAGCGACGGCAGCCTCGCGCGCCCGCTGCGCCAGCGCGTCGTCGATGCGCGCCGGCACGATCGAGACGGCGAGTATGCCGCCGCGGTGCTCGTTCTCCGCGACCGGGAACGTGGTGACCGCGCCGCCGCGCGTGCGGGCGACGACGACCGACACTTCAACCTTGAGATCGAGCCGTTTCTCCAGCACGCACGGGACCGCGCCCATCGACTGCCACGCGTCGCGCGCCTCGTCGACTGTCGTGACGCGCGCCTGCCCCTTGCCGTCGTAACCGAGCCGTGCGGACTTGAGAATTCCGGGCAGCAGCCGCGCATCGAGCCCGTCGAAGTCCGATGCCGCGGTGACTACCGCGTGCGGCGCGACTTCGATGCCGCTTGCGGCGAGGAAGCGCTTCTCACTGATGCGGTCCTGGGCGATCGCGACGCTGGCTGCTTCGGGGCTGACGGCGCAGTTTCGCGAGAGAAATTCGAGCGCGGCCGCCGGCACGTTCTCGAACTCCGTCGTCGCCGCGCGGCAGCGCCACGCCAGTTCGGCGAGCGCGGCCTCGTCGAGATAGCCGGCACACAGGTGATCGTCGGCCACGGCACCCGCCGGACTGTCGCTGCCGGGATCGAGCACCAGGACCTTGTATCCCAGCGATTGCGCCGCCATGCAGAACATGCGGCCGAGCTGGCCGCCTCCCAGCAGACCGAGCCAGTGGCCCGGAGCGAGCGGTGCGGACGTGGGCGAGGACGAAGTCACGTTGGAGCCGCAGCGCGCCGCGCCGCGCGGGCCGCTACAGCGGCAGCGTCATGTTGCGCGCCTTTTCCGTCTGGGTGGCGCGGTACTGCGCGAGCTTCATCGCAAGCGCGGAATCCTCGGTCGCGAGCATCGCGACGGCGAACAGCGCCGCGTTGGCTGCGCCGGCCTCGCCGATCGCGAAGGTCGCCACCGGCACGCCCTTCGGCATCTGCACGATCGACAGCAGCGAGTCCTCGCCGCGCAGGTACTTCGAAGGGATCGGCACGCCGAGCACAGGGATCACGGTCTTCGAGGCAATCATGCCCGGCAGGTGCGCCGCGCCGCCGGCCCCGGCGATGATAGCCTTCAGCCCCCGCGCGCGCGCCTCGTCTGCGTACGCGAACATGTCGTCCGGCGTGCGGTGAGCCGAGACGACACGCGCCTCGAAGCGGACGCCGAATTCCTTCAGCACCTCGCAGGCGTGCTGCATCACGTCCCAGTCGGAATTGGATCCCATGACGACGCCGACCAGGGGAGGATGACCGTGGCTGTTCATTCAGTGTGTCGGCCGCGGGAGCGGCGGGCCGGCCTCTGCGGCCGCGAAGGCGCGATTGTAGGCAATCAGTCGACGGTCTTGCCGGTCAGGCGCTTCAGCGCCTCGCGGTACTTCGCCGCCGTCTTCTCGACGATGTCGGCCGGCAGATCGGGCGGCGGCGGCGTCTTGTTCCAGTGCTGCTGCTCGAGCCAGTCGCGCACGAACTGCTTGTCGAACGACGGCGGCGAGATGCCTTCCTCGTATTCGTCGGCGGGCCAGAAGCGCGAGGAATCGGCGGTCAGCACTTCGTCCATCAGCCGCAGGTCGCCGTCGGCATCCGTGCCGAACTCGAACTTGGTGTCGGCGATGATGATGCCGCGCGTCAGCGCGTATTCGGCCGCAGCCTGGTACAGCATCAGCGACACCGTGCGCACCTTGAACGCCAGCTCGGCGCCGACCGCCTGCTTGGCCACGTCGAAGCTGATGTTCTCGTCGTGCAGGCCGCGTTCAGCCTTGGTCGCCGGCGTGAAGATGGGCTCCGGCAGCCGGCTTGCCATCTGCAGGCCGGCAGGCAGTGTGATGCCGCAGACGTCTCCGGTCTTCTGGTAGTCCTTCCACCCGGAACCGATCAGGTAGCCGCGCACGACGCACTCGACCGGTATCGGCCTGAGCTTCAACGCCACCACCGCGCGGCCACGCACCTGCTCGCGCTCGTTTGGCGCAACGACGCTTTCCGGATCGATGCCGGTCAGGTGATTGGGGATGATGTGCGCCAGCTTCTCGAACCAGAAGTTCGACATCGCATTGAGCACGCGGCCCTTGTCGGGGATCGGCTGGTTCATCACGACATCGAATGCCGACAACCGGTCCGACGTGACCAGCAGCAGCTTGTCGTCGCCGACGGCGTAGCTGTCGCGGACCTTACCGCGGTAGACGAGCGGCAGCGAACGGATGTCTGAATTCAGCAACCCGGATTTCATCGATTTCTCCTCCGGGGCGAAGTGTAAGGCGCGCCGCAATCCGTCAGAGAAAGCGCGCGCCGAGGATCGCGAGCCAGGTTGCGCCCGCCAGCAGCAGCGACAACATGACCGCGGCGCTGCCATAGTCCTTGGCGCGCTTGCCGAGCGGGTTGATCTCGAGGCTGTCGCGGTCGATCGCCGCTTCGATGCCGGTGTTGAGCAGTTCGACGATCAGTACGAGCACGACAACGCCGGCCAACAGGATCTTCTCGATGACGCCCACCGGCAGCAGCAGTGCCGCGGGAATCATCACGGCGGCCAGCAGCGCCTCCAGCCGGAATGCGTCCTCGTGGGCCCACGCCGCGCGCAGGCCGTCGAGCGAATAGCGCGTCGCGTTCAGCAGCCGCTGCAGGCCGCGCTTGCCCTTGAGGCTGCGGCTGTCGGCAGCATCTTCGCGGCCGCTCTGATGCGTTTCGAGTGTCACGGCCGTCGATGATACGGTGCGCAACTGGGCGGGACCCGCCCGCGTATCATCGCGCCTCTTCGATCGTCCGCCCTGTTCTGCGCGCCTCGCCATGCCCGCCATCGACTACTCGCGCTTCTACCGCTACGACGACCTGATGGCGCTGCTGCGCGCCTTCGTCGCCGAGAACCCGCAGTACATCGCGCTGGATACGATCGGCACGAGCCATGAGGGCCGCGCGATCCCGCTGCTGACGATCACCAACACTGCCAACGGCAAGGCGGCTGACAAGCCGGCCTACTGGGTCGACGGCAACATCCACTCGGTGGAGCTGTCGGCCTCGAGCGCGTGCCTGTACTTCGTCGACTGGCTGATGAAGGGCAGGGACAGCGATGCCGAGATCCGCCGCGCGCTCGACACGCGCACGATCTACGTCTGTCCGCGCATCAACCCCGACGGCGCCGAGTGGGCGATGGCGGATTCGCCGAAGTACGTGCGCTCGTCCACCCGCCGTTATCCGTTCGACGAGGAGCCCGTCGAGGGACTGATCGCCGAGGATCTCGACGGCGACGGCCGCATCCTGCAGATGCGCATCGTCGATCCCAACGGACCGTGGAAGAAGCATCCGGCCGAGCCGCGCCTGCTGGTGCGGCGCGATCCGCTCGATCCGCCGGGTGGCGAGTACTACCGCCTGCTGCCCGAAGGGCGGATCGAGAACTACGACGGCACCTCGATCGGCATCGCCGGCGTGACCGGCAATGCGCAGGGGCTCGACCTCAACCGCAACTTCCCGTCGGCGTGGCGCCAGGAGTTCGAACAACTCGGCGCGGGTCCCTATCCGACTTCGGAGCCGGAGGTGCGCGCCATCGTCGATTTCTTCGTCGGGCATCCGAACATCTGCGGCGGCACCAGCATCCACACGTTCTCCGGCGTGCTGCTGCGCCCGTTCGGCCACGCCCCCGACGACAAGCTGCCGGCCGAGGATCTGTGGACTTATCAGGCCGTCGGCAAGAAGGGCGAGGAGCTGACCGGCTATCCGGCCATCTCGATCTGGCACGAGTTCCAGTACTACCCCGGCCAGTTCATCAGCGGCGCCTTCGACTGGATCTACGAGCATCTCGGCATGTATGTCTGGACGATCGAGATCTGGAATCCGAAGAAGGAAGCCGGCATCGACAACAAGGAGTGGATTCACTGGTTCCGCGATCATCCGATCGAGGATGACCTCAAGGTCTTCGAGTGGGCGCAGCGCATCGCGCCGGGCGAGGGGCACATCGACTGGAAGCCGTTCGACCACGCGCAGCTGGGCAAGGTCGAAATCGGCGGCTGGAACCGCATGATGGTGTTCACGAACCCGCCTCCGGCCCTGCGCGAGAAGGAGATCGCCCGCTTCCCGAAGTGGCTGCTGTGGCAGACGCTGATCTCACCGAAGCTCGACGTGCGGGAAGTGCAGGTCACGCCGGCCGGCGCCGACACCTGGCGCGTGCGCTTCGTCGTGCAGAACACCGGCTGGCTGCCGAGCTACGGCAGCAAAATGGCGCTGCAGAGGAAGCTGCTGCGCGGCGTTCTGGCCGAGATCGAACTGCCTGAAGGCGCAACGCTCGTGACCGGCAAGGCGCGCGAGGAACTCGGCGAGCTCGAAGGCTGGGCCTATCTTCACACCGGCATCTCGTTCTGGCCGAACAAGAACGTAACGGCCGACCGCGCGCACGTTGACTGGGTCGTGCGCGGCAAGGCCGGCAGCGAGATCCGCCTCACCGCGTCGCACGAGCGCGCCGGACGCATCGAGACCCGCGTCACGCTCGGCTGAGCGGCGCGCCGGCGATGGCCGGCTTCGGCGACGGTGCCTATACTCGGTCGCACAACGACACGAGGAGACAGCGATGGACCGTCGCACTGCGATACTTGCCGGTGGCGCAGCGCTGGTGCTGCCGCACGGCATGCTGCGCGCGCAGGCCTTTCCCTCGCGCCCGATCACGCTCTACTGCGCCTTTCCGGCCGGCGGTCCCACCGACCAGGTGATGCGTGCCTTCGCTGAAGTCGCCTCGCGTGAACTGAAGCAGTCGATCGTCGTCGAGAACAAGCCCGGCGGCGGTGGCACCATCGCGCCGCTGGCACTGAAGGCCGCCCGGCCCGACGGCTACACACTGTCGCAGATTCCGCTCGGCGTGTTCCGCATTCCGCACATGCAGAAGGCGCCGCAGCTCGATCCGCTGAAGGACTTCACCTACATCGTCAACCTGACCGGCTACACCTTCGGACTCGTCGTGCCCGCCAGCGCGCCGTGGAAGACGCTGAAGGATTACGTCGAGGACGCGAAGAAGAACCCGGGCAAGATCGACTACGGCTCGACCGGCACCGGCACGACGCCGCACCTGGCGATGGAGGAGTTCTCGCAGAAGGCGGGTATCCAGCTGACGCACGTGCCGTACAAGGGCAGCGCCGAACTGATGGCCGCCGTTTTGGGCGGCCACCTGATGTCGGTCAGCGATTCGACCGGGTTTGCGCCGCAGGTCGAGGCCGGCAAGCTGCGGCTGCTGGCAACGTTCGGATCGAAGCGCACCAAGCGTTGGCCCGACGTGCCAACGCTCGCCGAACTCGGCTACGACACGATCTCGGACTCACCGTTCGGCATCGCCGGGCCTGCCGGCATGGACGCGGCGACCGTCAAGGTGCTGCACGACGCGTTCAAAAAGGCGCTCGACGATCCGAAGGTCCTGGGCCTGCTCGAACGCTACGACCAGCCCGTGATCTACATGAACTCCGACGAGTACACCAAGTTCGCGCGACAGACCTTCGAGGCCGAGCGCGCGACGATCGACCGGCTGGGGCTGCGCGGAAGCATGTAGGCGCTCCTCGTGTACGCGAGCCCTGCGGGCTCGCACGTGCACTCGTCGCGGCACGGCTTTCGCTGCGCTGCAGCCGCTCAAGTTTGAACTTCGGCGGAGCGCGCGGCCGCTCCGGAGCGCAGCCGACTGATCAGTCTTGAGCGGTTCGCGCCTTGCGCGAACCGTACCGGAGCGAGTGCACGTGCGATCGGCGCAGCCGATCGCGTACACGAGCGACGCCCGCTAATGAATATGCTGCGAAAGCTCGCCAGTCTGGTACTTGTGGGCGACGACGTTGAGCGGCAGCGGCTGGATCCTGCCGCCCTGCCCTTCGCAGCCGAACTGCAGGTAGCGCTCCTTGCAGATCGCCTTGGCCGCGGCGCGCGCCGGCTTCAGGAAATCGCGCGGGTCGAAGTGGCTTGGGTTCTCGTGCAGGAACCTGCGGGTCGCGGCGGTCATCGCCAGGCGAATGTCGGTGTCGATGTTGACCTTGCGCACGCCGTGCTTGATGGCCTCCTGGATCTCCTCGACCGGCACGCCGTAGGTCTCCTTCATCTGGCCGCCGAACTTGCGGATTTCCTCGAGCAGGTTCTGCGGCACGCTCGACGAGCCGTGCATCACCAGGTGCGTGTTCGGGATGCGCTTGTGGATCTGCTTGATGCGCTCGATCGCCAGGATGTCGCCGGTCGGCTTGCGCGTGAACTTGTAGGCGCCGTGGCTGGTGCCGATCGCGATCGCCAGCGCGTCGAGCTGCGTACGCTTGACGAAATCAGCGGCCTGGTCGGGATCGGTCAGCAGCTGCTCGCGCGTCATCGTCGACTCGGTGCCGTGGCCATCCTCCTTGTCGCCCTTCATCGTCTCGAGCGAACCGAGGCAGCCCAGTTCGCCTTCGACGCTGACGCCGATCGCGTGCGCCATGTCGACGACCTTCCGGGTCACCTGCCAGTTGTAGTCGTAGTCGGCGATGGTCTTGCCGTCCTCCTTCAGCGACCCGTCCATCATCACCGACGAGAAGCCGAGCCGGATGGCGCCCTCGCAGACCGCCGGCGACTGGCCGTGATCCTGGTGCATGGCGACCGGCAGGTGGGGAAAGCTCTCGACCGCGGCCTGGATCAGGTGCTTCAGGAAGTTCTCGCCGGCGTATTTCCGCGCACCGGCCGAAGCCTGCATGATCACCGGCGCGTTGACCTCGTTGGCCGCCTCCATGATGGCCTGCACCTGCTCGAGGTTGTTGACGTTGAAGGCAGGCACACCATAGCCGTTTTCGGCCGCGTGATCCAGCAGCTGACGCATCGACACCAACGCCATGACGGTCTCCTGAAGATGAGTGTTCGGGCAGCCGGTAATTTTAGGCGACGCCGCGGCGTCGCGCGACCGCATCGGGGCGAGGTTGCGGACTCCCCGATCGGGTACTACGGGCTTACCCGGGGAGGCGCGGGCCCCGCGGGACAGTCTCAGGTGTGCTCGCCGACGCGGACGATGTTGGCTCCGGCCCGGCGCCGCCTGGCGCCCTTAACGTTCGCATTGCTCACGTTAGCCTCGCCGAAATCGTGCGGTCGCGCCCGTCACTACGTGTGTTCACCTACGCGCACGATTTTCAGCGTGTTGGTGCCGCCGGCCTGACCCATCGGCTCGCCAACCGTCAGCACGATCAGGTCGCCGCGCTCGACAACGCCCTTGTCGAGCAGCAACCGCTCGGCGCCGGCGAGTGCAGCATCGCGGTCGAGGCCGGGATCGAAGTGCAGCGGCCGCACATTGCGGTAGAGCGCCAGCCGGCGCGCGGTAGCCGCGCTCGGCGTCAGCGCGTAGATCGGGATGTCCACATCGTGCCGGCTCATCCACAGCGTCGTCGAGCCGGACTCGGTGAGCGCGCAGATCGCCGCGCAGCGCAGGTGGAACGCGGTAAAAAGCGCCCCGTAGGCGACCGACTGGTCGACCCGCGTGAAGGTCTGGTCGATGAACTTGGTGTCGAGACCGACCTGCTCCGAGCGGTCCGCTTCCTCGACGATCGCGGCCATCGCCTCGACGACCTCGACCGGGTACTTGCCAGCCGCGGTCTCGGCCGACAGCATCACGGCGTCGGTGCCGTCGAGCACGGCGTTGGCGACGTCGCTCACCTCGGCGCGGGTCGGCACCGCGTTGACGATCATCGACTCCATCATCTGCGTCGCGGTGATCGCCAGCTTGTTGGCCGAGCGCGCCATCTTGATCATGCGCTTCTGCAGCGCGGGCACCGCGGCGTTGCCGACCTCGACCGCGAGGTCGCCGCGCGCCACCATGATGCCGTCGGTGGCCTCGAGGATCTCCTTCAGCAGAGGAATCGCCTCGGCGCGCTCGATCTTCGCGATGATGAGCGGCTTCACGCCGTGCTTTTCGCCGGCGATCGTCGCGAGCTGGCGCGCCATCTCGACGTCGGTTCGGTTCTTGACGAACGAGACCGCCACGTAGTCGGCGCCGCACTGCATCGCGGTGTCGATGTCGCGCACGTCCTTGCCGGTCAGCGCCGGCGCCGAGAGGCCACCTCCCTGCTTGTTGATGCCCTTGTTGTTCGAGAGCACGCCGCCGATGCGTACCGTCGTGTGGATCTCGGATCCGACGACGCGTTCTACATCGAGCACGATCAACCCGTCGTTGAGCAGCAGCGTGTCGCCGCTGCGCACGTCTTTCGGCAGGTCCTTGTAGTCCAGGCCGACGCGGGTCTCGTTGCCGTTCGTGTCGCTCGCATCCAGGACGAACGGCGCCCCGGCCCGCAGCGTGACCTTGCCCTGCTCGAACTTCCCGACGCGCACCTTCGGCCCCTGCAGGTCGGCCATGATGGCGACGTCGCGGCCGATCTTCATCGCGGCTTCGCGCACCAGCGCAGCGCGCTTCAGGTGGTCTTCCGCCGTGCCGTGCGAGAAGTTGAACCGCACGACATCGACGCCGGCCGCGAGCATGCGCTCGAGGACCAGCGGATCGCTCGAGGCCGGTCCCAGCGTGGCGACGATCTTCGTGCTGCGTGGCATGGTCATGGCGCCTTGGTGCGCAGCCGCAGCCGCGTCGTGATGACTTCGTAGGTCGTCAGCTCGATCGGGTTGCCGTCCGGATCGCTGAAGTACAGCGACAGCGACTGCTCGTGGTCCTGCAGTCGCGGCGGCGCCGGCCGGCGCCGCTTGTCGAACAGCGGCAGGCGCGCGGCCCGCTTCGAGAACGCGACGAAACCGTCGCCATCGGTGCGCAGCGCGACGGTGGTGCCGTGTCCCGCACGGCGATCGTCCTCGAACAGCGCCACGTGGCTTAGTCCATCGGCGGCCGTCAGCGTCAGCGGCCCGCCGACCTCGCGCGCCCAGGCGGCAAAGCGCCGATCGCGGCGCAGGCCGAGCACGGCGCCGTACCAGCGGGCCGCCGCGGCGCGGTCACGCACATAGACGTGCACATGATCGAGTCCGGCAGCGGCAAAGCGGCTCAACGCAGTCCCCCGGTCGCGTCAGGCCGCGGCGCGCGACTGCAGCACTTCGATGGCCGGCAGCGTCTTGCCCTCGAGGAACTCGAGGAAAGCGCCGCCACCGGTCGAGATGTAGCTGATGCGGTCGCCGATGCCGTACTTGGCGATCGCCGCCAGCGTGTCACCGCCGCCGGCGATCGAAAAGGCGCCGTTGGCGGTCGCTTCGGCGATCGTGAGCGCCATCTGGCGCGTGCCCCCGGCGAACTCGTCGAACTCGAACACGCCTACCGGTCCGTTCCAGATGATCGTCCCGGCGTCGCGCAGCACATGCCCCAGCGCGAGCGAACTCTGCGGGCCGATGTCGAGGATCATCTCGTCGGCATGCACGTCGTCGGCGCGGCGCACCGTGGCCGGGGCGGTGGCCGAGAATTCACGCGCCACGACGACGTCGATCGGCAGCGGCAGCGTCGCGCCCTTGGCCGCCAGGGTGGCGAGCACCTTCTTGCACTCGGGCACGAGGTCCGGCTCCGCCAGCGACTTGCCGATCGGAAAGCCCTCGGCCAGCAGGAACGTGTTCGCAATGCCGCCGCCGACGATCAGTCGGTCAACCTTCTGTGCGAGGTTGTTGAGCAGCGTGAGCTTGGTCGAGACCTTCGACCCGGCGACGATGGCCACCAGCGGCCGCTTCGGATTGCCGAGCGCCTTCGCCAGTGCATCGATCTCGGCCGCCATCAGCGGGCCCGCGCAGGCTACCGGCGCGAACTTCGCCACGCCGTGCGTGGTGGCTTCGGCCCGGTGCGCGGTGCCGAAAGCATCGTTGACGTAGACGTCGCAGAGCTTCGCGATCTTCTGCGCGAGATCGTCGGAGTTCTTCTTCTCGCCCTTGTTGACGCGGCAGTTCTCGAGCAGCACGACTTCGCCCGGCGCCACGGCCACCCCTTCGGTCCAGCCGGCCTTCAGCGGCACCGGACGGTCCAGCAGTTCGCCGAGGCGGCGCGCCACCGGGGCCAGCGAGTCTTCCGGCTTCAGCTCACCCTCGGTCGGGCGCCCGAGGTGGGACGTCACCATCACCGCGGCACCCGCGCCGAGCGCCAGCTTGATCGCCGGCACCGAGGCGCGGATGCGCGTGTCCTCGGTGATGTTGCCGGCGTCGTCCAGCGGCACGTTGAGATCGGATCGGATGAACACACGCCGGCCGGCGAGTTGCCCGTTGCGGGCGAGTTCTGCAAGGGTACGGACACGCATGATTGGGCGGGGGGTCTTGAGGGAACGCACTCGGCACGTCGGGTGCCGGACAGCGCGTACTGGAGGACTTCGGCATTATACGAGGCACACACGCTCCCGATGCCGATGCGCGTCCTGTCCCTCTCGAACGCCGAACGGTGCGCGCTGGTCGCCACTGCAATCGCGCTGCTGCTGATGGCTGTCGGCGCCGGCGATGCGCTCGAATACCGCCGCGCGCTGCTGGGGGACCAGCCCTGGCGGCTCATCACCGGCCACATCGTTCACATCAGCTGGCCGCACGCGCTGATCAATACCCTGGCGCTGCTGATCGTCGCCCGGCTGTTCGCGCCCGACCTCAGTGCCGGACGTCAGCTGACAGTGCTCGGGGTCGCGGCGCTCGTCATCAGCCTCGCGCTGGCCACCGCGTACCCCGGCATCGACTGGTATCGCGGCCTGTCGGGCGTCGTGCATGCGCTCTTCTTCGCCGGTGCCACGACGTGGCTGGTGCGCAGCGAGCCGCGCAGCCTGCGAGCGCTCTGGCTGCCCCTGACGCTCGTCGCTGGAGGCTGGATCAAGGTCGCGCTCGAACAGCCCGCGGGCACCACCCTTCCGCACGCCGACTGGCTCGGCGCGGCGGTCGTGCCGCAGGCGCACCTCGTCGGCGCCGCCTGCGGATCGGTGCTCGGGCTAGCCTATGCGCTGGCGGACCGCCGGCGTGACAAGCAGCGCCGCGAGCAGCAGCAGTTGCAGCCACGCTAGCGCGCCGCCCCCGCCGCCGCTGGAACCGAGGTTCGCGGCGCTCACGACGATCGGCACCGACTGTGTCGCGCTCTGCGAAACGCCATCAGTGACGAAGTACGTCAGCTGGTAGTTTCCGGGCGGTATCCCGGTCGTGTTCCAGATGAACTGACCGCTCGGCGACAGCGCGCTCAACGGCACCGTGGACAGCGCCGAAGCCACGTAGGTCAGCGCGTCGCCGTCGGCGTCCGATCCCGACACGGTGAACAGCACGAGGCCACCCGATGGCACCGACTGCGCCGGCGGCGCGGCGGCCAGGACCGGCGGGCTGTTCACGTGCACGACGATCGAATCCTCGCCGACCTTCGACTGGCTGTCGGTGACGCGCAGCCGGAACGTCAGACTGCCGCTCGCGGGAGCGGTGAACGTCGTGACCGCCGCGTTCGGCGTCGTCAGCGTCACGGTCGGCGTGCCGGCGGTCTGCGTCCATTCGTACGCCGTCAGCGTCTTGCCGGAGAGGGCCCGGCTCTTGGTGCCGTCGAGCGTAACGACGGATCCGGGTGTCACGACCTGGTCCGCACCGGCAACTGCGGCCGGAATGGCATCGGGCACAGCGAGCAGCGCGCGCTCGGCATCGAGCAGTCCGGTGCCGCACTTGCCGTCAAACGTCGCTCCCGGCGCGCACGCACTGCCGGCTGGGTACGGTCGCGTCGCGCTCTGAAGGTAGGACTTGATCAGCGTTGGCGTTAGATCAGGTCCGATCGACTTCATGAGTGCTGCAACACCGGCGACGTGCGGAGTCGCCGGGCTCGTGCCGACGAAGCCGGCATAGGCGGGGCCGGAGTTGCCACTGCTGTCGGTGCTCGTCGGTGTCGTGTCTCCGAACTGGACGGTCGAGTGGATGTAGTAACCGTTGAAGCCGTTGTCGTCGATTGGACTGCCTTTGCCAAGTGATGTTGGTTGACCACCACCCGGGGCGCTCAGCGTCGTGCCCACACCGATGTTGGCGTAATCGGCGTTCTCGCCGTTGATCGCGTGCGCCGTCACCGCCACCACACCACTGCAGATCGCCGGCGAGATCAACCCTTCGACGCCGTCGTTGCCGGTGGCCGCGACGACGATCGCGCCCTCTGTCGTGGCGGCCGTCACTGCGCGTTGCATTTCAGCACTGCAGACGGTATCGCCACCCAGGCTCAAACTGATGACTTGCGCCGGATTGGGATTCGTCCCAACTGTCACGCCGTTCTGCTGCCACGTTCGCCCGTCGTCCGGTTGCGCCCCGGCGGCCCAGCGGATCGCATCGGCGATGTCTGAGAGGCTTCCGCCGCACTTGCCCAATGCGCGAACGGGAAGGATCTTCACGTTCCAGCCGATGCCCGCAATCCCTTCCGCATTGTTCGCGGTGGCGGCCGCGATCCCGGCCATGTGCGTGCCGTGCCACGACGACGTACTGCCGCCTGCCGAACCATCGTCGCAGTCCGTCGGGTAATTCGTCTTGTCGTCCGCCGTGATCCAGTCGCCCGGGTCGGTCGGATCGGCGTCTCGTCCATTGCCGTCGTTGGCAATGAAGTTCGACGGCAACCCGGTCCCGATGTCGCTGGAGACGAAGTCGTAGCCGGGCAGAAAGCGGCCGGCCGGGATATAGACGGCGCCCCCGCGGATGCCGTTCAGATCCTGGTGATTGGTGATGCCGGTGTCGATGATCGCGATCGTCACCTTATCGGAACCCTGCGTGAGGTCCCATGCCGGGGGCAGGTTCGCGCCGCCCGCCGCCGTCGTGGTCACGCCGCCAGACGAATAGCTCGACGTCGGCGCGAAGAGGTTCCACTGCCATTCAGCAAAGCGCTTTTCGTTGGGAACGACGACCTTCTTGAAGAGGATGTCCGGCTCGGCGTACTCGACGTCGCCCTCGCGCATCAGCCGCGCCGACATCGCGCGGGCTTCTGCAACCGTCATTGCACGGTCAAGCTGCAGCAGGTGCGAGCCGCTCGCCAGCCGGCGTAGCGACTTCAGCTGCGCCCCGGCCACGGTCGACAGCGCCTGCACGCGGCTGTTTCTGATCTGCGGCTCGTTCTCGAATTCGGTCGGTCGCAGACGCACGATGAGCTTGTCCACCCGCTCCTCGCGCACCTTCTTCGTCGCCGTGAGGCCCTGCAGCGCCGCCTGCTTGGGCGTCATGACGTCGGTCGACAACGCGACCGACGCCGGCCAGGCGATGCCGGCGCCCGCAAGGGCGACGAACACAAATCTCTGTACGGACCACATCACGTGTACAGACTCCTGAACGTTGCAGCAGGCCCGGACCCGGCGCCGAAGGCGGATGCTGGCAGGTGCCGGACCCGATTCACCACCGGATAAGTGGGCGAAAAATACAGCCCGGCGATGGCCGCGTCCTGCCTACCCGCCAGACCGGACCGCATGTGCGGGATGCCGCCGCAGGTTACTGCGGCGCGCGTTGCTCGACTGTTTCCGCCCCCTCGACCGAACGATCTAGCGGGCGACCCCGGTCGGCCATCGCCGGACCGCCGTCCGCCGCCCGCTTCCGGCGTGCGGGACCCGGGGCCGCGGTCAGCCGGCGGGGTTCGAATTCCGGCTCACTTCGCCGCCATCAGCGCGACGGTGGTATCGAGCATCCGGTTGCTAAAGCCCCATTCGTTGTCATACCAGCTCGAGACCTTGACCAGCCGGCCGGCGACCTTCGTCAGCGTCGCGTCGAAGACCGACGAGCGCGCGTCGTGGTTGAAGTCGCTCGATACCAGCGGGTCGGTGTTGTAGCCGAGCACGCCGGCGAGTTCGCCCACGGCGGCAGCCTTCATGATGCTGTTGACCTCATCCACGGTCGTGTCGCGCGCGGCGATGAACGACAGGTCGACGATCGAGACGTTGATCGTGGGCACGCGGATCGCGTAGCCGTCGAGCTTGCCGTTCAGTTCCGGCAGTGCGAGCCCGACCGCGGCCGCGGCTCCGGTCTTGGTCGGGATCATGTTGTGGGCGGCTGCGCGCGCGCGGCGCAGGTCCTCGTGGTACACGTCGGTCAGCACCTGGTCGTTGGTGTAGGCGTGCACAGTGGTCATCAGGCCGCTGACGAGGCCGATCTTCTCGTGCAGCGGCTTGACCAGCGGCGCCAGGCAGTTGGTCGTGCACGACGCGTTCGAGATCACCGTGTGCGCGGCCTTCAGCACGCCGTGGTTGACGCCGAAGACGACGGTTGCGTCGACGTCCTTGCCGCCGGGCGCCGAGATGACGACCTTCTTCGCGCCGCCCTTCAGGTGCGCCGAGGCCTTTTCCTTGGTGGTGAAGAATCCGGTGCACTCGAGCACGACGTCGACGCCGAGCGCGCCCCACGGCAGCTCGGCCGGATTGCGGTTCGCGAGCACCTTGATGCGGTCGCCGTTGACGACCATCGCGTCGCCGTCGACGCTGACGCTTCCGGGAAACGTGCCGTGCGCCGTGTCGTACTTCGTCAGGTGCGCGTTGGTCTTCGGATCCCCGAGATCGTTGATCGCAACGATCTGGATGTCGTGCTTCCTGCCGCCTTCGTAATGTGCGCGCAGGACGTTGCGGCCGATGCGGCCGTAGCCGTTGATGGCAACCTTGATAGTCACTTCCTTCTCCCCCCAGCGATGACTGCACTCACGGTGGCGACGACGTTGTCGACCGTGAAACCGAAATGCCTGAACAGCACGCCCGCCGGCGCGGATTCGCCGAAGCGGTCGATGCCGATGACCGCGCCCTCGGCGCGCACATACTTCCACCAGAAGTCCGTGACGCCCGCCTCGATCGCGACGCGCGGAATGCCGGCAGGCAGCACGCTGGTCTTGTACGCAGTGGACTGGCGGTCGAACACCGTGGTCGACGGCATCGACACGACGCGGACCGCAACACCGGCGGCCGCGAGCGCCGTCTGCGCCTCGACCGCCAGCGGCAGTTCGGAGCCGGTGGCGATCAGCACGGCCTGCGCGCGACGCGCGCCACCCTTCGCCTCGCTGGCGACGTAGGCACCGCGCCGGATGTCGGCCACGTCGCGGACGCCCGCCACGAACGGCACGCTCTGGCGCGACAGCAGCAGGACGCTCGGCCCGTCGCGGCGTTCGAGCGCGGCGGCCCAGGCCACCAGCGTCTCGACGGTGTCCGCCGGCCGCCAGACGTCGAGGTTCGGGATCAGGCGCAGGCTCGCGGCATGCTCGACCGCCTGGTGCGTCGGTCCGTCCTCGCCCAGGCCGATCGAGTCGTGCGTGAAGACGAAGATGACGCGCTGCTTCATCAGCGCCGACATGCGCACCGCATTGCGCGCGTAGTCGGAGAAGACCAGGAACGTGCCGACGAAAGGAATGTAGCCGCCGTACAGGGCGATGCCGTTGGCCACGGCGCACATGCCGAACTCGCGCACGCCGTAGTTGATGTGGCGGCCGTGCAGCGCGTCGGGGCGCAGCGCCTTCGCGGTGCTCCATCGGGTCAGGTTGCTGCCCGTCAGGTCGGCCGAGCCGCCGAGCAGTTCGGGCAGCGTCGGCGCGAGCGCCTCGAGCGCGAGTTGCGAGGCCTTGCGGGTCGCGACCGACTCGCGCCGGGCCTCGGCCGCGGCCAGCGCGGCCTTCACCGCCGCGAAGTACCCGACCGGCAGTTGACCGGCGATGCGCCGCTGCAGCTCGGCCGCTTCGCCCGGATATGCCTTCGCGTAGGCGCGAAACTGCTCGTTCCATGCCGCCTCCAGCGCAGCGCCCCGCGCGGTCGCGTCCCATGCAGCGCGGGCGCCGTGCGGCACCGTGAAGGGCGCGTGCGGCCAGCCGATCGAGTTTCGCGTCGCCGCGATCTCCGCTTCGCCCAGCGCTTCGCCATGTGCTTTCTCACTGCCCGCGCGACCCGGCGAGCCTTTACCGATGACGGTCCGCGCGATGATCAGCGTCGGGCGATCAGGCTCTGCCTTGGCTGTCGTGATCGCGGAATCGATCGCCTCCGGGTCGTGGCCATCGAGCGGGCCGATGACGTTCCAGCCGTAGGCCTCGAAGCGGCTGCGCGTGTCCTCGTTGAACCAGCCTTCGACGTCGCCATCGATCGAAATGCCGTTGTCGTCGTAGACGGCGATCAGCTTGTTGAGCCGCCACGTGCCGGCAAGCGACGCCGCTTCATGGGAAATCCCCTCCATCAGGCAGCCGTCGCCGACGAAGACATAGGTCCGATGGTCGATGATCGCGTGGCCTGGGCGATTGAATTCCGCCGCCAGCAGCTTCTCCGTCAGCGCCATGCCGACGGCATTCGCAAGGCCCTGCCCGAGGGGTCCGGTGGTCGTCTCGATGCCCGGCGTCACGCCGTATTCCGGATGCCCGGGCGTGCGGCTGCCCATCTGGCGGAAGCGTTCGATCTCCGCCATCGGCAGGTCGTAGCCGGTGAGGTGCAGCAGCGCGAACTGCAGCATCGAGCCGTGGCCGTTGGAGAGCACGAACCGGTCCCGATTGAGCCAGCGCGGATTGGCCGGGTTGTGCTTCAGGTGCCCACCCCACAGCGCCACCGCGATCTCGGCCATGCCCATCGGCATGCCGGGATGTCCCGAGTTGGCCTTCTGCACGGCGTCCATTGCCAGCGCACGGATGGCGTTGGCCATCTCGGAACGCACGGACGCCGGAATCGCGCGGAGGGGGGAAGAGTCGTTCATCGTCGCGCGTATCGAGGAAAGTGTGATCGCCGGAGCGCGGCAGCGCCTCCAGCCGCCTTTTCCGAAGCCCGTCACCGATGACAGGGGTCAAGCGGGAAAGACTGAAATTTTAGCAAAGCGACGCGCCACGGCCGGATCCGCCGGGCGCAGTGCCGGCCCTTGATCGCAGACACATCGCGGTCGAGCGTTCGCTCCAAACTTTGTCGCTGGGGAGGCCCACTGTTTGAGAGCCTCGCGATTTCCTATACTATGCGCGGCTTTTCCAAATTCGATCCGGAACACAGAAGGACGCAACGGGCGCCAGATTCGTACCGCCGGACTGCAGGCGAAAACTGCAGCGCGGCGATCGAACGCAGGCAACGTGCCGTTAGGCAGCATTCCCGCCAAAGCCAGCAGGTGCAGCGCAAGCTGCAGGACTCGCGTGCCGCGCCACAGCGTGCGAGTCCCGGATCGTGGGGTTGCGACGCGAGTCGCGATTCAGGTCGATAAGGGCGGACCTGCTGGGGGACGAAGATGCAAGGCCTTCACCTGACTGGCGATCTGTTCGAATGCGGTTGCAGCGCAGCCACTCTCACGGATCTCGAAGCACTGTCGACGCTCTGCCGCAGGGCGACGCTCGACGCCAAGCTCACGATCGTCGATGAGAAGTGGCACGTCTTTCCTGACTGGAACGGCGAGCCCGGCGGCATCACCGGCACGATCCTTCTCGCCGAATCCCATCTTGCGATTCACACCTGGCCTGAACGGCGCGGCGTGACGCTCGACGTCTACGTCTGCAATTTCACGGAAGACAACACGGCGAAGGCCGAGCAGCTGTTCGATACGTTGCTGGTCGCGTTCCGGCCGCAGAACCAGGTCGTCAACCGCATCACGCGTGGTGACCTGTCGGCGAGCGCCACTGCGACGACGCGCACCGAGGCCGCGGCCGGCGATGCGGGCCAGCTGAGCTTCGACTGGCTCAATGCCCACTCCGGCTATGGCTTCACCGTCAAGGAGAAGCTGGCGGAGATCGAGTCGCCGTTCCAGCGCATCGAGGTCCTCGACACGCATCAGTTCGGGCGCCTGTTCCGTCTCGACGGCCGCCTGATGACCTCCGAAGGCGACGAATTCTTTTATCACGAGTGCATGACGCATCCGGCGGCGCTCGCCCACCCCAATCCGGAGTCGGTGCTGGTCATCGGTGGCGGCGACGGCGGCTCGTCCGAGGAACTCTTCAAGCATCCGAGCGTCAAGCGCATCGTCATGGCCGAGCTCGACCCGGCGGTCATCGACATCTCGCGCCAGTACCTCGGTGCGATCCACAAGGGCGCGCTCGACGATCCGCGGCTGGAGATCCGCATCGGCGACGGCTTCGAGTTCATGAAGTCGACGCAGGAGCGCTTTGATCTCATCGTTCTCGATCTCACCGACCCCGATACGCCGGCGTTTCACCTGTATTCCGAGGAGTTCTTCCGCATGTGCCAGGCGGCGCTCAGGCCCGGCGGCATGCTGACGCTGCACCTCGGCTCGCCCGTGTACCAGGCCGACACCGTTCGCAAGAATGCAGCCAACCTGCGGAAGGTGTTCAAGCACGTGGCACCGTTGTCGCTTTTCATCCCGCTCTACGGCTCGCTCTGGTGCCTGGCGGTGGCGGGCGACTCGATCGATCCGCGCGGCGTCGCGGTCGACACAATCACGCAGCGCCTCGGCGAACGACGCATCGACAATCTGCGCTATTACCACGCTTCGATGCATCCGGCGCTGTTCACGCTGCCGCGTTTCGTGCAGGACCTCGTGGGCCCACCGGCAGGAACCGCGCGCGTGGCTCATCTGCGCGTCGCATGAGTCCACGGGACGCCCGCTCCGCGGGTGACCCGGAGCAAGGCCCGGAGGCCGGCGCGAGCCGGCCTCTTGCTTTCGCATCCGCCGGTGTGGGCGCCCGGTGAAGCGGTCCGCGGACGCGCCGCGCTTTTACGTCGACGCCGATCTCTGCATCGAGCGGACCATCGCGCTGCCGGCGGAGATTGCGCATCATGCGGTGCGCGTCCTGCGGCTGCGGGACGGCGACGGCGTCACGCTCTTCAGTGGCCGCGGCGGCGAGTTCGAAGGCCGCCTGCGGCTCGACGGCCCGCACGCCTCGGCGCGACTCGGGGGGTTTCATGACGTCGAGCGCGAATCGCCGTTGCCGGTGACGCTGATCCAGTCCTGGGTGGCGACCGAAAAGCTGGAGCTGATCGTCGAGAAGGCGGTCGAACTCGGTGTCGCATCGATCCTGCTGGTTCCGGCCGCGCGCAGTGTCGTGCACCTCGACGGCGCACGGCGCGAGCGGCGCCTGCAGCGGCTGAAGGAGATCGTTGTCTCGGCCTGCTGCCAATGCGGCCGTAACCGCCTTCCCGGCGTCGAAGCCGCGGCGTCTCTGCAGGAAGGCTTCGCCTCCGCGCTCGGGCAGGGAGTCACGGGAATCCTGCTCGATCCGAACGATGGCGTGTCGCTCGCGTCCATCGCTTCGGGCGCGCAGCCGGTCGCGCTGGCGGTCGGGCCCGAAGGCGGTTTCACCGAAACCGAGCGCGCCTTGGCTGAGCGGATGGGGTTTCGGGCGATGCGCCTCGGTCCGCGTATTCTGCGAACGGAAACCGCAGGCTTGGCCGGCCTGGCCGCATTGCAGGCTCTGCACGGCGACCTGCGGTAGGCGCGCACATCGAGCGTCGCGCCGATCCACGGGTCATCATCAACAAGGACAACGGAGGTGCCATGGGATTACTCGACTCACTGCTTTCGGGCCTCGCCGGCCCGGCAACGGGTGGCGGCCAGACGGGAGCCAATCCGCTGCTGCAAATCGCGATGCAGCTGCTGGCGGGACAGGGTCAGGGCGGCGGCCTGGCGTCACTGATCAACCAGTTCCAGCAGGCCGGGTTTGGTCAGCAGATGAATTCCTGGATCTCGACCGGACAGAACATGTCGATCACTCCCGACCAGCTGATGCAGGCGCTGGGGCATGGCCGCATGCAGCAGATGGCCGCGGACAGTGGCATGGATGCCGGGCAGTTGTCCGGCGGGCTCGCCGACCTGCTGCCGCAACTGATCGATCACATGACGCCATCGGGCCAGGTGCCTGCCGGCGGGATCGACGACGCACTCGCCGAGTTGTCGCGCATGATGCCGCGCTGAGCGGCTAGCTGTAGAGCACGCGGAACGGGATTCCCTGCTCTGCGTAGCTTTCGGCGGCGTCCCGGAACACGTCGAGCAGCGCCGCCCGCTCGTCCGCCCCGAACCCGTCGGTCCGGGGCAGGTGCTCGAGCAGGATGACGTAGCCCGCCGCCGGCCGCTGCTCGGGCAGGTCGGTCAGTGCGTCGTAGAGCGCGTCGAGGTTCATGCCGAACCACGATGGGAACGTGAAGTCGCGCGCGACCGCCTGCAGCACGGAGCGTTTGTCGGTGCACCCTTCGAGATTCACCTCGATCAAGGTCTGGGCTGAAGCGCTTACCCAGTCGCGCAGACCGGACGGGGCGATGTCTTTCAGGTGCCGCACGGTTTGCCGTGGCAGCCGGTCGAGTGCGTGGCTGGCTGGTCGGCTCATTCGCGTATCTGGCGGAACGTGTTGTAGTGATCGTCGGTGTAGTAGTACTCGCCGCTCGTCGCGGGATCGCCGGTGGTGCCGCGTCCCGCGATGATGCGCCGTGCCCCGCGGTCGCGTTCCCCTGGCGTGCGCACGGTGTACTCGGTGTAGTAGCCGCGCGGCTTCGGCGGCAGGTGCCCTTCGCGGTTGCGGAATGCCGTGCCGTCCTGCCGGTAGGGAAACGGTCCCCCCTTGCGGATCAGCGCCAGTGTCTGATGCGCTTCGTGTGGGAGCTCGGCGAGCGCTCTGTCGCCAGTGACGGTCGCATCGCGCGCTTCGCGGGCGACGCCAGCCGGTCCGCATCCGACCAGCGCCAGTGCAATGACGGCGTGCAGTGCGCCACGCAGCAGGCGGCCGAACACGCTACAGAAGCTCCGGTTGACGCAGAGAACCCGCCTCGAGCACCGTAAGCGCCGTCATGTTGACGATTCTGCGTACGGTTGCCGAAGCGGTCAGGATGTTGACCGGACGCGCCGCGCCCAGCAGGATCGGCCCGATCGCGATGTTGTTCCCGGCTGTGGCCTTCAGCAGGTTGTACGAGATATTGGCCGCGTCGATGTTTGGACAGACGATCAGGTTGGCTTCCCGCTTCAACGTCGAAAATGGCATGATCGAGCGGCGCATCGCACCATCGACAGCGCAGTCGGCGTGCATTTCGCCGTCGACTTCCAGGTCCGGCGCCCGGGCGCGGACGATGTCGAGCGCGGCGCGCATCTTCAGCGCCGACGCCGTGTTGCCTGAACCGAAGTTCGAGTGCGACACCAGCGCCGCCGCGGGCTCGATGCCGAGCCGCCGCAGGTGCTCGGCGGCGAGGATTGTGATCTCGGCGATTTCCTCGGCGCTGGGATCGACGTTGACGTGCGTATCCACCAGCGCGAGCTGCCGGCCGGGAAGCATCAGCACGTTCATCGCGGCGTAGACGTTGCATCCAGGACGCCTGCCGATCACCTGGTCGACATAGTGCAGGTGAAGGTTGTGCGTGCCGAAGGTGCCGCAGATCATGCCGTCGGCATCGCCCTTCAGGATCATCATCGAGCCGATCAGGGTGTGCCGGCGCCGCATCTCGATCTTCGCGTACTGCGCGGTGACGCCCCGGCGCGCCGCGAGGCGGTGATAGCTCTCCCAGTAATCGCGATAGCGCGGGTCGTGCTGCGGGTTCACCAGATCGAAGTCCTGGCCGGGCCGCATGCGCAGCCCGAAGCGCGTCAGGCGCCGCTCGATGACATCGGGCCGGCCGATCAGGATCGGCTGCGCCAGGCGTTCGTCGACGACCACCTGCACTGCACGCAGCACCCGCTCCTCCTCGCCCTCGGCGAACACGACGCGCGAGGGACCGCCCGCCGACACCGCGTTCTTTGCGATCGTGAAGATCGGCTTCATGAACGTGCCGGAGTGGTAGACGAACTGCTGCAGCTGATCGCGGTAGGCGCCAAGATCGGCGATCGGCCGCGTCGCCACGCCGCTCGCCATTGCCGCCTGCGCGACGGCAGGCGCAATGCGCGTGATCAGGCGTGGATCGAATGGCTTCGGGATCAGGTACTCGGCACCGAACGACAGGTTGCTGATCCCGTACGCCGAGGCCACGACGTCGCTCTGCTCTTCCTGCGCGAGCGCTGCGATCGCCTGCACCGCGGCGATCTCCATCGCGGTCGTGACGGTCGTGGCGCCCACATCCAGCGCGCCGCGGAAGATGAACGGGAAGCAAAGGACGTTGTTGACCTGGTTCGGATAGTCTGAGCGCCCGGTCGCGATCACGGCGTCATCGCGGACGCGCTTGACCTCTTCGGGCAGGATCTCCGGAGTCGGATTGGCCAGTGCGAGCACCAGCGGCCGCGCCGCCATGCGCGCGACCATCTCGGGCTTCAGCACGCCGCCTGCGGAGAGTCCGAGGAACACGTCGGCGCCGGCGATCACATCGCCGAGCGTGCGGGCCGCGGTCTCCTGCGCGAAGCGGGCCTTGTCATCGTCCATCAGCTTGGTGCGGCCGCGGTAGACGACCCCTTCGATGTCCGTCACCCAGATGTTGTGGCGCGGCACGCCGAGTTCGACCAGCAGCTGCAGACAGGCGAGCGCCGCAGCTCCCGCGCCGCTCGTGACCAGCTTGATCTGGTCGATCTTCTTGTCGACGACTTTCAGCCCGTTGAGTAGGGCCGCGCCGACGATGATCGCGGTGCCGTGCTGGTCGTCGTGGAAGACCGGGATCTTCAGGCGGTCGCGGAGCCGGCGCTCGATGTAGAAGCATTCCGGTGCCTTGATGTCTTCGAGGTTGATGCCGCCGAACGTCGGCTCGAGCGCCGCGATGATCTCGATCAGGCGGTCCGGGTCGGGCTCGTTGAGTTCTATGTCGAATACGTCGATGCCCGCAAACTTCTTGAACAGCACCGCCTTGCCTTCCATCACCGGCTTCGCCGCCAGAGCGCCGATGTTGCCGAGTCCGAGCACCGCCGTGCCGTTGGTCACGACGCCCACTAGATTGGCGCGCGCGGTGTAGCGGAACACCGTCCCTGGGTCGTCGCGGATCGCCTCACTCGCCGCGGCGACTCCCGGCGAATAGGCCAGCGCCAGGTCGCGCTGGTTGACCAGTTGCTTCGTGGGCGCGATCGCGATCTTTCCGGGCGTCGGCTTCTCGTGATACTCGAGCGCGGCGTGGCGCAGGTCGGCTGGGTCGGTCGTAGGCATGGGCTGTCGGGAACCGCTGGGGACCGACGATTATCCGCGCGGCTTTCCCGGGTGTCGTTATCTGATGCGCGTCGACAAGGCTCCGTGCGGCGCCCACCCGCCCGGCCGGAACCGGGGTCAATGTAGGCCAGCGACTTGCCGCGTTCGGCTCAGACGGAGGCCACTCAACGGTCTCTTCGCTGGGGCTCAATGACCGCGCAACCTGATGGCGGACGGCAAGTGCGCCGGGCCGGCGATGGCGGCCAGGCCAGCGGTGAAACGTCCCTTGGGAAGGAGGTGCGTCCTTTAGCGCGCCGGCGACGACCGTGCGCGGGCTGGAAAGACGCTCAGGACGAGCGAGTGAGGTCTGGCTACGCCTCGCGGTCCGGCGCAGTACCGCCGCGGCGGACCGAAGACTCCGATGCCGGCGCGGAAACAGGCCGGGCCGCTGGCGCGGGGGAATCCCCGACGACCGGTTTCGGCTGTTCGGACGCCACCGCAGTCCGCGCCGCCGCGATCGCCGCATCGACCTTGCCGCCTGCGGCGAGAGCCAGTCGGGCACGCTCGCCCAGGACACGGGCACTGTAGCCGCCATCGTCCGGGAGATTGCCGGCGCCCACGTACAGCTGCAGGCCGCGCTCGACAGAGCCGCCACGGCTGATCATGTCGCTGAGGATGGCCGAGCCCACTTTCATGTTCGCCACCGGATCGAGGGCTGCGAGCTGGCCGCCATGGACCTCGAACCGGTTCGCGTGGACACGGGTCATCACCTGCATAAGTCCCTGGGCTCCCATCGCGCTCTCGGCAAACGGATTGAGGCTGGACTCGATTGCCACCACGGACAGAATCAGCAACGGATCCAGCTTGTTCTCCTGACCGATCTGGAATGCAGTCGCCACCAGCATCCGGGTCGCTTCCTCGGCAACGCGGTAGCGCCGGGCAAGGTACTGGACGACATGCTTCTGTCGCGGGTCCGCCGCGACCGGCTCGGCCGTCTTGGACTCTGCCGGTTCGATGGCGTCGGCTGGCAACGACTCCACCACGGCCACCATCGCGGCCGGAGGCGACAAGACCGCCCTCAGGGTGCGGCCGAAGTCGTCGTGCATCAACGCGACGGCGGCAAGTGCTAGCGCCATGAAGCCGGCAGCAGAGATAACCAGTCGCGCCATGGCCAATGCACCGTCGCGCACGTCGCGAACGGCATCGGCCCACGCAAACGGGGCCAGGACACTCGAAATCGTGGCTGCGGACATGCGTGCCTCCTTATGTTGAACGGCCACGGGTCAAGGACCTTCGGTCGCCACTCACAGGTTGGTACGTTGGAACCGGGGGCCCACGAGCCTTCCCGATTCCAGGGGCGCCGCCGGACCCGAAAGTCCAAGAGGCGTCTTCATTGCATTGGCCGGGACCACCCCGGCCACGAAAGAACAAACAACGGGACGGCTTATGTCCCTAGACTTCGGGCTTGATCGCGCGGTGGCAGTCCAGCCCGTATTTCAACCGAACGGCTGACCTGAATTTTAGGGTCTGAGTCCGCTCGGTCAACCCGGAACTGGCGTTCTTCCGACCGAAGGTCCCGGTTCGGAGACCGGTTCCTCGAAAAAGATCTTCAAAAATTCACAATGAAATCAATAAAGTAGAGCCAGAGATTCAAAGTTAGTGAGGACTTATTTAGAGTCTTCAGATTTTTTTGCTTTGCAACAAATTCACTATGAAATACCGCGATCTCCGCGATTTCCTTGAGCGTCTGGAGTCCTCCGGCCAGCTGTGCCGGGTCGGCGTGCCGGTGTCTCCGCAGCTGGAAATGACGGAAATCAGCGACCGGACCCTGCGAGCGGGCGGGCCGGCGCTGCTGTTCGAGCAGCCGACCGGACACGAGATTCCGGTCCTGACCAACCTTTTCGGCACGCCCGGGCGGGTTGCGCTGGGCATGGGAGCCGACAACGTGGGCGCCCTGCGCGACGTGGGAGAACTGCTCGCCAGTCTCAAGGAGCCCGAAGCACCCCGCGGGCTCCGCGATGCTCTGGGCAAGGTGGCCCTGCTGAAGTCGGCACTCTGGGACATGGCACCGCGGGAGGTCCGCTCCGGCCCGTGCCAGGACAAGGTCGTCGAAGGTGCGGACGTCAATCTGGCACGGTTTCCGATCCAGACCTGCTGGCCCGGGGATGCCGGACCCCTGATCACCTGGGGGCTGGTCGTGACACGGGGGCCTAACAAGCCGCGGCAGAACCTCGGCATCTACCGCCAGCAAGTGATCGGACCCAACAAGCTGATCATGCGCTGGCTCGCACATCGCGGCGGTGCACTGGACTTCCGGGACCACGCACTGGCCCATCCAGGCCAGCCTTTCCCGCTGGCCGTCGCGCTTGGGGCGGACCCGGCGACGATCCTTGGCGCCGTGACACCGGTGCCGGACAGCCTTTCGGAATACCAGTTCGCCGGCCTGCTGCGCGGCGGCCGGACCGAGACGGTCAAATGCATAGGCAGCGACCTGCGCGTGCCGGCAACTGCGGAAATCGTTCTCGAAGGGCATCTGCGCCCCGATCCCACCCCGGCGCCAGCACCCATCGGCGCCCCGCCGCGACCGGCTTCAGCCTACGAACTGGCGCTCGAAGGTCCGTTTGGTGATCACACCGGCTACTACAACGAGCGCGACTGGTTCCCCGTCTTCACCGTCGACCGCATCACGATGCGGCAGAGCCCGATCTACCACTCAACCTACACCGGCAAGCCGCCGGATGAGCCCGCCGTGCTGGGCGTCGCGTTAAACGAGGTCTTTGTTCCGATCCTGCAGCGGACCTTTCCGGAGATCGCCGACTTCTACCTCCCACCGGAGGGGTGCAGCTACCGCATCGCCGTGGTGTCGATGCGCAAGCAGTACGCCGGCCACGCCAAGCGCGTGATGTTCGGCGTCTGGAGCTTCCTGCGCCAGTTCATGTACACGAAATTCATCGTCGTCGTAGACGAGGACGTGAATGCACGCGATTGGAAGGAAGTGATCTGGGCCATCACCACACGGGTGGATCCGACGCGCGACACGGTGCTCGTGGACAACACGCCGATCGACTACCTCGATTTCGCCTCGCCGGTGTCGGGACTCGGCAGCAAGATGGGCATCGACGCCACCAACAAGTGGCCCGGCGAAACCTCACGTGAATGGGGCCGACCCATCACGATGGACGCCGCCGTCAGGGCACGTGTGGATTCGATCTGGAAGGACCTGGGACTGTAGGAGACGACGATGGCGATCGAACGCAAGCCCATCCGCCGCGGCGGCATCAAGTCGGCCGGCTACGACCGGAACCTGCGCGTGCTCGAAATCGAGTTCGACAACGGCCAGGTGATCCAGCACACCGCCGTCGGTGAAGAGATCGCCCGCCGCTTCCTCGCGAGTTCATCCCCTGCAAGCGTCTACAAGGACACGATCCAGGAAGAGTTCACGATAAGACGGGTGCGATGACGATGTACGCGACCGCTCCGCGGTCGCACATGCATCGTCATCGATAGCGCGCGCTCTGCGCGCACTTTGTTCTGTCGGTTGCGCTCCGGAGCGGCCGAGCGCTCCGCCGATGAATAACTGCTCTGCACTCTCCCTTTCCCTCTCGCCAAGCGAGAGGGAAGGTGGCACTCCTCCCTACGCCCTCCTCGCCCGGCGAGAATGGGAAGGAATTTGTGGCACTGCCAAGTGCGCCGCGGGGAGGAGTGCGTGGGGTTGCACTTCGGCGAAACGCGCGGCCGCTCCGGAGCGGAGCCGACTGACCAGTCTTGAGCGGCTCGCGCAACGCGCGGGCCGTGCCGGAGCAGGTGCACGTGCGATCGGCGCAGCCGATCGCGTACACCTGCGACGCCTACCGAAAGAAGAGAGTGGCCAGTCCCAGGAAGATGAAGAATCCGCCGGAGTCGGTGCTGAAGGTGAGCAGCACCGACCCGCCCAGCGCCGGGTCGCGGCCGGAAGCACGCAGCGCGAGCGGCACGGCGAGGCCGACCGCAGCGGCAACCAGCATGTTGAGGAGCATTGCCATGAACATCACCGTGCCGAGCAGGACGCCATTTGAGGTGTCGCGGTAAAGGAACCACGCGATCAGCCCGGCGATGCCGCCCCACACGGCGCCATTGAGCACCGCGACCGCGATCTCCTTCAATACGAGCCGGCGCTGATTCCCGGACGTGACCTGGCCCAGCGCCAGCGAGCGCACCAGCAGCGTCAGCGTCTGGTTGCCGGAGTTGCCGGCGATGCCCGCGACGATCGGCATCAGCGCCGCGAGCGCGACGACCTTTTCAATCGTGCCTTCGAAGGCGCTGATCACGCGGCTGGCGAAGAACGCCGTGCACAGGTTGACCGCCAGCCACAGCCAGCGGTTCTTCGCGGAATTCCACACCGATGCGAAGATGTCCTCGTCCTCGCGCAGACCGGCCTGTGCCAGCGCCGCCTCCTCACCCTCCTCGCGGATCACGTCGACGACCTCGTTGACCGTCAGTCGCCCGACCAGCCGTCCGCCGGCATCCACGACCGGCGCCGAAACCAGGTCATAGCGTTCGAAGGCCTGCGCGGCCTCGCCGCCGTCATCCATCGGCGACAGGGTCAGCAGGTCAGACTTCATCACCGCCGTGACCTCGGTGTCGGGCTCGTTGATCAGCAGCCGGTCGAGCGGCAACGCCCCTTTCAGTACTTCGTTGCGGTCGACGACGAAAACCTGGTCGGTTTGGTCCGGCAGTTCGTCGAAGCGCCGCAGGTAGCGCAGCACGACCTCCAGCGTCACGTCCTCGCGGATCGTGATCAGCTCGAAGTCCATCAATGCACCGACCGAGCCCTCCGGGTAGGACATCGCCGCGCGCAGCTGAGCGCGCTCTTCGCTCGTCAGGCCTTCGCGGACCTCGTCGACGACGTCGACCGGGAGGTCGGGGGCCAGCGCCGCGATCTCGTCGGTCTCGAGGCTTTCGACCGCATCGACGAGTTCCTCGCGGTCCATCGACGCGATCAGCGTCTCGCGGACCGCGTCGTTCACCTCGATCAGGATCTCGCCGTCACGATCGGCCTTGACGCAATCCCAGACGACCAGACGGTCGTCGATCGGCAGCGCTTCGAGGATGTAGGCGATGTCGGCCGCGTGCAGGCGGTCGAGGATCGTGCGCAGTTCCGTCAGGTGGCGGCGATGCACCAGCTGCTCGACCAGCGGCCGCTTGCCTTCGGCCGGCGTCTGTTCCCGGTGCACCAGCGCTTCCACGCGGCGCTGTTTTTCGAGCAGGTGCTGGACGCGCACGAGCGCACGCTGCGCGGCCTCAGGGTCGCGCACCGGGGCGTCGCGCTGCGCGTCGCGGTCCAGCAGGTCCTGCTCGCTCATCGGTGTTGCTCCCTCGTGCGGGACATGCATCCGTGCCGGTGCGCGTTGCGCACCCGAGGACATGGGTACGGCGCCGCGTCTTGGGCGGCGCCTCGAGGCTGCGCGATTGTAAGCGCGCGAGCCGCGCGCGATCTCAGGAATTCAGTGCGGTCAGGGGACGACCGCGTCGGGCATGTAGCGCTGGATCGCCGCGGTGCGCCCGTCGAGGTAGGGACCGGAGCGGATGCGGCCGTAGCGCTTCGGATTCGGCAGGTACGAGGCGAGCCGTGCCGCCTGCTCCGGCCCAAGCTGGGCCGCGCTGGTCGAGTAGTAATGGCGCGCGGCTGCTTCCGCCCCGAACACTCCGTCACCCCACTCGACGACGTTCAGGTAGACCTCGAGGATGCGGCGCTTGTCCCAGAAGGCCTCGATCATGTAGGTGATCACGAGTTCCTGCGCCTTGCGGATGTAGCTGCGTTCCGGCGAAAGGAACAGGTTCTTGGCGAGTTGCTGCGTGATCGTCGATCCACCACGCGCGGGACGGCCTCGCCTGGCGTTGTCCTTGTACGCCTTCTCGATCGCCTCCCAGTCGACACCCTCGTGCTCGGCAAAGCGCGCGTCTTCCGAAGTGATCACGGCGCGCTTCAGGTGCGCCGAGATGCGTTCGTAGGGCACCCAGCGGTACTTGAGTTCCGCTTTCGGATCGCGCGCCTGCAGGGCCTTTCGCTCCCTCTCCATGAACGCGGTTTCGTGCGGCGCATTCCAGCGCCACCATGCGATCCAGCCCGCATACCAAAGCTGCAGCGCGACCAGCGCGAAGGCCGCCAGAAGGACGAAGCGAAGCAGCCAGCGCACGAGGTCGGACTTGATGTTCTGAAGCGGCGCGACGCCGCAGCGGGACGTTGCTGGAGTGAAGCTCGATGCGGCTGCCGCTAGCGCACGATGGTCGCGCTTTCGGCCGCTGCCTCGCTCAGCAGCTTGCGCAGGTCGCGGTAGACCGCTGCCGTGTCGGGACGGACACCGCGCCACAGCAGGAACGACTCCGCCGCCTGCTCGATCAGCATGCCGAGCCCATCTGACACAGTCTTGGCCCCTCCGGAGCGCGCGAGCTCCATGAAGGGCGTGGGGTCCGCCGCATACACGAGGTCATAGGCCAGCGTGCAGTCATTGAAGGTCTCGGGGTCGATCGGCGGTGCATCGTGCTTGAGTCCGGTCGACGTGCCGTTGACGATGAGGTCGAAGTGCTCGGCCGGGATCTCGTCGAGGTGAATAGCCTCCACACCGAACTCTTCCGCCAGTTCCTCGGCGCGCTGCTGCGTGCGGTTGGAGACGGCGATCCAGCGCGGGCTCGCGTCGAGCAGGGCACCGATGACGCCGCGGACAGCGCCTCCCGCGCCCAGCACCAGCACCGAGCATTCGCCGAAGTCGAACTTCAGCCGCTCGCGCACGTCGCGCACGAACCCGATGCCGTCGGTGTTGTCGCCGATGATGGTGTCGCCGTCGAACGCCAGTGTGTTCACCGCGCCAGCCAGGCGCGCACGGGGCAGCAGCTCATCGGCGAGCTTGGCCGCGTCGACCTTGAACGGAACCGTCACGTTCAGGCCGCGGTAGCCGGCATCGCGCAGCGCGAGCGCCTTTTCCTCGAACCCTTCGAGCGGGGCTTCGATGCGATCGTAGGAGATACGCTGATGCGTCTGCCGGGCGAAGCGCTCGTGGATCTCCGGCGAGCGGCTGTGAGCGATCGGATTGCCGACGACTCCGTACTTGTCAGGCCCGTTCATTGAGACGCGGTGCTGCGTGTCGACAGTTGATCGTTGGTGAAGACCCAGGTGCGGGTGATCTCGAGTACGTCGGTATCGCGGGCGATCTCCGGCGGAAACGGCGGAAATGGAGCAGCCATGTTAACGATGCGGCGGGCAGCGCGGTCAAGTACGGGCGATCCCGAGGACTTGTCGATCGCCGCCTCCGCGACCGAGCCATCCTTGCGCACCGCGACCGTCATCCGCAACGAACCGTACACGCGGCCGCGCGCCTCGTCCGGATAGTGGTCGTTGCCGATCTTTTCCACGCGAGCCCGCCAGTCCTCCACGTAGCGAGCGTACCGGTATTCCGACGTGCTGGGCATGAAATGGTGCTTGCGCGGCCGCTTCTGGTAGTCCGAGATCTGCTTCGCGATCTCGGCCTGCGCCCGGGCCAGCTGGACGCGGGTCTGCTCGTCCAGCGAACCGGGCACGCGTGATTCCGCCGCTGACTCCTTCTGCGGCAGCGGACGCATCTGCAGCGAATCCTTCAGTGACGCCAGCAGCTTCTTCTGCTCTTCCTCGAGCTGTTCCACCATCCTGCGCGCGGAGTCGAGGGCATCGCCGTCGCGAACGATCTGCGAGTCCGGCAGCGGTGACGCACGGCGTCCCGCATCGTGACTGCCACCGCCGTCGAGATTCGCCTGGGCGAGCGCCTCGGGCTTGCCGGGACGCGTCTCGCTTTTCGCATTGACGAGAATGATCTCGAGCGGCGGATCGGTCGACCGCACCCGCAGGAACTCGGGATCGACGAAGCGTACCGCCAGCACCGTCATGTGCAGGCCGATGGAGACCGTCAACGCCATCACGAGCACCTTGTCCGCCAGAAAGGCGGTGATGCCGTGGACGGGCTCGTCGGCAAGACTCATGCGTCGTCAAACATGGGGCGTCGGGTCGAAATCGATTGTAGCCAGCGGCCGAAAGGCTCAATCACCGAATCACGCGACCATCGTGCGGATGATTTGTCCAATCAGCTGGCGCCCGGGGCGCCCTCGGTTGGCGGAGGCTGCACCGGCTCGCCCGTGGCGGTCTCGTCGGCAGATTCGTCGTCGAGTTCGTCCGCCGCAGCAGCTTCCGTGAGGCGGTGCACGCGCGCCTCGAGCGTGAGGTCGACGTCGTCACCGCCGAGGACCTCGAGCTCGAGGTGCTGGCCGCGCGGAAGCTCCGGCAGGCCGGGCAGCCGAGTAATGAACGGAATGCCGGTCAGGCGCAGCACGTCGCCACGGATGACAGTGGCCTCGATGCGGCGCACATCCTCCTGGCGCAGCCAGCGCAGTCCCCAGTAGCGCTCCATCCGCTCCTGGAACTCCGCATAGGCAACGTAGGCGGCGTCGAAGGAAGAAACGACTGCGAACAGGTCCGCGTCGCTGGCGCCATAAGGTGGCGCCTCGTCCCGGACACAGGCGATCAGCTGGCGCTGGTTGACCAGGTCGACGTAGCGCCGCAGCGGCGACGAGCTCCACGCGTAATGGCTGACGCCCATGCCCTCGTGCGCCGCCGGGACGGTGGACATCCGCACGCGGCCCAGCGACTGTGAACGATAGATGCCGGCAACACCGCGCTCGGCCAGCCATCGACCCCAGGTGCTGTTCGTGTAGATCATCAGCTCCGCGACGAGCAGATCGAGCGGGGCTCCGCGCCGCCGCGGCTTGACGCTCACATGTGCATGCTCGCCGTCGCCGTCGAGCTCGAACGCGTATTCCACGCGACCGAGGGCTTCGGGCCGGCCGCGCACCGCCTCGCGCCGCGCCAGCAGGGCACGCGCGAATCGCCACAGCAGCGAAAGTTCGGCCGCGAACGGCGCGTCGAAGCGGCCGTCGGCGATCGACTCCTCGGTAATGACATCGTCGAGCCGGTCGTGACGCAGGTTGCCGGCAATGCGCACCCGCTCGACCCGCGATTCCGTGCGGAGCACCTCCATCGCGTCGGTGTCCAGGTCGATGTAGAGCGACAGCACCGGGACCACCTGCCCCTCGGTCAGCGAGTAGGCATCGATCCAGGTCTGCGGCAGCATCGTGATCTTGAGGCCCGGCGCGTAAACGGTGGACATGCGCCCCCGCGCGACGGCATCGAGCCCGTGCCCGCGCGCCAGTGCCAGCGCCGGCGCGGCGATGTGCACGCCGACCTGGACGCGACTCTCGCCGATCGGCGTGACCGAGAACGCGTCGTCGATTTCCGTCGTTGCGCTGTCGTCGATCGAAAACGCCGCCACCTCTGCGAGCGGCAACGCATCGGCTGGGCCGGGGCTCGGAAGCTCGGCAGGAAAGCCCGTACCGCGCGCAAAGTGCTGCGCCAGGAAACTGTCGACGTGCCAGCGGTAGGCTGACGTGATCGCACCGGTAGCAAGCAGCAGCCGCAGCGGCGTCGTCCGGGTCTCACCCGCCGCCTGCTCCAGGGCCTTGAACTCGATCGTCGACCGGTCGGGTCGCACCAGCATCGTCACGGCCTGTTCGGCGATCGCTGCGGGCGCGCGCCCGGCTTTCAGTTCGTCGACATACTGCTGCCGCAGTTCGTCCTGCCGGCGCTTGCGCTCGACGGCCGCGAGCGCAGCCCTGAGCGTTTCGGGCGGCGCCGGGCGGTAGCGCCCGCGTCCCTTGCGGTGGAAGTAGACCGGCGCCGAATGCAGCCGGAACAGCAGTGCGGCCTGCTGGATGCTCGTCGGCTTGCCGCCGAAGTAATCGACGGCAAGATCGCCAAAGGCGAACTCCTGCTGTGGCGCCGCCTCCCAGAGGAAGTCAAGGTCGATGAGATCCGCCTCTGCCTGCGCCGCTTCGAGCAGCCGCGCGGCCGGCACGTCGTCGAAGTGCAGCAGCACGTGCGCCGATTTCACCTTGGCACGCTTGCCGCTGGCGAGCTCGACCTGGTGTGACGCTTCGGTCGAGGACAGGACGCTGCCCGCCCTGAACACTCCGTCCTCCTCGAACAGCAGATTCACTGCCGCCTCAGTGCAGGGTGCCGACGAACGTGCGCACGCCACGCAGCAGCAGTTCGACCGCGATCGCCGCCAGCACCAGTCCCATCAAGCGCTCGAAGGCGAGCGTGACGCGCTCTCCCAGCAGCCGCTGCAGCCGGTCGGCGGACACCAGCACCACCGCGCAGATCGCCATCACGACGGCGATCGCCGCGACCCATTCGAGCGAACGCGTCGGGTCCTTCGATACCAGCAGCATGACCGTGGCGAGCGCCGAAGGCCCCGCGAGCGCCGGCACCGCGAGCGGAACGATGAAGGGCTCGCCTCCCGGAGCCTGGCCGTACACCCCCTCAGGGGACGGAAACACCATGCGCAGCGCCACCAGCATCAGCACGACCGCACCGCCGATCTGCAGCGAGACCTCCGAGAGCCCGAGCGTCTGCAGGAACGGCCGCCCCGCAAAGACGAACGCGCTGAGCACGACGAATGCGATCAGGCACTCACGCAGCACGATCCGCAGACGCCGCTGCGCCGGAACGTCGCGCAGCGCCGACACGAAGATCGGCACGTTGCCGAAGGGATCGGCGACGAGCAGCAGCAGCACGACCGCCGAAACAAAGGTGTCATTCATGCGTCCGTCGCCGTTTCCTGGCCGCCACTGACACGCACCAGCTCGTCGGGCCGGATCGGGAACACACAGTGCGGTGTGCCGCCGGCCGCCCAGACCGTCTCGAACCTGCGCAGCGAGGCGTCGACGAAGGTCGTCATCGGCCGCGCATGCGCGACCGGAGCGACGCCGCCGATCGCGAATCCGGCGTGTTCGCGCACGAATTCGGGCGTTGCGCGTTCGATGGGTTCACCAAGGAGAGCCGCAATGCGCGGTTCGCTGACGCGCCGGTCGCCCGCCGCGATCACCAGCACCGCGCGCCCTGACTGCGCCGCGCGAAAGATCAGCGACTTCGCGATCTGGCCCACCGCGATTCCGAGCGCGTCGGCGGCCTGCTGTGCGGTGCGGGCCGCGACCTCGAGTTCGATCACGTGAGCGTCGACCCCGGCGGCCACGAGCGCACCCTGGACTCGCTCGGCCGACGGCGGCAGCGGACGGGTAGAGCTCATGCGCTATACCGTGAGCCCGCCCGACACCTCGATGACGGCGCCGTTGATGTAGGCAGCGTCGTCGGAAGCAAGGAAGGCGTAGGCGTTGGCGATGTCCTCGGGCGTGCCGAGGCGCTTCAGCGGCACGCGGTCGCGCATCTGGTGCAGCACCTTGTCGGGAATTGTCTGCAGGATCGGCGTTTCGATGAACCCCGGTGCGACTGCGTTGGCGCGAATGCCCTTGGGGCCGAGTTCACGAGCCCAGGTCTTCACGAAACCGATGACGCCGAACTTGCTCGCGGCGTAGTTGGTCTGGCCGAAGTTGCCGTAGATGCCGACCACGCTGGAGGCGTTCAGGATCACGCCGCTGCCCTGCTCGACCATCGTGTCAACGACCGCCTGCGAGCAGTTGTAGGTGCCCTTCAGGTTGACGGCGATCACACGGTCGAATTGCGTGTCGTCCATCTTCTGCAGGCGCGCATCGAGCGTGATGCCCGCGTTGTTCACCAGCACGTCGATGCGGCCGTGCTTCGCGCGCACGGCGGTGACCATCGCGTCGATCTGGTCGCGCCGCGTGACGTCGACCACATAGCCCTCGACCTCGCCGAAGTCCTGCAGCTGCGCCACTGCAGCGTCGACGCCTTCGCGCTTGACATCGCACAGCGCCACGCGGGCGCCGTCCCGCAGAAAGCGCCGCGCCGTGGCGAACCCGATGCCCTGCGCCGCACCCGTCACGATGCTGACCTTGCCCTGCAGCCGCTTCATTTCACCTCTCCAAGAAATCCTGTCGTAGTCCCGCCGGCATCGCAGAACGCGAGTACCTCGTCGATGTAGGCCGAAAAATCCGAAAGCTCGTGGTCGCTCCCCGCGATGACGTGCTGAGGGGCGCCCCGGTACTTCTGCACCATCGTCCGGTAGTCGATGACGGCGTCGCCCGTCGCGGCAAGCAGGAAATAGCGCTCGGGCCGCGTGATTGCCGGTGTGTCGACCGCCTCGAGCTCGTCGAGGTACTCGCGCCGGAAGTCGATCAGCGCGTCCGAAAAGAACACCGGCTGCACGCCGACGTGGCGCGCCAGGTCATCCTGCGGACGGATTGCCGGATTGAGCAGCGCCGCGCGGCAGCCGGTCTGCTCCGCCACCCAGGTGGCGTAGTAGCCGCCGAGCGATGAACCTATCAACGCGAGCCGTTCGCGCGGCACGTCGCGCACCGCGTCCATCACGAGTTCGATCGACCGGGCCGGCGAAGCGGGCAGCGCCGGGCACCGGTACTCGGCCGAGCGGCCGCGGGCCGCCAGCAATTCACGCAGCATCGTCGCCTTGCGCGAGGCCGGCGAAGAGCGGAAGCCGTGCAGGTAGACGATCACGCGGCCGCCGCCCGCATCGCCAGCCGCTGCAGCAACGTCTCGTGGATGCCGCCGAAACTGCCATTGCTCATCACCAGTATCTGGTCGCCGGCGTGCACCGCCCCCAGCACGCCGTCGATCAGGGCGTCCAGCTGTCCGTACGTCGCGGCCCGCTCTCCGAGTTCGGAAAGAGCTTCCGCAACGTTCCAGCTGACGCCGCCCGCGTAGCAGTAGACGCGGTCGGCGCCGGCGAGGCTTCCCGCGAGCATCGACTTCACTGCACCCTGCTTCATCGTGTTGGAGCGGGGCTCGAGTACCGCCAGGATGCGTGCGTCGCCGACACGGCTGCGCAGCGCGGCGATCGTCTCGCGCACCGCGGTGGGATGGTGCGCGAAGTCGTCGACCACGGTCACGCCGGATACGGTGCCGCGGACTTCGAGCCGCCGCTTCACGCCGCGGAAGCGGGCCAGCGCCTCGAGTGCCGCCGCCGGCGCTACACCGACATGGTTGGCCGCCGCGATCGCGGCGAGCGCGTTCATCCGGTTGTGTGCACCCGGCATCGACAGCACGAGCGGGCCGACCACCTCGCCGCGCCGCTTCACGGCATGAGGCGGCTGCGCATCCACCTCCCACTCGCCGCCGCCGAAATGCTCGACCTCGCTCCAGCAGCCGCGTGCCAGCACACGCCCGAGTGCCGTGTCGTTCGCGTTCACAATGAGGCGCGCAGTCGACGGCAGAGTGCGGATCAGGTGATGGAACTGCGTCTCGATGGCCGCGAGATCCGCGAAGATGTCGGCGTGATCGAACTCGAGGTTGTTGAAAATCGCGGTGCGCGGACGGTAGTGCAGGAATTTCGAGCGCTTGTCGAAGAACGCCGTGTCGTATTCGTCGGCTTCGATGACGAAGTGGCGTCCCTCACCGAGCCGGGCCGACACGCCGAAGTCGGTCGGCACACCGCCGACGAGGAATCCGGGCGCGAGCCCCGCATGTTCCAGGATGCTCGCCAGCATGGCGGTGGCCGTGGTCTTCCCATGTGTTCCGGCAACGCCCAGCACGTGACGGCCCGGCAGGATGTGCTCGGCCAGCCAGTGGGGACCCGAGACAAAGGGCAGCCCGCGGTCCAGAATGGCTTCCATCAGCGGGTTGCCGCGCGTGACGACGTTGCCGATCACCCAGAGGTCCGGCGCCAATCCCACCTGGTCGGCACCGTAACCCTCGGTCAGCCGAACGCCGGCCGCGGCCAGCTGATCGCTCATCGGCGGGTACACATTGGCGTCGCAGCCGGAGACGCGGTGGCCGCCGGCCAGCGCAAGTTGCGCCAGGCCGCCCATGAAGGTGCCGCAGATGCCGAGAATGTGGATGTGCACGGGGATATCGAACGGCTCAGCCGACCGGGGGCCCGGCGGCCGCTCGTCAAGAAGGCGCGCGATTGTAATGCGCTGCGTCAATTTCCCCGGCGGCTAGACTTGCCGCCCAGCATGGGTTCCGCTGACGACTCGCTGCGAGCCGAACTGGCTGCCGCCGCCGCACGCCTGATCGCCGAGGAAGGGTGCGACTACCGACAGGCGAAGCGGCGAGCGGTTCAGGCGCTGCTGGGAGACGCCGACACCCACGGGGTGCTGCCAGACAACGCGGAAATCGAGCAGGAGGTCCGTCGCCACCTGAGCCTGTTTGCCGCGGACACGCACCCGGCGCTGCTGGCTGCGCTGCGCCGTACAGCCGCGGAGGTGATGGAACGCCTGGCCGCCTTCAACCCGCACCTCGTCGGCGCGGTCCTCTCGGGCACGGCGACCGAGCACTCGGATATCGAGCTGCATCTGTTCAGTGACAGCGCGAAGGACGTCGAGGTCACATTGATGGACGCGGGAGTCGACTTCGATGTCGAAGCAGATGAATCCGGGCAGCGCCCGGTCGCCCAGGAACTGCTCGTGTTCGCGGTGCCTGCCTCGCAGGCCGGCCTGCCGTCTTCGGTGCGACGCCTCGGCGTACGCCTGCACGTGTTCGAACACGACGCGATCCGGGTCGCACCGCGCCATCGGGCGGCTTCCACGGCGGCGTTCGAACTCCATCCGGTCGCAGCGAGCGGGCGCGCGAACCTGGCCGCGCTGCGACGGCTGATTGCAGACTCCGCGCCATGAACTCCCGGCGTCGCACGTTGCTGCTGACTGGCGCCGGACTGGCCGCCGCGGCGGCCGGCGTGGGCCTCGCGCTTTACCGGGCCACCAGCGGGGAGGCCAGCAGAGCGGCGGTCGATCGCCTGTTCGCGCAGACGTTCGACGACGCCGACGGCCGCGCGCAGCCCATGGTGCAGTGGAAGGGACGCTGGCTCGTCGTCAATTTCTGGGCCACCTGGTGCGCCCCGTGCGTCGAAGAGATGCCGACACTGCAGCAGGCCGCCCGGGACTATGCGAACCGCGGCGTTGCGGTGGTCGGGCTCGGGATCGACAACGCGGAAGCCATTCGCCGGTTTCAAAGGGCGCTCGCACTCGAGCTGCCGTTGCTGGTGGCCGGCACCCATGGCAGTACATTGGCGCGCGAACTGGGCAACCCTAGCGGCGCGCTGCCCTACACGGTTCTCATCAGTCCGCAGGGGACCGTAGCGCAGACGCAGCTGGGACGGATCCGACCGGAGATGCTGCAGTCATGGCTGGGCGCTCGCGCGACCGGATAACGTGGCGGTGGACAAGTAACCGATAAACCTTCAGACTTTGCCCTTTCGGGCAATTGGACCGCTTTTGACGTCAACTGCGCCGAAAATCTCGCCAAGTGCCCAGGCCCCACGTGTCAGATCGAATCCTTGTCCTCAACGGCCCCAACCTGAACCTGCTCGGAACACGAGAGCCGGCGATTTACGGTGGGCGGACATTGGCAGACATCGAGTCGGAGTTAACGGAAGTTGGGGGACAATACGGCGCAGAAGTCATCTTTTTTCAGAGCAACCACGAAGGCGAACTCGTCGACCGCATTCAGATCGCGCGCACGGACGGCACCCGCTTCATCATTATTAATGCAGGAGCGTTCACCCACACCAGCGTGGCGTTGCGCGACGCCCTTGCCGCCGTCGCCCTGCCGTTCATCGAAGTGCACCTGTCGAACGTGCATCGGCGCGAAGAGTTCCGTCACCGTTCGTACCTGGCCGACCTTGCCGTCGGCACGATTGCGGGTCTGGGCGCCGCCGGCTACCGCTACGCCCTCGAGTTCGCCCTGAACCAACGCCCCGCCTGATCGCGGAGATCCCATGGATCTGAGAAAGCTGAAGACGCTCATCGACCTCGTAGCGGAATCCGGCATCGCCGAACTCGAGGTCACCGAGGGCGAGGACAAGGTGCGGATCGTCAAGACTCACGCCGCACTGCCGGCCCCCGTCGCCGCTCCGGTGACGATCGCTGCGGCCCCGGCGGCCACGGCCTCTCCGCTGCCCGCGCTCGCCGCTGCTCCGGAAGAACCGGCAGGCCATGCAGTCAAATCGCCGATGGTCGGGACGTTCTACCGGTCGCCAAGCCCGGGGGCGCCGCCGTTCATCGAGCAGGGCGCCGTGGTGAAACCCGGCGATACGCTCTGCATCATCGAGGCGATGAAACTGCTGAACGAGATCGAGGCCGAAGTGGGCGGAACCGTCACGAGGATCCTCGTCGAAAATGGCCAGCCGGTCGAGTACGGCCAGCCGCTGTTCATCATCGAATAGCGTTCCGGGCCGCCACTCACTGCGCGCCACACACGCACTGACCCGGGCCTTCCGTCGTGTTCAAGAAGATACTGATCGCCAATCGCGGGGAAATCGCGTTGCGCGTCCAGCGCGCCTGCCGGGAAATGGGAATCCGCACGGTCGTCGTGCACTCCGAAGCCGACACCGACGCAAAGTACGTGAAGCTCGCTGACGAGTCGGTCTGCATCGGACCGGCGCCATCGCGCGAAAGCTACCTCAACATTCCGGCAATCATCAGCGCCGCCGAGGTCACCGACGCCGAGGCGATCCATCCGGGCTACGGTTTCCTGTCAGAGAATGCCGACTTCGCCGAGCGTGTCGAGAAGAGCGGTTTCGTCTTCATCGGACCGCGCCCGGAGTCGATCCGCCTGATGGGCGACAAGGTCTCGGCCAAGCAGGCTATGGCCGCGGCGAGCGTGCCCACGGTGCCTGGTGCGCCCGGCGCGCTGGCCGATGAGCCCCGCGAAATCGTCCGCGCCGCACGTGCTATCGGCTACCCGGTGATCATCAAGGCGGCCGGCGGGGGCGGCGGGCGCGGAATGCGCGTCGTGCACACCGAGGCCGCGCTCATCAACGCCGTGACAATGACCCGGCAGGAGGCGCAGGCGGCATTCGGCAATCCCGCCGTCTATATGGAGAAGTACCTCGAGACGCCGCGCCACATCGAGATCCAGGTCCTGGCAGACCAGCACCGCAACGCCGTCTGGCTAGGCGAGCGCGACTGCTCGATGCAGCGCCGCCACCAGAAGATCATCGAGGAGGCGCCGGCGCCGGGGATCAACCGACGCCTCATCGACAAGATCGGCGATCGCTGCGTCGAGGCCTGCAAGAAGATTGGCTACCGCGGGGCTGGCACCTTCGAGTTCCTGTACCAGGACAACGAGTTCTACTTCATCGAGATGAACACCCGCGTGCAGGTCGAGCATCCGGTGACCGAGATGGTGACGGGCATCGACATCGTGCAGGAACAGATCCGCATCGCCGCGGGCGAGAAGCTGCGCTTCCGGCAGCGCGACATCGTGCAGAAGGGTCACGCCATCGAGTGCCGCATCAACGCGGAAGATCCGTTCAAGTTCACGCCGTCGCCCGGGCGCATCACCGGCTGGCACCCGCCGGGCGGGCCCGGCGTGCGCGTCGATTCGCACGCCTACAACGGCTACTTCGTCCCGCCGAACTACGACTCGATGATCGGCAAGGTCATCTGCTACGGCGACACGCGCGAACAGGCGCTGGCCCGCATGCGCATTGCGCTGTCTGAGATGGTGGTCGAGGGCATCCAGACCAACATTCCGCTGCACCGGGAACTGCTGCTCGACGAGAAGTTCGTGCTCGGCGGCACCAGCATCCACTACCTGGAAAAGCGCATCGCCGCGCGGCAGGCTGCCTAGGCTTCGTGCTGCACGAATTCACCCTGCTCGCAGACGAGCAGCATGCCGAAGCCCTGACGGACGCGCTGCTCGAGGCCGGAGCGCTGTCGGTCGCAGTCGAGGACGCGGACGCCGAGTCGGCGAGCGAATCGCCGCTGTTCGGAGAGCCGGGCTTCGAGCCCGAACGGCGGGCGTGGTCACGCAGCCGCCTGCGGGTCATGGCCGACGCGGACCGGGCCGCTGCCGGACGTCTCCTCGACATCGCGAGCCGTGCAGCGGGCATCGCGATTCCGCCGATCGAGGCCTTTGCGCCAGTCGCCGACGCTGACTGGGTGCGTGCGACGCAGTCGCAGTTTCCGCCGACCAGGATCAGCGAACGGCTCTGGATCGTGCCCACATGGCACGACATTCCGGATCCGAATGCCGTTGTCGTCCGGCTCGACCCCGGGGTCGCGTTCGGCACCGGCACGCATCCGACCACACAACTCTGCCTGGCATGGCTCGATGAACACGTTGCGCCCGGCTGCAGCGTGCTCGATTACGGCTGCGGTTCCGGAATTCTCGCGATCGCCGCAGGCAAGCTCGGAGCCGGCGGTCTCACGGGTGTCGATGTCGACGAGCAGGCCCTCGTTGCCGCGCGCGACAATTCGGCCGCCAACGGTGTGACTGCACGCTACACTGACCCGGCCGGGCTGCCTTCCGGAAAGTTCGACCTCGTGCTGGCCAACATCCTCTCGAATCCGCTGAAGCTGCTGGCGCCGGCACTGCTGGCACGCGTCGCCCCGGGCGGAGCACTGGTGCTTTCCGGTGTACTCGAGCGCCAGGCCGACGAGGTCATTGCGACGTACCGCGACGTCGACACCGGCGTGGATCTCCGCATCTGGCGTGTTGCGGACGGCTGGGCCTGCCTGGCCGGTCGGCGCGCCCCCTGAAGCCCGACGCGATGCAGACTGCGCTCCGCCCCATGTTCTGAAAATGGCACTCGCGACCAAGTGTCCCAAGTGCGGCGCGCTGTTCCGCGTCGTCGCCGATCAGCTCAAGCTGCGTGGCGGACTGGTACGTTGCGGCCAATGCCGGACCGTGTTCGATGCGATCGGCAGTCTCGCCTATGTGGACGACGCGGCGCTGACCGCACCGCGACCTGAAGCAGCCGCCGAGCCGGGGGAAGCCGGTGTCGCGCCGCAGCGCGATGGATTCAACGCGCCCGTGCCACCTGCACCGACGCCCGCGACTGCTGCTCCAGCACCCAGGGCAGCCGGCGAAGCACGGCGCCCACGGGACCACGGCGAGCGCAAGCGCAAGGCGCTCGGCCCGGCCACGACCTTGCGTATCGCGCCGGGCGCAGCCCCGGTAGCCACGGTCTCGCTGGAAATCGCAGCGAGCGACGTGCCCGAACCGACGGTTGCGCACGCGCCTCCGTTGACCCAACCGCCCCCGGCGGAAGGCGGTGTGCCAACGCTGTTCGCTTTCGGCGTGCGCCACGACACGGGCGATCACGCAGTCCGCGCTCCGCTCGAGGGAATCGAAGTCATCGAAGGCGCACCGCCGCCGGATGCACTGCCGGCGGCGACGCTGGAGACGGAGGAGCCGGAGTTCATTCGCTCCGCGCGCCGAGCACCGGCGCGCGGCTTCTCGATCATCTTCACCGGGGGCTCGCTGCTGCTGGCGTTGCTGGCCGCCGCGCAGTTGCTGGTCATTTTCCGGTCCGACGTCACGGTCCAGTGGCCTGCCACCCGGCCTGTCGTCGCCCAGCTGTGCCAGGCGTTCGGCTGCAAGCTGGACTGGCCGACGCAGCCGGACCAGCTGGCTGTCATCGGCAGCGAACTGCAGTCGATCGCGGGCACCGACGTGCTGGAGCTCTCCGCGGTGATTCGCAACCGTGCCGCCTTCACTCAGGCGCTGCCGGCGCTGGAAGTGACGCTGAGCGACACCCAGAACCGCCCGGTGGCACGCAAGGTGTTCAGCCCGGCCGACTATCTCGCTGCTGCCGGCGAGCCGAGCAGCCGCATCGACGAAGGCCTCGGTGCCGGCGCCGACATGACGATCCGCCTGTTTTTCGAAACCCGCGGACTGCAGCCTGCAGGTTTCCTCGTGTATCCGTTTTACAGATAGAGACCGTTGCCCGGCGCTGCGACGGCAGTGGCGGGTCCTCCTTTCGATTCCGGTTCCACAAGCCTGATTCATGCGTACCTTGATCTGCGGTTCGATCGCCTATGACACCGTGATGGTGTTCCAGGGGCGGTTTTCCGACCACATCCTTCCGGACCAGGTCCACATCCTCAACGTGTCGTTCCTGGTGCCGGAAATGAAACGCGAGTTCGGCGGCTGTGCCGGCAATATCGCCTACAGCCTCAAGTGTCTCGGCGGAGAGCCGCTGCCGATGGCGACTGTCGGCGATGACGCCGGCCCTTACCTCGACCGCCTCGACGCCCTCGCGATAGACCGCCGTCACGTCACTCGTGTGGCCGGCACGTATACGGCGCAGGCTTTCATCACCACGGACCTGAACGACAACCAGCTGACGGCATTCCATCCGGGTGCAATGGGCCAGTCGCATCTGAACGCGGTGCCGGCCGGTGACGGCATCGGTCTGGGAATCATTGCTCCGGATGGTCGCGACGGCATGCAGCAGCACGCGGCCCAGTTCGCCGAGCACGGAATCCCGTTCATCTTCGATCTGGGGCAGGCGATGCCGCTCTTCGATGGCGAGGAGCTGCTGTGGTTCATTGCGCGAGCGACCTACGTCACGCTGAACGACTACGAAGCCCGCGTTGTGGTCGAGCGCACGCGCCTGTCGCTGCCCGAGATCGCGCAGCGCGTGAAGGCCTTGGTCGTCACACGCGGCGCGGAGGGCTCGGATATCTATCTTGGCAGCACATCGATTCACGTCCCGGTCGCGCCGGTGCGCCAGCTCGTCGATCCGATCGGCTGCGGCGACGCCTATCGGGGCGGGCTGCTCTACGGCATCGCCGAAGGCCTTGACTGGGAGACCACCGGCCGGCTGGCCGCCGTGATGGGCGCGCTGAAGATCGAAACGGGCGGAGCCCAGAATTACATTGCGGATCGGACCGCAATTGCGGAGCACTTCACTGAGGCCTTCGGTTACCGCCCCTGGTGATTGCGCCGGCTTACCGCGACGCGGCTAGAACGCCAGGCGGCCGACAATCATCTGCAGCAGATAGATCACGATCAGCAACACCATGGGCGACAGGTCGATGCCGGCGATCGCCGGCAGAACCCGTCGTATCGGCGCCAGCATGGGCTGCAGCAGCATGGACAGGGCCGGTGCGACGGGGGCTAGCGGGTTGACCCAGCTGATGATGACGTAGATCAGCGTCACCCAGATCACGAGCGTCAGTGACCAGTTGATGAGCAGCAGCAGCGAACCGATCACGAGCACGTCGGCCGGCAGCGGCAACCCGAACAAGGCGCGCCTGGCAACCACGAACAGCACGACCACGACGATCGCCGCGATCAGGGCAGCCCAGTCAACGCGGCCTCGGGCAGGTATCACACGCGTCAGCGGCCGCACCAGCCAGTCCGTCAGCGTGTGCGCAAAGCGTGCGAGAGGATTGCGGGCCGGCATGCCGATGGCCAAGGCCCAGAAGCGCAGTATCAGCAGCCCGACGAGCAGCTTGCCCAGGATTTCGAGCAGCGCCTGGACTACTTCCTGAAAGAGCATAGACGGTCCGGAGTGACGGAAGCGCGCCGATTGTAGCGGCGACCCTGGCGGACCTCCGCGGTGGTTACCTCCGCACAAATGAAAACGGGCGCGGAGCCCGCGCCCGTCAAAGGCTTCCCCGCGATGTTACGGACGGCTGCCGGTCGGGAAAGGCCAAGCTGCGGCCGGATTCAGCGCTGTCTTTGCGCCCGGCGCTGCAGCCGTCGAAGGAGCTGCGGGCGCCGTCGCTGGAGCCGCCGCCGGCTTGGCCGGAGCAGCCGGCTTCGGCGCCGCCGCCTTGACTGGCGCTTTCACCTTGGCCACGGCCTTTTTTGCCTTGACCTTCGCGACAGCCTTCTTCACCTTTCTGACTGCCCTTTTGACCTTGACTTTGACGACTGCCTTCTTGACCTTCTTGGCAGCCTTCTTCGCCCTGGCTTTGACCTTTGCGACCGCCTTCTTCACCTTGCCGGCGACCTTCTTCGCTTTCACTTTCCTGGCTGCCCTTCTGACCTTCGCCTTCTTGGCGGCCTTTTTCACTTTCGCCTTCGCTACGGTCTTCTTGGCCGTGCGCTTCTTGGCGGCTTTCTTGGTTGCCATGTCAGTCTCCTGTTCGAGAATGGCGTGAAGTAGCTGGCGACGAAGCATTCCTATCCGAGCGCGAAGCCTTCTCGAACACGGGCTGGAATGCCGCACCGGCTGCCCGAAGGCAGCCGCCGCACGCCAGGCAAATCACTTCTAGGAGGCTGCCTTCGCGGCGAGGGCCCTGCGCACGATCGCCTTGCGGACGATCGCCCTCTTGACGGCCCTACGGACGATCGCCTTCTTGACGACTCTGCGTTTGACGGCCTTGCGCACGATCGCCTTCTTGACGGCCCTGCGCTTGACCGCCTTCTTGACGGCCTTGCGCTTGACGGCCTTCTTTACGGCTCTACGGACGATCGCCTTCTTGACGGCCTTGCGCTTGACGGCCTTCCTGACAGCTTTCTTGGTGGCCATGCATATCTCCTCAAAAGTCAAAAATTAGGTGTGAAGCATGAAGCCCGCTGAGCGGAAGGTTCCGCGCCAGCGGGCTTTCGCACAGGGAATTCCCGCGCGGTTACTGCTTCTTCGCGGTCTTCTTCGCCGACTTCTTCGCCGCCGGCTTCTTCGCCGTCTTCTTGGCAGCCTTCTTCGCGGTCTTCTTGGCAGCTTTCTTCGTGGCCATGATGAGTAGCTCCTTCGTGATCAACGTACAGGTTTTAGAGGAGGAAACCCGCTGCGCGGCAGATGCCGCCAGTCGGGCTATTCATCGGCGCACGCAGATGCTCTGTCGCCGCGGCTCCCCCAGAAATGCGTTTGATCCGCAAATCCGAGCTGAGCGCGGAACGGGCAGCGCACTGACCGCTGACGCTGATGAATTCGGCACGGCGCGCGCGAAGCTGCAGCAAGTAGTGCGCGCGCAAGAAAAACGCCGGAGGATTTCCGGCGTTCGGGATTGGAAAGACTGGCTGGGACGGCTTGGCAGACAGCGCCGGTTTCGCAGTGGGAATGATCCCCCAAGACTGCGGCGCCTTGTTTTGCTTTGGAGCGTGGTCCTCTGCGTTTACTGGTCGACTGTGACTGTCTGCGGTCAATTCGGTGTTGGATCGACGTCTGCTTGAACGACAAACAAGTGCATCGATCGAGCTACCAATGAACGGTTCGCTTTTTACTCGCAATCGAAATCGATCGCAAGAATTTTTTGCGTCGCTCATCGAATTGTGTGTGATTTGACCCACTTCTTTTGTGTTCGCGTGTCGCCTCAACAATGCACGGAGTTCAGTTCGACATCACTTCAACATCAGTCCCACGACAGCGCGCCACCCGACTGGTACTCGATGACGCGCGTCTCGAAGAAGTTGCGTTCCTTTTTCAGATCGATCATCTCGCTCATCCACGGGAACGGGTTCTCCTCGTTCGGGAACAGCGTTTCGATACCGATCTGCTGCGCGCGCCGGTTGGCGATGTAGCGCAGGTAGCCCTTGAACATCGGCGCGTTCAGGCCCAGTACTCCGCGCGGCATCGTGTCTTCTGCGTAGGCGTACTCCAGGTCGACTGCCTTCTTGAACAGGCCCCGGATCTCCTCCCGGAACTGCGGCGTCCAGAGCTGCGGGTTCTCGAGCTTGATCTGGTTGATGAGGTCGATGCCGAAATTGCAGTGCATCGACTCGTCGCGCAGGATGTACTGGTACTGCTCCGCGGCCCCTGTCATCTTGTTCTGGCGGCCCAGCGCCAGGATCTGCGTAAAGCCGACGTAGAAGAACAGTCCCTCCATCAGGCAGGCGAAGACAATCAGGCTCTTCAGCAGCGCCTGGTCGTTCTCGAGCGTCCCGGTCTTGAAGTGCGGGTCCGTCAGCGTGTCGATGAACGGGATCAGGAACTCGTCCTTGGCCCGGATCGATTCGACCTCGTGGTAGGCGTTGAAGATCTCGCCCTCGTCCAGTCCGAGTGACTCGACGATGTACTGGTACGCGTGGGTGTGGATCGCCTCCTCGAACGCCTGGCGCAGCAGGAACTGACGGCACTCGGGCGCCGTAATGTGGCGGTAGGTGCCAAGGACGATGTTGTTGGCCGCGAGCGAGTCTGCGGTCACGAAGAAGCCGAGGTTGCGCTTGACCAGCCGGCGCTCATCGTCGGTCAGCCCGTTCGGATCCTTCCACAGGCCGATGTCGCGCGACATGTTGACTTCCTGCGGCATCCAGTGATTCGCGCAGGTCGCGAGGTACTTTTCCCAGGCCCACTTGTACTTGAACGGTACGAGCTGGTTGACGTCCGTGGCGCCGTTGATGATGCGTTTGTCGGCGACGTTGACACGCCGGCGTTCCGGCGCCTCCACTCCGCCGGTTTCGGCCCGCTGCGCCGCTCGAGCGCCCACCGTCACCGGCTGCGGCCCCGCCATCGGGGTGGAAGTGCTCGGGGTGTCGTCCCACGCCAGCATTGGTTCTCTTCTCCCTGGATTCGTTACTGGCAGGCTTCGCAGTCGGCAAAGCCGGGGTCACCCGGCTTCAGCATGCAGGCCTTGCCCTCGGGCTCCGGCATCGCAGCCGACGTCGCCGAGGCGTCCGCCGACACCGCGTTCAGCTGCCCGGTCCGCGTGGTCGTCGACTTCTCGGCGTGCGTCGCACCGATCGTGCGCAGGTAATAGGTGGTCTTCAGACCCCGCAGCCAGGCCAGCCTGTATGTCTCGTCGAGCTTCTTGCCCGACGCCCCCGCCATATAGATATTGAGCGACTGCGCCTGGTCGATCCATTTCTGCCGCCGCGCGGCACACTCGATCAGCCAGGCCGGTTCGATCTCGAAGGCGGTCGCGTACAGGCTGCGGATCTCGGCCGGCACTCGGTCTATCTTGGCAAGCGAACCGTCGAAGTACTTGAGGTCCGAGACCATGACTTCGTCCCACAACCCGAGCTTCTTGAGGTCACGCACGAGGTGCTCGTTGACGACCGTGAACTCGCCCGAGAGGTTGGATTTGACGAACAGGTTCTGGAACGTTGGCTCGATGCAGGCGTCGACGCCGATGATGTTGGAGATCGTGGCGGTGGGCGCGATCGCCACGCAGTTGGAATTGCGCATGCCGTACTGCTTGATGCGGCCGCGCAGCGCATCCCAGTCCATCGTCGAGCTCGTATCGATCTCGACGTAACCGCCGCGCTGCTCCTTGAGCAGCCCGAGCGAGTCTTGCGGCAGGATGCCGCGGTCCCAAAGCGACCCCGGGAACGACGAGTAGCGGCCGCGCTCCTCGGCCAGTTCGGTCGAGGCCCAGTACGCGTAGTAGCAGACCGCTTCCATGCTGGTATCGGCGAATCCGACCGCGCCTTCGGAAGCATACGGCGTCCGCATCTGGTGCAGGCAGTCCTGGAAGCCCATGATGCCGAGGCCGACCGGGCGGTGCCGCACGTTGGAGTTGCGCGCCTTCGGCACCGCGTAGTAGTTGATGTCGATGACGTTGTCGAGCATCCGCATCGCCGTGCGGACCGTCTTCTTCAGCTTGGCGTGGTCGAGCTCGAAGCCGCCCCTGCCATCGGCCTTCATGTGGGCCGGCAGGTTGACCGAGCCGAGGTTGCAGACCGCGATCTCGCTGCCCGAGGTGTTCAGCGTGATCTCGGTGCAGAGGTTCGAACTGTGAATCGTGCCGACGTGCTGCTGCGGGGAGCGCAGGTTGCAGGCATCCTTGAACGTTATCCAGGGATGGCCTGTTTCGAACAGCATCGACAGCATCTTGCGCCACAGCGTCAGCGCCGGGATCTTTCTGAAGAGCTTCAGGTCCCCGCGCGCCGCCTTGTCTTCGTAGCGCAGGTACGCTTCCTCGAATGCCGCGCCGGTCTTGTCGTGCAGGTCCGGACAGTCGGAAGGCGAGAACAGCGTCCAGTCGCCGCCTTCCATCACCCGCTTCATGAACAGGTCCGGGATCCAGTTGGCCGTGTTCATGTCATGCGTGCGCCGGCGGTCGTCGCCGGTGTTCTTGCGCAGTTCCAGGAACTCCTCGATGTCGAGGTGCCAGGTCTCCAGGTAGCAGCAGACCGCGCCCTTGCGCTTGCCGCCCTGGTTCACCGCCACCGCCGTGTCGTTGACCACCTTGAGGAACGGCACCACACCCTGACTCTTGCCGTTGGTTCCCTTGATGTGGGATCCGAGCGCGCGCACCGGCGTCCAGTCGTTGCCGAGCCCGCCCGCGTACTTGGCGAGCAGCGCGTTCTCCTTGATCGCCTCGTAGATGCCGTCGAGGTCGTCAGAGACGGTGCTTAGGTAGCAGGACGACAGTTGCGAATGACGAGTGCCGCTATTGAACAGGGTCGGCGTCGAACTCATGAAGTCGAACGTCGACAGGACCTCGTAGAACTCGATCGCGCGCGCCTCACGATCGATCTCGTTGAGCGCCAGGCCCATCGCAACCCGCATGAAGAAGGCCTGCGGCAGTTCGAAGCGGCGACCCTCGTGATGCAGGAAATAGCGGTCGTACAGCGTCTGCAGGCCAAGGTAGTTGAATTGCAGGTCGCGCTCGGGCTTCAGGGCGGCGGCGAGCGTCCCCAGGTCGAACAGCGCGAGTTTTTCGTCCAGCAACTCGGCTTCGATGCCGTACTTGATGAACCCGGGGAAATACTCGGCATAGCGCCCGTTCATGGCCGCCTGCGTCGCCTCTTCGCCGAGCACCTCGCGCCGCATCGTGTGCAGCAGCAGCCGCGCCGTCACATACGAGTAGGCCGGGTCCATCTCGATCAGCGCACGCGCCGCCAGGATGGCCGACTTGTAGACCTCTTCCAGCGGCACGCCGTCATACAGGTTCTTGACCGTCTCCCCCAGGATGGCATCGGGAGTGACGTACTCCGACAGCCCCTCGCAGGCGGAGCGCACCAGCGCCTCGACGCGCAGCAGGTCCAGCGGCACGCGCCGGCCCTCCTCGATCATCGTCAGCTGCGGCGCGGGCGCCGCCGGCGCCGCCGATCGGCTCGCGGCGCGCTCCTGCGCGCGCCGCTCGCGGTACAGCACATAGGAGCGCGCCACGTCGTGCGCGCCGTCGCGCATCAGCGAGAGCTCCACCTGGTCCTGGATGTCCTCGATGTGGAACGTGCCCCCGGCCGGTTGGCGCCGCATCAGCGCCGTGACGACGTTGGCGGTGAGCTTCTCGACCTGCTCGCGAATTGCGGCAGACGCTGCGCCCTGGCCGCCGCGCACGGCGATGAACGCCTTGGTCATCGCCACGGCGATCTTCGAAGGTTCGAAGGCCACCACGGCGCCGTTGCGCCGGATGATCTTGTAGTCGCCGAACGACGTGGCCTGAACATTGGTGACACCTCCGGCCTGATCGACCGGGGGCAGGTGAACCGCCACCCCGGCCGACACCGGGGAGCCGGACTGCTGAAACTGCATGTGACCTCCAGTTGCTCCTTGCACCCATGGCGGACGCTTTGCATGGCAGCGCGATCGCGCCATGGCCACAAGCTGTAGCCGCCCCGGCTGTCTGCTTTTCTTGCTCTTCCCCTGCACTCCGGCTCCGCCGGCAGCGCATGAGGACCCGCTTTCCGCCGCTAGGCAAGTCCCGCACCTGCTTCCGCCCGGGGCTCTTGGCTCCGGCCATGGCCACAAGATATTGTGGTCTCGTCTGCAGCAGGCACTAGTTTTTGTGTGCGCGGATCATAGGAGAACTTTTTGCGGAGTTCAACTTCCATCCATGACGCAGTGCATCGAGCGCGCGCGAAACGACGCTCGCGCAGAGCACGAACGGCACGATGAAGATCTTCAGGAAGCGCGCAGAGCGCGCGGAATTTCGAGGCGATCCCAGCAGAAGAACGGGCCGGGGTCGGACTTGCGCCCGCTCGACACGTCGCTGTGGCCGACGACCGCCTCGATGGGAAGCGCCGTGACGAGAGCGGCCAGCAGCGCATTCAGGGTGGCGTACTGCGGATCGGCGTAGGGCGTGAAGTCCGTGCCCTCCAGCTCTATGCCGATCGAGTAGTCGTTGCAGCGCGGCCGCCCGCGGAAAGACGAGACCCCGGCGTGCCAGGCACGATCGCGACACGACACGAACTGCGTGCAGCGACCATCGCGGGCGATGAAGAAGTGCGCCGACACGCGGGCGTCGAGCAGCCGGTCCAGGAACGGGTGCTCGCCGCTGCGCAGTCCATTGGTGAAGAGGCGCTCGACTTCTTTGCCCCCGTAGCGCCCCGGCGGCAGGCTGATGTTGTGCACGACGACCAGCGTGACGATCGTGCCCGGCGGACGCGCATCGGCATTGGGCGAGGCGAGATGCGCCATGGCATCCACCCAGCCGTCGTGACGAACGCGGAACTGCGGCATCACGAGGGCTGCTTCAGCGCCATCGTGTCACGCGCCCGCAAGCCGCCTTCACTTGATGTCCAGCCGCTGCATCCGGTAGCGCAGCTGGCGGAAGGTGACGCCGAGCAGCTGCGCGGCCGCCGTCCGGTTGTAGCGTGTCTTCGCCAGCGCCGCGCGGATCGCGTTGCGCTCCTGTTCGTCGAGGAAAGCCGCCAGCGACGTCGGGATTCCGTCCACCAGCTCGTAGACGTTAGACGCGGCTCCGGCTTCGGCGGCGGCTGCAGGACTCGCATCGTCGGCGGCGCCCGGCTCGGATTCGATCGCAAGATCGACCTCCGCTCCGGGAAGCAGTAGATCATCGGCCATCAAGACGTCGTCGCCGGCCAGCGCGACGGCCCGCTCGAGGATGTTTTCGAGCTCGCGTACATTTCCAGGAAACCGATATCGCCGCAACGCCGCAAGCGCTGCCGGCGAGAGCCGTGCCGCGGGCCCCCCGGAGCGCTCGGCGATGCGGGCCAGGATCGCGTTGGCCAGCAGTTCGATGTCGTCGAGCCGATCGCGCAGCGGCGGAACCTTGAGCTCGATGACATTGAGCCGGTAAAAAAGGTCCTGCCGGAAACGCCCGCTTGCGACGAGGGCCGCAAGGTCCTGGTGCGTCGCGCTGACGATGCGCACATCGACCGGCTCCTCGGTCGGCGAACCGACCTTGCGCACGCGACGCTCCTGTATGGCCCGCAGCAGCTTGACCTGCATCGCCAGCGGCAGATCGGCCACTTCATCCAGAAACAGCGTTCCGCCCGCGGCCGCCTGGAAGAAGCCGTCGCGGTCACGGTCAGCTCCGGTGAAGGCACCCTTGCGGTAGCCGAAGAACTCCGCCTCCATCAATGTCTCGGGCAGCGCGCCGCAGTTGACGGCCACGAACGGATGCGTCCGGCGCGCCGACAGCTCGTGGATCGCGCGCGCCGCAAGTTCTTTGCCGCTGCCCGACTCGCCGCAGATCGCCACCGGCGCCATGCTACGTGCCAGCCGCGCGATCAGCGTGCGCATCTGCTGCATCGCGGCCGTCATGCCGGTCAGGCGCGCAAGCGCCGGAGGCAGGCCGTCGTCGACCCGATCCGCCACCGGCGCGCCGGCCGAGTCCCGCACCACGGAACGAACCAGCAGGCGCAGCTGGTCGAGGTCGACCGGCTTCGTGAGGTAATCGAACGCGCCCGCCTTGAGCGCCGCGACCGCGTTCTCCGCGCTCCCGTAGGCGGTGATCACCGCGATCGGCGGGCCGGAAGCCTGCGACACTTCGCGCACGAGTTCGAGGCCGTTACCGTCCGGAAGCCGCATGTCGGTCAAGCACAGGTCATAGCGCTGCTGCGCCAGCCGCGTGCGCGCCGCCGCAACCGATTCGGCCGTGTCCACGTCGAGCCCGAGGCGCACCAGTGTCAGCGCCAGCAGCTCGCGCAGGTCGGCCTCGTCGTCGACGACCAGTACCGCCGGCAGGCGCCGCGTCTGCGGCTGTCGCGTCGTATCGGTGGCCAGTGGCTCGCTCATCGAACGGGAATGGTATCCAGAAAGCCGTGCAGGCTGGCGTCCGCGCGCGCACCCTGGCCGAAGCGCAGCAGGAATCCCTCGCGCGAGCTGCCGTCGATCTCGCGCCTCACCGCGTAGCTCAGATCGGCGCGATTGGTGACGCAGAACTCGCGGGCGAGGTAAAGCCCGAGGCCTGTGCCCTGGTTGCGCGTCGTGAAGAAGGGCTCGAACAGGGCGGCGCGCGCCTCGTAGGGAACACCCGGTCCGTCGTCCATGACCCAGAGCATCGGACGGTCGCCCTCGGGCGCCGGCTCTACGACGAGCAGGACGCTGCCCGGCTGGCCGCTTGCGTAGCGCAAGGCGTTGTCGACCAGGTTGTAGAGCACCTGCCGCAGGTGCGACTGCTCGAACTTGACGCGCTGGTCTTCCGCGAACTGCACCTGGATGGTCGCGGCGGACAGCCCGCGGTCGCGCACGAACTCGCCCAGGAACTCGCGCACGAAGTCCGAGAGCACGATTTCATCGCCGAGCGGCGGTTCGCGGCGCGCCACGCGCAGCACGTCTTCGACCAGACGATTCAGCCGCTGCGTATTCTCGCGGACGATCGTCGCCAGCCGTTTCAGCACCGGGTCACGCGCATCCTCGTTCAGCAGCTGTCCGGCATTGCTGATCGCCGCCAGCGGATTGCGGATCTCGTGCGCAATCGAGGCGGTCAAACGGCCCATCGCGGCCAGCTTCAGCTGCTGGGCACGATCTTCGACGTCGCGCACATCCTCGATGAAGATGACGAACTCGTCGGACGTCGGCGCCGACGGCCGGGCGAATCGCGCATGCAGCCGCGCCTCGGGCGCCACCGGCGCCCTCGCGTCCGTCGAGGGGACGATCGTGTTCGACCACTGGCCCTCGCTGCGACCGCCTTCGCACCAGGCGGAAAATGCGGCCGCGAGACCGGCCGCGGCCGGCAGGTCCGCCATGCGCTCGCCGGTCAGCTGCGCCGCCGGATCCAGCCCCAGCATGCGCCGTACCCCGCGGTTGTTCGCGCGTACGCGTCCGGCGCGGTCGACGACGATGACGCCCTGCTCCATCTGTGCGATGACGAGCCGGTTGATCGCCAGCTGGTTCTGCAGGTCGCGCCCGCGAATGCGCGCCAGGCGCTCCTGGTTCGCCAGCCGCGCACTCAGCGCCCGCAGCAACGCCGACACCGCGAACAGCGACGCGCCGAAGATGCCCGCCTGGAAGATCATCGAGTCGCCGGCGTCCGGCGCGAACGCACGCAGGCCCGCGTCGATCAGGACCGCCAGCACGGCGATCGAACACACGAAGAACACCTGCAGTGGCGGCAGCAGCAGCGATGCCCCGGCGAGCGGCAGCAGATAAAGGATCACCCAGCCTGACGCCACGCCCCCGCTCGATATGACGAGCGTCGTCACCGCTGCCAGGTCGAGCGCCAGCTGTCCGAAGACCTGCGGGCGGAACATCCGGTGAAAGTAGAGCGCAAGGCCCGCGAACAGCGCCGACGCGCCGAAATAGCCGAGCGCCATCAGCACTCCAGACTGCAGACCGGCAGGCGCGCCGGGGCTGCGGAAGCCGATCGCGGCTGCGCCAAGCACCAGCGCGCTCGCGACGATCACGCGCGTCGTTGCAAAGTATTCCAGCGTGCGCCACGGCGCGTCGGCCTGCGCGCCGGTGTCGGCTGTGTCCGCGGCCGGCTCGACCGAGGCCATCGTGCGGTCCTCAGGACGCGGAGCCGCGCCTGCGGTGTTCCTCGCTGCAGTAGTAGCGATCGCCGGAAGGCAGCGCGTCGGCCTGCGGGACGTGCAGCCCGCAGTGGGCGCACTTCACCATCGCCTGCGCCGCTGGCGGCCTTCTGCCCGGAGCATCGGACCCCCGCAGCGACGCGCGCTTCATCCACTGCCAGCCGACGTAGGCGGCGATCGCAAGCAGCAGGAAAAAGAAAATGCGTCCCATCAGATCCGTCCCAGCAGCACCTCGAGCACGAAGCGGCTGCCCACATAGGCAAGCATCAGCATCACGAAGCCGATGAGCGTCCAGCGCAGCGCCGTACGACCGCGCCACCCGAAGAACACGCGCCCCGCCAGCAGGCCCGCGAAAACCAGCCAGGCAGCGATCGTGAAGATCGACTTGTGGTCCCAGCGTAGCGGCCGGCCGAAAAGCTGTTCCGAGAAAAAGACCCCGCTCACCAGCGTTGCTGTCAGCAACACGAAGCCGGCGGTGATCAGCCGGAACAGAACGGTTTCCATTGCCAGCAGCGGCGGCAGGCGGTCGAGGAAACGCGACAGCGGCGTGCGCGCGCCCATGACGTCACCATGCAGGCGCCGGTCCATCGTCGCCATCAGCAATGCCTGCATCGCCGCGATCGTCAACAGGCTGTAGGCCAGGATTGCAAGCACGAGATGCAGCCGGAAGACGGCGGACGAAGTCGATGGCCCGAGTGCCGCTCCAGGGAACACCACGGGCAGACCGGACGCGAGCGCCGCTAGCGGCAGCACGACCAGCAGCAGCCCGCGCGATGCCGAGAAGTAGCTTTCGGCCCAGACGATCAGCACTGTGAGCCAAAGCGTGGCCGACAGCGCGTAGGCAAAGCCGAAATGGAACTGCTCAGGGCCGAAAATCGTGTGCCACAGCAGCACTCCGTGCAGTGCGAAGGCCACGGCGAGCACACCGCTGGGCCACGCCGGCAGGCGCTCGGCACTGCTCGAAAGCGTGCCCCACTCGCGCCATGCGACGAAGACGTAAAGCGCGACGACGGCGCCGTACAATACGAGCCATTCGGAGCGCAGTGGCATGAGAATTTATACCACGCGCCTGCGGCACCTCTCGCCTCGATCCCCATGCTGGAACAGCTGACCACCAAGCTCGCGCGCGTCGTGAAGACGATGCGTGGCCAGGCGCGCCTCACCGAGCAGAACATGCAGGAGATGCTGCGCGAGGTCCGCGTGGCGCTGCTCGAGGCCGACGTCGCGCTTCCCGTCGTGCGCGACTTCATCGCGCGCATCCGGGAACGCGCCCAGGGCGAAGAGGTCGTCGGCAGCCTGACGCCGGGCCAGGCGCTGGTGGGCGTCGTGCAGAGGGAGCTCACGGCACTCATGGGCGGCGATCTGCCGGATGCCGAGGCGGACCTGAACCTCGCCACCCAGCCGCCGGCCGTCATCCTGCTGGCGGGCCTGCAGGGCGCAGGCAAGACAACGACTGCAGGAAAGCTGGCGAAGTGGCTCCGTTCGGAGCGCAGGAAGAAGGTGCTGGTCGCATCGACCGACGTCTATCGGCCGGCGGCGATCGAGCAGTTGCGCACGGTCGCGGGACAGGCAGAAGCCGAATTCTTCCCGTCCGCGGCCGGCGACGCCCCACTGGAAATTGCGGCGCGGGCACTGGATCACGCGACGCGCCATTTCTTCGACGTGCTGATCGTCGACACGGCGGGCCGGCTCGCGATCGACGAGGCGATGATGCAGGAAGTCGCTGCGCTCGAGCAGAGCCTCGCCCCGATCGAGACACTGTTCATTGTCGATGCGATGCTGGGGCAGGACGCCGTCAACACCGCCAGGGCATTTTCCGAGCGCCTGCCGCTGACGGGCGTGATCCTGACGAAGCTCGACGGCGATTCGCGCGGTGGCGCGGCGCTGTCGGTGCGGCAGGTCACCGGTCGCCCGATCAAGTTCGTCGGAGTCGGCGAGAAGCTCACCGGCTTCGAACGTTTCAATCCTTCGGGGATGGCCAGCCGCATCCTCGGCATGGGCGACATCGTCGCGCTGGTCGAAGACGTCCGTAAGGCTGTCGACGTCGACAGCGCGCAGAAGTTCGCCAAGCGCATGCAGGCCGGCGAGCGCTTCGACCTCAACGACTTCCGAGAGCAGGTCGGGCAGATGCGCAAGATGGGCGGTCTGGCGGGACTCGTCGACAAGCTCCCGACGCAGCTGGCACAGGCGGCCGGGCAGGTCAACGCCGCCGACAGCGAGAAGCAGATCCGCCGCATCGAGGGCATCATTTCGTCGATGACTCCGGTGGAGCGTGCGAAGCCCGACCTCATCAAGGCGTCGCGCAAGCGGCGCATCGCCGCCGGCGCCGGCGTGCCGGTGCAGGAAGTCAATCGACTGCTCAATCAGTTCGAGCAGATGCAGTCGATGATGAAGCAGATGAAGAAGGGCGGACTGGCGAAGATGATGCGCGGCCTCGGAGGACTGCGCGGGTTCCCCGGCATGCCGGGTCTGCCGAAGCGCTGACTCAGGCCCTGGGCACGGGCGGCTTCGGCGCGGCCGGACGCGCGGGGGCATCGAAGTGCCAGCGGCCTTTCCAGGCGGCGTGCACCGCATTCGGGTATTGCGACCGGCCGCGACTGCCGTTGTAGCGGCCGAGCGCCATGAAAACGTCGCCGTTTTCGATGTCGAGATAGTGGCGCAGGATGACGCTGCCGTAGCGCAGGTTCGTGCGCATCTCGAACAGCCGGCGCGACTCGCCGTCGCCGATCACGCCCGCCCAAAATGGCATCACCTGCATGTAACCCCGCGCGCCCGCCACCGACACGGCATACTTGCGGAAGTTGCTTTCCACCTGGATCAGTCCAAGCAGCAGCTGGCGGTCCAGTCCGGCCCGCGTCGCTTCGTAGTCCAGCGTCCTCAGAAACTCGACGCGCGCGCTGTAGTCGCCGACACGGCCCTGGAGCCGCTCCGACATCTCGCCCATCCACGCGAGAAAGGCGAGTCGCTCCTCGATCGACGTGAAGGTCCGCTCGGGCGGACGGCTGTCGGCGATCTGGCTGGCGAGCGCCAGGCGCACGGAATCGGCGAGCGGCTCGTACTTCTGCGCACCTGCCCGCACACCGCGAGGCGCCATTGCCAGCGCGCCTGCGCCCAGCAGCAGGCCGCGACGAGTCAGCCGTCCTGCGCCGTTCACGCGACCGCGAGCCGACCGCGGACGAAGCGGTAGGCTTCGGCGAGCGGCACTGCTGAAGTCTGCTGCGAGCGGCGGTCGAAGTACTCGACGGCGCCGTCCTTCAATGCACGTTCGCCCACGGTCACGCGGTGCGGGATGCCGATGAGTTCCATTTCGGCGAACATGACGCCGGGCCGCTCGTCGCGATCGTCGAGCAGGACATCGACACCCGCAGCATGCAGTTCCTCGTAAAGCTGGTCCGCGGTCTGGCGCACGGCTTCCGACTTGCGGTAGCCGACCGGCGTGATGACGACAGTGAACGGCGCCAGGGCATCCGGCCAGATGATCCCCCTGGCATCATTGTTCTGCTCGATTGCTGCTCCCAGAAGGCGCGTGACGCCGATGCCGTAGCAGCCCATCACCATCGGTCGCGACTTGCCGTCCTCGTCGATGAACTCTAGCTTCATCGTCTGCGGATAGGGAAGCCCCGAAAACACGTGGCCGACCTCGATGCCGCGCTGGATAGCAAGTACCCCCTTGCCGTCCGGCGACGGATCCCCGGCTACGACGCTGCGCACGTCAGCCACGATCGGCTCCGCGATGTCGCGACCCCAGTTGACGCCGGTGTAGTGATAGCCGTCGGCGTTCGCGCCGCTGACGAAGTCGCTCATGTTCGCGACCGTGCGATCCGCAACCACGCGCACCGGCTTTCGCGTACCGATCGGTCCGAGATATCCGGGGTTGCAGCCGAAGTGGTCGACGATCTCGGCCGGAGTGGCGAAGCGGAACCCGCCATCAAGGCCCGCCACCTTGCCGACCTTGACTTCGTTCAACTCGTGGTCGCCCCGCACGAGGACCAGCCAGATGTCGGCCTGCGCATCGGGGCCGGCGTCCAAGTGGTCGACTGCCAGCACCACCGACTTGACGGTGCGCTGCAGGGGGAGACCGAGGAACTGCGCGACGTCCTCGCACTTTTCCTGGCCCGGCGTCGCAGTCTTCGCCAGCGCCTCGGCCGGCGCCCCGCGCGAGGGCACCAGCGGCAGGGCCTCGGCCATCTCGATATTGGCGGCGTAGTCCGACGTCGGGCAGTACGCGATGGCGTCTTCGCCGGTTTCAGCGATCACCTGAAACTCGTGGCTCGCCTTGCCGCCGATATTGCCGGTGTCGGCCGCTACGGCCCGGAACGTGAGCCCCATGCGCTGGAATATGCGGACATAGGCGTCGTACATTGCGCGATAACTGCGCATGCCGCCAGCCTCGTCCCGATCGAAGGAGTAGGCGTCCTTCATCGTGAATTCGCGCCCGCGCATGACACCGAATCGCGGCCTGCGTTCGTCGCGGAACTTGGTCTGGATGTGGTAGAGGTTGAGCGGCAACTGCTTGTAACTGCGGACCTCATCGCGAGCGATGTCGACGACGACCTCTTCGCTCGTCGGCTGCACGATGAAGTCGCGGTCGTGGCGGTCCTTCAGCCGCAGCAGCTCCGGACCCATCTTCTGCCAGCGGCCCGACTGCATCCACAGTTCAGCGGGCTGGATCACCGGCATCAGCAGTTCGACCGCGCCGGCGCGGTTCATTTCCTCGCGAATGATCGCCTCGATCTTGCGGATCACGCGCAGGCCCATCGGCAGGTAGGTGTATATGCCCGCCGCGAGCTTCCTGATCATGCCGGCGCGCAGCATCAGCGAATGGCTGACGACCTCGGCATCGGCCGGCGCCTCCTTCAGCGTTGAGATGAGAAACTGTCTGGCGCGCATGTAAAGACCGGACTTTTCTTCGTTGTGACCGCGAGAATGCGACCCCTATAATGGGTCGCAGATTCTAAAGGTTCAGGGGTTGGCATGCTGGACAAGGACGGATACCGCCCGAACGTCGGCATCATCCTGCTCAACAGCCGTAGCGAGGTCTTCTGGGGTAAGCGCGTCAAACAACATTCGTGGCAGTTTCCGCAGGGCGGCATCAAGCACGGCGAATCGCCCGAGCAGGCGATGTTCAGGGAGCTCTGGGAAGAAGTCGGCCTGAAGCCCGAGCACGTGAAGATCGTCGGCCGCACACGTGAATGGCTGCGTTACGACGTGCCCGACCAGTGGATCCGCCGCGACCTGCGCGGCAACTATCGCGGGCAGAAGCAGATCTGGTTCCTGCTGCGCCTGACTGGGCGCGACTGCGACGTCAGCCTGCGCGCGACGACGCATCCCGAGTTCGACGCCTGGCGCTGGCACGACTACTGGGTGCCGCTCGACGCCGTCATCGAGTTCAAGCGCGATGTCTACCAGCAGGCGCTGCTCGAGCTCTCGCGCTTCGTGTTCAAACCGGGACGACCCCATCACCGCGAGTTCCGCGGCAGGGGCCGGCAGTTCGATCGGGATTCCGATGGCGCCAGCCCTGCGGTGGCAGCCGTGGGCGACTCGGGCACGAGTGCCGGGTCTGACCCGAACTGACGGGCGGCACTCAGAGCAGAACCAGGTTGTCCCGGTGAATCAGCTCCGGCTCCTCCATGAAGCCCAGCGTTGACTCGATCTCGCTGGTCGGCTTGCGCGCAATCTGCCGCGCCTCCGAGCTGGAATAGTTGACCAGCCCGCGCGCCACTTCGCGACCATCGCGCGTGACGCAGCCGACGACGTCGCCACGCTGAAACTCGCCGACGACGTCCACGACGCCGATCGGAAGCAGGCTCTTGCCGCCGGCCGCCAGCGCTCGTGCAGCGCCCTCGTCGACGACGACACGCCCCTTCAGCAGCAGGTGGTCGGCGAGCCACTGCTTGCGCGCCGTCAGCACGGCCGTCGATGCCGTCAGCTCGGATCCGATGGCCTCGCCCGCCGCCAGGCGAACCAGCACGTCGGGCTCGCGACCCGATGCGATCAGTGTGTGCGCGCCGCTGCGCGCTGCCCTCTTGGCAGCCAGCACCTTGGTCAGCATGCCGCCGCGTGCGATCGCACTGCCGGCGCCTCCGGCCATTGCCTCCAGCTCCGGAGATCCCGCAATCGCGCACTGAATCAGGCGTGCGGCCGGCTCGCGCCGCGGATCGGCGGAATACAGGCCTGCCTGATCAGTCAGGATCACCAGCACATCCGCTTCCACCAGATTGGTCACCAGTGCCGCCAGCGTGTCGTTGTCGCCGAACTTGATTTCGTCGGTGACGACTGTGTCGTTCTCGTTGATGACCGGGACCACGTCGAGGTCGAGCAGTGTCAGCAAGGTCGAGCGCGCATTGAGGTAGCGGGCGCGGTCGGCAAGGTCCGCGTGCGTCAGCAGCACCTGCGCCGTCCGCAGGCCGAGGCTGCTGAAGCGCGTCTCGTAGGCTTGCGCCAGTCCCATCTGTCCGATCGCGGCAGCCGCCTGGAGCTCGTGAATCTGATGCGGCCGGCGGCTCCAGCCAAGTCGCTGCATACCTTCCGCGATCGCACCGCTCGAGACGAGCACGATCTGCTTTGCCTGCGACCGCAGGTGGGCGATCTGCTGGGCCCAGCGCGAGATCGCGTCGAGATCGAGCCCGCGACCATCGTTGGTCACCAGGCTGCTGCCAACCTTGACGACGGCACGTCGCGCCTGCTGCAAAGCCGGCATCAGGCCTCCGCAATCTGCGGCGCCGAGCCGGCGTGAGCCTCGGACGCACGTCGCCGACGATCGAGAAAGGCCTGAACTTCCGCGACGAGATCATCGCAACCTTCACGCGTCGCCGCCGAGATGAGGAACACCGGCGCTCGCGTGCGCAGCCGGCGGCGGAAGTCCGCCACCAGAGAATCGCGCTCTTCCGCGGGAACCAGATCAGCCTTGTTCAGCACGAACCAGCGCGGCTTGCGCGCCAGCTCGGGGCCATGCTTCTTCAGCTCGGCTGCGATCACCCGTGCGTCGCGCACCGGGTCGGCGGTCCCGTCGGGGCCCACGCAATCGATTACGTGCAGCAGCAGGCCCGTGCGGCTGAGATGGCGGAGAAACTGATGCCCGAGGCCGGCGCCCTCGGCGGCTCCCTCGATCAGTCCGGGTACGTCAGCCACGACGAAGCTGCGCTCCGCACCGGCCCGAACGACTCCGAGATGCGGATGCAGCGTGGTGAACGGATAGTCGGCCACCTTCGGTTTCGCGTTGGAGATGGCACGGATCAACGTCGACTTTCCCGCGTTGGGCATGCCGAGCAGCCCCACGTCGGCAAGCACGCGAAGTTCCAGCCGCAACCGGCGCTGCTCTCCGGGATCGCCCTTCGTGAACTGCCGCGGCGCCCGGTTGGTGCTCGACTTGAAGTGCAGATTGCCCAGGCCGCCTCGCCCGCCCGCCGCGAGCAGCGCGCGGTCGCCATGGCGCGCGAGATCCGCGAGTTCCTCGCCGGTATCTTCGTCGAAGATCACCGTGCCGACGGGCATCCTGAGTTCAACATCGTCTCCACCAGCGCCATAGCAGTCGGCGCCCCGACCTGGCTGGCCGCTCGCAGCGCTGTGCTTGCGAGCGTAACGGTAGTCGATCAGGGTGTTGATGTTCCGGTCAGCCCGTGCCCAGATGCTGCCGCCTCGCCCGCCATCGCCGCCATCGGGCCCGCCCTTCGGAATGAACTTTTCGCGGCGAAACGAGGCGCAGCCGTCGCCGCCTTTACCCGCGGATACCTCGATGCGCGCTTCGTCGATGAACTTCATGGGTCTACGAACAAAAAAGCCCTGCCGAAGACGGCAGGGCTTTCGTCAAGCTGGACGCCGTCGCCGTTGATCAGCCGGCCGGAACGACGCTCACCACGCGGCGGTTCTGCGCGCCGCCGGTATCGAACTTAACCTCGCCATTTACGGTGGCGTACAGCGTGTGATCACGGCCCATGCCGACGTTGTCGCCGGCGTGGAATTGAGTGCCGCGCTGCCGGACGATGATCGCCCCAGCCGGGATAGCCTGGCCACCGAAAACCTTGACTCCGAGTCGTTTAGCCTGTGAATCGCGACCGTTGCGGGAGGAACCGCCTGCCTTCTTGTGTGCCATCGCACCCTCACTCTATTCGTGTAACCGCTGCTGTGATGTCAGGCTGCGATAGTGTCGATGCGCAGCTCGGTGTAGTTCTGACGATGACCGGCGTGCTTCTGGAAATGCTTGCGCCGCTGCATCTTGAAGATCGTGACTTTGTCGCGACGCCCGTGGCTCAGCACGGTGGCAACAACCTCGGCCCCCTTGAGGCTCGGATTGCCCGTGCGCAGGTTGCCGCCGTCGACAACGGCAAGCACCTCGGCCAGCCGGACCTGCTGCCCCACTTCGCCTGGAAGCGATTCCACCTTGACTGTATCGCCGGCGGCGACGCGGTACTGCTTGCCGCCCGTCTTGATCACTGCGTACATCGTTGGACTCCTCTGCCGCCCGATCCCGAGGATGCGGACGCGCAAGACTCAATCAATTGGCCGGTCTGACTCAAACCGGCCGTCTGGTCTGGTATCTGCTCGCCCGGCTCGCACTTGAACCGAAATGCGGCGACTGGAACCTGCGACGCATTCCACCCTGCTTTGCGCCCCCCGCCTTGCCGCACCGGTTGCTCAGACCCTCGACACGTCCGAGGCGGTTGCTGGAAAGCTTTGAATTATCACACTTTCCCGCCACCGGAGTCAAACTGTCCGAAGCGCGGCGGCAGTCCCGCTCTCGCCAAACCTGCTACGCAGAAACGCTGAGGTCGCCTCCTATAATGGCCGCGATGGAGCGAACCCCTGCCCCGCTTGCGGAAACCGCGCCCTGCCGCGCGTCGCCGATCATGGTCGCGACGTCGGGCCGCGGTACGCCCGATCTGAAGAGCCTTCTGGCTCCGGTGGCAGGTGACATGCAAGCCATCGACGCCGTCATTCGCGAGCGGCTCGGGTCGGACGTCGCTCTGGTCAACACGATCGCGGACTACATCATTGGCGCAGGCGGCAAGCGCCTGCGGCCGGCGGTCGTGCTGCTGATAGCCCGTGCGCTCGGCTATCGCGGCACGGCGCATGTGCTGCTGGCAGCGGTTGTCGAGTTCATCCACACCGCCACCCTGCTGCACGACGATGTAGTCGACGAATCCGACCTGCGCCGGGGCCGTCCTACGGCGAACGCCCGCTTCGGCAATGCGGCGAGCGTCCTGGTCGGAGACTTCGTCTACTCCCGGGCTTTCCAGATGATGGTCGACGCGGGCAGCATGCGCGTGATGCGCATCCTCGCGGATGCGACGAATCGCATCGCCGAAGGCGAGGTGCTGCAACTGCTGAACGTACACGATCCTTCCGTCGACGAAGAACGGTACTTCAGCGTCGTTGAACGCAAGACGGCCACGCTGTTCGAGGCCGGATCGAGGATCGCCGCGGTACTCGCCGAGGCGGCCCCGGAAACGGAAGAGCGCTGCGCGCGGTATGGAGCCTCCCTTGGTCGCGCCTTCCAGATCGTCGATGACATGCTCGACTACTCCGGCCATACGGCGGACATCGGCAAGCGTCTCGGCGACGACCTGCGCGAGGGCAAGGTTACGCTGCCGCTGATTCATGCGTTGAGGAGTGCCGCGCCGGATCAGCGTGAACTTGTCGTGAAGGCCATTCGCGAGGGCCACGGCGACTTCGACGCGATCGCGAGGATCGTCAGTGACAACGGCTCGATCGCCTACTCCGGGCAGCTTGCGATGAAGGAAGTCAATGTGGCTGAGGAAGCGCTGCGTGGCCTGCCCGAATCGGAGTACCGCGATTCTTTGTTAAACTTGCTCGCTTTCGCGGTGGCTCGGGATCGCTGATTCAGGTCGCAAGGTATCCCGGAAGTTGAAGAGCCCGCGGACGTCGGGGTGTAGCTCAGCCTGGTAGAGTACTGCGTTCGGGACGCAGGAGTCGGAGGTTCAAATCCTCTCACCCCGACCACTTCCCTCCCGCCACTTCTCCCGCTTCCGGCAGTCCGCATAAAGTCGCCGGGCGCATCCACTGCCTCTGCCAGGACGTCTCGGCGAAGCACTCGAGGCTTCGGCGCCACTCGTTCGAGGCTTGCTCGATCGGCGTGATTCGCCACTGCGACGGCCGCAATTCCACGTCGTACGGCTTGCCCCGTTTGTGGGAGCTAAGCTTTACAAATCAGGCCCATATCGGCAGTATCTTTTCGCTTCGTGAGAAGTGCCCGCCCGCTATAACTTGGGTCTTGTCGGACCCGTCAGGGACAGCACCATTTCATGTCAGCCGTAACCCAAGGTCCTGCCGCCGCCGCAGGGGCCCTTACCGGTCTCGCGCGCGCGCTCGTACAGCAGGGCAAGCTGCGGCCTGACCGCGCCGAGAATTTCGCGCGCAAGGCAACCCAGTCCAACACCCAGTTCATCGACGAACTGATCAGCGCGGCCGACGTGACAGGCCTCTCGGCAGGCGGAGTGGCGCGGTTCGCCGCAGAGACATTCGGGCACCCGATGCTCGATCTCTCGGCGCTCGACCTCGAACAGCTGCCGCGCGACATCATCGACAAGAAGCTGGTCGCGACCCAGCGCGTGATGGCGCTGCGCAAGCGGGGCAATCGACTGGCCGTTGCCGTTTCCGATCCGACCAACTTCGCGGCGCTCGACCAGGTCAAGTTCCAGACCCAGCTCGCGCTCGACATCATCGTCGTCGAACACGACAAGCTGCTGAGACTCGTCGAGGCACAGTCGCAGTCCGTCAACCAGAAGCTGGAGGACATGGTTGGCGCTGACGACGTCAATTTCGACGACCTGCTGGGCGAGGCCCCGGAGCAGGCGTCCGAGGACGCCGCACAGGCTGAAGTCGACGATGCCCCGGTCGTGCGCTTCCTGCAGAAGCTTCTGCTCGATGCGATCGGAGAAGGGGCGTCGGACCTCCACTTCGAGCCCTACGAGAAGTTCTATCGCGTCCGCTTCCGCATTGACGGGGTTCTGCGCGAGATCGCCCAGCCGCCGCTGGCCATCCGCGAGCGCCTGTCGACGCGCATCAAGGTCATTTCCAAGCTCGACATCTCCGAGAAGCGCGTGCCGCAGGACGGCCGCATGAAGCTGGCGCTCTCGGGGCAGCGCGCGATCGACTTCCGCGTCAGCACGCTGCCGACGATGTTCGGCGAGAAGATCGTGATGCGGATTCTCGACCCGTCGCAGGCCAAGCTCGGCATTGAGGCGCTGGGCTACGAGCCGGATCAGAAGGAGCTGCTGGTCAATGCGGTCCAGCGCCCTTACGGCATGGTGCTGGTGACCGGACCGACCGGCTCGGGCAAGACCGTGTCGCTGTACACGTGCCTCAACATCCTGAACCAGCCCGGCGTCA
>DAOMFL010000005.1:0-104743 GCA_035429805.1 Burkholderiaceae bacterium
CGCTGCGCCGCCATCCGCTGGCGCTGCTGCGCGAGCGCTTCAACGCGAAGGGCTATCTCACGGCCGCCGGCGTCGGCAACGCACGCGACCAGCAGCGCGTGCGCACCACCGGCATCGTCACCTGCCGCCAGCGGCCGAGCACCGCGAGCGGAGTCACCTTTGTCACCATCGAGGACGAAACCGGCACCGTTAACGTCGTCGTCTGGAACACCACCGGCGAGAAGTACCGCCGCGCGATGCTGGGTTCAACGCTGCTGACGGTCTACGGCCACGTCGAGCGCGTGACGACCGGCGTCACGCCGATCGTGCACCTGATCGCGTCACGGCTCGAGGATCACTCGTCGCTGCTCGGCGGGCTGCTCGCCCCGAGCCATGACTTTCACTGAAGACTCAGTGCAGCTTGACGCGCGGTTCGACCCGTCCGCGCATCTGACGCCCCAGCGTATCGAGCCCGACCCGTACGACACCGTGGATCGAGATCTGGTGCAGCTTGTAGAGCGATGCGTACATCGCACGCGCGATCAGGCCCTGGATCAGCATGCTGCCACCGATCAGCCGCCCCATCAGTGTGCCGACGGCCGAGAGTTCGCCCAGCGATACGAGCGAACCAAAGTCGTGAAAGCGAAACTCCGGCAAAGGACGCCCGGCGAGCCGGGCCGTCATCGACTTCAACAAGAGATTCGACTGCTGGCGCGCGACCTGCGCGCGCGGCGGCAGCAGCGTTCCGGCGGTGTGTCCGAGCCAGGGTGCGGCAGCGCAGTCACCGAACGCGAAGATCGCAGGGTCGCGCGTCGTCTGCAGCGACGGGCCGACGACCAGCTGGTTCGCGCGATTGACTTCGAGGTCGAGCGTGCCCAGCACGGCGGACGCCTTGATTCCGGCGGCCCAGACGACGAGGTCGGCGGGAATGAAGTCACCGCCCGCCGTCCGCACGCCTTCCGTATCGACCCCGATGACACGCTGGCTGGCCCGCACGTCGATATCGAGCCGTTGCAGCAAGTCGGTGGCTGCGGCTGCCAGGTGTTCGGACAGCGGCGGCAGGATGCGTGGGGCCGCTTCGAGGATCGTGATGCGGATGTTGCGGGCGGGATCGAGGTGGTCGAGTCCGTAGCCCGCATGCTCGCGCGTCGTCTGCCGCAGTTCCGCCGCCAGTTCGACGCCCGTCGCGCCGGCGCCGATGATGACGATGCGCACTTCGGCGCCCTCGCCGGCCGCGGCGCGCGCATCGGCACGCACGCAGGCCGCCAGCAGCCGGCGATGGAACCGCTCCGCGTCCTCACGCATGTCGAGCGCGATCGCGTGCTCCGCCACGCCCGGAATACCGAAATCGTTGCTGACGCTGCCGATGCACAGGATCAACGTGTCGTAGGCGAACGTCCGGCGCGGCAGGATCTCGTCACCTTCGGGCGCGCGAACGGCGCCGACGACGATTTCGCGCGCAGTGCGGTCGAGCCCTTCGAGCGTCCCCTGCGCAAAGCGGAACCCGTGCCAGTGGGCGATCGCAGGATAGTCGAGGTCGTGCGCGTCGGCATCCATGCGACCGGCCGCCACCTCGTGCAGCAGCGGCTTCCACACATGGGTCGCATGCTGGTCGATCAGCGTCACCTGCACCGGTCCACGGCGGCCGTAACGATCGCCGAGCTTGACCGCCAGCGGCAGGCCGCCCGCTCCACCGCCGACGATGACGATGCGGTGCGCGTGTTCGGTCATGCCAGCTCCGCGCCCGCGCGAACGACCGTGCGACGCGGATTGAATCCGACCGCATAGGCGAGATCGGCCGGCCGCTCGATGTCCCACAGCACGAAGTCGGCGCGCTTGCCGGCTTCGAGCGAACCGATCTCGCCCGCCAGGCCGAGCGCGCGCGCCGCGTGGACCGTTGCTCCGGCGAGCGCTTCGGCCGGCGTCAGGCGGAACAGCGTGCACGCCATGTTCATGGCCAGCAGCAGCGACGTCAGTGGCGACGTGCCCGGATTGCAGTCGGTGGCCACCGCCATCCTCACGCCGGCGGCGCGCAGCGCTTCGATCGGCGGCACGCGAGTCTCGCGCAGCACGTAGAACGCGCCCGGCAGCAGCACGGCGACGGTTCCGGCCTCGGCCATCGCGTCGATGCCGGCGGGCGAGAGCCATTCGAGGTGATCGGCCGACAGGCCGCCGAAGCGCGCGACCAGCGCCGCGCCGCCCTGGTCCGACAGCTGTTCGGCGTGCAGCTTGACCGGCAAGCCGAGCGCGGTAGCGGCGCGGAACACACGTTCCGTCTGCGCGGGCGTGAAGCCGATCGTCTCGCAGAAGGCATCGACGGCATCAACCAGTCCTTCATCGACCAGCGCCGGCAGCATGCGATCGCAGACTTCATCGACGTAGGCGTCGGCACGCCCCGCGAACTCGGGCGGCAGCGCATGTGCGCCAAGGAAGGTCGTGCGCACCGTCACCGGCAGTTCGCGGCCGATACGGCGCGCGACGCGAAGCATCTTGCGTTCCGTTTCGAGGTCGAGTCCGTAGCCGGACTTGATCTCGAGCGTTGTCACGCCCTCGGCCAGCAATGCGCGCACGCGCTTGACGCTGGCTGCGTAGAGATCCTCGTCGGACGCCGCCCGCGTCGCTCGGACGGTCGACACGATGCCGCCTCCGCGCTGCGCGATTTCCGCGTAGCTCGCGCCGTTCAGGCGCGCATCGAACTCGTCACTGCGGTTGCCGGCGTAGACGATGTGCGTGTGGCAATCGACGAGGCCCGGCGTGATCCAGGCACCGCCGCCGTCGGTGCGCCGCGCGGCCTGGAGGTCCGAAGGCAGGTCGGCCGCGCGGCCGACCCAGGCGATGCGGCCGTCGAGCACCGCGAGTGCGCCGTTGCGGACGTCGCCGGCGTCGGCCATCGTCGCCAGATGGACGTTGGTCCACAGGCTATCGACGCGCACGCACGACTCCGTTGGCGATGCGGGCGGCGAGACGTGCGGCCACCGCCGCTGTGCGGCCGTCGATGTCAAAGCGCGGATTCATTTCGGCGATGTCTGCCAGGCGCACCTTGCCGGTCGCGCAGACGGCGTCGACCAGCGGTTCCAGCACGTCGAGCCCGACGCCCCGCGCGGCCGGCGCACTGACGCCCGGAGCCACCGCCGCCGGCAGCACATCAAGGCAAAACGTCAGATAGAGATGATCGACCGAGGCGGTGAAGGCGGACAGGGCCGGCGACGTGCCCGCCACGCTGACCGCCTCATCGAGCCGCCACATCACGTCGTGCTCCTGCGCACGCGCAAACAGCGCCTCGGTGTTCGAGTACCGGCTGACGCCAAGGCAGGCGTAGCGGAACGGCCAGCCGCGCGCCGCGCAATCGGAGGCGATCTGCAGGAACGGCGTGCCCGACGTGGCCCGCACATCGCGGCGCAGGTCGAAGTGCGCATCGAAGTTGACGATCCCGATCCGCGGCGCCCCGGACCGGCCCGCGAGGTACGCGGCCAGTCCGCTGAACGATCCCCACGCCATCTCATGGCCGCCGCCCAGCACCAGCGGGAAGCGCTGCGCGTCCAGTTCCCCTGCCACGACCGCCGCGAGCGCCTGCTGCGCGGCTTCGAGCGCGTCGCCATCGCAGACGACGTCGCCGCCATCGGCGAGTTGCGTGCACTCATGCAGCGGCATATTGCGAAGCGCATGGCGGATCGCACGCGGTCCTTCGGCCGCACCGACGCGGCCGTGATTGCGCGCTACTCCGGCGTCGCACGCGAAGCCGAGCAGTGTGATCGTCCCTGCCGCGGTCCGCCCATCGAGCGGCTGCATCACCTGATGCCAGCGGCGCCCGAGCGCGCCTTCCGCCGCATCGACGCGGCCCTGCCAGACGGACAGGTCGACCGGCGTCACGCGAGCGGGGCGAACAGGTCGCGGCTGCCCACGCCGAGCGCGCCCGAAGCGACGAGCTCCGACGCTGCCGCGATGTCCGGCGCCAGGATGCGGTCGACCTCGTAGAACGGCACACGCGCCCGCAGGATCGCATGTGCCGCGGCCAGGCGCGGCGAGGTCGCGAGCGGCCGGTGGAAGTCGATGCCCTGCGCCGCGGCCAGCAGTTCGATGCCGACGATGTTCGCGGTATTGGTCGCCATCTCGTGCAGCCTGCGCGCGGCGAAGGTGGCCATGCTGACGTGGTCTTCCTGGTTGGCCGACGTCGGCAGGCTGTCGACGCTGGCCGGGTGCGCGATCGACTTGTTCTCCGACGCCAGCGCCGCGGCCGTCACGTGCGCGATCATGAAGCCGGAGTTCACGCCCGGGTCGCGCACGAGGAACGGCGGCAGGCCCGACAGCGTCGCATCGATCAGCAACGCGATGCGACGCTCCGACAGTGCGCCGATTTCGGCGATCGCGAGCGCCAGCGTGTCGGCGGCGAAGGCGACCGGCTCGGCGTGGAAGTTTCCGCCCGACAGCACGTCGTCGGTCCCCCCGTCCCTGCCTGCGAACACCAGCGGGTTGTCCGTCACCGCATTGGCCTCGGTGAGCAGCGTGCGCGCCGCCTGCGCCATCAGGTTGCGGCATGCACCCATCACCTGCGGCTGGCAGCGCAGGCTGTACGGGTCCTGCACGCGGTCATCGTTGACGAGGTGCGAGGCGCGGATCGCGCTGCCGGCGAGCAGCTCGCGATAGGCATGCGCGGTGGCGATCTGTCCGGCATGGCCGCGCAGTTCGTGCACGCGCGGATCGAACGGAGCGTCGCTGCCCTTGGCGGCGTCGACCGCCATCGCGCCGACGACGACGGCCGCCTCGAACACACGCTCGGCCATGAAGAGGCCGTGCAACGCGAGCGCGGTCGAGATCTGCGTGCCGTTGATCAGCGCCAGGCCCTCCTTGGCACCGAGCACGACCGGCTCGATGCCCGCGGCGGCGAGCGCCTTGCGCGCCGGCTGAAGTACGCCGTTCACGCGCACGTCACCGTCACCGAGCAGTGCCAGCGTCAGGTGCGACAGCGGCGCAAGGTCCCCCGAGGCACCGACCGAACCCTTGGCCGGCACGCACGGCACGATGCCGGCGTTGACGAACGCGATCAGCGTCTCGACGATGCGGCGTCGTACGCCCGAGTGTCCGCGCGCCAGGCTCGCGATCTTCATCACCAGCGCGAGGCGCACCACGTCTTCGGTGAGCAGTGGCCCGGTGCCGACCGAGTGCGAGAGGATCAGGTTGCGCTGCAGCTGCGCGAGCTCCGCATCGGGAATGCGCTTCTTCGCCAGCAGGCCGAAACCCGTATTGACGCCGTAGGCAGCGTCACCCTTCGCGACGATGCGCTGCACGGCCTGCGACGACTTCTCGACCGCCGCCCACGCGTCGGCCGCGAGCGCCACGGTCAGCGGCGCCTGCCAGACGCGCCTCAGGTCATCGAGCTGCAGCCGACCCGGTTCGATGATCAGTGCCGCCACGCGTTTAGCTCCCGATCATCGGCAGCTTGAGCCCGTTGCGGCGCGCGCACGCGACCGCGCTCTCGTAGCCCGCGTCGGCGTGACGCATGACGCCCGAGCCGCAGTCATTGACCAGCACGCGCGCCAGCCGCTTCGCGGCGGCCTCGGTGCCGTCGGCGACGATGACGACGCCGGCGTGCTGCGAGTAGCCCATACCGACGCCGCCGCCGTGGTGAAACGAGACCCAGGTGGCGCCGCCGGCCGTGTTGAGCAGCGCGTTGAGCAGCGGCCAGTCGGACACCGCGTCGCTGCCGTCCTTCATCGACTCGGTCTCGCGGTTGGGACTCGCGACCGAGCCGGTGTCGAGGTGATCGCGGCCGATGACGATCGGCGCCTTCAGCTCGCCGCTGCGCACCATGTCGTTGAACGCCAGCCCCGCGAGATCGCGCTCGCCGAGGCCGAGCCAGCAGATGCGCGCCGGCAGGCCCTGGAACGCGATGCGCTCGCGCGCCATATCGAGCCAGCGGTGCACGTGCCTGTTGGCAGGAAACAGCTGCTTGATCTTCGCATCGGTCTTGTAAATGTCCTCGGGATCGCCGGACAGTGCCACCCAGCGGAATGGCCCCTTGCCCTCGCAGAACAGCGGCCGGATATACGCCGGCACGAAGCCCGGGAAGTCGAACGCATTCCTCACGCCCTGGTCGAGCGCGACCTGCCGGATGTTGTTGCCGTAGTCGACGACCTTCGCGCCCATCGCCTGGAAGTCGAGCATCGCCTGCACGTGCACCGCACACGATGCGGCCGCGGCAGCGGTCAGCTCGCCGTGACGGATCGGGTCGGCCTGCGCCGCCTGCCAACGCTCCACACTCCACCCAGCCGGCAGGTAGCCATGCACGAGATCGTGCGCCGAGGTCTGGTCGGTGACGAGGTCAGGCATCAACCCGCCGGCGCGCGCACGGCGCACCAGCTCGGGCAGCACTTCCGCGGCATTGCCGAGCAGGCCGATCGAGACCGCCTCCTTGCTTGCGCAGTGCTGCTGCACGAGCGCCAGCGCGTCGTCGATGTCTCGCGCCTGCTTGTCGAGGTAGCGCGTGCGCAGACGGAAGTCGAGGCGCGACTGCTGGCACTCGATGTTGAGCGACACCGCGCCGGCCAGCGTCGCGGCGAGGGGCTGCGCACCCCCCATGCCGCCCAGGCCGGCGGTCAAGATCCAGCGCCCGCTCCAGTCGCCGTTGAAGTGCTGCTGCCCCGCTTCGCCGAAGGTCTCGTACGTGCCCTGCACGATGCCCTGGCTGCCGATGTAGATCCACGAGCCGGCCGTCATCTGCCCGTACATCATCAGGCCCTTGCGGTCGAGCTCGTTGAAGTGCTCCCAGGTGGCCCACTTCGGCACCAGGTTCGAGTTGGCGAGCAGCACGCGCGGCGCGTCGGGATGCGTCCTGAACACGCCGACCGGCTTGCCGGACTGGACCAGCAGCGACTCGTCGTCGCCGAGCTCGCGCAGCGTTGCCAGGATCGCGTCGAAGCAGGCCCAGTCGCGCGCCGCGCGGCCGATGCCGCCGTAGACGACCAGCCGCTTCGGGTCTTCGGCCACCTCGGGATCCAGATTGTTCTGGATCATGCGGTAGGCGGCTTCGGTGAGCCAGCTCTTGCACGAGAGCTTCGCGCCGCGCGGTGCGCGGACCACGCGCGCGTCGTCGCAACGCGGATCGGTCAGCCGTGCCGGATCTGCCGGTGCATTCATCGTCGTTCTCCTGTCGGCTCGAACGGGGGTCGCCGACTGTAGGCCGAAATCCACAGTCCTGCATCCACTCAAGTGCGCCGCCTCCTGGCGCCCGCCCTGCAATGGCGGCGCCGCGAAGCGGCCGCAACCCCGGCTCAGGGGCGGTCGCGCGAGCGCCAGACGTCGAGCAGCGCCACGAATTTGGCGCGCGTCGGAAGACGTTCATCCGACAACGCATCAAGGAAGTCGGACATGCGCTTCGCCTTGCTCAGCGTGTAGATCGTCATCAGTGTCGCAATGGCCAGCACCACGAGGAAGATCAGCACGCGGCGCCCGATCGGGCTATCGGCCTCGGCCAGCAGGTTCATGCCGAGGAAGCCGGTCGCCACCGTGCCGATCAGCCCGAAGGTCGTCACCACCGTGAGCCTGACGACGGTGTTGGCCTGGCGGCGCAGGTTGTCGCCCTCGAGGTAGGTGTTCATCTCGCTGATGCGCTCCTTGACCTCGGCGTACAGCGGGTCCAGCCCCAGATGCTCGGAACACAGCTGGAACAGCGCTTTTGCCTGCGCCTGTTCCGAGACCTCGTGAAACCAGTAGCGATGCGTGAAGCGAAGGAAGATCTCGAAGTTCTGGCGGATCGCGCGCTTGAACTGCCTGATGCTGTCGGCGTCGGCGATGTCCAGGCGCTTCAGCGCGTCGGCCAGGCGGTCGGAGAACATCAGCAGCGCCGCCTTCTGGAAATGCGCGATCAGGAAGAGCAGGAAGTGCTGATGGCGGAACTGTCCGAGCACGCCCCGCTCGCTGTCGCGGAAATAGGCGGAATGCGCGTCCCCGACAACGACCAGCGCATGACCGCAGCTCAGATAGCGGGTCTGCGGCGCCCGGCCCGAACCGCACCAGTAGCGGTCGTAGCAGTGGCGGGCCTCGAAGTCGCCGAGATGTGATTCCGAATAGGGAATGTCGTCGCCCGATCCCGTCACCAGGCCGAGGCGGATGAAGTCGGCGCGCGTCAGCGCAGCGGGATCGTCGACGGCCACGTACGCCAGCAGCGGCATCCGGTAGTACTCGAGCTGCCGGTAGCGGATCAGCCCCTTGACGTCGACGTTCTCGGGCAGCAGCGGCTTCAGCAGGAACGCCCACTGCGCGCCGATGCGCGGCGCCCGGTGCTCGCCGACATAGGCCAGGAAGCGCGCCCGCTCGTTGGTGTCCGAGGCGGCCAGCACCCGACCGTCGGGCGCCAGCCATTCGAAGCTTGCGGTCGAATGCAGACCCTGCTGCTGCTCGTCCCAGCCTGCAGGGTAGGCACGGCCGAGGCGGTACATGATCTCCTGCGCCTGCGACAGCGTCAGGTCGTCGGCATGGACCTCGACGTTCAAGAGCACGACATCGATGTCGTAGAAGAAGTACAGGTCGACATGCACGATCCGCAGCGTCACCGGCGGCTCGCCTGCGCCGATCACGACCCGCACGGCGGCGACATCGTCGCGACGGAACACCCGCATCGGCGAAACGCCGGGGCCACGCTCGGGACCGCCGGCTTCCTTTCCGTTGCCGCGCCGTACGCGTCCCTCGCCGTAGAGGAAGCGCTGCACATACGGCAGAAAGGTCACGAACTCGTTGTAGTGGCGCTCCTGGAACTCGGTCGGGTCACCGGTGAACTCATCGATGACGGCGTGCCATGGACAGTCGGCGCCACCTTCTTCCAGCACTTCCCAGTGGCGCTGGATCTGGCTGTCAGGACGCAGCGGCAGCAGCTGCAGCGGCCACAGCAGGATCTGCCGGTAGTGGTGAACGCGCATGCTCGCGGTGCTTTCCATCGCTGCTCCTCCGATATCTGCAACCGCAGAGCGTCGTCGGCGCCAAGGCGCGCTGGAATTGGAGCCGCTTGTACGCCGGATGTCCAGCGGCGTCGCGGGCGCGCTTCGCCGAACTCCTCCGGAGGTGCGAGGTCATGTATTGGCGGGCAGGTGCGCCACGCCGCGCCGTGAAGGACCGTCACACCAGAACTACTGGCTTCTATTGAAACCGATTGCGCTTCGTGCGTTCGAACAGCAGAAGTCGACCCTTAGCCCGTCGGTGAATTCCCAAATCGGCCGTCGACTTCATCTTGAAAGCCGCCATCCGTCAGATCGGCAGATCGCGCCCCAAGAGGTCACCGCCGCATTTGGAAGGCGGTCCCTCCATCTCGGCTCACTTGCGTTGCCGTCCCCGACGCCGCGATGCAGTCGCCGCCTCCAGTTCCTTGCGACTGAGCACGAAGGCAGGCGCATCTTCGAGGCGCGCGACCGCCAGGTCGATGAACGCTCGTACCCGCTTCGGCTGCGCGACCCGGCTGCCGTAGTAAAGGTAGACGCCGTAGTGCTGGCTGACGTAAGACACCAGCAACGGCACGAGACGCCCCTCCCGTATGTGCTGGGTCGCCGACAGGTTCGTTAGCTGCCCGATCACCTGCCCGGCAAGCACGAGCTGCAGTTCGAGATCGAGATCATTCGACGAGAGCGCCGGCGGAAGACGGTGCTCGTGGATCGCCCCGTCGTGGCTGAGATACCACGGTTCAAGCTGACCCGAGACCGTGTTGCGAAAGACGCTGCACCGATGAGATGACAGGTCTGCCGGCGTCGTGGGAATGCCGTGGCTTTCCAGGTAAGCCGGTGCAGCGCAAACAATCAGCTGCAAGGGGAAGAGTCGCCGCGCCACCAGACCTCCGCCCGGGTGATGAACGCCGATGCGGAAGCCCAGATCCACGCGCTCCTGCACCCAGTCCCCGACCGCATCCTCGAGCACGACGTCGGGCTGGACCGCCGGATGCATCCGGCAGAACTCCTCGAGCAACGGCGCCAGCACCGGCGCGAAGGACGACTTGGGACCTGCGACCCGTAGCGGCCCGGCGATCGCGTGGCGCGCCTCCTTCGCCTGAGTCAACGCGCCTTCCAGCGAGGCGAGCGCTGGAACGGCTTGCTCCAGCAGGTGCCGGCCTTCTTCGGTCACCGCCAGGCTGCGCGTCGTGCGATGCAGGATGCGGACACCCAGGTGACGCTCCAGTTGACCGATGGCATGACTCGCTGCCTGCGGCGTGATGCCCTGTGCAAAGGCCGCCTTGCGGATGCTGCCGAGTTCAACGGCCTTGGCGAAAGACGAGATGGCGCGCAGTTCGTTGAACGGCATGGGATGTGGACCCGGTGGTCACCCAGCCTTTGATTATCAAACACCGTTTGATACTGGTGCAAGTCTTTGCCCGCTATTCCTTTGCTGACCCGGCCACTACAGTGCAAAGCGTTGCGGCGGCACCGCTCGGAACCAGGTTGGATCGAATCTGGCGGTGACGCCGATAGGGCTCTCAAGAAATTCGTACATCCAGAGGTGAGATCAATGCGCGACGACGTGTACTCCCGCAGGAAGTTCATGCAGGCGGCCCTCTGTCTATCCGTCTCGACGCTCGGGAGCACACGGCCCGCAAAGGCAAAAGACAATTCGAGATCAACCGGGGTAACTGCCATGAACCTGACCCAGGAGTGGGACAAGACCTTTCGCAAGAGCGAAAAGGTCGCGCATCGGAAAGTGGCGTTCAAGAACCGCTATGGCATCACGCTGGCCGGCGATCTCTACTTGCCGAAAGATCGTGGTGGCCATGCGCTGCCCGCGCTTGCCGTGAGCGGTCCGTTCGGCGCTGTCAAGGAGCAGTCGTCCGGGCTCTATGCGCAGACGATGGCAGAGCGGGGCTTCGCTGCAGTGGCGTTCGATCCCTCCTACACGGGCGAAAGCGGCGGCGAGCCACGTAACTTGCCGTCGCCCGAAATCAACACCGAGGACTTCAGCGCTGCCGTTGACTTTCTCGGCCTGCAGCCGTTCGTGGATCGCGAGCGCATCGGCCTCATCGGCATCTGCGGTTTCGGCGGCATGGGACACTCCGCTGCGGCGGTCGACAAGCGCATCAAGGCGGTGGTCACGACCAGCATGTACGACATGTCGCGCGTGATGGCGAAGGGTTATTACGACAAGATGACCCGGCAGCAGCGCACGCATCTGCTGGAGCAGATGAGCCGGCAGCGCTGGACCGATGCTGCAAACGGTTCCCCGGCCCCGGGCCCGCGAATCCTGCCCGCTACGCTGGAGGGCGTCACCGATCCCGTCGTGCGCATGTATTTCGACTACTACCGCACACCGCGCGGCTTTCACAAGCGCTCGCCGAACTCCAACGGCGCGTGGACGGCTACCGGCCCGATGCCGTTCATGAACCTGCCGCTGCTGACCTACATCGACGAGATCTCGCCACGGCCAATCCTCCTGATCGCCGGCGAGAACGCCCATTCGCGCTACTTCAGCGAGGACGCTTACAAGTCCGCCGCGGAGCCGAAAGAACTGATGATCGTCAGGAATGCCGACCACGTCGACCTGTACGACCGGACCGACAAGATCCCGTTCGACAGGATCGCCGGGTTCTTCGAACAGAACCTTCGATCGTCGGAGGCTGCGAAGACAGCCCTGGCGAACTGAGGCCGCGATTCGAGACTTCGCCCTCACATTGAAGGCCAGCGGTTTGCTCGCCGGTCGGCTGACACCTCGAGGATGATCTTCTCGTCCTGGGACGCTCGGAGTGGCCAATGAGGCGCTTGCCAGCCATCGCAGGTCCGATCCTCTCCCTCGCCTTCCTGGGGGCGTCGGGAGGCTGCGCCGGCTCGCCAAGCAGCGCCCCACGCTCCTCCACGGTAACGAGCCCAGAGCCTCACACCATGAAGATTCGTTTCACAAACAGCGGCAAGGCAGCCACTGCCACCTTGATCGATAGCCCGACGGCGCGGGACTTCATCGCTTTGCTGCCGCTGGCGCTGAAGATGGAGGACTACGCGTCCACCGAGAAGGTGTCGTACCTGCCGAAGAAGCTGACCACCCAGGGAGCGCCCGCGGGTATCGATCCCGACGTCGGCGACATCACTTACTACGCCCCTTGGGGCAACCTCGCGATTTTCTACCGCGACTTCGGTTACTCCACGGGCCTGATCAAGCTCGGCCGGTTCGACCACGGGATCGAGGCGTTTGACGTTCGCGGCTCGTTCGACGTGACGATCGAGGCCGTTTCGAAATGAAGCACCTTGGTGCCGCCGGGCTCGCTCGCAACCGAACTTGAAAGGAACAGCATGAAACTCATTCGCGCCGGATCACAGCCTTCCCTCAAGGGGCCCGAGGCCTGGTTCACGGGCATCGTGCGCATTGATCCGCTCCATTCCGCTGACGCGCCCGCGCGCGTTTCCTGCGCCAGCGTGACCTTCGAGCCCGGTGCGCGCACCGCATGGCACACCCATCCGCTGGGCCAGACTCTCGTGGTGACCAGCGGCTGCGGCTGGACGCAGTGCGAGGGCGAAGCGATCGTCGAGATCCGCGCCGGCGACGTGATCTGGTGTCCCCCGAATCACAGGCACTGGCACGGCGCCACATCGACGACCGCCATGACCCACATCGCAATCCAGGAAGCGCTCGACGGCAAGGCAGTCGAATGGATGGAGCACGTCACCGACGAACAGTATCTGGCCGGGGCGCCGGCCCTGAACAAGGAGTTCGCATGAAAGCCACCGTCATGTACGGGCGTGGAGACGTCCGCATCGAGAACCTGCCGGATGCCACGATCGTGGAACCGACCGACGCGGTCCTTCGCGTCACACGCGCCTGCATCTGCGGCAGCGACCTGTGGCCGTATCGGCTGATGGAGCGCTCCGAGGCAGGGCAGAGCATGGGCCACGAAGCCATCGGCGTGGTGGAGGCCGTGGGAAGCAAAGTTAGAAACGTGAAGGCGGGCGACTTCGTGATCATGCCGTTCGCCTTCTCGGACGGGCACTGCGAGTTCTGCCATGAGGGCCTGCAGACCGCCTGCGTGCACGGCGGATTCTTCGGCAACCGCGGCGTCAATGGTGCCCAGGCGGAAGCTCTTCGCATTCCGCAGGCGGACGGCACGCTCTACAAACTCCCCATTGCCAACGAAACGAGCTTGATGGCATCTCTGCTGAGCCTGTCGGACGTCATGGGCACCGGTCACCACGCCGCCCGTGTGGCGAAGGTGGGGCCCGGCAAGTCGGCAGCCGTGATCGGCGATGGAGCGGTAGGCCTGTGTGGCGTGCTCGCTGCGAAGCGCCTCGGGGCGGAACGGATCATCCTGGTCGGCCGCCACACCGATCGCATCGCACTCGGTCGCGAATTCGGCGCTACCGACATCGTGACCGAACGCGGTGCCGAAGGCGTCGAGCGGATCATGCAGCTCACGAACGGTCGCGGCGTGCATTCGGTGCTCGAATGCGTGGGAAACGAGCAGGCGATCGACGATGCGGTCGCGATCGCGCGGCCAGGCGGTGCCATCGGCCGCGTCGGCGTGCCTCACTACGACGGGATTCCGGGGCTGCCTTCGTTCTACAAGAACGTGATTGTCGGGGGCGGTCCGGCACCCGTTCGCGCTTACATCGACGAGTTGCTGCCCGACGTGCTGGAAGGCCGCATCGAGCCCGGGCGTGTCTTCGACCGCACGATTGGCATCGACGATGTGCCGGCTGGCTATCAGGCGATGGACAGACGCGAATCGATCAAGGTGCTGATCGAATTCTGACCGCAGATTGCGTGTTTGCCATCGCATCGTTTTCGCTGGCGCTCGTCTTCGAGGCGGCGGCTGCTCCGATTCCACTGCATAGCGAGTATCGCGCTTCGGACGGCCTGGATCACGGTGGCTTCGCCATCGCGTCAGCGGATACGCCCGCCCAGGGTGCCGCATCCACAGGGACCATGCGCGGACTGTTGGCGCAGTCGACGCCGGAGGAGTGCGCAGGACTGCTCTCGACGATTTACCTGATTTCCTGCTGCGGAGCGGCGCTTTCTGCGATGGTGGCGGGTGAGATGGCCCACTTCTCAGGTCTTGCGCAGGTGGCGGAGGCGTACGAGCGACACGCGAGTGGCCGTAACTGGCCGGACTGAAACCCAAACGAAAGCGTGAGGGGAATCACCTCGCGTCGGTGACCCTCACCTCGCCCGGCTGCCAGATCGCAGCAACACGAGCGAGCCTTCGTCCGCCCGTGAGCCAGCGAGGCTACGGCTGGGTCGGCAACCCCTGCGCAACCCATTCAGGCAAGCCGCCACGGAGCCAGTACACGCGCGAATAGCCCGCGTCCCGCGCGGCCTTCGACGCCTTGAACGACTTCCAGCACTCGGCGCCGTTGCAGTAGAAGATCAGCGCATCGCCCTTGTTCAGGGTCGCCAGACCGGCGAACTTGTCCTGCGTTGCGTCGTAGTCAATGACCTTGTGGCTCTTCTCGACGTAAGGCAGGTTCACCGCGCCGCGGGCATGGCGCGCGCCGTACTCTTTCTCGGTGCGCACGTCGACCAGCTTGGCGCCCTTGTCCGCCAGATCGTAGGCCGCGCGCGCATCGACCCGCTGCACGCCGGACAGCTCAGACGGCGTGAAGATGCCCAGGCTCGCGACGTACTCGTAGGGCGCCGCGTCGCTGGTCGGCTTGAAGCGGGGCACACCGGGAATCACGAAGTCCGGTGATGTCACCCACTGCACCACGGCCGTCTTCACACTCGCGGGCAGCGTCTTCTTGACGGCGACACCGAGCCCGCCCGGCATCGGCCGCGAGATCGCGAGTGCCTTCCCTGGATTCTTCTGGGTCTTGCTCCACTCCTGCCACTCGCTTTCGAGGGCTACGGTCGCATCGGCGGCGCCGCCGGCAAGCGTCAGCAGTCCGGCGCCGCTGGTCTGGCCGTAGGTCACGGCTTTCAGGTTCCGGGTCGTCAGTCCGTCCTGCGCGAGCAGGCCGCGCGCCACGTAACTGCGCAACGAGTCTTCCTGAGGAAAGTAGGCGCGGCGCCCTTTCAGATCAGCGACGGTTTTCACTTCGTTGCTTCCGACCAGCACATACTTGGACACCACGCCGGTGGAGGCCACCAGTTCATAGCCATGGATCAAAGCCGACGCGGTGACGTGCGGCGGCGCGATGATGACGTCATTCTCGCCGGTACGCGAAGCACGCATCGCGTCGGTCAGGTCGCGCTGTGGCAGCAGGATGGCGCGGGAGCCTGCCAGCTTGCCCAATCCGGTGTTGGTGACCGCCAGGGTCATGAAATCGCTGGCCAGGTCCGACGAATCGAGGACGATGACAGCCCGAAGCGTCCCCGGTACGGCGGCGTCCTTGGCTGCCGGCGCCTCGGCCGCTGCGACGAGCGCCGCAGCGAGGCTGATGCCGGCGGCGGCAATGAGTTGAAGGCTGCGTGCCTGAATGGCTGTCATCGGGTCCCCCTGCTGGTCAATGCCCGGCGTGCGGCCGAGCGGACGCGCTTCGTCCGCACGCGCGCCACCCCGCTCAGTTGGCAGACGGGCATTTGAACGCAAGCGCGAAGCCTGTGAATCGCGCGGAAACGGGGCAACTCCGGCCTACTTGCGCGTCACGGCAGTCACACTGCCCGGTCCGGGCCGTCCCGCTCAGGAGGCGAACTCGAGGACGACGCGCCGGGTCCGGGCGCTCTTCTTCTCGATCCTGGCCACCCGGACGTCGCCGATTTCCCCCGTGTTGCACACATGGGTACCGCCGCAGGGCTGCAGGTCGACATCCTGCACGCGCAGCAGCCGCACCCGGCCGAAGCCCGTCGGCGGACTGACGCTCATCGACTTGACGAGCTGCGGATTGGCGAGCATTTCCTCGTCGCTGATCCATTCGCTCGTGACCGGATGGGCCTCGGCAATGAGCCGGTCCAGCCCGGCCTGCACCTGCCCCTTGTCGAGCAGGTCGGTCATCGCGAAATCGAGACGGGCATAGTCGGCGGTGATGCTGCATCCGTCCACCAGCTGGCGCACGACGGCGCACAGCAGGTGCGTGGCCGTGTGGAAGCGCATGTGGCGATAGCGCCGATCCCAGTCGATTTCGGCCCGCACCGGCGTGCCGGGCGCCAGCTGCGGCTGCCACCCGCTCGCCGGATCCAGCAGATGCACCGTATCGTCCGGCGTCGCGCCATCGCGCCTGCTCTTGCGGGCATCGATCACGCGCAGACGGGTCCCGGCCGGCGTCACGAGGGCACCGGTGTCTCCGGCCTGCCCGCCGCCGAGCGGATAGAACACCGTGCGGTCGAGCTCGACGCCGACCTCGCCGACACGGGTGACAATGGCATCGCACGCCTGCAGGTAGGCGTCGGCCCGGAACAGCGCGTCTGTCGCCATCGGCTGTTTCAGCGCGCGGCGCGCCCGGGCTGCCCGACCGCGCGGGCCATTTCGCTCGCCTGCACTACTCCGCTCCGCTGTCGCGCGCCGCCGCGAAGGCGGACTTGCGCCGGCGCACCCTGGGCGCGGCTGCGAGCGTGTCTTCCGGAGGTTCGGCCGCTGCACCCGGCGGGATCGCCACGCCGGATGGGGGTTCCTCCGCGGGCGCCGCCACCGCAGCCCCGGTCTGCGCCACTGATCTGGCCCGGCGCGCCACGCGCCGCACGGACCGCTTCCGCCGTCGCAGCGCGGTCGCCCCGACCGGAGTGAAGATCCAGTTCTCGGCCTCTTCGCCGTCGACTTCACCATCCCAGGGCAGCATGCACAGCGCCAGCACGAGCTTTTCGAATTCCGGCTCGAAGCGATCGATGATCCGCTGCGGCTCCTCGCACAACCGCTTGTCGGTGATCAGCCCGAACTGCACCCCGCCGGCGTACGAGAGGATCGACACGCCGACGCCGATATTTCCGGACTGCGGTACCCAGAACATCATGCGTTTCACCTTCGTGCCCGCGAGATACAGCGGCTGCTGCGGTCCGGGCACGTTGGTCATCACCGCCGTCGCCTTCTTTGCGAGGAAGTCGAGCGCCTGCTTCTGCAGCGTGCGCGGGACCAGGCCGGCCGCCCCGAGGATGCCCATCGTCAGCACAGCCGTGTAGCCCTGCTTCAGTTCGTCCATCCGGCGCCGCACCTCGTAGACGCGGGCGATCGGGTTGGCCATGCCGACCGGCAGGAGCAGCGGCACGAGCCCGAATTTGTTGCCGAGATCCTTCCACTTGCTCGGATCGCGCAGGTTCACCGGCACCATCGCGCGCAGTTCGATGCCGTCGACCTCCTCGCCCTGCTGCTCGAGATACGAGCGGATCGCTCCCGCGACGGAAGCCAGCAGCACGTCGTTGACCGAGCAGCCGAGCGCCCTGCCGACGGCCTTCACGTCGTCGAGCGACAGCGGTTCGTTCCACGCCACCACCTTCGACCCGGACGGCAGGCCCTTCAGGCTCGTCGCTGCGTCGTCCTCCATCAGCGCGATGCCGGCAATGTCCCTGGCAACCTGGGCAGCCACACGGGTCGCGTCCTCGGCGGCTTCGCCTACGGCGTCGGGATGCTCCAGCAGTGCCGTCGAGGCCTGCAGGGCGCGGGCCGCAGCGGCGCCGGTCGAGCCGATCGCACGCACCGCGGCGTCGGTCAGCGGCCGCAGCCAGGCATCCACGAGGTACGAGGGCGCTTCCGCCTTCGGCGCCGGTTCGGCCTCCTCGATGTCTTCCGCCGGGTCTTCGGACGTCAGCGCCATCAGCACGCCGATCAGCGCGATGCCGTCGGCGATGCAATGGTGGATGCGAACGATCAACGCCTGGCCGCCGTTGTAGTTGTCGACGAGGTGGAACTGCCACAGCGGCTTGTTCGGGTCGAGCGCGGTCGAGGCCAGCCGCCCGACCAGGCGCTTCAGGTCGGCCGTCGTGCCCTTGCCCGGCAGCGCGGTGCGCGCGACGTGCAGGTCGAGGTCGAAATTGTCGTCGAGTTCCCAGTGGTAGCCGGTGACGTCCTTGACCACGATGCTGCGGAAACGCGCATGCGGGATGAAGCGCTCTTCGTAGATCCTGCGCAGGCGCTCGAAGTCGACGCTGCCCTCGAATTCATAGACGCCGACGATCTGCATCAGGTTGGCCTGCGAGTCCATCCGCAGCCACGCCGTGTCGACGGACGACATCCTCTCGCGCTTGCCCATGAAGTCTCCCGTGCGTGCCCACGCGGCAGCCTGGGTCGCCGCTTCCGTACGAGGGTCGCTGGCTATGATACGACGCGCTATTCTCGCGGCTCCGGGCCGACGCTCTGGAAGCACCGGCACCCGCATCCATCAGAAGACGAACCAGGAGACATCGTGAGCGACCTGAAGTCCAAGTTCGAGAAAGCCGTCGGTGATTCGAAGAATCTTCCCGAGCGGCCCGACAATCAGACGCTGCTGAAGATCTACGCGCTGTACAAGCAGGCGACCACCGGCGACGTCGAGGGCAAGCGGCCCGGATTCACCGACATGGTGGGCCGCGCCAAATGGGACGCGTGGAACGAGATCAAGGGCACGTCGGCCAATGACGCAATGAAGCAGTACGTCGCGCTGATCGAGGACCTGAAGGGCTGACGCTCCGCAATGCCGCCGGGCACTCACCCGGCGGCGCCCGCTCAGGCCTTGCGGCTCGACTTCTTCGACGCCTTGGCCGGGCTCTTTTTCGCTGCCGCAGTACTGGCGCGCCTGGCGTCCGCGCCCGGAATGCTCCGGTGTTCGGCGTGAGCCTTGTCGAGCAGCGTGTCGAAGTTGTGCTCGATGTGCTCGACAAACTTGGACTTGAAGGCCTTCAGCAGGAATCCGAGCGTCACTTCGAGGTCGATCTCCGATTCCGACACGCGCATTGCGCCTTCGACGCCACTGCGGCGGAAGTGCAGCGTGTTGCCGACCCACTTGCTGCTGAGGTCGTATTCGGCAGCGAGGTTGTCGGCTGCTTTCTGCACCAGCGCGCGCGCCTTTGCCATCGGCAGCGTGTGGTACTTGATCATGCGGATGTCGGGCATGGCGATCTCCGGTGAATGGGGACGCAATCAGTCGCGCCGGTTGTGCAGCACATCGCTGTTGAGCAGCGACGGCGGCACCTCGCCGGCCAGTGCCGCCCGCAGGTTACGTATCGCGAGTTGCGCCATCGCCTCGCGCGTCACGCGCGTGCTCGACGCGATGTGCGGCGTCATCACGACGTTCTCGAGCTCGCACAGGCCGGGGTGCAGCGCCGGCTCGTTCTCGTAGACGTCCAGTCCGGCCGCGGCCAGCCGGCCGGTGCGCAGGGCGCCGACCAGTGCCGCATCGTCGACGACACCGCCGCGGGCGATGTTGACCAGCACTGCGGTCTTCTTCATCTGCGCCAGCGCGGCCGCGTCGATGACGTGATGGACCTCCGGCGAGTACGGCACGACGAGCACGAGGTGGTCCGACTCGCGCAGCAGTTCGCCGAAGTCCACGTAGATGGCACCGCCCTCCGCGTCCGGCGAGAGCCGCGTGCGGTTGTGATAGATCACCGGCATCCGGAAGCCCGCGGCGCGACGCGCGATGGCGCGGCCGATGCGGCCCATGCCGAGGACGCCGAGCGTGGTGCCGCTGATCTCGGCGCCCATGAACATCTCGAAGGTCCAGCGCTTCCACAGGCCGGCGCGTAGCCAGCGTTCGGACTCGCCCACCCGGCGGGCGGCCGCCAGCAGCAGCGCCCAGGCGTGGTCGGCGGTCGCCTCGTTCAGCACGTCGGGCGTGTTGGTCGCGAGCACGCCATGACGCGTGCAGGCGGCGAGGTCGAGGTTGTTGTGACCGACCGCGATATTGGCGACGACCTTGAGCCGCGCGCACTGGGCGAGCAGTACTTCGTCGATGCGGTCGCCCGCCGTCAGCAGTGCGCCGTCGGCGTCGCGCAGCGCGCGCGCCAGGTCGGTGGCCGACCAGGTCGTGTCATTCTGGTTGTCGGTGACATCGAAGTCGGCCCGCAGCGCTTCGACAATGTGCGGAAAGATGCGGCGACTGATAACGATACGGTGCATCCAGCCTCACTCGGCTCAGACTTCTATTTGAAGAAGAGCGTTGTCAGCAACCCGAACAACGGTAGCAGTATCAATCCCGACCAAACCATGTAGCCGAAGAAACTCGGCATGTGCACGCCGCGCGAGACGGCGACCGACCGGACCATGAAGTTGGGGGCGTTACCGATATAGGTATTCGCTCCCATGAAAACCGCCCCTGCCGAGATCGCCACCAACGTCGACGCCAGCGGACCCATCAGCTGCTCGGCATCGCCACCTGCCATGTTGAAGAAGACAAGGTACGTCGGCGCGTTGTCCAGAAAGCTCGACAGCGCCCCGGTGGCCCAGAAGTACATTGCATTGTTCGGACTTCCGTCGGCATTCGTAACCGTTCCGACCAGCGGCGCCATTGCGCCAGACTGTCCTGCGCGAAGAATCGCGATGACGGGAATGATAGTCAGAAAGATTCCGGCAAAGAGCTTCGCCACTTCAATCATCGGGCCCCATTCGAAATGGTTCGAGTGGCGGACCTTTGCAGGCGTAAACCTGAGCGAAGCCCAGATGATCACGAGCAGCCATAGGTCGCGCACGATGCCCTGAAGCGCGAGCTCGGTCCCGAAGACGTTGAACGAAATGCCGGAATTCCAGACGCCGGACAAAAGCACGGCACCCAGGATCATCGGGCCGAAAACCACGAAGTTGATCCAGCCCTCGAGCCGCAGCGGCGAGTCGGGGGTCGGGTCACGTGCACGGTTCTCGTTGGGCCGGTTGAAGAACCACGTGTCGATCAGGAAGAACAGCCCCAGCAGGACGACAACGCTGGCAAGCGTCGGCGCGAACATCGCCTTCGTCGTCCAGAAGAAATCGACGCCTTTGAGAAATCCGAGGAACAGCGGCGGGTCGCCCAGCGGCGTCAGTGCTCCACCAATGTTCGCAACGAGAAAGATGAAGAAGATGACCACGTGCGTGCGATGCCGGCGTGCGTCGTTCGCTCGCAGCAACGGACGGATCATCAGCATCGAAGCGCCGGTCGTTCCCATCACGCTTGCGAAGCCGGTGCCGACGGCAAGCAGCGCCGTATTGACGATGGGCGATCCGTGCAGGTTGCCCTTGATATAGATACCGCCGGTCGCAGTGAAGAGAGCCACGAGCAGCAGCAGAAACGGTACATATTCGGCAAGCACCGTGTGCACGACCTGTTCTGCGGCGCTCACCGGTCCTATTGCGATCGCGTAGGGCACCAGCAGGGCAACCGCCCAGAATGCCGCGACCTTGCCGTAATGGTGGTGCCAGAAGGACGGCGCAAGCAGGGGCAGCATCGCAATCGACAACAGCATCCCGGCGAACGGGAATGCCCAACCGAACGAAAGCTTCGCGCTCTCCAATACCCCACCTGCCGCCGCCGCGGACGCAGCAGTCGCCATCGTCGTCACCAGGGCGGCGGTAACACATGCGCGCCGCACGGTTCAGGCGGCCGCGACGATAATGTGCACGCGATACGGCCCGTGCGCGCCGAGCACGATAGTCTGTTCGATGTCGCCGGTGCGCGACGGGCCCGACACCATGTTGACGGCGCGCGGCATCATCGCGCTGCTGCCGCCACGCTCCCGCCGCAGCAGTTCGAACGCGTCTTCCATCGTGTCGACAATGCGGTCGGCGTGCAGCAGGGCGATATGGGTTTCCGGCAGCAGATGCGTCGACGCCGGAGTGTCCGCGCCCGACAGCAGCACCAGCGTGCCGGTCTCGGCGATCGCGCAGAACGCGCCCGTGATGCCGACGAGGTCCGAGCCCTGCGATTCGTCCCGCCGCGGCGGGCGGAACTCCGCATTCAGAGCGGCCGCAGACCAGGGCAGATCGCACAACGCCGGCCAGGCGACAACGTTCGGCGCAAGGCCCTGCGCGGAAAGGTACCGCGCAGCTGCCGCCGGCGCCGCCGCCATGCCCGTAACAACTTCCACGGTGCTCGCCATGCGCTCGGCCATCTCGCGGAACTGGCCGAGGCGATCCTCGTATTTCGCCGGCTGCGGCCCTGCCGGGTGCCGCGCGAGGTAGTCGCCGGCCGCGGCCTCGTCGGGTGCGCCGGGCATGCCGCGCCGCTGCGCCGTGCGGATGCGCTCGAGGATTTCCCGCTTCGACCTGGAGGTATCGAATGTCATCGGAGCGCCTTGCGCATGAACGCGTCGATGCGATCGATGCCCTGCTCGATCGCGCTTTCGCTCGTCGCGTACGAAAACCGGATGTGCTGTCCGTCACCCTCGACGCGCGGCCCGAAGTGGATGTCCGCGAGCACCGCCACGCCCGCCTCGAGCAGCAGCCGCCGCCTGAGTTCCTCGGAGTCGCGCGCGCCGATCATCCGGCAGGCCTCGGTGACGTTCGGCCAAGCGTAAAACGCGCCCCCCGGGGTGGCGCAACGGAAACCAGGCACCGCGTTGAGCCGCCGGACGATCAGGTCGCGGCGCGCATGAAAGCGCTGCCTCATCGCGTCGGCATCATCCTGCGGGCCGTTCAGCGCCTGCAGCGCCGCCCACTGGCTGATCTGCGACGCACACGATTCGGTGTTCGTGATCCAGCGCGTGAACGCCGGCGCAAGGGCTGCGCTGGCGGTAAACCCGATGCGCCAGCCGGTCATCGCGTAGGTCTTCGATGCGCCGTCCGAAATGATCGTGCGCTCGCGCATGCCCGGCAGCGACGCAATCGACACGAAGTCGCCGTCGTAGACCAGCTTGCTGTAGATCTCGTCCGCGTAGACCCATACGTCGGGATGCTGCCGCAGCACCTCGGCGACCGCCTCGAGGTCAGCGCGCGTGAGGATGCCGCCGGTGGGATTGTGCGGCGTGTTGAGGATCAGCAGCCGCGTCTTCGGGCTGATGCGGGACGCGAAATCGGCCGGGTCGAAGGCGAAGCCGCGCGCTTCTCGCAGCGGCAGTCCGACCGGCACTGCGCCGTTGGCGACGATCTGCGACTCGTAGATCGGGAATCCGGGTACCGGAAAGATCACCTCGTCGCCGGCACCGTAGTCGGTCACCGATGCGATCGCATAGCCGATGAAGGGCTTGGCGCCGGCACCGACGACCACCTCATCCGGGCTGATCTCGATGCCGCGCAACGCGCCCATCGACTTCGCGGCGGCCGCCCGCAGTTCATCGATGCCGGCCGACGGCGTGTAGCCATGGCGGCCGTCGCGCACGGCCCGCACCGCCGCGTCCTGCACGTGCACCGGCGTCGGAAAGTCCGGCTGGCCGATGCAGAACGACACGATGTCGGCGCCGCCGCGGATCAGCCGGTTGACCTCGGCCAGCACGACGAACGCGTTCTCGGTGCCGAGGGCCTCGGCGCGGCGACTGAGTCTGGGCATGGCGGGCGATTATAGGTAGCGCGCGGCCGAGGCAGATTCCCGTTCGCGCCAGACGCGGACGCAGGTCCGTGCGAGCGCGGCCGTCGAGTCGACGCAGTGATCGCGCAACGGCGACGCGATGGCATCGAGCGCGACCGGCACTTCAGTGCAGGCCAGCACGACGCACGCGGCGCCGCGCTCCAGCAAGTACGACACGACCGGTTCCAGCAGCCGGCCTCCGGCAGCCGCCGAGTTGCCCTTGACCGCATCGATGCCTGGCTGCACGGCCTGCTCGAACTGCGCGGCCGTCGGGCGCAACCACTCGATGCCGTCGGCCAGCCTTCCCTCGTAGATGCGCGCCGCCAGCGTTGCCGCGGTCGCGATGATCGCAACCTTGCGCGCCTGCGGCGGCAGTTCGGCCGCAACGGCATCGACGATGTGCACGAACGGGATGTCGAGGCCGCACCTCAGATCGTCGTACCAGTGGTGCGCGGTGTTGCACGGCATCGCCAGCATCGTCGCGCCGGCGCCGAGCAGCCGGTCACGCGCATTGAGCAGCGCCGGCAATGGCGACTCGGCGGCGCGCAGGATCGCAGCCTGACGGGATGGAAGCTGCGGAACCGAGTGGATCATCACCGGGATGTTGTCTTCGTCGCGCGCAGCACCGGTGGCCGCGATCAGCTTCTGGAAGAAGTCGGCAGTGGCGAGCGGCCCCATGCCGCCGAGCACGCCCAACATCAGGCGAGTCCGAGCCGAGGCGCAAACGCGTGCACATAGCCGAAGAGTCCCGCCGCGCCGCCGGTGTGCAGGAAGACGACGTTCTGGTCGCGCGTGAAATGGCCGCGCCGGACGAGGTCGATCAACCCCGCCATCGCCTTGCCCGAGTAGACCGGGTCAAGCAGGATGCCCTCGGTGCGCGCCACCAGTTCGAGCGCCTCCATCATGCCGTCGGTCGGAATGCCGTAGCCCGCGCCGACATAGTCGGAGTTGGCGACGACGCTCTCGCGCGCCACCACGCCGGGCACGCCCAGAAGCTCCGCCGTGCGTTGCGCGAGCGCGAAGACCTTTTCTTCCTGCACCGCTTTCGGTGACCGCACGCAGATGCCGAGTACCGGGATGCCGCTGCGACAGCCCTCGAGACCCGCAAGGAGGCCGGCCTGGGTTCCGGTGCTGCCGGTAGCGGTGACGAGGCAAGCCACATCGAGCCCCGCGTCGTTGGTCTGCTCGACCAATTCGAGCGCGGCGGTCACGTACCCCAGCGCCCCGACCGGATTCGAGCCGCCGCCGGGGATCACGTAGGAACGCCGGCCGAGCACGCGCAGTTCCTCCGCGCGGCGCGCCATCGCCGCATCCATGTCGGTGCCGCCCGGGAAGTGGTGGAGCGTTCCGCCGAGCAGGCGGTCGAGCAGCACGTTGCCCGACAACCGGTAGTCCGGCTCGCGTGAGCCGGTACGGTCCTCGAGCAGGATCTCGCAGGCAAGCCCCAGCTTCGCCGCGGCGGCCGCCGTCTGGCGTGCATGGTTCGATTGCGTCGCGCCTTGCGTGATGACTACTTCGGCCTTCTGCGCCATCGCCTCGCCCATCAGGTATTCAAGCTTGCGCGTCTTGTTGCCGCCGGTGGCCAGACCGGTGCAGTCATCACGCTTGATCCAGAGCTGCGGCCCGCCGAGCGCGCGCGTGAGGTTGGGCATCGGCTCGAGCGGAGTCGGCGCCTGCGTCAACCGGACTCGCGGAAACCGCGCGAGCTTCATCGGGACTCCTCAGCCTGGCGCCGGAGCCGTCGCCGCCGGCGCCTTGATCTCGAAGACCTGCCGCAGGTAGGCCAGGTACGCCACGTCATCGCACAGATTCTTTTCCGGCGAATCCGACAGCTTCGCGACCGGCTGGCCGTTGCAGCGGATCATCTTGATGACGATCTGCAGCGGCGTGTACCCGAGATCGTTGGTGAGATTCGTGCCGACGCCGAACGCGATCCGCGCGCGGTCCCTGAAGCGCGTGTAGAGCTCGATCACGCGCGGAAAGTCGAGCGAGTCCGAGAACACCAGCGTCTTCGTGCGCGGGTCGACCCGGTTGCGCTCGTAGTGCTCGATCAGACGCTCGCCCCAGAGGATCGGGTCGCCCGAGTCGTGCCGCGCGCCGTCGAACAGCTTGCAGAAATACAGGTCGAAGTCGCGCAGGAACGCGTCCATTCCGTAGACGTCCGACAGCGCGATGCCGAGGTCGCCGCGGTACTCGCGAGCCCACATCTCGAAGCCGAAGGTCTGCGAATCGCGCAGCCGCGGACCGAGCGCCTGGCAGGCCTGCAGGTACTCGTGCGCCATCGTGCCCAGCGGAGTCAGGCCATGCTTGGCCGCGTACATCACGTTGCTGGTGCCCGCGAGGTTGTCGCCGAGTTCGTTTTTGAGCGTACCCAGGACCTCGTCGTGCCACAGGCGCGAGAAGCGCCGCCGGGTGCCATAGTCGGCGATGCGGCAGCCCGCGAGGGCCGCGTCGTCGCGCACCAGCGCGATCTTGGCACGCAGTCGCCGCCGGCCCTCGCTGAAGTCCGGCTTCGGCTGCGTGTTGCGGAAATAGACCTCGTTGACGATCGCGAGCACCGGGATCTCGAAAAGTATCGTGTGCAGCCACGGCCCCTTGATGACGATCGAAATGCCGCCGCTTTCGCCGGGGCTGCGCTCGACGCGGAGCGACTTCATGTTCAGCTGGAACAGACCCAGGAAGTCGACGAAGTCGCTCTTGATGAAGCGCATGCCGCGCAGGTACTCCAGCTCGCTCTCGCGGAAGCGCAGCAGGCACAGGTAGGAGATCTCCTCGCGGATCTCGTCGACATAGGGGCCGAGATCCACCCCCTTGGTGCGGCAGTTGAAGCGGTATTCGACATGCGCACCGGGAAAGTGGTGCAGCACGACCTGCATCATCGTGAACTTGTACAGATCGGTGTCGAGCAGCGACTGGATGATCATGCGGCGATTGTAGGGTCGAGGCGCGGTGGCGCGCTATCCGATGCCGAGCACGTCGCGCACGGCGTCGTTGCCCGGCACGATCTCGCCGCGCGCAAGCACGCCTGCGACACGGCCCTGCTCCAGCAGAACCGCGCGGTCCGCCAGGTCCGAAACGAAGGGCAGGCTCTGTTCCGACAGCAGCGTGGCCACACCGCGCTCGCGCATCGCCCGCACTGCATCCTTCATGCGCGCCACGACGAGCGGCGCGATGCCCTCTGACGGCTCGTCAAGCAGCACGATGCGCGGGTTGGCGGCCAGCGTGCGCGCAACCGCCAGCATCTGCTGCTCGCCGCCGCTCATCTGGCTGGCCGGCCGGTCCAGCATCTCGGCAAGGTTCGGAAAGATCCGCAGCAGTTCCGCGACGTCGAATCCGCCCGGCTGCGCCCGCTGCGCGATGCCGAGGTTCTCGCGGACCGTGAGGTCGGTGAAGATGCGCCGGTCCTCCGGCACGTAACCCAGGCCACGACGCGCCCGCAGGTAGGCCGGCAGCCGCGCGATCGCATCCCCGTCGAGTTCGATGTCGCCGCTGGACCGCGGCATCAGGCCCATGATGGCGCGCAGCAGCGACGTCTTGCCCGCGCCGTTGCGGCCGACCAGCGCGACGACTTCGCCGGCATCGACGGTGAGGGTCGCTTCATGCACGACCTGCGCCGCGCCGTACCAGGCACTGACGCCGCGCAGCGCGAGCAGCGTCATGCTTCGTCCCCGAGGTAGACCGCACGCACGCCGGCGTCCGCTCGCACCGTCTCTGGCGTGCCGTCCGCGATGAGCCGGCCACGCGACATGACGAGCACACGCTCCGCAAATCCGAACACGACGTCCATGCTGTGCTCGGTGAACAGCACCGTCATGCCGCGCGCACGGGCCAGTTCGACGACAAGTGACATCAGCGCCGTGCGCTCGCCCGGCGCCATGCCGGCGGTCGGCTCGTCCATCAGCAGCAGCCGCGGCGCGGCCGCCAGCGCGAGCGCAAGCTCGAGGCGCTTCAGATCGCCGTAGGCCAGGGTCGCGGCCGGCACGCTCTCCCGCCCGCCGAGACCCACCTGCTGCAGCAGCCGCTGCGCCGGCACCAGCACGCGCCGGTCGAGCGCAACACCGGGCGACATGGCGACACCGGCTGCGACCAGCAGCGCAAGCTGCGCATTCTGCAGCACCGTCATCGAAGCAAAGGTCTGCGCGACCTGAAAGGTGCGGCCGATGCCCGCCTGCGTCCTCTCCGCAGTCGGCACGCCGACCAGTGTGCGCCCTTCGAACTCGATCTCTCCGGCGTCCGGCACGAGCTGCCCGTCGACGAGGTTGAAGAGCGTCGACTTGCCGGCGCCGTTGGGCCCGATCAGCGCGGTGATGCTGCCCGGCTCGAGCGTGAACGAGACCGTATCGACGGCGCGCACGCCGCCGAACGCACGCGCGAGCCCCACGACGCGCAGCTCGTTCACGCCGCCCTCGCGGCCCGCTCGCGCAGGAAACCGACGATGCCGCGCGGGGCCACGATCACCAGCACGACGATGGCAAGTCCGAGCCAGAGGCGCCAGTACTCGGTATGCCGCGTCAGTTCGGTGGCGAGGCCGTGATAGGCCACGGCGCCGACGACCGGCCCCGAGACCGTCTGCAGCCCGCCCAGCAGGACCATGACCAGCGCATCGACAGAGACCGGAATCGACAGGGAATTCGGGAACACGGCGCCCTTCTGGAAAGCCTGTAAGGCTCCGGCCAGCCCGCCGAATGCGCCACCGGCAACGAACGCGAGCCACTGGACCTTCCTGACGTTTATGCCCAGGGCCGAAGCGCGTTCCGGCGCGTCGCGCGTCGCGCGCAGCGCAAAGCCGAACGGCGCCAGTGCCGCGCGCCGCAGCACGAGGAGCGAGATTCCGACGATCACAAGCGTCGCCAGGTAGTACGCCCAGCGCGCCGCGGTCGGCGGCCAGACTCCAAGCAGGCCGTTGTCTCCGCCGGTGACTCCGACCCACTGCACTGCGATCGACCACAGGATCTGCGCGAACGCGAGCGTCAGCATTGCCGCATAGACGCCGTGTGCACGCAGAACGAAGAAGCCGGCCAGCGCCGCCGCGAGCCCTGCTGCAAACGGAGCAAGCGCGAGCGCAGCAGCGAACGGAGCTCCGATGTCCTTCACGAGTAGCGCCGCCACATAGGCGCCCATACCGAAGAACGCGGCGTGACCGAACGACACGAGTCCGCCGTGTCCCATGAAGAGCTGCAGACTGGTCGCAAACAGCGCGAGGATCGCCATCTCCGTGCCGACGACCAGCGCATAGTCGCCCAGCGCCAGCGGCAGCGCGCACGCCACGACGGTGGCCAGCAGCACGATCCACCACTGGCGCGGCCGGAGCACCAGGAACGGCGGATGCGTCGCCGCGCGCACGGTACGCGCCGATGAGTCCGCCCGGCCCGCCAGGCCGTAGGGGCGCACGATCAGCGTGACTGCCATCACGACGAAGATCAGCACGAGGGTCGACTGCGGCAGCAGCCAGATGCCGAATGCGTGCAGCACGCCGATTGCCAGAGAGGCCCAGAACGCGCCGGTGATCGAACCGAGGCCGCCGACGACGACCACGACGAAAGCCTCGACGAGGATCGTCAGATCCATCTGCAGGTTCACGGTCTCGCGTGGAATCTGCAACGCGCCGGCCAGCCCGGCCAGTCCCGCGCCGAGCGCGAACACGGTGGTGAAAAGCCGCCGTTCGTTGATGCCGAGCGCAGCGGCCATCTCGCGGTCCTGCGTGGCCGCGCGCACGACCGTGCCCCAGCGCGTGCGCCGGAACAGCCACCAGAGTGCCGCGAACATCAGCGGGCCGACCGCCGTGAGCAGCATGTTGTATTCCGGGACCAGGGCGTCACCGACCGCGATGGCACCCTTCAGTCCCGGCGCGCGCGGCGCAAACAGCTCTTCCGGCCCCCAGGCTGCCAGCACGAGGTCCTGGATGACGAGCGCGATGCCGAACGTCGCCAGCAGCTGGAATATTTCCGGCGCGGCATAGATGCGCCGCAGGATCACGAGCTCGAGCACGATTCCGACCACTGCGACGGCCAGCGCCGCAAGCAGCAGTCCGCCGAAGAACGCGAGCGGAGTCGCCGGAAGCATTGCTGTCAGGGTCACGGCGAAATAGGCGCCCAGCATGTACAGCGCGCCGTGGGCAAAGTTGACGACGCGCGTGACGCCGAAGATCAGCGTCAGTCCTGCGCTGACGAGAAACAGCGTCGAGCCGTAGGAGAGACCCGCGAGGAGCTGCCCGAGTACGAGATCCAAGAACTGCGCCCCGTGCAGGTCGTGGCGGCCGCAGCCGTCGCCGTCGTCCGCGATTCCGCTACTTCATCGCCTCGGCCGGGCGCCGGGCCCGCACCTCGGCATCGGTCGGAAGGAAGTCCTTGCCGTCGGCGTAGCGCCAGTCGACCATCGTGCCCTTGCCTGCGCGCTGGTCGAGCTTGCCGACATAGGCGCCCATCGTCGACTGCTGGTCGAGCGCACGGAAAGTCGCCGGCCCGAACGGCGTCGACCACGTCAGACCGCGCAGCGCGACGATCAGCTTTTCGGTGTCCAGCGACTTCGCCTTGCGGATCGCCTCGAAGATCGCGCTGAACGTCGCATAGCCGACTACGGATCCGAGCCGCGGATTTTCGTTGTAGCGCCTGTAATAGGCATTGAAGAACTTCGCGTGCTCCGGTGTCGCAATCTGGTCCCATGGGTAGCCGGTCACGACCCAGCCCCGGGGCGTTTCGTCCTTCAGCACGTCGAGGTATTCCGGCTCGCCCGACAGCAGGCTCACGACCGGCACGCGCGGGAACAGTCCGCGCAGGTTCCCTTCGCGCACGAGGCGCGGCAAGTCAGCGCCGAACGTCACGTTGAAGATCGCATCCGGCCGGGCCGCGATCAGCGCCTGCACGGTGCCGGCGGCCTCGAGCTTGCCCAGCGCCGGCCACTGCTCGGCGACGAATTCCACGTCCGGGCGGCGCGCCTTCAGCAGTGCCTTGAAGCTGGCCACCGCGGACTGGCCGTACTCGTAATTGGGCGCGACGATCGCCCACCGCCTGGCGGGCAGCTTGGCGGCCTCGTCGACCAGCATCGCCGACTGCATGTAGGTGCTCGGTCGCAGACGGAAGGTGTAGCGGTTGCCCTTTTCCCACACCATGGCGTCGGTGAGCGGCTCCGCGGCTACGAAAAGCACCTTGTTTCGCAGCGCGAATTCCGCCACCGCAAGGCCAACGTTCGACAGGAATGTCCCCGTCAGCAACGCAACTTTTTCGTTGGACACAAGTTCGGTCGCGAGGCGGATCGCGTCGTCGGGCTTGCCCGCGTCGTCGCGCGAGACGACTTCCACCCTGCGCCCGAGCAGCCCGCCCGCAGCGTTGGCCTCTTCGACCGCCAGCTGCCAGCCGTTGCGATAAGGCACCGTGAACTGCGGAATCGTCGAATAGCTGTTGATCTCGCCGATGCGGATCGGTGGCGCGGCCTGCGCAAGCACAGGGCGCGCGGCAAGTGCGGCCGCGCCGATAAGCAGGATGTCGCGTCGCGTGGTCATGCGGACCTTCCAGAGGGGAAAACGGCCAGCCCGCGGGGCTGCGTCAGCTAGAATACCGGCTTTGCCGCGAGTGCATTTTCCCTAGTGCGCGGCGCAAAACGGAAACGACAGGAGCTGCTCGATGACGCACGTCGTCACCGAATCGTGCATCAAGTGCAAGTACACCGACTGCGTGGATGTCTGCCCGGTGGACTGCTTCCGCGAAGGACCGAACTTCCTGTCGATCGACCCCGACGAGTGCATCGACTGCGCAGTGTGCATTCCGGAGTGCCCGGTGAACGCCATTTACGCCGAGGAAGACGTCCCGGAGGACCAGCGCGACTTCATCAAGCTGAATGTCGAATTGTCCAGGCAGTGGCCGTCGATCACGCGCATGAAACCCCATCCCGCCGACGCGGACGAATGGAAGGACGTGCGCGACAAGCGCCACCTTCTGGAGAAGTAGCCTTCCGGCAACGCTGCACCGGTGAGACCGCCGAAAATTGGTCAGACCACTTGCCTGTATGCTGCGGCCGCGCATAATGCGCGGGGCGCGTCGGCAAGGCTGGCGGCCTGTCCACACGCCTCGGGGGTGTAGCGGAACATGAGCGGAGCGACGCGTGCTTTATCACCTGCATGAACTGCAGCGCCGTTTCCTGAACCCGCTTTCGGTGTGGGCGCAGGCGACTTCCGAACTCTTCTCCAGCCCCTACAGCCCGCTGGCCTACACGCCGCTGTCGCGGCGCCTTTCGGCCGGCTACGAACTGCTGCACCGGATCGGCAAGCACTACGAGAAGCCGGAATTCGGCCTCAAGACGACGCAGGTCGGCGGTGCGGACATTCCGGTCGTCGAGGAAGTCGCGATCGAGAAGCCATTTTGCCGGCTGCTGCACTTCAAGCGCGTGTTCCCGGCGAAGCTGAAGCGAGCCGCCGACCCGCAGGTGCTGATCGTTGCACCGCTATCGGGCCATCACTCGACGCTGCTGCGCGACACCGTCCGCGCACTGCTGCCGGAACACGACGTCTGGATCACCGACTGGATCGACGCGCGCCTGGTGCCGATCACGGCCGGACCGTTCCACCTCGACGACTACGTCGAGTACGTCATCGAGTTCGTGCGCGCGCTCGGTCCCGACGTGCATCTGATCTCCGTGTGCCAGCCGACGGTGCCCGTCCTGGCGGCAGTGTCGCTGATGGCGAGCAACAAGGATCCGAAGCTGCCGAAGTCGATGACGATGATGGGCGGGCCGATCGACACGCGCAGGAGCCCGACCCAGGTGAACGCGCTGGCCATGCGCAAGAACTTCGACTGGTTCGAGAACACCGTGATCTTCAAGGTGCCGTCGGCGTATCCCGGCTACCTGCGCAAGGTCTATCCGGGCTTCCTGCAGCACGCCGGGTTCGTCGCGATGAACCCCGACCGGCACCTCAATTCGCACTGGGACTACTACCTCGACCTTGTCAAGGGCGATATGGACGATGTCGAGAGCCATCGCTCCTTCTACGACGAGTACAACGCGGTGCTGGACCTTCCGGCGGAGTACTACCTCGATACGATCAGGATCGTGTTCCAGGAGCATCGCCTGCCCAACGGCACCTGGGATGTACGTGGTCAGCGCGTGAAGCCCGAGGACATCACGTCGGTGGCGCTTTTCACCATCGAGGGCGAACTGGACGACATCTCGGGCAGCGGCCAGACGAAGGCTGCGCATGACCTCTGCAAGGGCATTCCGAAGACAAGGAAGCAGCACCTGACGGCGCAGGGAGCCGGACACTACGGCATCTTCAGCGGCCGCCGCTGGCGCGAACAGATCGCGCCGCAGATCCACGACTTCATCCGCGCCCACGCCTGAGGGCGGCCGGCCGCTGCCGGAGAACGTCCCCAACCGGGTTCCGACCGCTGCATGGCGGCTTCTGAAGATGGCAATCACCGCCGAACTCGCCGGCCGCATCGACGCATTACTCCCCCAGACGCAGTGCACGAAGTGCGGCTACAGCGGCTGCCGTCCGTACGCGGAGGCAATCGCCGCCGGGCTGGCCGACATCAACCAGTGTCCGCCGGGCGGAGCCGCCGGCATCGCGCGGCTCGCTGCGCTGACGGGCCGGCCGGCCCGGCCACTGAACCCGTCCCACGGCGCCGAACGGCCGCTGCACGTGGCCGTCATCGACGAGCCGCTCTGCATCGGCTGCACGCTCTGCATCCAGGCGTGTCCGGTGGACGCAATCGTCGGCGCGGCGCGCGTGATGCACTCCGTCGTCGCCGAATGGTGCAATGGCTGCGACCTGTGCCTGCCAGCGTGCCCCATGGACTGCATCACGATGGTTCCGGTGCAGCCGTTCCGTGCGTGGACAGACGCCGACGCGCGCTGGTCGCGGGAGCGGCACGAGGCGCGGCGCGAGCGGCTGGACCGCGAACTCCTCGAACGCGAGCAGACTCTGCTGCGCAAGGCGCAGGCCAGGCTCGGCGAGATCGGTGAGCGCGACGATCTCGCTCCTGACGACGTCGCGCGCAGGCGCGCCGTCGTGCAGGCAGCCATCGAACGGGCACGCGCGCGGCGCCTGCAGGCGACCAAGTCATGAACCCGGCCAAGCGGCGTGCGATCTACGAGCGGCTGCGGAGCCTGAATCCGAATCCGAAGTCCGAGCTCGAATTCGGCAGCGCGTACCAGCTGCTCGTCGCCGTCGTGCTCTCGGCACAGGCCACCGACAAGAGCGTGAACCTGGCCACGCGCCGGCTGTTCAGGGTCGCACCGACGCCGGCGCGGATGGTTGCGCTCGGCGAGGAAGGCCTGATCGAGTACATAAAGACGATCGGCCTGTTCCGCACCAAGGCGAAGAACGTGGTCGCGCTCTCGCGCCTGCTGCTGGAGCGGCACGGCGGCGAGGTGCCGCGCGACCGCGAGGCGCTGCAGGACCTCCCCGGCGTCGGCCGCAAGACGGCCAACGTCGTGCTGAACGTGGCCTTCGGCGAACCGACGATTGCCGTCGACACGCATATCTTCCGCGTGGCCAACCGGACCGGGATTGCGCCCGGCGTCGACGTCGAAGCAGTCGAGCAGCGGCTCGAGAAGTTCACGCCCGACGAGTTCCGCAGGGACGCGCACCACTGGCTGATCCTGCACGGCCGTTACATCTGCAAGGCGCGCACCCCTGAGTGCTGGCGCTGCCCGATCGCCGGGTGGTGTGAGTACCGGCCCAAGAGTCCGGCGCCGGAATCCGCGCGGTCGGGCTTTCCGCCGAAAATGGACGCCTGAGCGTGTTCACGCCGACGAAGGAGGAAGTCCGCCGTTTCTTCCGGGACACCTGGGAAAAGCACCGGCAGCAGCAGATCCTGACGCCGCTCGAGACCATGGCGCTCGACTGGATTCTCGAGCACGCCGAGTATCACGCGCTGCTCGAAAGCGGCGCCGCGGAGACCGCAGAATTCCGCATCGAGGACGGCCAGGCCAATCCGTTTCTGCACCTGTCGATGCACCTGGCGGTGGCCGAGCAGTTGTCGATCGACCAGCCTCCCGGCATCCGCACCGCCTATGAGCGGCTGGTGCAGCGACGCGGCGATGCCCACGCCGCTGCGCACGACGTCATGCAATGCCTGGGTGAAGTCGTCTGGGCTGCTCAGCGCAGTGGCAGCGCACTGCCCCCGGACGCAATGACGGCGCAGTACCTCGAATGCCTGGCGCGCCGCGCCAGTCGCGACTGACCCCGCCCGCGGGAGACAGGTCGCGCGCTCAGCGCTTGCTGTTGTCGAGCGGCCCCGGCAGGCTGCTCAGGTAGGCCGCAAGGTTCTGGATGTCCGCCCGTGACAGTGGTTTCGCCTGCCCCGCCATGATCACGTTCTTGCGTGCTCCGGTCTGGTAGTCCCGCAGCGCCTTCTCAAGATAGTCGTAGTACTGGCCCGCGAGCTTCGGGTAGGTGGGGTCGATCGGACTGACGAAGTCCTTGCCGTGGCACGCGGCGCACTGCGCCTGCGCCAGTTCCTGGCCCTTCGCGATATCTGCGGCCTGCGCCGATGCGGCGACGAGAGCGGCTGTGGCCGCGACGATGAGTCTGGTCTTCATGATCCGGCTCGCTTACTTGCCACGGGCCGCGTAGTACGCAGCCACCGCAGTGATTTGCTGGTCCGTCAGCCCCTTGGCGATACCCATCATCGTCGGATGGCTGCGGCTGCCCTCGCGGTACTCCTTCAGCACTGTCTCGATGTACTGCTGCGACTGGCCCCCGATCTTGGGCACGCGATAGACCTGCGGGAACGACGCCTGGTAACCCGGGATCGAGTGGCAGCCGATGCACATCGAGACGGGCGCATCGCCGGCCGCAGGCGCGGCGGCCTTCTTGTCCTGCGCCGCGGCCATCAGCGGCAGGGTCGCTGCAAGTGCGACGAGGAGCGGTCGGTTGAAGTTCATCCGGAGATTCCGATCGTGGTTATCGTGCACCGGGGTACAAGGCGCACCGACGGATTCCTCGGCGGCTGCCCGGAGCAGCGCGCGATTGTAATCGACTCGGGCGGCCCCACGCCGTCGCCCGCGACGGCGACCGCTGCGACGGGACCCTTGCGTATACTCGACCGCCACACCTCACGGGCGCGTCCATGGCGAGATTCGAAGGTTCCTCCACCTACGTCGCGACCGACGACCTCAAGCTCGCGGTCAACGCCGCGCTCACGCTGCAGCGGCCGCTGCTGATCAAGGGCGAACCGGGCACGGGTAAGACGATGCTGGCCGAGGAAGTGGCCCGCGCCCTCGACATGCCGCTGCTCGCGTGGCACATCAAGTCGACCACCAAGGCACAGCAGGGCCTGTACGAGTACGACGCCGTCAGCCGCCTGCGCGACTCGCAGCTTGGCGACGCGCGGGTGAAGGACATCGAGAATTACATTGTTCGCGGCGTGCTGTGGCAGGCGTTCACGTCGGAGCAGCCGTCGGTGCTGCTGATCGACGAGATCGACAAGGCCGACATCGAGTTCCCGAACGACCTGCTGCGCGAGCTCGATCGCATGGAGTTCTACGTCTACGAAACGCGCCAGACGGTCAAGGCACGCCATCGGCCGCTGGTGGTGATCACGTCGAACAACGAGAAAGAGCTGCCCGACGCCTTCCTGCGCCGCTGCTTCTTCCACTACATCAGGTTCCCTGACAAGGACACGATGCAGGCGATTGTCGACGTGCATTTCCCGAAGCTGCGCAAGGAGCTGCTGGCCAACGCGCTGGCGGTCTTCTTCGGCGTGCGCGACCTGCCGGGTCTGAAGAAGAAGCCGTCAACCTCCGAGCTGCTCGACTGGCTGAAGCTGCTGGTTGCCGAGCAGATTCCGCCCGAGGCGCTGCGCTCCAGGGACGAGAAGATCGCGGTCCCGCCGCTCGCCGGCGCGCTGCTGAAGAACGAGCAGGACATGCATCTGTTCGAGCGGCTCGTGTTCATGGCCCGCAGCAACCGCTGAGCGCATGATCGTCCCGCGGCCCACGGCGCTCGAAGGCCATGGTGTGCGCCTGGAGCCGCTGGCGCGCGAACACCACGATGCGCTGGTCGCGGCCGCGCGCGACGGCGAGCTCTGGAAGCTCTGGTTCACCTCGGTCCCAGCAGCAGAAGAGACCCATGCCTATATCTCGGCCGCACTCGCGGGCCAGGACGCCGGGCACATGCTGCCCTGGGCGGTACGCGACCTGGCCAGCGGCGTGGTCGTCGGCAGCACGCGCTACCACGACATCGTGCCCGCGGTCGAACGAGTTGAAATTGGCTACACCTGGTACGCGCGGCGCTGCCAGAAGACCCATGTCAACACCGCCTGCAAGAGGCTGCTCCTCGGCCACGCGTTCGACGTGCTGGGCTGCAAAGTGGTGGGGTTTCGTACCGACAACTTCAACTTCGCCTCGCAGGCGGCGATCGCGGCGCTCGGCGCCAAGAAGGACGGCGTGATCCGCCATCATCAGCCACGGCGCGACGGCAGCGTGCGCGACACCGTGATGTTCAGCATCCTCGCGGCCGAGTGGCCGGACGTCAGGCGGCACCTCGAGCTGCGCCTCGCACGCCACGCGTGACGCCATGCTGATCGATTTCTTCTTCCACCTGCGTGCAGCCAAGCTCAAGGTATCGATCAACGAACTGCTGACGCTGCTCGACGCGCTGAAGCGCGGCGTCATCGGCCCGTCGATCGACGAGTTCTACTACCTGTCGCGCTCCGCGCTCGTCAAGGACGAGACCCAGTTCGACAAGTTCGACCGGGCCTTCGGCGAGTACTTCCGGGGCGTTACGACGTCGCTCGACTTCGCGAAGGAGATCCCGGAAGAGTGGTTCAAGGATGTGCTCGATCGCGCCTTCTCGCCGGAGGAGATCGCGAAGCTCGAGAAGCTCGGCTGGGACAAACTGATGGAGGAGTTCCGCAAGCGCCTCGAAGAGCAGGAGGGCGCGCACCACGGCGGCAACCGCTGGATCGGCTCCGGGGGCACATCGCCGTTCGGCCACGGCGGCGTGCACCCCGAAGGCATCCGCGTCGGCGGACCGGGCAAGGGCGGGAAGTCGGCCGTCAAGGTCTGGGAGATGCGCGGCTACCGCGACTACGACGATGCGGTCGAACTCGGTACGCGCAACATCAAGGTCGCGCTGCGGCGGCTGCGGCGCTTCGCACGCGAAGGGGCGGATCTCGAACTCGACATGCACGACACGATCGAGTCGACAGCGAAGAACGCCGGCTGGCTCGACCTCAAGCTGGTGCCGGAGCGGCACAACACGGTCAAGGTACTGATGCTGCTCGACGTCGGCGGCACGATGGACGAGCACATCAAGCGCACCGAGGAACTGTTCTCGGCGGCCAAGAGCGAGTTCAAGCACCTCGAGTTCTATTACTTCCACAACTGCGTCTACGAGTATCTGTGGCGCAACAACCGCCGCCGCTACACCGAACGCTTCGCGACCTGGGACGTGCTGCGCAAGTACCCGCACGACTGGAAGCTGATCTTCGTCGGCGATGCGACGATGAGCCCCTACGAGGTGCTGCAGCCCGGCGGCTCGGTCGAATACAACAACGAGGAAGCCGGCGCGGTCTGGCTGCAGCGCTTCTTCTCGACGTTCCCAAGGTCGGTCTGGATCAACCCCGAGCCCGAGGGCCTGTGGCAGTACCGGCAGTCGGTCTCCGTCATTCGCCAGCTCACCGGCGGCAAGATGTTTCCGATGACGCTCGAAGGACTGACCCGGGCGATGCGGCAGCTGTCGAAGTAGCGCTGGCAGCGGTCCATGCCGGGACCGCGGCCCCGGCATGGACCCGGAAACGCCCCCGGACCACGCCATGGCTGCGGGTCTCGCGCGGCAGCGCCGGGTCCGGACGATCCTGAAGGCCATGTTTGCGGGAGTGCCCGCAGACTCCAGTGCGATGCGTGACGGCGCTCCTTTGGGTATGTTCTGCGGCTGAAGCCGGTGTCGCCGCGGCCCGGCCCAGGTCGCTGATCCGACGGAGAGCCATCAATGCAGTGTTCCAACTTCACCCGAGTCATTTCGACGATCCTTGTTTTCGCCCTATTGAACCTGGGATTCGTCCAGGCCACCGTCGCAGCCGGCATAGACACCGCGACAGCCGCGCGGCTCACGGATCGCACCGATGCGCTCGAGCGCATCGGCGCGCAGCTCGCCCGCAGTGATGTCCGCGAGACAATGGTGTCGCTCGGCGTCGATCCGACGGTCGCCGCGGCGCGCGTGGCAGCCCTGACCGACGAGGAAGTCGCAGTGCTCGACCGCAAGCTCGAGCAGCTTCCGGCCGCGGGCGACGCCGGCTGGATCCTGCTGGTCATCCTGCTCGCCGTGCTCGTCTGGCTGTTCGCGACGGGCAAGCTCAAGCTCAACTAACCGCGGCAAGGCGCGGGTTCATGGTGTGGCGGCTCGCCACGGCCGTCGCGTTGCTGTTCGCGGCCGGCTGTGCCGTGCACGATCCGGAGCTGGCGGCACGTGTCGATCGCGGTCGCCTTGCTGCGCAGGTCGAACTGGGCGAGGTTCCGTTCTTTCCGCAGGAACAGTATCAGTGCGGACCGGCGGCTCTTGCCACCGTGCTGACCTACTCCGGCCGGCCCGTGACCGCGGATTCGCTGGCGCCGCGGATGTACCTGCCGGAACGACGCGGCAGCCTGCAGGTCGAGCTCATCGCCACCGCGCGATCCCAGGGTCGCATTCCGTACGTGCTCGCGCCGAAGACGGACGCGCTGCTCGCCGAACTCAACGCAGGCCGACCGGTGGTCGTGCTGCAGAACCTCGGGCTCGAAGGGGCGCCAATCTGGCACTACGCGGTCGTCGTCGGCTACTCGGCCTCCGACAACACGTTCCTGCTGCGATCGGGAACCGAGCGACGCCGGGTTGAAAGCGCCTCTGCGTTCGGAACGCGCTGGGCCCTCGGCCAGCAGTGGGCACTGATCGTGCTGAGGCCGGGCGAGCTGCCGGCGAGCAGGGATGAGTCCCGCTACCTGAAGAGCGTGGCCGACGTGGAAGCCGTGCAGGGCGCCGCCGGTCTCGTGCCGGCGTACTCGGCCGCGCTGACCGCATGGCCCGACAGCCGGGTCGCGCGGTTCGGGCTGGCGCGGGCGCTGGACGCCGACGGCGAGCCCGCTGCGGCGGAACGCGAGTACCGCAAGCTGCTGGCGCGGAACCCGGATGACGTCACGTCGCTGAACAACCTGGCAGACCTGCTGCGGCGCTCAGGCTGCCGCACAGAGGCGCTCGCGATGATCGGCCGCGCGCTCGCAATGACGGCCAGCGACGATCCGCTGCGCCCGACGCTGGAACAGACGCAGCGTGAAATCATGGCTGCGCCGGCGAGCGACGCGGCCTGCCCTCGCTGACCGGGCCGCGCGGTTCTGGCTAATAGGTCGCGCGTCAGTTGTTGAACGGCGGTGCCGCCTTCAGCACTTCATCGATCGTCGTGATGCCCTTGGCGATCTTCTCCGCGCCGGACACCCGCAGCGAGCGCAGCCCGTCGCGCGCGGCCTGACCGCGCAGCTGCACGAGGTCGGCGCCTTCCGCAATCAGCTTGCGCATCGCGTCGGTCATCACCAGCATCTCGATCAGTCCGGTGCGGCCCATGTAGCCGGTGCGGCGGCACTCGAGGCACCCGACAGGCTTGTAGATCTTCTCCGGGACGTTGGAGCGCCACGGCGCAACCAGGTCCTTCCACAGCGCGGGATCGACGGGCTCACCCGCCTCCTTGCAGTGCGTGCACAGCGTGCGCACGAGGCGCTGCGCGAGCACGCCGATCAGCGTCGCATTGACAAGGTAGTTGGGAACGCCGAGTTCGAGCAGGCGCGCGATCGAGGCCGCTGCATCGTTCGTATGCAGCGTCGAGAACACGAGATGGCCGGTCAGCGCGGCCTGCACCGCCATGTCGGCGGTTTCCTTGTCGCGGATCTCGCCGACCATGATGATGTCCGGATCCTGGCGCATCAGCGCGCGCAGGCCGTCGGCAAAGCCGAGGTCAATGCCATGCTGCACCTGCATCTGATTGAGTGCCGCGTCGACCATCTCGATCGGGTCCTCGACCGTGCTGACGTTGACCTCGTCGGTCGCCAGCTGCTTCAGCGTCGAGTACAGCGTCGTGGTCTTGCCGGAGCCCGTCGGACCCGTGACCAGCACGATGCCGGACGGCCGATGGATGAGGTCCTCCCACACGCGCGCCTCGTCCGGCGTGAAACCAAGTTCCGCGTAGCTGCGGACCACCACCTCGGGATCGAAGATCCGCATCACGAGCTTTTCGCCGAAAGCCGTAGGCAGGGTCGACAGCCGGATCTCGATTTCGCGGCCGGCATTCGGCCCGCTCGCGACTTTGGTCTTGATGCGGCCATCCTGGGGCCGGCGCTTCTCGACGACATCCATGCGTCCGAGCAGCTTTAGCCGGCTGGTCATCGCGGCCATGACGCCGGCCGGGACCTGGTAGACCTGATGCAGCACGCCGTCGATGCGGAAGCGCGCAATCCCGAACTCGCGGCGCGGTTCGAGATGGATGTCGCTCGCGCGCTGGTCGAACGCATATTGCAGCAACCAGTCGACGATGTGGATGACATGAGCGTCGTCGGCCTGCACCTTGCCACCGAGCTCGACCAGCTGCTCGAAGCTCGATACGAGCGGCGTCGCGCCCGCCTTCGCGGCCCCTTTGACCTGCTGCGCAAGCTTGTAGAACTCGGTCGTATAGCGCGCAACGTCGAGCGGATTCGAGACAACGCGCCGAACGGCCTTCTTCGTGATCTGCTCGATCTCGCGTTCCCAGCCAGTCTGGAACGGCTCGCAGGTCGCGATCGTCACCTCGTCGGCGCCGACCGACACGGGCAGGATCGAATAGGTCGTCGCGTAGGACGACGACATTACTTCGGCCACGCGCGTGAAGTCGACCCGCAGCGGATCGATGTGAAAGTGCGGCAGCGACGCCTTTTCGGCGAGCCAGTGTGTCAGCGTCTCAAGGTCGAGCAGCCTGCGCTCGGCGTTGGGCGTGCGGTAGTTCATCTCCGCCAGGTTGACCAGCGGATGCCCGGCGCGCTCACGTCCGCCGGAGGAACGGAACCGCTCCGCGTCACTCGTCGAAAGCAGGCCGTCCGCCACCAGCTGCTTCAGGACGTAGCCGCCAGTCACGCGGCCGTTCGGTACCGGCACCGGCGCATGGCGATCACGTGCCGCGTGCGGGGCATGCGCCTTCGGCGCCGTGGCTTCCTTGGTCGAACTCATGCCAGGGCCGCGGTCATGCCGCCGGCTGCGATGCCTTGTAGCGATTGGCGAGTGTCGCCGCCCGATCGGGCGCGCTCTCGAAGTCAGCGACAACGGCGTCGACCGCGCGCTTCGTGAGCGGCACGCTTTCCAGCGGCTCGATGTACTTGCGCGCGAGATAGGACTTCAACATGTCCGACGAGAGCACGTGCGCCTTCTGGTCATGCTCGCTGGCAAACAGGAACAGGGTGCGCAGCGGGCTCATCCAGCGCAGTTTCACACGCACGAACTCCATGCCGTTCCACATCCTGAACCAGTTGCCGCGTTGCCAGCGCCCGATCTCCTCCTGCACGCGCGCATCCTCGACCGGATCGAGCCGGGCGATGTCGGTCAGTGGATCCGGCATCTGGATATCGGCGTGGTGTTCCTGCGCCGCGCGCATGATGAGCCCCGTAGACACGCGGATGCCGCCAGGCACGGTGGTCACGGGGAACACGCCCGAGAGCTGCATGCCGTCGATCTTCGCGCGCAGCTCGGACGTCAGCAGGCTCGACTTGATGTAGGTCGCCTGGTCGACCGGCTTGACCGCCATCGCGTGCGACTCCATCAGGTGAGCGAAGAACTGGTCGCGCTCGCGCTCCGAAAGGTTGACCAGCGCCAGTCCGTCGCGCAGCACGCGCACCATCGGCGGGATCATCTTGACCAGCTTGTTGCGGTCCTCGGTGCTGGCCTTCGGCTGCACCGACCAGACCAGCTCGTGGATCACGTCGCGGAACGACTTGGCGAACCCCGGCTGCGTCTCGCTGCGCACCGTCGCAGCCACCAGCACCTTGACCCACGTCCCCAGCAGGAACTCCTTGAGGTAAGGCTCGAGGTCGACGCGCTCGAAGGCGCGACGCACCTGGATCGTCGTGTTGATCGTCAGGATCTCGTGCTTCTCCGCCGCTTCGAGCGCCTTCTTCGCGCGCGAAACAGGGTCGCTGTCCTCGGGTGCGATATCGGAGACGAAGCGGTCGAACTCCGCATAGACCTTCTCGAAGACCGACAGATCCGTCTCGAACTTCTTCAGGATTTCCGCGACGACGCGTTCGACTTCCTTCAGGTACTTCTGGTTGTCGTCGCCATACGGTTCCCAGCCGGCCGAGGTGCCGGCGATGCGGTCGATCAGCTTGCGGGCCGGGTGCGCGCTGGATGCGAAGAACGCCGCATCCATCAGCGCCGCCTTCAGCACCGGAAACTGCAGCCGCGACAGGCGCGCCTTGATCTCGGCTGGCACCTGCTTGTCCTGCATCACGTGGTCGAACAGCATGCCGACCAGTTCGATCGTCAGCTTGTCGACCGTGCGCGACGACTTCGCGATCAGTTCGCCGCGGACTGCGCTTATCGACTGCGCCGGCGGCATCATCGCGAAGTCGCCGGTTTCGACGTACTGCTCGATCCCGTCGCGCTGCATCTCGCCGATCGACTGCAGCAGCTCCGGAGACGCCGGCCCGAGCGATGGCAGCGGCGGCAGCCGCGACCCGCGCGCGTTCGCCTGCAGTCGGGTCAGCAGCCCGCCCAGCAGCTGCGTCGGCTCGTCCGGTGGTGCGGCGTGGCCGCGCGAAGGGCCGCCTTCGGCCGCAGCGACACCGGCGCCGGGCTGCCCGCCACGCGGCGCGCCGGCCGATCCGGCGCCACTCCACTCGCCCGATGTGCCACCGCCCGACACACCGGGCGACTGCCAGCCGGGCGCAGGCTTGGGAACGGCGAGGCTGCGGCGGATCGACCTCACGTCGACGCCGTGGTTGGCGAAGTGCTCGAGCAACTGGCGCACGATCTGCCCGAGTTCCTCGCCCAGCGGCTTCTCGAACCGCGTCAGCAGGAAGTCCCAGGCTTCCTTGTGCAGGTCGCAGTCCTCGGCCGCGCGCAGCAGCGCCCGCACGTAGACATTCGGGCCGAGCGGGTTCTCGGAATTGCGCACCGCGCTGCGGCCGAGCACATACGCAACGACGAGGTTGAGGTCGCGCAGCGCGAGGTCCGCGTAGCCAGCAACCTTGTTGGCATGACGCTCGACGACGGTGTTGCTCTCGACCGAAATGGAGTCGACCAGCGACAGCGTCTCGGCGTCGAGCGAGCCGGGCGGCGGTGGCACGCGGCCCACCGTGATCTCGCGGAACGACTGGTCCTGCTCCTCCTTCAGGTGCTCTACGAACGCGCGGTGCAGGTCGTCGGACTTGGTGCTCAGCAGACGCTGCACCAGCGGCGAGCTGACGTCGAAGTCCCAGGTTCCCGTCAGTTCTTCGCTTAGGGCCTTCGTGATATCCGGAAACGCGGTGCCGATCAGCTCATTGGAGATCGCCATCGCCGACCGCATCAGCGCCGACGCCTGCGCAGCCGTCACGTACGGCAGTTCGCCGGCGGGTTTCGGGGCGTCGGTGTTGGACGAGAACTCCATCGATGTGCGTGCTGCTGCCTGGCCGCGCAGCCCTGGGATCAGGCCCCGACTCTATCGGGGCGCCGGACGCTGTCAAGTTGCATATGGGCGTGCGCAACCCGTCAATTATGCGGGCCGGATCAGAGACGCAGACGATCCGACACGCCGTTCGCGTCGACGATCGCTCCGAGCCAGCGCGAAAACGGCAGTCGCCACGCGGATTCCAGCGCTGCGGCACGTGCGGCCAGCGCCGTCACCGGCAGATCGAGCCGCGGCCCGGTGACCGCAAAGACGATGCGGTTGCCTTCGTCGACCTCCGGGCCGGCAAGGACCCGATCATCGAACGCCGCGCGGATGGCCCGAAAACTGGGATCGAAGCGCCCGCCGAAGAGGTTGAAGCAGGCCACTGCCGGGCGCCGCAGCGCCCGGCGACACAGGCGATAAAAAGCGACGTCGTCGTGGACCGGTCCACGGGCGGCGGCGTCGTACAGATCCACCTGCAGCCAGTCGGCGCGGCCGGCGGCAGGCAGCGCCCCCAGGTAGTCGCGCGCTTCGTGCTCGACCACCTGCAGGCGGGCATCGTCGTCCGGCAGGCAGAACCAGCGACGAGCGACGTCGATCACTTCGGGACTGAGCTCGACAACCGTGATGCGGGCCTCGGGCAGGTTCCGGTAGCAGAACTTGGTCAGCGCCGCGGCGCCGAGGCCCAGTTGCAGGACATGCCGCGGCTGCGGCACGAACAGCGCCACCGCCATCATCTGCCTCTGGTATTCGAGTTCGAGCTGCCAGGGGCGCGCGATGCGCATGCCGCCCTGGATCCACTCGGTGCCGAAGTGCAGGTAGCGGACGCCGTCCTCCTCGGACATCGTGACCCGCGTCCGCGGCGCCCGTCGCGACGTGCCGCGCACGTCAGGCCGGCTCGGGCGCGGTGGCTCCGAGGTCGCGCATCAGGTTGCCGACCACGCGTTCGAACAGCGGCGCCCCTTCGGCGCTGCGGATGCGGCCAGCGCGCACGTAGCCGCGCAGAACCAGCGGCGCCAGCGAGTGAGCCTTGCCGGTCTCGGCCGAGGTGAACAGATAGAAGTTGCGGCGCGGACTGATCCACCGCAGTCGCACGCGCTCGACCTGCTGCCCCGTGTACAGGTCGAACCAAGCGCCTCGCTCCCAGTCCTCGATCATCGCGTCGATCTTCTGGTCGGACAGCTGCTCGACCGGGATCATTTCCTCGGGCGCCACGGTCGGCGGCGCATCCAGCACATTCACTTCCGCATGGTTGGCAGCCGCGGCGCTGCGCACGACCGCAGCCGGAATCGTCAGCGGCTCGTCGAAACCTTCTGTCGCCAGCGGCGGCTCGACGATCTGCACCTCTTCGAGCCGCTTCTTGATCATGCCCGTATCGACCGGCGCCGTTGCGCCGTAGGCCACCTCGAGCGCCTTCACCGCCTGCGCGTGCGATGCCATCAGGCGGCTGAAGAACTCCTGCGTCTGCGTCGACGATTGATCGATCAGCTGCAGCCCCTCGCGCAGCGTGTTGAGCACCGCCGGAATCGTCTTGACGAGCCGCTTGCGATCGTCGGGATTGATCTTCGGCTGCACGCTCCAGATCAGGTCCGGGACCATGTCGCGGAACTTCTTGGCAAAGTCAGGCTGGGCGCGCTCGCGCAACGTCGCCGCGACCATGACCTTGACCCACGTATCGAGCATGAATTCGCGCAGGTACGACTCGAGCTGGACGCCATCGAATGCACGGCGGATCGCGATCGCCGCATTGATCGACATGACCTCGCGGGTCTCGGCTTCCTCGAGCGCGCGCTTGGCCCGCGTCACCGGGTCATCGTCGCGCGAGCGTTCCTCGTTCAGGTACTTCTCGAACTCCTCGAGCGCCTTTTCGAAAATCGACGGTCCTTCGTTGATCGCGACCACGACGGTGTCGACCGCCTTGTTGACCTCGACCAGATAGCGCTGGTTTTCCTCGCCCTCCGGAATCCACCCGACCGCTGTGCTGGCAATGCGGTCCATCAGGCGACGTGCCGGCTGCAGCGGCGATACGAACAGCTCCGAGTCCGACAGCGCCACCTTCATGATCGGAAACTGCAGCCGCGACAGCGCGGTCTTGATTTCCGCCGGAAGATGCTTGTCCTGGTGGATGCGGTCGAACAGCATCCCGACCAGCTCGATCACCAGCTTGTCGATCTGCTTGGTGGCCTTTTCTGCGACGTGCGCACGCAACTGGGCTTCGTCGCGCTCGCTGATCGTCGTCGCCGTCGGCGAGCCGCTGCGGGCGGCGACGGCAGCGAGCGCGTTGAGCCGCTGCACTTCGTTGATCGAAGCCAGCAGTCCCGGATCGATGGCCGCGAACTGGACCGGCGTGCCCGGTGCCGCGGCGGCTCCCGGCGGCGGAAACATTCCGGTGTTGCCGAAGCCCGCCGCGCCGGGCGCGACCGGCGCGGCCGGAACCGCGAGATCCGTGCGATCGAACAGGGGCTGCGGCGGCATCCCGGTCGCGGGCACCACCGGCGTCACATGCGGCGCCGTGCCGCTCCCCATCGGCACCTTCATCCGCTGATACAGCGCACTCAGCAACTGCTCTGCCGTTGCACCGGTGATGGCGCCGGCCGTATTCCCCATCTGCGAGGACCGTCCGGTCGCCACGAACGTGTTGCGGAAGCCGGCGAGCGTGTTCTTGAAGGCCGCCGCCGCCGTATTGCGCTCTTCGACGCCCTGAGCCTGAAGCTGCTTGTTCAACTCCCTGTAAAGCTCGATCAGCGGCGCGGCAAGCGCACCATCGAATGCCTTGACGACGACGAGCCGCTGGTCGCCCTTGAATCCCAGCTTGTCGACCGCCTCTCCGAGCGCGCGGCAGAAGCGGATCGGGTGAAACGGGTTCTCGCGGTCCGTCAGTCCCTGAACCTTCAGCACCGCGGCAAGTCGCTGCGTCAGCGGTCCGAACTGCTCGTCAGCCGCATTGCGGATGCGCGCGGCAAAGCGGTCCAGCAGCATGTTCTCTTCCATCTGGTCGTAATCGACCAGCGACAGAGAGGCTGCCTTGGCCCCGCCCTCGGCGCTTTCCGTGGCCTTCCGGTCGTCACGGTCCGACCGGAACAGGTCGTCGACAGCCGCGTCGATCTCGCGTTCGACGGCCGAAAAGAACGTGCTCGAGAATTCGCGCTGGTCGACCAGCAGCCGCCGCACCGACTTCTTCAAGGTGCCTGACGCCTGCGCATCGGCGTCGATGACCTGGATCGCCTCGCGCGTGGCGGTCGGCAACAGCGGATCGAGCGCGCTGCGCATCGCCGCCCGCAACCCCACGAGCGCGCGGTGCGCCGTGCCCCGGCTCGCCCGTCCTGATCCTGCAGTGGTCGTTGTGCTCATTCCGACTCGTTCGACTACACGCGCATCGCCCGGCAGCCTAGCTCATCCTGCCCCCGGGGACTGACCCGGGCCGCGGGGGCTGCTGCGCAGCCGGGGCGCGGGCGCTCAGACCCCATCTGGCGCGCGCCACCAGGCCCCCCACAGGGCCAGTTTCTCCTCGAAACTGCGGCCGGCGTGGGCGGGACTGGTGGACGGTAGCACTCGCACGGCGAAGCCCGCTTCCTCGAAAAGCGGCCGGAATCGGGCCGCAGCCAAGCCATTGAAAGCTATGGCCCGAAGCCGCGGCGCGAGGCGCCGCAGCCGGGCAAAGGCATTCGGACGGCCCTGGCGGATCGCCGTGTCGGCGCTGCCGGTCCGCTCGCACGCGCCATAGACGTCCCAGATGCCGAGCCGGTGCGCGAGCACGCGGGGCAGGCGCTCGTCGTAGGGAAGCGCTTCGAGCGGCTCGTCCAGCAGCCGCGCCAGGATCGGCCAGAACTGGTTGCGCGGGTGGGCGTAGTACTGCCCGGCGGCCAGCGAGACCGCCGAGGGAAAGCTGCCGAGGATCAGCCGCTCGACCTGCTCGTCGATGATCGGGGCAAACCCGTGCAGCCGCGCGCCATCGTCCGATCCGACCTGACGCTTCGCGCGGGTTGCGGCCCTAGCGCCGCGCGGCATCCAGCAACAGCCGGTTCATGCGACGCACGAAAGCGGCTGGGTCATCGAGCTGCCCACCCTCGGCCAGCAGCGCCTGGTCGTACAGGACCTGCGCCCACTCGACCACGTCGGCATCCTGGGCCTTGAGCCGTCGCACCAAGGCGTGCTCGGGATTCAGCTCCAGAATCGGCCGCGACTCGGGCGCCTTCTGGCCCGCGGCCTTCAGCATCCGCTGCAGGTGGCCGCTGATGTCGTGCTCGTCGCTCACCAGACAGGCTGCCGAATCGGTCAGGCGCAGCGTCATCCGCACGTCCTTCACGCGTTCGCCGAGCGCCGACTTCACCTGGCCGACGAGGTCCTTGAACTCGTCCGTGGACTTCTGCTGCTCGGCTTTTTCCTGCTCGTCGGCGAGCGTGTCCAGGTCGAGCCCGCCCCGGGCCACCGAAGCCAGCGCCTTGCCATCGAATTCCTGCAGAAAGCCGAGCATCCACTCGTCGACGCGGTCGGTGAGCAGCAGAACTTCGATCCCCTTCTTGCGGAAGATCTCGAGGTGTGGGCTCGAGCGCGCCGCCTCCGGTGTGTCGGCCGTCACGTAGTAGATCTTCTTCTGACCCTCCGGCATGCGCCCGACGTAGTCCTTCAGCGACACCGTCGGCGTCTCTCCGCCGGGCGCGGTCGAAGCAAAGCGCAGCAGCGCCGCGATCCGTTCGCGATTGGCCGGATCGTCGCCCATGCCCTCCTTCAGCACCTGGCCGAACTCGGTCCAGAAGGTGGCGAACTTGTCCTTCTGGTTTTCCGCCAGATCCTCCAGCAGCGACAGGACCCGCTTCGTCGAGCCCTCCCGGATCGCCTTGACGTCACGGGACTCCTGCAGGATCTCGCGCGAGACGTTCAGGGGAAGATCGTTGCTGTCGATGACGCCGCGGACGAAGCGCAGGTACGGCGGCATCAGCTGCTCGGCGTCGTCCATGATGAAGACGCGCCGCACGTAGAGCTTGATCCCGTGCCGGTGGTTGCGGTCCCACAGATCGAACGGGGCACGTGCCGGGATGTAGAGCAGCTGCGTGTATTCGGTGCGGCCCTCGACACGACTGTGGGTCCAGGCGAGCGGCTCGCCGAAATCGTGCGAGACATGGCGGTAGAACTCCTGGTACTGCGTGTCGCTGATTTCGCCCTTCGGCCGCGCCCACAGTGCATTCGCCTGGTTCACCGTTTCGAGCTCATCGGTGATAACCATCGCCCCCTTGTCCTGGTCCCAGGTCTCCTTGAGCATGCGGATCGGCGCCGAGATGTGGTCGGAGTACTTGCCGATGATCGACTTCAGCCGGAAGCCTTCGAGCAGATCGTCCTCACCTTCGCGCAGGTGCAGCGTCACGTCGGTGCCGCACTCGGCGCGCTGCGCCGGCTCGACGGTGAACTCGCCGCCGCCGTCGCTTTCCCATCGCACCGCCTCGTCGCTGCCCGCATGACGCGTCACCACGGTGACACGATCGGCCACGATGAAGCTGGAATAGAAGCCGACGCCGAACTGTCCGATCAGCTGTGCATCCATCTGCTGGTCGCCGGTGAGCCGGTCGAAGAATTCGCGCGTGCCCGACTTCGCGATCGTGCCGAGGTGCTCGATCGCCTCCTCCCGGCTCATGCCGATGCCGTTGTCAGACACCGCGATCGTGCGCGCCGCCTTGTCGTAGCTCACGCGGATCTCGAGCTCGCCGTGGCCTTCCATCAGCGCGGGCCGCGCAATCGACTCGAAGCGCAGCTTGTCCAGCGCGTCCGACGCGTTGCTAATGAGCTCCCGGAGAAAGATCTCCTTGTTGCTGTACAGCGAATGGATCATCAGCTGCAGCAGCTGCCGGACCTCGGCCTGGAACCCGAGTGTCTGCTTCATCGCGCCATCCCCTGCGCCCATAGCCTTGCTCCTCCTGACGAATTGCCGACCGGCGCGGCGCGCGCCTGGCGGCGCCCCCGCGCGAAACCCGTAATTGTGCCGACGATTGAGGCAGATTGCCCGGAATTCAAGGGCGGCTGCGGCCGCAGCGCGGGCATGCAGTATCGTCCGCACCTTCGCAAGCACGAGCGGCGCGCCAGACCTCCGGGACGGCGCAGCAGAGCAGCCATCGATGAAGCTTTCCTACTGCACCCTCGACGTCTTCACCGATCGACACTTCGGCGGCAACCCGCTCGCGGTCGTGTTCGACGCGCAGGAACTGGATGACGCGACGATGCAGGCGGTAGCGCGCGAGTTCAACTACAGCGAGACCTCTTTCGTGCAACCGCCGTCGGATCCGTCGTACACGGCGCGGGTCCGCATCTTCACGCCGGGCGGCGAGCTGCCGTTTGCCGGCCATCCGACGGTCGGCACTGCGTTTGCGATGGCGTCGCTCGGCCGCATCGGCCCGGGCGTTCGCGACATCGTGTTTGAGGAAGGCGTCGGACCGGTACCGGTGCGCGTCGATCGCGATCCGGAAGGTGCAGTCCAGCGCTGCACGCTGACGACGGCTCAGGCGCCCGAACTCGTCGAGACGCTGGAAGACGAACAGGGCAACGCCGCGGCGATGCTCGGACTGCCGGAATCCGCGGTGCTGTCTTCGCCCGAGGTCTGGTCCTGCGGCGTGCCGTTTCTCGTCGTGCCTCTGGCCGACGTCGGGGCATTGTCCGCGGCCCGCCTCGAACCCGGCCGCTGGCGCGGGCTGCTCGAGGGCCGCTCGACCCAGAAGGTCTATCCGGTGGCGCGGAGCGGGGACGCCACGTGGAGAGTCCGCATGTTCGCGCCCAGCCTTGGCGTGGCCGAGGATCCCGCAACCGGCTCGGCCGCAGCGGCGATGGCCGGATGGCTCGCCCGACGCATCGCAGGCGACGGTGACCGTTCCTGGCAGATCGTGCAGGGCGAAGAAGTCGGCCGCCGCAGCATCATCGATCTAGGCTACAAGCAGACCGGAAACATTGCGCGCCGGGTCCGGGTCGGCGGGCGCGCCGTGATGGTCACGCGCGGAACGCTGACGCTGTAGCTAGAGCAGCGCACGTCCGATCGTGGCGTCCCCGATCGTCACGATGCCGAGCACGAGGTTGGTCACAACGAGCCTGCGGATCGTGTCCAGGCTCGCCGCAGCCGCCGGCCAGTCACTCGCGGCAACCGCACGTTGCAGCCGCGGAAACGGCGCGAATCGGATGTGCAGGAAGACCGCCATCATCGCCAGGCCGATCGCGACCATCAGGTGCACCGACACGTGCGCGTTCGCGAATCCGCCGGCGCCGATGATCAGGCCGATGCCGCTGGCGAGAATGACGGCGATCGCGATCGATACCCAGAAGAAGAACCGGCCGAGTGCGGTTGCCAGCAGCGGCAGGCGTTGCGGGGGTGGCAGCAGTCCGGCCGCCGCCGGCCGCACGGCGAAATGCATGACGAACATACCGCCGATCCAGATGGCGACCCCGACCAGGTGGACGAACAGCAGTGTCGTATAGAGCAGCCGCATCGGTCAGACCCCACTCAGCCGCACCAGTGCAAAGGGCGGCTTCAGTTTCGAATCGACGAGTTTGCCCTTGCGTGCCCGATGCCCGTGCTGCGCTTCGAGCTGTGCGCCCACGAGCCGGACTTCGACCGGCTTGCCGGCCGCACCGCGGGTCGCCTGCAGCACCACCCCGGCGCCGAACGGCAGCGCGCTGAGCAGGGTCTCGCCGTCATCGAGGTCCATCAGCGTGACGCCACGGCCGCCGCCCGACAGCGCCTTGATTTCCGCGGCGTCGAACACCAGCACGCGGCCCTTGGCTGACAGGCAGGCGATCAGGCGGTCGCTGGCGGCATTCACCGCCTGCGGCCGCAGCGGCTCGGCACCCGCGTCGACCGTGATGAACTGCTTGCCGGCCTTCTGTCGCGACACCATGTCGCCGAGCGCCGTCGCAAAGCCGTAGCCGTTGCTGGTCGCGAGCAGCAGCGGGGCATCCACCGGACCGGCCACGTAGCCGACGAGGCGCGTGCCTGCCTCGAGTTCGATCATCGAGCTGACCGGCGCGCCGTCGCCGCGCGCCGATGGCAGCTGTGCGACCGGCACAGAATAGACGCGTCCATTGCTGCCGACGGCGATCAGCTGGTCGATGCTGCGGCATTCGTACGCGCCATACAGCGCATCGCCGGTCTTGAAGCCGAACTGCGCCGCATCGTGCCCGTGTCCGCTGCGCGCCCGCACGAAACCCTTTTCGGAGACGATGACAGTCACCGGCTCGTCCAGCACCTTCACCTCGACGGCCGCGCGCTCGGCCGCCTCGATCAAGGTGCGGCGCGCGTCGCCGTATTTCTTCGCATCGTCCTCGATCTCGCGCGCAATCTGCCGCCGCAGTGCCGCGTCGGACCCGAGCAGCTTCGCCAGGCCAGCCTGCTCCTTGCGCAGTTCAGCGAGTTCCTGCTCGATCCTGAGGCCTTCGAGCCGCGCCAGCTGCCGCAGCCGGATCTCGAGGATGTCCTCGGCCTGGCGCTCGGTCAGCTTGAAGGCCTTGATGAGATCCGCCTTCGGCTCGTCCGAGTTGCGGATGACCTTGATCACCTTGTCGATGTTCAGCAGGACCGCCTGCCGTCCCTCCAGGATGTGGATGCGGTCCTCGACCTTCTGCAGGCGGTGCTGCGAGCGTCGCCGCACGGTGTCGACGCGGAATTCGATCCACTCTGCCAGGATCTCCGTCAGCGGCTTGCAGCGAGGACGCCCGTCTCGGCCGATCATCACGAGATTGACCGGCGCGCTCGCCTCCATGCTGGTCTGCGCCAGCAGCGTGCGCACGAACTCGTCGCGGTCGACCTTCGACGTACGCGGCTCGAATACCAGTCGAACCGCGGCGTCCTTGCCGGACTCGTCCCGCACGGTGTCCAGCACCGACAGCACCAGCTGCTTGGTCTGCTGCTGCTCTGCGGTCAGCGCCTTCTTGCCCGCCTTGACCTTCGGGTTCGTGAGCTCCTCGATCTCCTCGAGCACCCGCTGCGCCGATGTCGCAGGCGGCAGCTCGGTCACCACCAGCTGCCACTGTCCCCGCGCCAGTTCCTCGAACTCGAAGCGCGCACGCACTTTGAGGCTGCCGCGCCCGCTGGCGTAGACCTCGCGGATGTCGCCGCGCGGCGAGATGATCTGGCCGCCGCCCGGGAAGTCCGGCGCCGGCATCTTCGCCAGCACTTCCTCGAGCGAAGCCTTCGGATTGCCGAGCAGCAGCAGCGTCGCGGCAGCGACCTCGCGCAGGTTGTGCGACGGCACTTCGGTGGCCATGCCGACCGCGATGCCGGAGGCGCCATTGAGCAGCACGAACGGCAGCCGCGCCGGCAGCATTCGAGGTTCCTGCGTCGAGCCGTCATAGTTCGGCATGAAATCGACGGTGCCCTCGTCGATCTCATCGAGCAGCAGACGCGCGATCGGCGTCAGCCGAGCCTCGGTGTAGCGCATCGCGGCCGCGCCGTCGCCGTCGCGGCTGCCGAAGTTGCCCTGCCCGTCGATCAGCGGATAGCGCAGCGAGAAGTTCTGCGCCATCCGTACCATCGCGTCGTAGGCCGCCTGGTCGCCGTGCGGATGAAAGCGGCCCAGCACATCGCCGACGACGCGCGCCGACTTCACGGGCCGGGCGCCCGCGCCCAGCCCCATCTCGTTCATCGCGAACAGGATGCGGCGCTGGACCGGCTTCTGGCCGTCGGCGCCATCGGGCAAGGCGCGGCCCTTGACCACCGAGATCGCATAGTCGAGATACGCGCGCTGCGCGAACTCGCCGAGGGCCAGCGTATCGCCGCCGTCGCTGCCGTTGCCGGCCGGGAAGAGAGTCTGTTGTTCGAGCATAGGAGAGGAGTTCACGGGCCGTGTGCCCGCGACAATTCTACGAAGTGCGCAAAGCCGGCCGCGAAGAAGCCGGCTTCAGACGCGACAGGTAGCGGCGAACGCCATGTACAGGTCCCGCGCCCGCGTCGCCACCGGGCCGATCGGCAGTTCGCGGGCGTTGTAGCGCGTGCACGGCATCACCTTGCCGTAATTGCCTGTGTTGAAGATCTCGCGGGCCGATTCGAGTTCTTGCGGCTCCACGGTGCGCTGCTCGACCACAATGCCGGCATCGGCCAGCAATCCGATCACGCGCGACCGCGTGATACCCGCGAGAAACGTGCCGTTCGCCGCCGGCGTCACGACGGCGCCGTCGGCGGCGACGAAGAACAGGTTGGCAGTGGCGAACTCGGCCACGTTGCCGTCGGGATCGAGGATCACCGCATTGCTGAATCCGGCCGCGGCGGCCTCGCGCAGCGCACGCGCCACGTTCGGATACAGCGCCGAGGCCTTGGCATCCGTCGTGGCAGCGAGCGGCGACGGCCGCCGGCGCCGGGACAGATGCGCCGAGAATCCGGTGAACGGAGGCAGCGGCGCCTCGAACAGGCTCAGCGCGAACGCGCTCTTCTCCGGCACCAGCAGCCCTTCGGTGCCGAACACCAGCGGACGGATGTACAGGTCGACGTCCTCCGGAAAGCGGTGGATGCCTTCGATGCACAGGCGCTCCAGCTCGTCGACCGGCAGGTCGAGCGACAGCCCCATGCGTCGCGCGGAGTCGTAGGTGCGTTCGCAGTGCGCGCGCAGGTCGGGCGCCATGCGGTGTATCGAACGGGCACCGTCGAAGACGGTCGAGGCGAGCCAGACGCTGTGGTCCATGGAGCCGATCAGCGGCACGTTGCCGTCGGTCCAGCGCCCTTCGAAGTAGGTCGTATGCAGCGGATTCTCCTAATGCATCAGCGATCTCTCGCGTCCGGCGCCGCGGCGGTCGATGAAAAGTTTGATGAAGTCGTCGCCCGGCATCGGCCGGGCGAAAAGATAGCCCTGCGCGGCGTCGCAGCCCAGGTGCTGCATCCACGTCTGCTGCGCCTGGGTCTCGATGCCCTCGGCGGTGACGCTGATGCCGAGCGAGCGCGCCATCTCGATGACCGCCTTGACGATCGTCAGCGTGCGCGCGTCGCGCATGCACTCGACCGTGAAGCTGCGGTCGATCTTGAGGCGGTGGATCGGCAGATCGCGCAGGTGGGCGAGGCTCGAGAATCCGACGCCGAAGTCGTCGAGCGCAAGGCGCACGCCGGCGTTGCGCATGCGCACGAGGTTCTCGCGCGACACGGCGGAAGTGTCGAGCAGGCCGGTTTCGGTCACCTCGATCTCGATCTCGGACGGCGCCACTTCGTAGGCATTCAGCACCTCGAGCAGCCCCTCGACGCAGCCGAGCTGGCGCAGCTGCACACCCGACATGTTGATCGACACCGGCGGCACGTCGAGCTGCAGGTGCCGCCATTCCTGGCGCGCGCGGCAGGCTTCGCGCAGCACCCAGTCGCCCAGGCCGACAATCAAGCCCGATTCTTCCGCAATCGGGATGAACTCCGCGGGCGAGATGTCGCCCAGCTCGGCATCGCGCCAGCGGATCAGTGCCTCGGCGCCGATCATCTTGCCGTCGGCCAGCGATACCAGCGGCTGGAAGAAGAGCTTGAAATCGCGCGATTCGACCGCCTTGCGCAGCCGCTGCTCCAGTCGCAGCCGCAGGTCGACGCGGCGCGCCACCGTCTGCGTGTAGAAGGCGTAGGTGCGGCGGCCGCTGTCCTTGGCCTGGTACATCGCGGCGTCGGCGGCGTTGAGCAGCGAGTCGAGGTCGATGCCGTCCTGCGGAAAGAAGCTGATGCCGACCGACGCCGTGACCGCGATTTCCATGCCGAGGATGCGTGCCGGCTCGCAGATCGCGTCGATCAGCCGGCGTGCGACCTCGACCGCGGCATCGGGCCGCTGCAGGTCGACCAGCAGCGCGACCAGTTCGTCTCCGCCACGGCGGCCGAGCAGATGCGGCTCACCGACGACGTCGCGCATGCGGCTCGCCACGATCGCCAGCATCTCGTCGCCGACGCGATGACCGTAGCCGTTGTTGAGCAGGCGGAAATTGTCGAGGTCGATGAACAGCAGCGCGCAGCGTTTGCTTTCGGCGTACGAGGTCGCGAGCAGCCGGCCGGCGCGCTCGTCGAAGGTCTGGCGGTTCGAAAGCTGGGTCAGCGCGTCGACCGTCGCCAGGCGCTCGATCCGCTCCTGGGCCCGGATCTGCTCGCTGATGTTCTTGCCGATGCCGCGATAGCCGCGGAACCGGCCTTCCACGTCGAATACCGGATCTCCGCTCGTCAGGTGGTAGACGAGCGAACCGTCCGGCATCCAGCGGCGGAACATCACGTCGCGGAACGGACGATGGGCGACCAGCGTGGCACGATGCTCGTCCCACGAGGACGGCTGGATCAGTTCGCCGGGCAGCTCCCACTGGTGCCGGCCGACCACCTCGTCCTCGCCGAGTCCGAACGAACCCCGCGCACCCTGCCGCAGCAGCGTGAAGCGCAGGGTTTCGTCCATCTCCCAGTACCAGTCGGACGACAGCTCGGTGAGCGCCCGGAAGCGTGCTTCGCTGTCGGAGATGCGCGCGATCAGAGACTCGCGTTCCGTCACGTCCCATGCAAGTCCGCGGTAGCCGATGAACTCGCCGCGTTCGATCACCGGTTGTCCGGCCAGTTCGTAGTAGGCGATGTCATCGCCGTCGCGCAGCTTGAGCTTGAAGTTGCGGAACGACTCGCGACGGGCGACCCGCTCGCGCAGCGCCGGCCAGTCAACAGGGAAGGCCGGGTCGACGTGATCGAACTCCCAGAAGCGGCGGTTCAGCGTCCACGCGGCGAAACGCTCCTGTCGCGCGGGCTCCCCGCGCACCGACGTCACCCGCAGATCCGCGTCGGTTTCCCAGTACCACTCGGTCGCGAGGATGGTTAGGGCGCGGAAGCGTTCCTCACTGCGCCGCAGAGCCGCCAGCATGTCCTCGCGCTCCGTCACGTCGCGGCCGGCGCCGTAGTACCCCTGGAACACGCCCTTCTCGTCGAAAATGGGCTTTCCCGTCACGGCGATCCACATCGGGGCGCCGTCACCGCGGCGCGCGCGATACGTGAACCACGGAAACGGCTGGCGCTGCGCGATGCGGGCCCGGTATTCCGCGTACTGGTTCGGATCCGCCTCGAAGCCGGGCATCGCCTCGCGCTTCACCCCGAGGAGGCTGTCCTGAGAGACCTTGACGTGGTTCTCCATCGTCGCCGAGAACTCGACGAAGCGGTCCTCGGCGTCCTGGCGCCAGAACCAGTCGTACGTGAGCTCGGCGAGATCGTCGATCAGCCTGCGACGCTTCGAGAGCTCGTGCTCGATGACCTTCTGTTCCGTAATGTCGTTGCGGAAGCTGATGATGCCGCCGCTCGCGGTGCGGCAGTCGGTCATCAGCAGCCACCGGCCCCGATGGTGGCGCACGACTTCGCTGACCTCCGAACCGCTGCGGCGGCGCCGCTCGCCGTCGGCAATGAAGTCCGGCAGGGCGCGTCCGTCGACGACCTCGGGCGGCGCGACGTCGTAGTACGCCGTCATCAGGTCGCGATAGCGGCGACCGGGGACGAGTTCGCCGGCGATTTCCGAATACAGCGCGCGATAGGCGGCATTGCAGCCGATCAGGACATCGTCTGCATCCCATAGCGCGACGCCGACCTTCATCGACTCGATCGATTCCTCCCACAGGCGTGCGCGGGCGCGCGCGCGGCGCTGTGCTCCATGGGCGCTCGCGATCCAGACGAACAGCAGCAGCCCGAGCAGCAGGCCGACAATGCGATGGGTCCAGACCAGGAACGGCCCCAGCTTCGGGCTGGCCGCGAGCGGCGCCGGCGGCAGCAGCCATTCGGCAAGCAGGCTCGCCAGCAACGCCCCGGCCAGAATGCCGACGCACCAGCGCAGCCACGCCGGCCGGGGCGCGGCGAGCACGGTGTCGATGGTAGGCGGCACACTCGCGGCGCCGCCGGCTGATGTCCCCTCTCTCATGCGGTCGTTCTGTTCTGCGTCATCCGCCGTCGCGGTCGCGCGCAAGTATGCGCGCAAGGTACACGCCAGCAAGGCCATCCGGTCGAGGGAGGTGCCCCGTCAATCCGCGACTTGGCCGCGCCGTCAGACGTCGGCCTCGACTTCGTGGCCGTGTTCTTCGAGCCAGGCGCGGCGTGCCTGGCTCTCGGCCCGCCCCATCAGCATCGTCAGCGTCGCCGCGGTCTGCTGCGCCGGGAGGTCGCCGAGGCCCACGCGCAGCATGCGCCGCGTATCCGGGTTCATCGTCGTCTCCCACAGCTGCTCGGGGCTCATCTCTCCGAGCCCCTTGAAGCGCGCGATGCTCCACGCCGACTCCTTGACGCCTTCGTCGCCGAGCTTTTCGAGCGTCGCATCGAGTTCGGCATCGTCGAGACAGTAGATGCGCCGTGCCGGCCGCTTGCCCTGCGCACCGACGTCAACGCGGAACAGCGGCGGGCGTGCGACGAAGATGTGGCCGCGTTCGACGAGCTGCGGAAAGTGCCTGAAAAAGAGCGTCAGCAGCAGCACTTGGATGTGCGAACCATCGACATCGGCATCCGCGAGGATGCCGATCTTGCCGTAGCGCAGTCCGTCGAGATTGACGACGTCGGCAGGACCGTGCGGGTCGACGCCGATCGCCACCGCGATGTCGTGCACTTCGGCATTGCCGAACAGGCGATCGCGCTCGACCTCCCAGGTATTGAGCACCTTGCCGCGCAACGGCAGGATCGCCTGGAACTCCTTGTCCCGCCCCATCTTGGCCGAGCCGCCCGCGGAATCCCCTTCGACGAGAAACAGCTCGTTGCGTGCCGTGTCGGTCGATTCGCAGTCGGTGAGCTTGCCCGGCAGGACTGCAACCGCCGATCCCTTCTTCTTCTCGACTCTCTGTCCCGCACGCGCCCGTGCCTGGGCCTGCCGGATCACGAGTTCGGCGAGCTGGCGGCCCTCGTTGGGATGCTGGTTCAGCCAGAACTCGAGCTGCGGCCGGACGAACGAAGACACCAGCCGCAGCGCATCGCGGCTGTTGAGCCGCTCCTTGATCTGGCCCTGGAACTGCGGATCGAGCACCTTCGCCGAGAGCACGAACGAGGCGCGCGCAAACACATCCTCGGGCAACAGCTTCACACCCTTCGGCAGCAGTCCATGCGCATCGACAAAGGCGCGCACGGCGTTGAACAGGCCGTCGCGCAGGCCCGCCTCGTGCGTGCCTCCGGCGGGCGTGGGAATCAGGTTGACATAGGACTCGCGCGTGACGGGGCCATCCTCGGTCCAGACCACGACCCAGCTCGCGCCCTCGCCTTCCGCATAGCTGTCGTCTTCAGCCGCCGCGAAGCCACTCGACTCGAACGGTGGCAGGTATGGCTCCGCGGCCAGGGACGCCAGCAGGTACTCGAGCAGGCCACCCTCGTAGTGCCAGCGCTGCGTCGCGCCAGACTTCTCGATCGTGAGGCTGACTTCGGTGCCGGGCAGCAGCACGGCCTTGCTGCGCAGCAGGCGCTCCAGTTCGTCGACCGGAACCTGCGGCGTGTCGAAGTACTTCGGATTCGGCCAGGCGCGCACCCGCGTCCCGCTCGCCTTTGGCGCCGCCTTCGCGGACTGCGACTTCAGCCGCTCGCTGACTTCACCGTCGGCGAAGACGATCGTGTGCACCTTGCCGTCGCGCCAGACCGTCACGTCGAGCTTCGACGACAGCGCGTTGGTCACCGAAACGCCGACACCGTGCAGGCCGCCGGCGAACGAGTACGCGCCGCCGGCACGCTTGTCGAACTTGCCGCCGGCATGCAGCCGGGTAAAGACGATCTCGACGACCGGCGCCTTCTCCTCCGGATGCAGGCCGACCGGAATGCCGCGGCCGTCGTCCTCGACGCTGACCGAGCCGTCCGCGTGCAGCGTGACGTCGATGTGGCGGCCGAAGCCCGCGAGGATCTCGTCCGAGGCGTTGTCGATGACTTCCTGGATGATGTGCAACGGGCTGTCGGTGCGCGTGTACATCCCCGGCCGCTGGCGCACGGGTTCGAGTCCCTTGAGGACGCGAATCGACGCTTCGCCGTAGTCAGCGGCGCGTCGCGAAGTAGGTGCCTTGCCTTGCATTGCTGAAGTGCTGCCTGTAGTTGTCCCCAGACGCTGTGGAAAACATTGACGGTATGGCCCGCCAAGCCGCGTCAACGCTGGTTGGCGCCGGGCTGATCACGGATTGGGCAAACATGGTGTGCCCGCACCGGCACGACATATCGACTTCGCTCGTTCACCGGCGGCGGATTCTACGTGAGGCCGCTCGCTATACTGCGCGCGCTCCCCGTAGTTCAACGGATAGAACAAGTGCCTCCTAAGCGCTAGATCTGGGTTCAATTCCCGGCGGGGGGACGCCCGCGCAGGCTCTTCTCGCCTGCGCGAGAAGAGCCCGCGGGCGCGTCGTGGCGCCTGCAAGCGCGACGAGCGCTGCCAGAGCATCCCGCGTCGCGAATGAGTCGCCTGTTTCCCCTCGCCCCCTTCCATGCCCTCCTTCCAAGCCAACCTCGACACCGTCCTTCGCCTCGGCGGCACGGCGATCATTGTCATCGGCATCTTCATGGTGCTGCAGCCGTTCATCCCGGCGATGGTGTTCGCCGGCGTGCTGGCCATCGCCACCTGGCCGCTGTTCGAGCGCCTGAAGCGGTCGCTGGGCGGCAGCCCGACGCTGGCGGCCAGCGCGATGCTGGTGGCGATCCTCGTCCTCGTGATCATCCCCATCACGTTGCTGTCGGCCGCTGCCGCGGACAAGCTGCCGCTGGTCGGCGAGGTGATCAAGGGCTGGACCAGGGACGGCCTGCACGCGCCCGAAGCGCTGAAGACAATCCCGGTGATCGGCGAGCGCATCTACGGCGAACTCGCGTCGCTGCTGGCCGACAAGGAGCAGCTGACGGCACTGCTGCAGCGGGCGATCGAACCCGCCGGCAAACTGTCGATCGCCTTCGTGCGGGTGCTCGGTGATGGCATCCTGCAGATGCTGCTGGTCACGTTCGTCGTGTTCTTCTACTACCGCGACGGCGACCGCATCGTCAGCGTTCTGCGACGCGCCTCGGAACGCCTGTCCGGGCGACTGAGCACCGAGGTGATCACGATAGTAACCGGCACGACCCGCAGTGTCTTCATCGGCATCGTCGGCACCGCAGCGGCTCAGGGCATCGTCGCGCTGATCGGATTCCTGATTGCCGGCGTGCCCGGCGCGTTCATGCTCGGCGTGGCGACCTTCCTCCTGTCGGTCGTTCCGATGGGCCCGGTGCTGATCTGGGGCACGGCCGCCATCTGGCTCTACCTGAAGGGCGAAACCGGCTGGGCCATTTTCATGGCGGTCTGGGGCACGGTCGTCATCAGCAGCATCGACAACTTCGTCAAGCCGATTTTGATCGCCCGCGGGTCCACGTTGTCGCTCGGCATGATCTTCCTCGGCGTGCTCGGTGGCGTCGTAGCCTTTGGCTTCATCGGCGTGATCCTCGGGCCGGTGCTGCTCGCCCTCGGGCTCGCGCTCGGACGCGCCTGGATGAGCGCGCCGGAACTGCGCGGCAAGGACGAGGCGCCTGCCGAGGCGGCAACGCCGGACACGCGCGACGCCTAGGCGCCCGTGGCACGCAGCCAGTGCGTGCGGTAGTGCCTGAGTTCGCCGATCGACTCGTAGATGTCGGCCAGGGCCTCGTGCCGGCTTTTCTTCTCGAAGGAGCGGTAGACCGCCGGATTCCATCGCCGCGCAAGCTCCTTCAGCGTGCTCACATCGAGATTGCGGTAGTGAAAGCACGCCTCGAGCCGCGGCATCCAGCGCGCCATGAAACGCCGGTCCTGGCAGATCGAATTGCCGCACATCGGCGACTTCCCGGCCGGCACGTGCGTCAGCATGAAGTCGATCAGCACGTCGCTCGCCTGCTCTTCGTCGAGACTGGACGCGCGGACTCGGTCGGTCAGCCCCGAGCGCCCGTGCGTGGCCGTGTTCCAGGCGTCCATGCCGAGCAGCACTCGCTCCGGCTGTCGCACGACGAGCACCGGCCCCTCGGCAATCACTTCGAGGTCGGCGTCGGTGATGACCATGGCGACCTCGATGACCCGGTCGGAGTCCGGGTTGAGTCCGGTCATTTCCATGTCGATCCAGACGAGGTTGTTTTCGCCGTATCGAGGTCCGCGAGCTGCGGCGTCCGAGGGGGGCTGTGACATAATTTTGCAATTGCTCGATCGAGGCGCAGCGATCGAATGGGAGGGCGCGCGATTGTCGCACGGCAAGCCGCGCGCCCTGGAATTTCCGGGCTGCCCACAGATCCGGACGATCGGCCGCTTCGCAAATGTCGCAGATCCTCTCGCTTGCCTTCGTAGGTTTCCTGCTCCTGATGGTCGGGCTGAAATACTGGCTCGCGTGGCGGCAGGTGCGTCACGTCTCGCGCCATGCCGACTCAGTGCCCCGGCAGTTCGCCGGTCGCGTTCCGCTGGAGGCACATCGCAAGGCGGCCTCCTACACGATCGCCCGCACCCGTCTCGCGCTGGTCGAGACCGCGGTCGGCGCGGCAGTGCTGATCGTGCTGACGCTGCTCGGTGGGCTGCAGTCGCTCGCTGACGCGCTGCGTGCCGCCGCTGGCACCGGTTTCGCCTTCCAGCTGCTGTTCGTCATCTCGGTCGCCATCCTGCTCGGGCTGATCGACCTGCCGTTTTCCTGGGTACGCCAGTTCCGCGTCGAGGCGCACTACGGCTTCAATCGCATGACGCCCAGGCTCTGGTTCGCCGACCTCGCCAAGTCGTTCGTGCTCGCTGCCTTGCTCGGCGTGCCGCTGCTCGCCGCCGTGGTCGCGCTGATGCGCGGCGCCGGAGAGCTGTGGTGGATCTACGCCTGGCTGCTCTGGGTGGGATTCAATGCGCTGGTGCTGGTCATCTACCCGACCGTGATCGCCCCGCTCTTCAACCGGTTCGAGCCGCTGAAGGATTCGGCCCTGGCCCAGCGCATCGGTGAGCTGCTCTCGCGCACCGGGTTTTCCAGCAAGGGCGTTTTCGTGATGGACGGTTCGCGCCGCTCTGCGCACGGCAACGCCTATTTCACGGGTCTCGGGCGCGCCAAGCGCATCGTCTTCTTCGACACGCTGGTGGATCGCCTGCAGCCATCCGAGATCGAGGCCGTGCTGGCGCACGAGCTGGGCCATTTCAAGCTGAAGCACATCGCCAAGCGCATGGCGTTCTCGTTCGTCGCCAGTCTCGTGTTCCTCGCACTGCTTGGATGGCTGGTCGACCAGTCGTGGTTTTATACCGGTCTCGGCGTCACGCCCTCGCTCGATGGAGGCAACGAAGGAATCGCGCTGGTGCTGTTCGTGCTCGTGCTTCCGGTCTTCACTTTCGTCTTTGCGCCGCTCGCAAGCTACCTGTCGCGCCGCCATGAATTCGAGGCCGACGCGTTCGCTGCCCGCCACGCGTCCGCGGACGACCTCGTCAATGCACTGGTCAAGCTGTACGAAGACAATGCAGCGACGCTGACGCCGGATCCGATCCACTCGGCGTTCTACGATTCGCACCCGCCGGCCTCGCTGCGGGTCGCGCGACTGGCCGCGGCCGCCGCCACCTGACGCAAGTGACGCGCGCCGAACTGCTGGTTCGCCACTGCCGTCATCTCGACGCGTCGGCCGCGCTCGACAGCGCGGCGCTCGGGGCGCAGCTGGCGGAACTGCCGGGGTGGCGCGTCGAAAGCGGGGCTATTGCGCGCACCTTCGCCTTTGCCGACTATTACGAGACGCTGGCGTTCGTCAATGCGCTGGCCTTCATCGTGCATCGCGAAGATCACCATCCGGACCTGGATGTCCGCTACGACCGCTGCACCGTCCGCTTCTCGACGCATTCTGCAGGCGGCATCACCGAGAACGACTTCATCTGCGCGGCGAAGGCCGACGCCGTCTTCGAATACCGTTACGGCAGCGCATGAGCAGATCCGCGCGCAGCGACCCGACCCGGTTCGCCGCGCGCGTCATCGCCACCTTCGGCCGCACCTCCCTGCTCGAGTCCGACGACAGCAGCACCTGGTCGGCCGTGCGCCGCGGTCGCCGCAGCGACCTCGTCGTCGGTGACGAAGTCATTGCGACCGCAGCCGGCCCCGGTCAGGCCGCAGTCGAATCCATCGAGCCGCGCCGCACGCTGCTTTACCGCTCGGACGCCTTCCGCACGAAGGAACTTGCCGCCAACGTCGACTGCGTGCTGATCGTCTTCGCGTCGCGCCCGACGTTCAACCCGTGGTTCCTGTGGAAGGCGCTGGTTGCCGCAAGGGCATCCGGGATCGAGGCCATCCTCGTACGTAACAAGACCGACCTCGACGAAGGCGCCGCCGCCGCACAGGCTGCGCTGGATCAGGCCGGCTCGCTCGGCTGGCGCACGCTGGCGGTGTCGGCGCGCACGCAGCCCGAGTCGACGCGAGCGGCGCTGCTGGAAGTCGTGCACGAACGCAATGCGCTGCTCGTGGGCCAGTCCGGCATGGGCAAGTCGACACTGCTCAACCTGCTGGTGCCGCAGGCGCAGGCACGCACGCGCGAGTATTCGGAGCGCCTCGACCTCGGAAAACAGACGACCACCGCTGCGCGCTGGTTTCGCCTCGCGGGCGGCGGCGCCATCGTCGACACGCCGGGGTTCCAGGAGTTCGGACTGGCGCATCTCTCACCGGCGCAGCTGCTTGCCGGGTTTCCCGACTTCGAACCGCATCTGGGCCGCTGTCGATTCATCGACTGCCGTCACCTGGCAGAACCGGACTGCGCAATCCGTCGTGCCGTCGATGCCGGCGCCATCGCGCGGGACCGCTACGCGTTTTACGAAGCACTGGTCGAGACGCGGACACGATGAAACTGCTGGCGCGCGCCGATCATCTGGTGCAGGCCACCATCTGGGCCGAGTCACTGCGCGCAGCCGGCATCCGCTGCCAGTTGCGCAACACGACCCTGTCGGGGGCAGTCGGCGAGATTCCGTTTCTCGAGTGCGCGCCGCAGTTGTGGATCGAGCATGACGCCGACGAGACGCGTGCCCGCGAGATCCTGCAGCAGCTGCTCCATCCGGAGCAGGGACCGCAGTGGCGATGCGCCCGCTGTGGTGAGTGGTCGGAGCCGCAGTTCGGCGCCTGCTGGCAGTGCGGCGCGGCCCGGCCCTAGGCGAGCCAGCTCGCCAGCGTCAGCAGCAGCAGCAGCGCCAGCCAGAGCAGCAGCGCACGCCAGACCAGTCCGACGACAGTGCGCACCGCCGCCGGCCGCGGTTCTGCGAGTCCGGCGCCTTCGTTGCCCGCTTCGTCGAAGTAGCGAGTCGCCTCCGCCTCGGACATCAAACGTAGCCCGGTGGCACCGCTGGCGGCCGCCAGGATCAGCGTGCGTGCGTCCGGTGCGGGTGCGCCGCCTTCCGAAGGCCGGCCGCTCACCTGGCGCCAGCAGTAAATGGCACCTTCGAAGTCTCCGACGATCGCGTAACCGAGCGCGGTCAGCCGCGCCGGCGCCCAATCGATCCAGGCGAACGCCTTGCGCGCGAACTCGCTGAAGCGGTCCGGCGGAGTCGGAGGGGCCGGGGCGCGCGACCATACGCGCGCCGAATGCTCGGCCAGGCGATAGTAAACCGCACCCATCGGCCCGGGCAGCACGATGAACCAGAAGAAGACGCCGAATACGTGGCGCTGTGACAGCAGCAGGCCATGCTCGATCGCCTGGCGGACGACCTCCTCCTGCGAGATGTCGGCGGCGCTGTAGGCGGGATCGCTTACGCGCTTCCAGGCCGTCAGTTCGCGGCGTGCGGACGCGAGGTCGCCATTGGCAAGTGCGATCTGGATTTCACTGCCATGGTGGCTGAACTGCCGGAATCCCAGCGAGACGTAGAGGACCGCAACGTTGAGCGCGAGTCCGAGGAACCAGTTGATGGACACCAGCAGCGTCCACGCCGCGCCGACCACGAGGGTGAGTCCGAGCACCACCAGCAGCCATGCATAGAGGCCGTGACGCGGCTGGCCCGCGTTGAGGTTGCGTTCGGCCCACGACGAATACTGCCGCACCGTGCCGTAGACGAAATTGTCGCCGGGCAGCGCGCGCAGTTGCTCCAGCAACAGCGTGATCACGAGCGACAGCCAGGCCACCGGGTTCCTCCTCGCTGCGGATTGTAGGTCGACGCGACGACGGTCAGGCGCGCAGGAAATGGTAGAGGTTGCGCAGCATCGCGGCCGTCGCACCCCAGATGAAGTAGCGGCGCTGCGCCTCGTACGGCATCGCGTAGAAAGTCCGGCTCATTTCGCCCAGTACCACGATGCGCCGCTCGTGGTGCGCCGGATTCATCAGGAATTCCAGCGGCACCTCGAACACCTCGGAGACTTCGAAAGCGTCGAGGCTCAGGTCGAACGGGCCTTCGACCAGTCCGACCACCGGTGTCACCTCGTAGCCGGTGACAGTCGTGTACTGCGGCAGCCGGCCGATGACTTCGACGCGCTCCGCCGGCAGGCCGACCTCCTCCTGCGCCTCGCGCAGCGCCGCTGCCGTCGCGTCGACATCGCGCTCCTCGACCCGCCCGCCGGGAAAGCTGATCTGGCCGGCGTGATCACTCAGGTGCGCCGTCCGCTGTGTCAGCAGCACCTGCATGCCGTGTTCGCGCGCGATCAGAGGCACCAGCACGGCCGCCGGACGTGCCTCGAGGTCGGGCATCCACAGGCGCGGGTCGGCCCGCAGTTCCGGCTCCCATGGCCGAGGCACAGCGAAGAGTCGCCGCAGTGCCGTCGGCCGCAGGCGGTCGGGCGCCACCGGGGCACCGCGGACCTGCGGATCCGCAAATGCCGGATCGTGCGGAATCGTTTCCGGGTCGAAAACGGGACGGCGCGGCGCATCCGCCGACGCGTTCATCGCGTGCTTCCTCGGTGTGCCCGCATCAGCAGAGCGAAATGCAAAGGGCCGCCCATGGCGGCCCTGCAGGCAGTTGAAGCGCCTATTCCGCGGCCTCGTCGGCAGCGGCCTTGTCGGCCGCCGATTTGTGCGACAGCTTCTCGCGGATCCGCGCCGACTTGCCGGAGCGATCGCGCAGGTAATACAGCTTCGCGCGGCGCACATCACCGCGGCGCTTGACCTCGATCGACGCGATCGTCGGCGAGTACAGCTGGAACGTCCGCTCGACGCCCTCGCCGCTCGACACCTTGCGCACGACGAACGACGAATTCAATCCGCGGTTGCGGCGGCCAATCACGACGCCTTCGTAGGCCTGCACGCGCTTGCGGTTGCCTTCGACGACGTTCACGTTGACGATCACCGTGTCTCCTGGCGCGAATTCCGGGATCGTCTTGCTGGCCGACACGCGGGCCAGTTCTTCCTGCTCCAGCTTCTGGATGATGTTCATGCAAGCTCCTCAAGCCATCGTCGTGCGGCTGTCATCGTTGTATGCCGTACGAGAGGATGGTTCCAATTCAAGCGGCGGACTTGCGGTCCTCCGCACCCATCTGCGCCAGTTCGCGCAAATCCTTTTCATCGCGCGCGGTCAGCCGACCTTCCGCGCGCGCCGCTCGGATCAGTTCCGGACGACTGTCCAGCGTGGCCTTCAGCGCCTCACGCCGCCGCCACGCTTCAATGTCCTTGTGGTGCCCCGACAGCAGCACCGACGGCACCGGCCGTTCACGCCACACTTCAGGCCGAGTGTAGTGCGGCCCGTCGAGCAGCCCCGTCACGAAGGATTCCTCCTCAGCCGAGGCTTCCTTCAACGCGCCGGGCAGCTGTCTGACGACCGCATCGATCAACGCCATCGCGGCCAGCTCACCGCCCGACATCACGAAGTCGCCGACCGACGCCACCTCGTCCACGCACGCGTCGAGGAAGCGCTGGTCGATCCCCTCGTAGCGCCCGCATACGATCGCAAGCGCACCACCCTGCTCCGCCCACCGCCGGACCGTCGCATCCGCCAGCGGCTTCCCCCCAGGGGCCAAGGCGATGACGCGTGCGCCGCCCCCGTCCTGCCGGACCGCTTCGAGCGCCAGCGACAGTGGCTCGGCCATCATCACCATGCCGGGCCCGCCACCGTAGGGCCGGTCATCCACGGTCCGATGCGCGTCGTTCGTGAAATCGCGCGGATTCCACGTCGTCAGCGACCATAGCCCCAGCTCGTATGCGCGGCGCGTGATGCCGTGCTCGGTGATCGCCGCGAACATCGCGGGAAAAAGTGTCACGACGTCGAAGCGCATCACCTGTTCCGCTTCACCAGTCCCGGTTCCAGTCCACCCGGATCAGCCGTGTGGGCGGATCGACGGCCTCCACGTACTGCTCAACCAACGGAATCAGCACAGTGCCCTTGCCGACCCCACCATTTACTTCGAGCCACTGCCCCCCGGCATTCTCACGCAGGCCGGTGACCTGCCCCAGTTCCTCGCCGTCGCGGTTGACGACCCGGCAGCCGGGAAGATCGGTCCAGTAGAACTCGCCCGCCGCCAACGGCGGAAACGCGCTGCGCGGAACCGCCACCGAGGCACCCTTCAGCTCATCGGCCGCCTCTTTGGACTCGCATCCCGGCCACTTGGCGAGGAGCGCTGCGCCGTGGCGCCGGCACTCACTCGGCCTCACCCGCCAGGTCAGGCCCGCCCGGTCCACCCACCAGTCCGGCACGCCCTGCAGAACTGTTCCCTGCGAGCCAAGGAGCGCCACGCGCACCCAGCCCTTTACGCCATAGGCACCACGGATGGCACCCAGATCCACCAGGTCCGGCGGCACATCGGCTGCATCAGGTACAGCCGGGTCGCCCCGCCGGGCCACTTCCTTACGCCGTCGCCGGCACGTGTTCCTTGACCAGGCGCGCGACCGTCGGCGACATGCGCGCACCGACGCTGGTCCAGTAGCTGAGGCGGTCGGCTGCGACGCGCAGCTTGGGCTCGTTTTCTGCTGCCACCGGGTTGTAGAACCCGACGCGCTCGATGAAGCGCCCGTCGCGCGGATTGCGCGAATCGGTGGCAACGATGTTGAAGAACGGCCGCTTCTTGGCGCCGCCGCGGGCAAGTCGAATCACGACCATGTCATTACCTCTGAGTATCCCGAAGGTCACACGCAGTGCTGCCGCCGCGTGACGCCTCGACGTGATGCCTGAACGAAGAAGTCCGATCTGCTCCGCGTCTCGGCGATTCGAGCACGGCCGGTGGAGCGACGCGGAAAACCCGTAATTCTATCTGCGCGGCGCAACGCGAGGCAAGCCGGGGAAGAGTGGCTTCGGAGCCCACCGGGTCGCGCTTCCTCTCACGTTCGTATGATGCAGGCGGGCTCCTCAGACTTGCTTTTCCCGCATCATGAAATTTCGCCACAAGGCCTTCGCCGCACTGCTCGCTTCACTGGGCGGCGCTGCCGGCCTCAACCGCCTGTATCTCGGCCAGCGGGGCTGGTGGCTGCCGCTGGCGGTCACCGCCGTCACGTTGCCGATGCTGGTCGGCGTAAGAAACTGGTTCCAGACACCCGCCTTCTTCGTGCTGATGATCCCGGTGACGGCCGGCTTCATCCAGGCACTCGTCATCGCCCTGATGCCGGATGAGAAATTCGATGCGCGCTTCAATGCAGGCAGCGAGCGGCGCAACAGCAGCGGCTGGGATGCGGTGCTGGTGGCGATCGCTACGCTCGCGGGCGGCGCGATAGCGCTGATGTCGGCGATCGCGCTGCTGTTTCAGACGTATTACGAAAGCATTCTGCGCGCCGGCGGCTGAGCCGCGTCAGAAGAGGTCCAGCTGCGGCCGGTCGCCGCGCGGCGGAACGAAGAGATCCGTGCGCAGCGATGGCCAGGCGTCGCTGAATCCGTGCCGCGCACCAGCACGCCGGAAGCGCTGCGCAATCAGCGCCGCCCAGGTGCCCGCGCCGGTCATGCGCGTGCCGAACGATGCGTCGTAGTTCCTGCCGCCACGCATGTCGCGAATCCGGTTCATCACGCGCTGCGCGCGATCGGGGAAGTGCGTCCGCAGCCACTCCTCGAACAGCGGGCTCACCTCCCATGGCAGGCGCACGACGGTGTAGTGGGCATTTTTCGCGCCGGCTTCGGCGGCCGCATCGACGATGGACTCGATCTCGGGCTCGTTGATGAACGGAATCACCGGCGCCAGGTTCACGCGAACCGGCACGCCGGCATTCGCCAGCGCGCGGACCGTGCGCAGCCGGCGCTGGGGGCTCGCGGCGCGCGGCTCGAGGATGCGCGCGAGCTTCGCGTCGAGGGTCGTGATGCTGACACTGACCGACGCCAGTCCGAGTTCCGCCATGGCGCCGATCAGATCGAGGTCGCGTTCGACCATCGAGGACTTGGTCACCAGGCCAAACGGGTGTCGCGCCTCGGACAACACCTCGAGGATGCCGCGGGTGATCCTCAGTTCGCGCTCGATCGGCTGGTAGGCATCGGTGTTGACGCCCACCATGATGAGCTCGGGCCGATAGCCGGCCGACCCGAGTTCACGCCGCAGGACCTGTGCGGCGTTGGTCTTCGCCACCAGGCGCGTCTCGAAATCGAGTCCGGGCGACAGATTGAGATAACTGTGCGTCGGCCGCGCGTAGCAGTAGATGCAGCCGTGCTCGCAGCCACGGTACGGGTTGATGGAACGGTCGAAGCCGAGGTCCGGGGAGTCGTTGCGCGTGATGATCGAACGAGCGGTCTCGAACGTGACCTGCGTGCTCAGCGGTGGCAGTTCCTCATCGTCGGGCGCGATGGGCTCGTCGGCAGTGCGTTCAAGTTTCTCGAACCGATGCGCGATGTTGGAGACGGCCCCGCGGCCTTTGCGGCCAAGCGCAACCGGCACGGGCGCGGCGACGATCGCCTCGTCGCTCGGCGCGCGCGTATGGGCGTCGTCAGCGGAAGTCGCGGGCGAGGGCGGACTGGATTTGCGGGGCGACTTCATCAAGCCGCACGTCGTAATTCGGATGGTCGATGCCCACCGCCACCGCGGCGCCGGCCTTCCATGCAGCAATCGCGGCGGGCGCGAACTCGAAGCGCAGGAAGTGCACGGAGGACGTCTTCTCATCGTTCTCGCGCTCGAGATCCTCGTCGGCGATCGCGTAAACCCTCGGCTGACCGTCGACCTGCACGTAGGTCCTGTCTTCGATGCCCTTGAGCTTCGCGAGTTCTGCCTTGCGCAGCAGCGGGTCCTCGTACTCGATCATCATCGTCGCCTTGAGGTTCGCACCGTCGGGAATCAGCGGTGTATAGGCATCGAGTTCGTCCTGGATGCCCGCTTCCTCGAAGGTCTTCTCGATCCGCAGCATCTCCTGGATCTGGTAGCGGATCGTCAGTTCGTCCTCGAAGATCAGCGTGACGTGCTGGCCCAGCCGCAGGGTGCGGTTCTTCTTGTGGGCAAGGACGCGCGCGCGAAAATCGGGACGCTGCTTCGCGTAGGCCTCCAGCGTCAGCAGGCTGTCACGCGAGATCTGTGCCATGGTCACTCTCCGGATTCCTTTCGGTTACAAGCCGTAAGCGATGCGGACCAGCGTGAGCGGGTGGGCGACCTGCGGTGTCTTGCCGCCGAGCGCTTCCTTCGCGGTCTGCTGGATGCCCTGCTCGATATGATGGCCGGCCAGCTGGCAGTCGGAGCTCAGGTAATCCGGCTGCACGCCCGCCATGCTCTTGAATACCGGCCTGCCGATCTTCATTGCCATGCCATGGAATTCCTTGCGCGTTCCCCAGATGCCGGAGTGCCCGGAGCAGCGCTCGACGGTATGCACCTTGGTGTCAGGCAGCAGCTTCAGCAGTTCCTCGGTCTTGCGGCCGATGTTCTGAACCCGGTCATGGCAGGAAACGTGATACGACACGGTGCCGAGCGACCGCTTGAAGTCGGTCTTGAGCAGCCCGTCCTTGTGGCGCGCGACGAGATACTCGAACGGATCCCACATCGCTTCCTTGACGAGCTGGACATCGGCGTCGTCCGGGAACATCAGCGGCAGTTCCTGCTTGTACATCAGCGTGCAGGAAGGAATCGGCGTGACGATCGCATAGCCCTCGCGGGCCAGCCGGGCGAGTTGCGGAATGTTGACGTTCTTCAGTCGCTCCACCGCGTCGAGGTCGCCGATCTCGAGCTTCGGCATGCCGCAGCACGCTTCCTTTTCCGCCAGCACGTACGGGATGGCGTTGTGCTCGAGGATCCCGACGAGATCGAGGCCGATCCCGGGCTCGTTGTAATTGACGTAGCAGGTCGAGAAGATCGCGACCTTGCCAGGCGTCTTCGCGCCATCGACCACGGGCAGCGATGTGTCCGAGCGCGCCGCCGCGCGGAACCGCGTCGTCGCGAATTCGGGAAGCCAGGCTGTACGGTCGATACCGGCCACGCTTTCCATCGCTCCGCGCGCCACCGGAGTCCGGTTCACGGCGTTGACCAGCTGCGTGACCACCGGAATGCCTGCGAACATGCCGACCTTGTCGGTCGATGTCAGGAACCGGTCGGTCGTGCTGGCGCCGTGCTTGCGGAAGTGAACCGCCTTGGCGCGCAGCATCAGGTGCGGGAAGTCGAGGTTCCACGGATGCGGCGGCACGTACGGACACTTGGTCATGTAGCACATGTCGCACAGATAACACTGGTCGACGACGGCCTTGAACTTGTCCTTCGCCACGCCGTCGACCTCTCCGGTCGGTCCGTTGTCGACGAGGTCGAAGAGCATTGGAAACGAGCCGCACAGGCTGACGCAGCGCCGACAGCCGTGACAGATGTCGAAAACGCGCTCGAGTTCCTTTTCTAGCGCTTCTTCGCTCCAGAATTCCGACGTTTTCCAGGCCAGCGGATGGCGGGTCGGCGCCTCGAGGCTGCCCTCGCGCACGGTCATTGTGATTTTTCCGGAAGTTGGATCAGGGACATGGCGCCACGTGGCGCATGCTGCGACAAGGAAACGCGGCCGGCCGCTGCGGCCGGCCGCGATTCACGAGCGCCTGGCCGGCGCCCGCGGGCTAGTCGGCGATCGCGTCCAGCGTGCGCTGGAACTTGTTGGCATGCGAACGCTCGGCCTTGGCCAGCGTCTCGAACCAGTCGGCGATCTCGTCGAAGCCCTCGTCGCGTGCGGCCTTCGCCATGCCCGGGTACATGTCGGTGTACTCGTGGGTCTCGCCGGCGATCGACGCCTTCAGGTTCGCCTTCGTCGGGCCGATCGGCAGTCCGGTCGCCGGGTCACCCACGGCTTCCAGGTACTCGAGGTGGCCGTGCGCGTGCCCGGTTTCGCCCTCGGCCGTCGAGCGGAAGACGGCCGCGACGTCGTTATAGCCCTCGACATCGGCCTTGGCTGCGAAATACAGATAGCGACGGTTGGCCTGCGATTCGCCGGCGAACGCGTCCTTGAGGTTCTTTTCAGTCTTCGAGCCCTTCAGTTGCATGACATCTCCTCTGTAATCAACGGAAAGCAGCGCGCGCCGACCGCCACGCCGGCCGGGCGACCGAGAGGAGGCTACGCCGAGACAATTCGTAGAACAAATAAATTGTCACAATACGACCGATAGGCGAGCCCTATCGGTCGCCGCGCCGTGTCAGGCCCCTGCCGACGGGACCTAGAACTGCTCGATCGCGAGCGCGAGCGTGCCGACGCTGCCGGCCGCGATGCTGTCGGCCAGCCCGGGCGCCGTCACCAGCATGTGGTCGGCAAAGAAGCGCGCGGTCGCGATCTTGGCCTGGGCGAAGGCGATGTCCCGTCCCTCACCGATCATGCGCCGCGCTGCGAGCGCCGAGCGCCCGAGCTGCCAGCCGCCGTGCACGACACCGGCAAGCTTGAGGTACGGCACCGAGCCGGCAAACGCGGAGCGGATGTCGCTCTTGAACTCCTTGACGACAAAGTCGACTGCGGATTCGTAGGCATCGACCGCAGCAGCAAGGCGCGCGCCGATCGGGGCGCAGTCGCCGCCGGACCCGGCGAGTTCGGCCGCGGTCGCGCGCATCTGCGCGATGAAGCGGCGCGCGGTGGCGCCGCCGTCGCGCGAAGTCTTGCGGCCGATCAGGTCGTTGGCCTGGATCGCCGTCGTTCCTTCGTAGATCGTCAGGATGCGCGCATCGCGGTAGAACTGCGCCGCACCGGTCTCCTCGATGAAACCCATGCCGCCATGCACCTGCACGCCGGTCGATGCGATGTCGATCGAATTCTCGGTCGACCAGCCCTTGACGATCGGCACCAGGTACTCGTACGCCGCCTGCGCCTCCTTGCGCACGGCGGCGTCCGGATGCAGATGCGCGATGTCGTGATAGCCGGCCGCGACGTAGGCAATGGCACGCGCCGCCTCGGTGCTGGAGCGCATGAACATCAGCATGCGCCGCACGTCCGGGTGGTTGATGATCGCCACCGGCCCGCTCGAGCCCTCGACCGCGCGGCTCTGCACGCGGTCCTTGGCATAGGCCGCGGCCTTCTGGTAGGCGCGATCGGACACCGCGATGCCCTGCATGCCGACCTGGAAACGCGCGGCGTTCATCATCACGAACATGTACTCCAGCCCGCGGTTCTCCTCACCAATGAGATAACCGAGGGCGCCCGGCCCGACCTCGCCCTTGTCCTCGCCGAAGAGCAGCACGGCGGTCGGGCTCGCCTTGATACCGAGCTTGTGCTCGATCGATGCGCAGTAGACGTCGTTGCGCTTGCCGAGCGCGCCGTCGGCACCCAGCATGACCTTAGGCACGATGAAGAGCGAAATGCCCTTCACGCCCTCCGGCGCATCCGGCGTGCGCGCGAGCACGAGGTGGATGATGTTCTCGGCGAGGTCATGGTCACCATAGGTGATGAAGATCTTCTGGCCGAATACGCGATAGGTGCCGTCGGCCTGGCGCACGGCCCGAGTCCGCACCTGCGCGAGATCCGAACCGGCCTGGGGCTCGGTCAGGTTCATCGTGCCGGTCCAGGTGCCGTCGATGAGTCGCGGAAGGTAGGCCTGTTTCTGTTCTTCCGTGCCGGCTACGAGCAGCGCCTCGATGGCGCCGTCGGTCAACAGCGGACACAGCGCGAACGACAGGTTCGCCGCCTGCATCATCTCCATGCACGGAGCACCGACGAGTTTCGGCAGTCCCTGCCCGCCGAATTCCGCCGGGTGCTGGATGCCCTGCCAGCCGGCCTCCACGAACGAACGGAACGCCGTCCTGAAGCCTGGCGTCGTCGTCACGTTGCCGTTCGACCACGTGCTCGGCTGCGTGTCGCCCGTCGTGTTGAGCGGCGCCACCACCTCGGCCATGAAGCGGGCGTTCTCCTCCAGCACCGCCTGGACCGTCTCGTCGGTCGCTTCCTCACAACCCGGCAGCTGCTGGACCTGCTTCAGCCCCGCCAGCTCGTGCAGCACGAACAGCATGTCCTTGATCGGTGCGGTATAGCTCATACGATGTCCTGCTGATGTGAAGGGTCCGCGGCGCGGCGCGCCGGCCTACCGGTTCAGCCCAGTTCCTTGACGAGTTGCGGCACGGCCTCGAACAGGTCACCGACGAGCCCGTAGTCCGCCACCGAGAAGATCGGCGCCTCCGGATCCTTGTTGATTGCGACGATGACTTTCGAATCCTTCATGCCCGCCAGGTGCTGGATGGCGCCGGAGATGCCGACCGCAACGTACAGTTGCGGCGCAACCACCTTGCCGGTCTGCCCGACCTGCCAGTCGTTCGGCGCGTAGCCGGCGTCGACCGCCGCGCGCGAGGCGCCCATCGCGGCATTCAGCCGGTCGGCGAGCGGCTCGAGCAGCTTGAAGTTCTCGGCCGAGCCCATCCCGCGGCCGCCGGACACGACGACCTTCGCGCCCTGCAGTTCCGGCCGGTCGGACTTCGCGATGTCACGGCCGACGAAGCGCGAGCCCTCGCCGGCCGCGACCGCCGCTACGTTTTCCACCGTCGCCGAGCCGCCCTCGGCTGGCGCGGCGTCGAAGTTGGTCGGACGCGCGGTCACGACCTTGGTCTTGTCGCCGGACTGCACAGTGGCGATGGCGTTGCCCGCATAGATCGGGCGCGTGAACGTGTCGGCCGACTCGACACTGATGATGTCGGAGACCTGCGCGGCGTCCAGCCTGGCCGCCACGCGCGGCATCACGTTCTTGCCGTAGGCCGTCGCGGGCGCGAACACGTGCGTGTAATTGCCCGCCATCGAGAGCACCTGGGCAGCCACGGCTTCCGCCAGTCCGTCGGCAAACTGCGCGCCATCCGCGACCAGCACCTTGCTGACACCGCCGATCCGGGCGGCTGCCTGCGCCGCGCCACCGGCGTTGTGGCCGACGATCAGTACATGGACGTCACCGCCGGCCTTCGCTGCCGCTGTGACCGTGTTGAGCGTTGGTCCCTTGATCGACGTGTTGTCGTGTTCCGCGAGTACGAGTGCAGTCATTTTGATTTCTCAGATGGCCTTGGCTTCGTTCTTCAGCTTGGCAACCAGCGTTGCGACGTCGGGCACCTTGATGCCCGCCTTGCGCGCGGGCGGCTCGGACACCTTCAGCGTCTTCAGCCTCGGCGCGACGTCGACTCCGAGGTCGGCCGGCTTGACGGTCTCGAGCGGCTTCTTCTTCGCCTTCATGATGTTCGGCAGTGTCACGTAGCGCGGCTCGTTGAGGCGCAGGTCCGCCGTGATGACGGCCGGCAGTCCGAGGGAGATGGTCTCGAGACCGCCGTCGACCTCTCGTGTCACTTCGGCGCGGCCGTCGGCGATCTTCAGCTTCGAGGCGAAGGCGCCCTGCGGAACGTCGAGCAGCGCCGCCAGCATCTGGCCGGTCTGGTTCGCGTCGTCGTCGATGGCCTGCTTGCCGACGATGATCACGGTGGGCTTCTCCTTGTCGACAATCGCCTTGAGCAGCTTGGCGACCGCCAGCGGCTGCAGTTCGACGTCGGTTTCGACCAGGATGCCGCGGTCTGCGCCGATCGCCATTGCGGTGCGCAGCGTCTCCTGACACTGGGGCACGCCGCAGGACACCGCCACGACCTCGGTCGCGACTCCGGCCTCCTTCAGGCGCACGGCCTCCTCGACGGCGATCTCGTCGAAGGGGTTCATCGACATCTTGACGTTCGCGATGTCGACGCCGCTGCCGTCCGACTTGACCCGGACCTTGACGTTGTAGTCGACCACGCGCTTGACGGTGACGAGGACTTTCATAGTGATCGCTCTCGAATGGCAGGAAGAACCGAAGGATTATAGGAGTCGGCGATACCCTGGCCCGCCCCCTGTCTGGAGGGGGGCCTCAGCGCAGCAGCAGCGCTTCGACCCCGGTCCAGCCGGCGGCGACGACGACGTAGCGAACCAGCTTGCCCGCAGCGATGGCGGCGAGCGACCCCCATGGGCTGAGGCGCAGCCAGCCGGCAGCCACCGCCAGCGCATCACCCGCCAGCGGCACCCATGTGAACAGCAGCGCCCAGTACCCGTACCTGTGCAGATAGACGATCGACCGGTGCTGCACGCGGTTCGGAATCAGCCACCCGATGCCGTAGGACGTCATTGCGCCCAAGGTGTTGCCAGCGGTGGCGATCGCGATCGCCGGCCAAAAGGCTTCCGGGTGACGGTGAATCACCGCGACCAGCACGATTTCCGACCCGCCGGGCAGCACCGTAGCCGCGAGGAAGCTCGCCGCGAACAGCGCGATGAAGCCGGCTTCGGCGGTCAGTTCGAACATCGTGTGGCAGACAAAGGCAGGAAGTCTAGGGCCGCTTCTGCCCGCGATCGCCTGCTACAGTGCCCAAGGCACCTTTCCTCGCTGGAGATCACGTGCCATGCGTGCTGGAGGCGCTTCGACGGCTGCCCGACATGGGCGACGCGACTGCAGTCGAACGCAGTGCCGTGGCGGGATTGCGTGGACTCGGCGGCCCGCACTACCTTCTGCGCTTCTGCGCTGAACGGGCCATGACGATCAACACGGCGACCGCCGGCGGAAACCTCGAGCTGGCAGCTGGCCTGGCCGGATGACTTCTGCCAGCCGGCAGCGGACGGCCTGTCTGCGGGAATGGGATGCGATCGGGTATCGCAGGGAGTAGCGCATGGACTCACTTGACGGCGTGCTGCTGGCGCGCATCCAGTTTGCCGCCAACATCACCTTCCACATCCTCTTTCCGACGATCTCGATCGCGCTCGGCTGGGCCCTGCTGACATTGCGCCTGGCCTGGCTGCGCTCGCGGAGCCCGCACTGGCTGCTCGCGTACCGGTTCTGGACGAAAGTGTTCGCGCTGACCTTCGCGCTGGGCGTCGTCTCGGGCATCGTGATGAGCTTCCAGTTCGGCACCAATTGGCCCGGCTTCATGCAGCGGGTCGGCAACGTCGCCGGGCCGCTGCTGGGTTACGAGGTGCTGACTGCTTTCTTCCTCGAGGCGACCTTCCTCGGGATCATGCTGTTCGGCCACGGCCGCGTATCCGAGCGGGTCCACCTGGTCGCAACCTTCCTGGTCGCCTTCGGAACGACGATGAGCGCGTTCTGGATCATCGCGCTCAATTCCTGGATGCAGACCCCGGCCGGGTACGAGATCGTCGACGGCAGGTTCCAGGTGACGAGCTGGTATGAGGTGCTCTTCAATCCGAGCATGCCGTACCGGCTCACGCACATGCTGCTGGCATCGTTCCTGACGGTGGCCTTCCTGATCGCCGGCATCTCGGCCTGGCAGCTGCTGCGCGGCAAGGACAACCCTTCGACGCGTCCGGTGCTCCGAGCAAGCCTCGGCGCCGCCGCTGCGCTGATCCCGCTGCAGATCTTCATGGGCGACCTGCACGGCCTCAATACGCTCGAGCACCAGCCCGCCAAGGTGGCGGCCATGGAAGCGTTGTGGAAGTCGCAGCGTGGAGCGCCGCTGGTGCTCGTCGCCTGGCCAGACATGGCCACGCAGTCCAACCGTTTCGCAGTCGAGATTCCGCACGGCGCCGCCCTGATCCTGAGGCACCAGGTCGATGGCGAACTGAAAGGGATCGACGCCTTCCCCGGCGCGCATCCTCCGGTGGCGCCGCTGTTCTGGAGTTTCCGCATCATGGTCGGCACCGGAGTGCTTATGCTGGTGTCGTCGTGGACTGGAGTGATCTGGATGTGGCGCCAGCGGCGGCGCAACACCCCGCTCACACCACCGCGCTGGCTGCTGATGGGCCTGGTCGCGATGACCTTCTCCGGCTGGCTCGCTACCGTCGCCGGCTGGTATGTCACCGAAGTCGGCCGCCAGCCGTTCCTGGTCTACGGCTATTTGAAGACGGCCGAGGCGGCCTCGAACGTGGCGCCTGCCAACATTGCGCTGACCCTGACGGCCTACCTGATTGTCTATGTCCTGCTGATCGCCGCTTACATCAGCGTGCTGCGACACATGGCCGAAAAGCCGACCGAGGACCTGGGTACACCCGCAAGGACACCGAGTCAGGCGTCGGCAGCCACGGCCGCCGGCGGCGAGTGAGGAGATGACGATGAGCGACTTCGACCAGGCGTTGCCGGTGATCTTCCTCGGCTTGATGGGCTTCTCGATGCTGCTGTACGTGGTGCTGGACGGCTACGACCTCGGCGTCGGCATGTGGCTGCGGCGCGCGACGCCGGACGAGAAGGACATCATGGTGGCTTCGATCGGCCCTTTCTGGGATGCCAACGAGACCTGGCTGGTGCTCGGCGTCGGGATCCTGCTGATCGCCTTTCCGGTCGCGCACGGCGTGGTGCTCACCGCGCTCTACCTGCCGGCAGCCGCGATGCTGATCGGCCTGATCATGCGCGGCGTGGCCTTCGACTTCCGGGTCAAGGCAAGGGACGACCACAAGCCGCGCTGGAACGCGGTGTTCTTCGCGGGTTCGACGATCACCTCGATCGCACAAGGCTGGATGCTCGGGCGCTACATCACCGGCTTTGCGGACGGCGCGGCCGCGACCGTGTTCGCGGCTCTGATCGCGGCGGCACTGCCGGCGTCCTACCTGCTGATCGGCGCGACGTGGCTCATCCTGAAGACCGAAGGTGAGCTGCAACGCAAGGCAGTGGGATGGGCCCGCCTGATGTTCGCGCCGCTGGTGCTCGGCATCGGTGCGATTTCAATCGCCACCCCGATCGCCAGCCCGACGGTGCGTGCACGCTGGTTCACGCTGCCCGAGTTCATCGCGCTGGCGCCGATTCCGCTCGCCACGCTGGCCGCACTCGGGGCGCTGTGGCTTCTGCTTCGCCACCCCGAACGCGTCACCGGAGAAGCCTGCTGGGTGCCATTCGCTCTCGCCGTCGGCGTGTTCGTGCTGGCCGCGGCGGGACTGGGCTACAGCCTGTTTCCGTACGTCGTGATGGACCGCCTCACGGTGTGGGATGCCGCCAGCAGCCCGGCCGCACTGGAGGTCATCCTGATCGGCGTGGCCATCAGCGTGCCGGCGATCCTCGCCTACACGGTGTTTGCCTACCGCGTGTTCCGCGGCAAGGCGCGCACGCTGACCTACGGCTGACCGCGTCCGCCTCAACGCAGGTCGCGGATCATTTCCCGCGCGGCGTTATGGCCCGGCGCGCCGGTGACGCCACCGCCGGGGTGAGCGCCGGAGCCGCAGTGATAGAGGTTCTTCAGCGGTCCGCGGTAACGGGCGTAGCCGAGCAGCGGCCGCATCGAGAAGAGCTGGTCGAGCGATAGCTGGCCGTGGAAGATGTCGCCGCCGATCAGACCGAACTCGCGCTCGAGGTCGAGCGGCGACAGGGCTCGGTAGCCAAGCAGCGCATCGCGAAAGTTCGGGCAATGCGCCTGTACGACGTCGAAGATCGCATCGACGGCCGCCGGCTTCAGCCGGTCCCAGTCGGCCTGGGGATCGAACTGCTGGCAGAACAGGCTCGCGACGTGCTGCCCGCGCGGCGCGAGCGTGTTGTCTACAACGCTCGGAATCAGCATCTCGACGATCGGCAGGCGAGCGTGCCCGTGTTCCTCGGCGTCGAGCCAGGCGCGGTCCATGTAGTCGAGCGAAGATCCAAGAACGATGCCGCTTGCGTGGTGCGTCTGCGCGCTCGTGCCCGGTGCAGCGATGAAATCCGGCAGCTCGGCCAGCGCGACATTGATGCGGAACGTGCCCGATCCGCACTGATAGCGGCCGATCGCCTCGACGAATTCCGGCGGCAGATCGGCGGCCGCAAGCAGCCGCTGATAAAGCAGCTTCGGGTTGACGTTCGACGCGACAGCGCGGGCCCGCACCACCGAGCCATCCGCAAGCTCGACTCCGGTCGCGGCGCCATCCTCGACGACCACGCGCGCGACCGGCGCTTCGAGCGTGATTACGACACCGCGGGAGCGCGCCTCGGCAGCCATCGCCTGCGTGATCGCGCCCATGCCACCGACCGCATGCCCCCATTTGCCCGGCTTGCCGTTGACCTCGCCGAAGCAATGATGGAGCAGGACGTAGGCAGAGCCCGAGGCATAGGGGCTCGCGTAGTTGCCGACGACCGAGTCCCAGCCGAGCACCGCCTTCAGCGGGTCCGATTCGAACCAGCTGTCGAGCCAGTCGCCCGCGCTCCTCGTGAAAACGTCGACGAGGTCGCGCTGCCCTTCGCGCGGCAATCGGCCGAACTGCAGCAGCAGCTTTGCGGCGGCGACGAGGTCGCGCCAGCCTTCGATGACGAGTGGGCCGCCGAGATTCGGTGGCGCCTGCAGCACCCATTTCTTCAGCAAGTCCGCCAGCCGATCGAGCCGCGCGTAGTACGCCGGCAGCCGTTCGGCATCGCGCGCGGAGAAGCGCGCGACTTCGGCCTGGGTGGCGGCGACGTCACCGCCGAAGCGCAGCGCGCGCCCGTCGGGCAACGGAACGAAATTCGAGAACGGGCGCTCGACGATGCGCAGTCCATGTTCCGCGAGCCGCAGGTCGCGGATGACCTGCGGGTTCAGCAGACTCACCGTGTAGCTTGCAGTCGAATTGCGGAAACCCGGATGGAATTCCTCCGTCACCGCCGCGCCGCCGACGACGCCGCGCCGTTCGACGATATGCACCTTCAGGCCCGCGGCGGCCAGGTAGCAGGCGCAGGTCAGGCCATTGTGGCCCGCGCCGATGATGAGGACGTCCGCCGTCGCGTCGGTCATGGCCGGATCTTACGTGCCGACGTTGGCGACGATGCGATGATCGGGCATGACAGTGACGGATGGCGGACGCGAGATCGCGCGCACGCTTGTGCGCGATGACGTACGGCTGGGCTACCGGATCACGCGCGCGCGCTTCGCGCCTGCGGCGGGCGCGATCGTGCTGCTGCACGGCCTCGCCAGCAATCTGACCCGCTGGAGCGAATTCGTCGCCACCACCCGGCTCGTCGACCGATGGGACCTGATACGCGTCGACCTGCGCGGACACGGCGGCTCGCTGACCCGCCGCACGATCAGTCTCGAACAGTGGCGCGACGACACCGTGGCCATCCTCGCCGCCGAAGGCCACACCGATGCGGTCTGGGTCGGCCACAGCCTCGGCGCTCAGGTGGCGCTGCATGCTGCCGCGACAAGACCTCGGGCCGCGCGCGCACTGGCGCTGATCGACCCGTTGTTCCAGACGGCACTCCATGGCAAATGGGCCCGCATTGCGCGGCTGCGGCCTCTGCTGGCAGCCGTGGCCTCGCTGACCCGGGCGCTCAACGCGATGGGGTTGCATCGTCGTGCACTGCCTCCGCTCGACCTGCGCGTCCTCGACGAGGAGGCCCGGCGCGCCCTCGGCTCAGCAGCCGCGGAAGCCGAGTTCGTGCGCCGCTACTCGTCGACGACGGCCGACCTGCGCCATGTCCCGCTGGCCGTCTATCTGCAGGACCTGGTCGAACTGTTTCGCGCAGCGCCGTCGCCGGCGACGATCGCCTGCCCGGTGCTGGCGTTGCTGTCGAGGGGCGGCACCTTCGCCGACTTCGCCGACACGGCCTCGATTGCGCGCGGGTTTCCACAGGGTCGTGAGGTGGTGGTCGATTGCCAGCACTGGCCGCTCACCGAAAGGCCCGCGGAAGTGCGTGGGGCCATCGAAACCTGGTGCGACGAACTGGACAGCGCGCCGCGCGCCGACGACCGGAACTCCTAGCCGGCAGCGGAACCCGTGGCTGGCGCTGCCCGCGTCTGCTCGGCCAGCCAGTGAATCTTGCGTGCCGGAATTTCGCCCAAGCGGTCGAGGAAATCGGCACGTCCCTGCACCGGAATCCGGTTCCGCCTGAAGTTTGACGGCTGGTGATAGATGCTGCGATAGAAGTCGCAGTTGCGGCACACATCCCGGAACTTTCCGCTTTCCTGCTCCTCGATCAGGCCCAGGTACTCCGGGTTGGCCTTGCTGACAATGGCCGAAAGCGGCTGCTGCCGCACATCGCCGATCTTCAGGGTCGTGCTCGCGTCCCGTACCGAGCAACCACTCACGACACCGGTCGCCGTGACCTGGAATGCATCGAACAGCTTCACGCAGGCGCCCGACTTGTAGACACCCGCGGACGGCAGGATGTGCAGGTTGAGCCCGCCGGCGCGCTCCTGCGTCACCTGACCGCCCCAGTTGCTGTAGATGCCGTGCGAGCTGTGCACATTGACGCCGGCGGCGCGATAACGCTCGACCATCCGCGACAGCTCCGAATCGACTTCCCGCGGAGCGTCCCACGTGGAGCGGTAGCCCAGGGTCAGGACGAACGGCCAGCTGTCGCGATACCCCAGCAGCGTTTCCAGGTTGGCGAGCGTGCGCCGGTACAGCTTGGGCGAAGTCTTGGTCAGCGCGACGAAGCTCGCCTCATCGTGCCCGTAGATGCTGATGGTCAGCGTCGTGAGCTTCTTCAGGCTGACCAGCCTGGCGATCTGCTCATCGTCGAGGATGCTGAAATTCGTGAAGAAGTGATAGGCGCGTACGCCCTCCTGCCGGTCCAGGAATTCGAGCTTGTCGAATGCGTGCCGGTCCATGAACACGTCGCCGGTACACGGCGTGAGGTGAAATTCCCGATAGCCGAGTGTCAGCGCCTGCCTTACACAGTCGAAGAAGAGCTCGTTGTCCATGCTGACCTTTGGCGCCTGTTTGCCTTCGTAGGCACAGAATAGGCAGTTCATGTTGCAGGCACTGCTGGTCTCGATATAGAAGGTCTCCGTGGTGGCCGGGATGAACTCCCGCCCCAGTTTCCGGTTGACGAAGACTTCCGCCCGGATCACGACATTTCGCACAGCTCGACCGACGGCTCGCAGGTTCATGTCGTCAGGACCTTTCCATAAGCCGAGCCATCCGTCGGGCACGCGGCTCGAGTGAAAACGCCAATCCGGAGTCCCGGAATCGGCATGCGTTTAAGCGGGATTCGACCGAAGTCGCAGATGCGGCAGCTGCGCGCGACACGGTGCCTGGTCGCGTAAGGTAGCAGAGTTCCATCGCGGACCGCGCGAAACGCGCGCTGCGATAGGCGGACTGCCGGTATCGCCGTCGCCGGGCATCGCCGCGCGAGACAGCGCGGCCGCGGGGTCAGTGAGCCGGGCTCGCTGCCGGAGGGCCGGGCGCGCGTGGCACGAGCGCCCGGCCCAGGATCAGCTCGATGCGTCCATCTGCGTCTGCAGGTAGTTCTGCAGGCCGACCTTGTCGATCAGCTCGAGCTGCGTCTCGATGTGATCAATGTGCTCCTCCGTGTCGTCGAGGATGTCGACCAGGATCTCCCGCGAAACGAAATCCTGTACCTGCTCGCACACGATGATCGCCGCCTTCAGCGCCTTCTGCGAGGAGCGCTCGAGAGTCAGATCGCCGCTCAATACCTCCGGCACGTCCTGCCCGATCATCAGTTTGCCGAGGTCCTGCAGGTTCGGCAGACCTTCCAGCAGCAGGATGCGCTCGACCAGCCGGTCGGCGTGCTTCATCTCGTCGATCGACTCTTCGTACTCGTGCTTGCCGAGACGTCCCAGACCCCAGTTCTTCAGCATCCGCGCGTGGAGGAAGTACTGGTTGATCGCCGTGAGTTCGTTCTTCAGCTGCGCATTCAGCTGCGCGATGACCGCCTTGTCGCCCTTCATCGGTATCCCCGCCCTGGTGGAAGCTCATCATCGTAGCTACGGTCGTCAGGCGGCTTCAACTTCGCGCCGCGTGCAGGTCGCGCAGTCGCCGCCACAGGCCGCGTCGCGTATGACCTGCTGCGCGGCGTCGCGACAGCAGCCGCAGCCCGAGCCGACGCCGAGCTGCATCGAGACGTCGGAGAGCGAAGCGGCGCCGGCCGCAACCGCGGCCCGGATCTGCCGGTCGGTGATGGCATTGCAGATGCAGATGTACACGGCGGTCCTTCCGCCGGTCAGCGATAGCCGACCCGATCGAGGATGCGCTGCGCCGCGATCTGGTTCTTGCCGATCGTCGAGATCGGCACGTTCTCGAACTTCGGCACGCCGAGCGCTGCGAGTGCCGGGTTGTCGGTCTTCACGCCCTTGACGACCGGCCATTCGTTGTTGCCGTCGGCAAAGTAGTTCTGCGCCTGCGGACCTGACAGATATTCCAGGAACAGGATCGCGTTGGCCTTGTTCGGCGCGTGTCTTGCGACCGCGCCGCCCGAGACGTTGATGTGCGTGCCCGATGTGGCCTGGTTGGGCCACACGAAACCGACTCGGGCGACGACCTCTTTGTCCTTCGGATCGTCCGAGCGCACCAGCCGCAGCCAGTAATAGGTATTCGTCAGCGCGACGCCGCACTCGCCCGACGCGACGCCCCTGATCTGGTCGGTGTCGCCGCCGCGCGGCGGACGCGCCATGTTGGCGACCATGCCCCGCGCCCACTCTTCCGTACTGGCTTCACCATTGCGCTCGATCATCGCGCCGATCAGCGACAGCATGTATGGATGCGAACCCGACCGCGTGCACACCATGCCCTTGAGCTTCGGATCGGCCAGTTTCTCGTAGGTGTCCACGTCGGCGGGCTTCAGCCGCGACTTGTCATAAACGATGACGCGCGCCCGCGTCGAAAACGCATACCAGCTGCCATCGTTCGAGCGCAGGTTCGCCGGAATGCGCTCGTCGAGCACCTTGCTCTGAACCGGCTGGAACAGTCCTTCGATCTGCGCACGCCACAGCCGTGCCGCATCGACGAGGAGGACGACATCGGCCGGACTGTTGGCCCCCTCGGTCTTCACCCGCTGCAGCAGCTGCTCGTCGCCAAGTTCGATCCGGTTGATCTTGATGCCGGTCTGTTTGGTGAAGTTGTCATACAGCGCGTTGTCGGTCTGGTAGTGCCGCGCCGAGTACAGGTTCAGCACCTTCTCCTGCGCCCGCCCATCCAGCGGCGACAGGGCCGCGAAGACGACGCCGGCGAGGACGGTCAGTTGCAGGCCGCGGCGCAGCCAGCGCTCGGCGGCCGAGAAGTTCGTGGTCGTTCTCATAAGGGCTCCGTGGATAGCGCGCGACTGCATCAGGTCGAGCGCAGACGTCACGGTAACGAAAGTTCTTCTCAAATGCAAATAGTTCTCATTTGCATTGTGTCGCCCTGACTTTGACCCTGCATGACTCAGGGTCGAGCGGCAGCGCCCTATGGGGTGATCCGAAGTTCTGTGATGGCCTCCGGCGCTGCGACCGACGAAGCAGTCGCAGCGACACTGGCCACCTGGGAACCGATGCCGCTCAACCGGCGAGCGCCGTTGTATCGGGCCGCCCAATACGGTTCGCCAAGTCGCTCGACCCGCACGCGGCCGCGGCGGGCCGGGGCATGGACGAACTGGCCTTCACCGACGTAGATCCCAACGTGCGAAAACCGTCGGCCGAGCGTGTTGAAGAAGACGAGGTCACCGGGCGCGAGATCGCTTTCTTCAAGGACGCTGCCAAGGCGTCCCATCTCCTCGGCGCGACGCGGCAGTACCACTCCCGCCGATTCGCCGAAGACATAGCCCACGAACCCACTGCAGTCGAAGCCCGCCGGACTGCGGCCGCCATAGCGATACGGGGTATCAAGCAGTGCCAGCGCACGGACCACGATGTCCGCCGCCGCGTCGGCAGTCACCTGGGCCTGGCCCGACGCCGGAAGCACCACGGCCACGGCCCAGACCATCCGGCCCAGCCAGCGTGCCACTCCACATCGCCGCATCGTGCCCGCCCTCACGGATGCCGAGGTGCCGCGACCATAGCGCATTCCGGCGAAAAAACCTAAAGGTGGCCAAGGGTTAGGCCGATCAGTTACGCTACCTTCCATTGATGGAACTGGCGGACGGCCGGCGTCTGGGCGCCGCGGTCAGTTCCGCCACGAGGGTGGCGTGCCCAACGAGACCGCGAAGACACCTGCGCCGACCGCGCCGCCCAAGCCGCGCGTCCTGATCGCCGACGATTCCCGCATCGTCCGGGCGTCGATCGTCCAGCACATCCGCGACCGGTTCGACATACGCGAGGTCCTGGACGGCGAGGCCGCGTGGCAGGCCATCCTGCTCGATTCGTCGATCCGCGTCGTCATCACCGACCTGACGATGCCGAAGGTCGACGGCTTCGAGCTGCTCAATCGTGTGCGCAGTTCCAAAGTGCAGCGCATCCGCGAACTGCCCATCGTCGTCATCTCCGGCGAAGACGAAGGCGCCGAGCGTGACCGGGCCGCGTCGATGGGCGCAACCGACTTCATCCAGAAGGGGGTGGCCGCAGCCGAGCTGATCGCCCGTCTCGAGGTGCTGGTCCGGCTGTCGACGACCCGCGAGGCGCTGGCCGAGAGCCAGGCCTCGCTCGAGTCGTCGCGCACGGTCGACGGCGAGACCGAACTGCTGAACATGCCGTTCTTCGACAAGCAGGTCGAAAAGCTGATCTCCTTCGCCCGCCGCAATCTCTCGGACGTCGCACTGATCTGCGTGCGGGTCGAGCTCTCGCTGCCGCAGCAGGAAACCTGGGAAGGTGAAGTCGACCAGCGCATCAAGCTCGTTGGTCGCACGCTGGCGGCCTCGATCCGGCTGGAGGACCTGGGGACACGGTCGGACAAGTTCGAGTTCTGCGTCGCCACACCGTCGTCCGGCCTGTCCGGCGTGCTGCGGTTCGCCGCGCGCCTGCGCAAGGTGCTGGAAAACGTTGAGGCGGCCGGACCGGGGGTCGAGGTCTGGACCTGCATCGGCCTGTCGACGCTGTCCGAGGAACTTCGGCGCAGCGCAGAAGAACTTCGTGAGCTGGCTCAAAAGCGGGCGGCGCAGGCCCAGCAAAATCGGTCGCGCCGCATCATCCTCGGCACGTCGGACGGCGTCGCGCCTGGCGCGATGGAACCGAAGGCCGAGGACGGATCGATGGACATCAACCTGGCACTGGCGCTGATCCGCGCGGGCCGGGCTGCCGAAGTGGTCGCGCATCTGCCCCGCCTGCTGGAGCAGATCTCGCCGCTGCTGAAGCTGGTGCGGCAACAGAAAGAACTACAAGCCACACCGGCGGAGGGAGGCAGCCATGGCGCAGTACAAGGAGTTCCACGCTAGGTCGATCAAGGACCCCTCCGGGTTCTGGGCCGAAGAGGCCCGGCTGGTCGACTGGCACACCCCGTTCAGGCAGGTCCTGGATTTCTCGCGGCCACCATTCGCGAAGTGGTTCGTCGGCGGTGAAATCAACCTGTGCCATAACGCGATCGACCGTCACCTGGCTGCGCGCGGTGACCAGGCGGCCCTCATTTACGTCTCGACCGAGACCGGCGAGGAGAAGACCTACACGTTCCGCCAGCTTCACCGCGAAGTGAACCGCATGGCCGGCATTCTGCAGTCGCTCGGCGTCGGCCGCGGCGATCGCGTGCTCATCTACATGCCGATGATTCCCGAAGCCGCCTTCGCGATGCTGGCCTGCGTGCGCATCGGCGCTATTCACTCGGTCGTGTTCGGTGGCTTCGCCGCCGTGAGCCTGGCCACGCGCATCGACGACGCACAGCCCAAGGTCATCGTCTCGGCCGACGCGGGCTCGCGCGGCGGCAAGGCGGTGCCTTACAAGCACCTGCTCGACGAGGCGATCTCGCTCGCCAAGTACCCCCCCGCGAAAGTGCTGATGGTCAGCCGCGGCCTCGCAGAGGCCACGGTGGTCGCGGGACGCGACGTCGACTACGCGAAGCTGCGTGCAGAGCACATGAACGACGAGGTCCCCTGCGCGTGGCTCGAATCGAGCGAGCCGAGCTACATCCTTTACACCTCCGGGACCACCGGCAAGCCCAAGGGAGTGCAGCGTGACACCGGCGGGCACACCGTTGCGCTGGCGTCCAGCATGAAGCGAATCTTCTGCGGCAATGCCGGCGAGACCTACTTCGCGACCAGTGATATCGGCTGGGTCGTCGGCCATTCCTACATCATCTACGGGCCGCTGCTGGCCGGCATGGCGACGGTCATGTACGAGGGCACGCCGATCCGGCCGGACGGCGGCGTCTGGTGGAGCATCGTCGAGAAGTACAAGGTGACGACGATGTTCTCGGCGCCGACCGCGATCCGCGTCCTGAAGAAGCAGGATCCGGCCTTCCTGAAGAAGTACGACCTCTCAAGCCTGCGACTGCTGTTCCTCGCCGGCGAGCCGCTCGACGAGCCGACCGCGCGCTGGATCGCAGACGGCCTCGGCAAGCCCATCATCGACAACTACTGGCAGACCGAGACCGGCTGGCCGATCCTCGCGATCCCGCGCGGTGTCGAGGCGCTGCCGTCGAAATTCGGTTCGCCCGGCGTGCCGGCGTACGGCTACAACGTGAAGCTCTTCAACGAGGCGACCGGCGAGGAAATCACGGAACACCACGTCAAGGGCGTCGTCGCGATCGAGGGCCCGCTGCCGCCGGGGTGCATGAGCACCGTCTGGGGCGACGATCAGCGCTTTGTGAAGACCTACTGGGTCACGATCCCGAACCGTCAGGTCTACTCGACCTTCGACTGGGGCATCCGCGACGAGGACGGCTACTTCTTCATCCTCGGACGCACCGACGACGTCATCAACGTCGCCGGTCACCGGCTTGGTACGCGCGAGATCGAAGAGTCGATCTCGTCGCATCCGAACATCGCCGAGGTCGCGGTCGTCGGCGTCGCCGACCAGCTGAAGGGCCAGGTGGCGATGGCGTTCGCCATCCTGAAGGACCCGAGTCTGGCCGACACGCCGGAGAAGAAGCTCGCGCACGAAGGCGAAATGATGAAGGTCGTCGACAGCCAGCTGGGCGCGGTTGCCCGGCCCGCGCGCGTGCACTTCGTCAGCGTGCTGCCGAAGACGCGGTCCGGGAAGCTGCTGCGGCGTTCAATCCAGGCGCTGTGCGAAGGACGAGATCCGGGCGACCTGACGACGATCGAGGATCCGACCGCTCTGGAGCAGATCCGCAACGCCGTGCGCGCCTGAGCGTCGCAACCATCAACGGCCGCGGGCTCGCGTAAGCTCGCGGCCGTTTTCACTTCGACCGCTGCCGTGTCGCTTAGCTACGCGCTCTCGAGCCTCGTCCTGCCGCCGACATCGCTGCTGCTGCTGACGTTGCTGGGTCTGGCGCTGCTGAAGCGCCGCCCACGCCTGGCGGTGACGGTGATCGCATTGTCGCAGCTGACGCTGCTCGCGCTGGCGACGCCGGTCGTTGCAGGAGCGCTCGCGCACACGCTCGAGCCACCGCCGCTCGCGGCCGAGGACCTGAAGCGCGCGCAGGCCATCGTGATCCTCGCCGGCGGCAGCAAGCGCGGGGCGCTCGAGTGGGGCGGCGAAACCGTCAGCGACTTCACGCTGCAGCGGGTCCGCTACGGTGTCCAGCTGGCGCGTTCGAGCGGACTACCGGTCTACGTGACCGGGGGCGTTCCTCCCGGCGCGCGCCATGCCGAAGCCGCGTTGATGGCTGACGTGCTGGCGCGCGACTACGGCGTCACGGCCCGGTGGATCGATAGCGCCGCCGAGACGACGCGCGGCAACGCCCAGATGGCCGCCAGGGACCTGCAGCCGCTGGGCATCAAGCGCGTCGTGCTCGTCACCACGGCGATCCACATGCCACGATCGCAGCATGCCTTCGAGGCGGCCGGCTTCACCGTGATCCCGGCAGCGACCGACTACGCCGGACAGCGGCCGTTCTCCGCCGACCAGCTCGTGCCCAATGCGGGCGCTCTGCGTACCGCGCATTTTGTGCTGCGCGAATGGATCTCCCGCGGGGTATATCGTCTGCTCGGCAGCTAGACCGACGATCGAGGAGTGAGGATGAAGACCAAACCCATGCTGATGTTCGATGACGTCAAACGCATCGCCACGGCAGCGGAAGCGGAAGCCGCCGCGCATCAGTGGAACGTCGTGATTGCCGTGTGCGACGACGGTGGCCACCTGCTGCTGCTGCACCGGATGGACGGCGTCGCCCCGGTGTCCGCGATGATCGCTCCGGCCAAGGCACGAGCCGCCGCGCTGGGCAAGCGCGAGACGAAGACCTACGAAGACATGATCAATGGCGGCCGCACCGCGTTCCTGTCGGCCCCGCTCGACGGCATGCTCGAGGGTGGCGTGCCGATCGTCGTCGACGGTTACGTGGTCGGCGCGGTCGGTGTATCGGGCGTCAAGTCGATGGAAGACGCGCAGGTCGCCAAGGCGGGCGTGGCCGCGCTTGGCACCTGACGCACGGATGGCGGTACCCGCCCTGCGCGACCCGCTGTCACACGCCGAGGTAGCGGCCCGGCTTGTGGTTGACCGCGACGACGAGGTTCAACGCGACCGCACCCAGCACGGAGATTGCGACCAGAAGCGGCGGGACGAGCGTCAGCGCCGTGATGACGATCAGACAGTCGAATCCCATCTGCACAGCACCGGCGCGCAATCCGTGGCGCTGCTGCAGCCAGATCACCAGCACGTTGAGCCCGCCCAGGCTCGCATGGTGACGAAACAGCATCAGCAACCCGGCGCCGACCAGGAATCCGCCCATCACCGCGGCGTACACCGGCTGCAGCCAGTCGAACTTCAGGACCCACGGAAGCGCTTCGGTGAATGCCGACAGCAGCGCCACGGCAATCAGGCTCTTGATCGCGAAGCGCCAGCCCTGCGTGCGCACGGCCAACCACGCGAACGGCAGGTTGATGACGAAGAACACCGGTCCGAAGCGCCAGCCGGTCGCGTAATGCACGAGAAACGCAATGCCGGCCGTGCCGCCGGTCAGCAGTCCGGCCTGGCGGAACATGCCGATGCCGAGCGCGACGAAGAGCGTCGCTGTGACCAGCGCCTGTACATCCTCGAACAGGCTGTGTGGCGCCGGATCCTGAGTCGGCTGGAACACCGGTAGCCTGTCTAGGACGTCGCCGTGGTTGCAGCAGCCCGCCGGCCCCGCTCGATGTCGATCGATGCCAGCGCCAGCAATCCGGCGACGAAGAACAGTCCCGTCAGCACGATGCCGAGACGATGGTTGTTGTTGGTCGCGAACACGACAGCACCGTAGGAAATCGGGCCGATGATCGCCGCGAGCTGCGTGGCAAACGTCCACAGGCCATAGAACTCCGCGAGGCGGTCCGTGGGCGCGAACAGGCCCGCCAGTGCACGGCCTGCGGACTGGCTGGACCCCATCGCCAGTCCGGCCAAATTGGCGGCCACCCAGAACATCGTGGCGCTGGTCGAGACACCTGCGACCAGAACCATCGCAAGCCACAGCAGCAGGGTCAGCGCGAGCGCAGGCTTGTGACCGATGGCATCCTGCACGTACCCGAAGCCGAACGCGCCGACCGCCGCGGTAACGTTGACGACCAGCAGCATCACCATCGTCTGCAGCACACCGAACTGCATCACTTCCTGCGCGTAGATCGCAGCCAGCGCGATCACCACCATCACGCCGGCCTGATAGAAGACTCCGCAGAGCAGCAGCCGCGCGAAATCCCGGAATCGATCGACCTGGCGCAGCGTCTCGAGCAGGCGCGACATCGCCTGGTGGACGAAGTGGCCGACCCGGACGTCCTCCTGCGGCCGGGCGCGTTCCTGCACGATCAGCAGGGCCGGCGCCGCCGCCAGCGCAAACACGGCTGCGGTGATCAGCATCGTGACCGGCACGAACTGTGTCGCCGCGCTGCCGTGGGCCTGCGCCCACTGCACGTAGCCGACGCACAGCGCCAGCGTTATGAGCCCCCCGATATAGCCGAATCCCCAGCCCCAGCCCGACACCTTGCCCAGCGAATCGGGCCGCGCCAGCTCCGGCAGGAACGCCGCCACCAGCGCCACGCCGACCATGAAGAAGAAGTTCGACCAGACAATGGCGACAACCGACAGCACGATGTCGCCGGGCCCGACGAGCGCCAGCGCGCCCGTCGACGCCACGCAGGCGGACGTCGACAGCGCCAGCAGCCAGCGCTTGCGCGCACGCAGGTCCGCGTAGGCCCCGATCATCGGCATCGACACCATCACGAGCGCGTTGGAGACGCCCAGCATCAGCGTCCACGCGAAGGTCGCCCACTCGGCCCCGGCCGCCACGACCCCGACGAAGTAGGCGTTGAACACCGCCGTCAGCACCACGGTCGTGTAGCCCGAATTGGCGAAGTCGTAGCCGGCCCACGCCACGACCTCGCGCGGCAGGACGCCGGGGTTCAGTGCAGTTCCATCGAATAGCCGCATCGCGCGTGCGCCGGTTCAAGATGTCGCATGCTACGTGAGCGGCATCCCGCGCCGTGTGGCGGTTCGTATACTGCGCCGCATGGCTGCACGTGAACTCGACGACATCGACCGCCGCATCCTCGCGATCCTGCAGCGCGACGGCCGCATCACCAACCAGGCGCTCGCGGAGCGCATCGCCCTCAGTCCGCGTGCCTGCCTCGATCGCGTTCGCCGGCTCGAACGATCCGGTTCGATCGCGGGATACATGGCGGTCGTCGACCCGCGCGCCACCGGCAGCCTGCTGACGATCGTGGTGGAGGTCACGCTCAAGGACCAGACGCGCGCGACGCATCACCGCTTCGAGCAACGCATGCGCGCGGCCGACGAAGTGGTCGAGTGCTTTCTCGTGTCGGGGCCGTGCGACTACGTGCTACGGCTCGCCTGTCGCGACCTCGATCACTATCGGGACCTGACCAACGCCTGGACCGACGATCCGGCACTCGGCATCGAGAAGATCAGTTCCAAGCCCGAGCTGCAGACCGTGAAGGCGTTCCGCGGCTATCCGCCAGCCTGAGTTGCGTCGCGCAGTCTTCGCACTGCACTGCCGATTCGGCGGTGCGGGGCGACTGCGGCCGCCACTTTGAGCGGTCGTCGCGACGCCGATCCGCGCCGCGCAATCCCCCGCTCTTCCTACACTCATCGTGTAATCGTCGAGGTGTGCGATGGACGCCCGGGTGACTCCGCCAACAGAAGAGACTGCACAGGCCGTGGCGCTGGAACAGCGCTATGCGGCGCCGAACTATGCGCCGATCGCGGCCGTGCTCGAGCGCGGCGACGATTGCTGGCTGTGGGACGTGCACGGCCGGCGCTATCTCGATTTCATGTCGGCCTATTCGGCCGTGAGTCACGGCCATGCGCACCCGCGGCTCGTGCGCGCGCTGATCGAGCAGGCACAGCAGGTCGCCGTCACGTCGCGCGCGTATCGCTCGACGACGCTGGGGCCGTTCCTGCAGGCGCTGGTCGAGGCTGCCGATCTGCGCGCACCCGCGCGGGCACTGCCTGCGAGCGGCGGCTGTGAGTCGGTCGAGACCGCGATCAAGGCGGTGCGGCGCTGGGGCTACCGCGTCAAGGGCATTCCGGCCGACCGTGCGGAGATCGTCGTCGCGCGCGGCAATTTCCATGGACGCTCGTCCACGGTGGTCGGTTTCTCCACCGAATCCTCGTACCGCGCGGATTTCGGCCCGTTCGCACCGGGGTTCCGGCATTTTGATTTCGGCGACATCGCGTCGCTCGAGGCCGCCATCAGCGACCGCACCTGCGCGGTGATGATCGAGCCGATCCAGGGTGAGGCCGGCATCATCGTGCCGCCCGCCGGCTTCCTCGCCGCGGTACGCAGGCTCTGCGACGAACGCCGCGTGCTGATGGTTCTCGACGAAATCCAGTCCGGCCTCGGCCGGACCGGCGCCATGTTCGCGTACATGCACGAGGGCATCCGGCCCGACGGCGTCATCGTCGGCAAGGCGCTCGGCGGCGGCCTGCTTCCCGTTTCGGCCTTCGTCGCCGTGGCGGAAGTACTCGACCTGCTGGGCCCGGGCAGCCACGGATCCACTTTTGGCGGCAATCCTCTCGCTGCGCGCGTCGGCCTGGAAGCCTTGCGCGTGCTGCGTGACGAAGACCTCATCGAGCGCAGCCGCGAGCTGGGCGACCATCTGCTGCGCCGCCTGCAGCGCATCGATTCGCCGTATATCCGCGCGGTGCGCGGCCGCGGGCTCTGGGCTGGAGTCGAACTCGACGGCTCGCGCATCAGTGCGCGCCATGTCGTCGAGCGCATGGCTGAGCACGGCGTGCTGACCAAGGACACGCATGAAACGGTGATCCGCTTCGCGCCGCCGCTGACGGTCAGCCGCGAACAACTCGACTGGGGCGTCGATGTGTTCGCCGACGTGCTCGACCACCCGCTCCCGATGCCCGGTTCGAGTCCGACTCACCAGACGCCGCTGACCCCCTGAGGATCCCATGCGTCGCGCGGTCCGGAGGGCCGTCGCGACGCAAGCGCACGCCATCACCCGACAGGGTGAGTCCGACTCCGCCGGACGGGCGATCCCTCACCGTTCGGGCGATGCCGAAACTCCATGGCAACACCCCGCTGGAGAGATGCATGCAGGCCCTTTCACCGGTTGACGGCAGCGCCGAGGCCGTCCGCGACGCCGCGGCGATCGCACTGGCGCAGGACGACAACCGCCTGGCGCTCGAGCGCGAACTCGACCGCCTGAACGTCGCCATCCAGGGATCCGCGGCCGCACTCGGGCAGCACCTGTCCTGGATGCTGGTCACTCAGGCATTCCTGCTGACCGCCTACATGATCGTGCTGGTTGCGGGATGGTCGGTGCCGCTGCCCGGCAAGCGGTGGCTCCTGACCGCGATCGCCGGCTTCGCCGTCATTGCCGTCGCTGCCACCTACTTCGGTCTGCGCGCCGCGCGCGACCGCGTGGGCCCGCTGAAGCAGCAGCGGCAGCGCGTCGAGGATGCACTCGAGCGCGTCGCCGCGCGTCCTCCGGCCTTCGCCCGGCAGGGGGCCATCAATGCCGCGCTGGCGCAGTTGTCGACGCGCGGTTTGCCCGTGCTGGTCTGCAGCGGATGGATCGCGCTGGCGCTCTACACGCTGGCCCTGCCACTGCCTCCGGATGCGCGCATGGCCGCTGCAACCAGCGAGCCGCGCAGCAACAGCGCTCCGGCTGCGGCCGCCAAGGCAGCCCGTCCGAATGCCAGCGCAGCCAGGGTCGCACCGCCGGCCGCCGCCGAGCCATCGGCCGATGCCGGCGACAGCACGGCTGGCGGCTCGCCGCTGCTCGACTTCCTGCGTCGCGCGGTCAACACACCGCCCGCGGCCGACACTCCGGAACCGATCAAGCCTTAGGGCCGCCTCAGGCCGGCCAGTTCGGCTTGCGCTTCTCCATGAAAGCCTGCACGCCTTCCTGGGCGGCGGCGTCCATCATGTTGCAGGCCATCGTCTGGCCGGCCATCTGGTAGGCAGCTTCGATACCGGTTTCGAGCTGGCGGTAGAAGAGCTCCTTGCCCATGGCAACCGCGACGCGCGGCTTCGCAATGATCGACGCGATCAGCCGCGCGACTTCAGCATCGAGCTCGGCCGGAGGAACGACACGGTTCACGAGCCCACGCGCCTGCGCCGTCGCCGCATCGATGAAGTCGCCGGTGACCAGCATTTCGAATGCCTCCTTGCGCCCGACGTTGCGCGACAGCGCCACACCGGGCGTCGAGCAGAAGAGCCCGACGTTGATGCCGCTGACAGCAAAGCGGGCATCGGCGGCCGCGATCGCCAGGTCGCACATCGCGACGAGCTGGCAGCCGGCCGCGGTCGCGATGCCGTGCACGCGCGCGATGACCGGCACCGGCAGGCGCTGGACCGACAGCATCAGCTTCGAGCATTGCGCAAAGAGCGCGCGGTAGTAGTCGGCCGAGGGGCTCGCCTTCATCTGCTTGAGGTCGTGCCCGGGGCAGAACGCCTTGCCGCGCCCGGCAATGATTACGACGCGTGCCTGCTCGTCGCGCGCCACGGCGTCGAGTTCCGCCTGCAGGGCAGCCATCATCTCCTCCGACAGCGCGTTGAACTGCTGCGGCCGGTTGAGCGTCAGCGTGATCACGCCGCGCACGTCGCGCTCGTTCAGCACATAGGGCTCGGTGACGGCACGGGATTCGGGTGCGTTCATCGTGTTCTCCTCATACATCGATTGCCGAGGCCGACCTGGCCTGCTGCCTCAGCATGAATTTCTGGATCTTTCCGGTCGAGGTCTTGGGCAGGGGACCGAAGACCACGCGCTTCGGCATCTTGAACCCCGCCAGGTACTGCCGGCAGTGCGCAAGCAGTTCCTCTGCGGTCAGCGTCGCCCCGTCCTTCAGTTCGACGAAGGCGCACGGCACTTCGCCCCACCTGGGGTCCGGCTGCGCGACCACGGCCGCCGCGATCACCGCCGGATGCCGGAACAGCGCGTCCTCCACCTCGATCGACGAGATGTTCTCGCCGCCGGAGATGATGATGTCCTTGCTGCGGTCCTTGATGCGCAGGTAGCCGTCCGCGTGCATCACCGCGAGGTCACCGGAATGGAACCATCCACCCGCAAACGCCTCCTGCGTGGCCTTCTCGTTCTTCAGGTACCCCTTCATCGCGATGTTGCCGCGAAACATCACTTCGCCGATGGTCTGGCCGTCCCAAGGTACCGGCTGCATCGTCTCGGGGTCGAGCACCGCCACACCCTCCTCGAGCGTGTAGCGCACGCCCTGGCGGCCATTGAGCATCGCGCGCTCGCCGACGTCCAGTTCCGACCACGACGGCTGCTTCGCACACACGGTGGCGGGCCCGTAGACCTCGGTCAGGCCGTACACGTGCGTCAGGTCGAAGCCGAGACGGTCCATGCCTTCGATCATCGCGGCCGGAGGCGACGCCGCGGCGACCATGGCGCTGACGCGATGAGCAATGCCCTGCTTCATTTCGTCCGGGGCGTTGACCAGCATCGCGTGGACGATCGGAGCGCCGCAGTAGTGCGTGACGCGATGCCGGCGGATGGCGTCGAACACGGCCGCCGCTTCGACCCGGCGCAGGCAGGCGTGCGTGCCGGCCATCGCCGCTACGGTCCATGGGAAACACCAGCCGTTGCAGTGGAACATCGGCAGTGTCCACAGGTACACCGGATGGTGCGGCATCGCCCACACCAGCACATTCGACACTGCATTGGTGTAGGCGCCGCGGTGCGAGTAGACGACGCCCTTCGGGTTGCCGGTCGTGCCCGAGGTGTAGTTGAGCGCGATCGCATTCCACTCGTCCGCCGGTGGCGCCCAGGCGTAATCCGGCGCGCCGGTCGCCAGGAAGTCCTCGTAGCGGAGTCCGCCGAGCACCTCTCCCGGACCGTCGTAGACCGGATCCTCCACGTCGATGACGGTCAGGGTGCGCCCGAGCTGTTCGAGCGCCGCGCGCACCGTCGGCGCGAACTCGCGGTCGACGATGATCGCCCGCGCCTCGCCGTGCTCGAGCATGAACGCGATCGACGCGGCATCGAGACGGGTGTTCAGTGCATTCAGCACGGCGCCGGCCATCGGGATGCCGTAGTGCGCCTCGACCATCTCGGGCGTGTTCGGCAGCATCACCGCGACGGTGTCGCCGCGCCCGATGCCAATTTGTGCGAGAGCGTGCGCGAGCTGCCGCGAGCGCGCGTAGACCTCGCGCCAGGTGCGCCTCACCTCGTTGCGGCCCTGCCCGTGCACGATGGCCGTGAGCTCCGGAAACACCGTCGCACTGCGTTCGACGAACGTCAGCGGCGACAGCGCCGCATAGTTGGCAGGATTCCGGTCGAGCCCGGTGTCGTAAATCGTGCTCGGCATGCTGTCTCCATCGAGCCGGCCGGGATGCCGGTTCATCACACACTCAAGGCCGGGCGCCCGGCCGCCCCAGGCCCGGCCTTCCAATCAAATCGCTGCGAGTGCACGTGCGAGCCGAAGGCTCGCGTACACGAGCAGCGCGTGTCACAGCTGCGCCAGCACCTTCAGGTGCGCCCCAACGCTGCGTGCCAGCGCGCTGAGGTTGTACCCGCCCTCCAGCGTGCTGACGATCCGCCCCTCGCCGGATTCGCCGGCCACGTCCATCAGCTTCTGCGTGATGTAGGCGTAATCGGCCTCCACCAGCCCCATCTGCCCGAGGTCATCCTCGCGGTGTGCATCGAACCCCGCGGAGATGAAGATCATCTCCGGCCGGAATTCGAGCAGCCGCGGCAGCCACACTTCGTCCACCACCTGACGCACTACGTCGCCCCGTGTTCCCGCCGGAAGAGGCACATTCACCATGTTTTTCGCGACGTGCTCGGTGCCGGTGTACGGGTAGAACGGATGCTGGAAGAAACTGACCATCAGCACGCGCTCGTCGCCCGCCAGAATCTCCTCCGTCCCATTGCCATGATGAACATCGAAGTCGACAACCGCGACGCGCGCAAGACCGTGCACCGAGACGGCATGCCGGGCCCCGATCGCGACGTTGTTGAAGAAGCAGAATCCCATCGCCGCGGACTTGCGCGCGTGATGGCCCGGAGGACGCACCGCGCAGAATGCATTGGCAAGCTCGCGGCCGACCACGCGGTCGGTCGCTTCCAGCACCGCACCGGCGGACCTCAGCGCAGCGTCCCACGTGTGGGGGTTCATCGACGTGTCCGGATCGACGGGCCAGTAGCCCTGCTGTGGTACGCTGGATTTCAGTCTGTCGATGTAGGCAGCGTCATGGGCGCGGGCCAGCGCCTGTTCCGACGCGACCGGCGCGTCGTAGTGCTCCAGATGCGGCGCGATACCGGTGGAGATCAGATGGTCCTGTATGGCGGCCAGCCGTTCCGGGCTCTCGGGATGCCACGAACCCATCTCGTGCGCGGTGCAGGCGCGATGCGTGAAGAACCCTGTATGAAGCATGTCTCCGTCCAGCCCGAATTCGAGGTCCGCGCCGCGCGGCCCGGGTGTCTGACCCAATGTTAGAGAAATTCCGCGCGACTGCCAGCCAGATCGGCAGTGTCATTGTCGGCAAGCAGCTGCAGATCCGGCAGAGCCTGACGTGCCTGCTGGCCGGCGGCCATCTGCTGATCGAGGACGCCCCCGGCGTCGGCAAGACCACGCTGGCGCATGCGATCGCGATCTCGCTGGGGCTGCCGTTCCGCCGCATCCAGTTCACGTCCGACCTGCTGCCGTCGGACGTGATCGGAGTCTCCGTGTACGAGCGGACCAGCGGTCAGTTCGTGTTCCATCCGGGTCCCATTTTCACGGAGGTGCTGCTGGCGGACGAGATCAACCGCGCCAGTCCCAAGACCCAGAGCGCGATGCTCGAGGCGATGGAGGAGAGCCAGGTGTCGGTCGACGGCCTGTCCCGGCCGCTGCCGAACCCATTTTTCGTGATCGCGACCCAGAATCCGCTGTCGCAGGTCGGAACGTTTCCCCTGCCGGAGTCGCAGCTGGACCGGTTCCTGATGTGCATCAGCCTCGGCTACCCGGACCGCGCAGCCGAGCGCGCGCTGCTCTCCGGCGAGGCCCGGCGCGACATGCTGAAGTCGTTGCCGGCGGTGGCACGGCCCAGCGATCTGGTCGCGGCACAGGCCGAGGTCAAGCGCGTGTTCGTCTCCGCCGCCCTGCTGGATTACGTGCAGGCACTGATGGGCCATACGCGCGCATCGGGCAAGTACGCCGAAGGCCTTTCGCCCCGCGGCGGCCTGGCATTGCTCGCTGCCGCCCGCGCATGGGCGTGGTTCGACGGCCGTAATCACGTGATCCCGGAAGACGTGCAGAACGTGATGCCGGCCGTTGCGGGCCATCGTCTGCACGCCGTCAGCCGCGAAAGCGGGCGGGCACTGCACGGCAAGGAACTCGTCACCCAGCTGATCAGCGCCGTGCCGGTGCAATAGCCCGGCCGTCCTGCGCGGAGCCGCGTCCCATGAGCGTGATCACGCACCCGTTGTCGATCCGCATCGGACAGTGGATCGCCGGACGTCGTGGACCCGAATCGGGGCCGGTGGTGCTGGACCGCCGGCGCGTCTACATCCTGCCGACCAATGCGGGGCTGCTCTTTGGCGCCGCCATGGTGGTCCTGCTGATCGGCTCGATCAACTACAGCCTGCAGCTGGGCTACATGCTGACCTTTCTCGTCACCAGCATGGCGATCGTCGGCATGCACACCACCCACTCGAACCTCACGCAGATCGTGCTGCGCGGCGTGCGCGTTGAACCGGTGTTCGCGGGTGACGTGGCGGTGTTCGAGATCACGGCGGCCAATCCGACGACAGCCGACCGCTACGCGCTGCGGTTCTCCTTTGTCGAGCCGACAGCGTCGCCGCACTGGCTCAGCCTGTTTCGGCGGCGCGCGCCGCTGCTGACGGCCATATCAATCGAGGTGCCCGCCCGCGGCGACCGCAGCGTCGGCGTGCCGCTGCCGGCGCCGGAACGCGGGCGACTGCCCGCACCGCGCATTGTCATCGAGACGCGCTATCCCTTCGGCCTGTGGCGCGCCTGGGCGTACCTGACTCCGGCGCTGACGGCGATGGTCTATCCGGCCCCGGAAGTGGATGCGCCGCCGTTGCCGGCGACCGGCCTCGGCGGCGGCGATGGCGTCGGCCTCGCGGCTTCGGGCGACGATTTCGCCGGCGTCCGCCCCTACTCGCCGGGCGATCCGCAGAAGATGATCGCGTGGCGGCTGGCCGCGCGCAGCGACGAGCTTTCGGTGAAACAGTTCGAGGCGCAGGGCGGAGGCGAACTGCTGCTCGACTTCGAAAGCGTGCCGCACCATCTTGACGTCGAACAGAAGCTGTCGCGCCTGACGCGGTGGGTGCTGGACGCCGATGCGGCACACATGCGCTATGCACTGCGGCTGCCCGGCTCGATGGTCTTCGCGGGCAGTGGCGCCAAGCACCGCGAGCACTGCCTGACGGCGCTGGCGTTGCACCAGGGCTGAAATGCCGTCCGACGTGGTCGAATCCCTGAAATCTTCCGGGCTGGTCCGCAGCTGGGACGCGAGTGTGCGGCTGTTCGGGCCGCAGACATCGAGCGCCGCACGCGAGCGTCGCGACATGCTGGTGCTGCTGTTCGCGGTCGCGCTGGTCGTCGTCCCCCACTTCGAGCACGTGGCCTGGTGGGCGACGGCGATCGTGCTGCTGCTGCTCATCTGGCGCGTCTGGCTGACGATCACCCAGCGGCCCCTGCCGGGCCGTTTCGTCATGCTGCCCCTGCTGCTCGCCGCGGCCGGAGCGGTCTACCTTGAGCACCGCACGCTCGCGGGACAGGACGCCGGGGTGACTTTCCTGCTGCTGCTGATGGCGCTGAAGCTGCTCGAACTGCGCGCGCGACGCGACGTGTTCATCGTGATCTTCCTCGCGTTCTTCATCCTGCTGACGCAGTTCCTGTATGGACAGGAACTGCCCATCGCCGTGTCGACGGTAGTCACTGTCGTGGCGCTGTTCTTCGTGCTGGTCAGCGTGAACCTCGACGAGGTCGATCTGCCCGCGCAGCGCAAGCTGCGCCTCGTGGGCCTCACGGCGCTGAAGGCGATCCCGCTCGCCGCGGCGCTGTTCGTCCTGTTTCCGCGGCTGTCCGGGCCCCTGTGGGGAATGCCCGGCGAGGCGGGCCGCGGCAGCACGGGCCTGTCGAACACGATGTCGCCCGGCGCAATCAGCCGCCTGCTTGAATCCGACGAGATCGCCTTTCGCGTGCGTTTCGAAGGACACGTGCCTGCGGATGATCAGCTGTTCTGGCGCGGCCCCGTGTTCGGGTACTTCAACGGGCGCGCCTGGTCACCGCTCGTGCATCCGATCAACGCGACACCGGCGCTCAGCATCGAGGCCGACCCGCGCTCATTGGTCACCTACGAAGTGACGCTCGAACCCCACAAGCGTGACTGGCTGTTCGCACTCGAGGCACCGGCGACTATGCCTCGGCTGGCCGCCATGCAGGCGCGTCTCGGTCCAGAGATGCAGCTTCTGTCGACTGGACTGATCCTCGAGCGAATCCGCTACGAGATGCAGTCCTACACCGACTTCCGGCTCAACCCGCGCGCGACGGGGGCCGAACTGTCAGAGTGGCTCGGGCTCCCCTCCGGCTATAACCCGCGCACGCTGCAGTTCGCCGAAGAACTGCGCGGCCGCATCGGAGGCAGCGGCGCCGGCCCGCGCGGGCAGGACACTCAGCTTGTGAACGCGGTGCTCGACCACTTCCGGCGCAGCGGTTACAGCTACACGCTGACGCCGCCCGCACTCGGCCGTCACTCCGTCGATGAGTTCCTGTTTGAAACGAGGCAGGGCTTCTGCGAGCACTACGCCTCGGCGTTCGTGTTCCTGATGCGGGCGCTCGGCGTGCCGGCGCGCGTCGTGACCGGTTACCAGGGCGGCGAACTGAATCCCGTCGACGGCTTCATGACAGTGCGGCAGTCGGACGCCCACGCCTGGAGCGAGGTGTGGCTCCAGGGTCAAGGCTGGGTGCGCGTGGATCCGACGGCGGCCGTAGCGCCGGTCCGCGTCGACCGCCGCGCCGGGGCGCTAGCCCGCCCGGGCGCGGGCGCATTGCAGGGTCTGGGCGCGGAAGGCTCGTGGCTGCGGGCGCTGCGCTACAACTGGGAGGCCGTGCAGAACGGCTGGAACCAGTGGGTACTGTCGTATTCGCAGGAGCAGCAACGCGCGCTGATCGAGCGACTGGGACTCGTGCCCAGCCTCGAGAATGTCGCGCGCGTGATGATCGTCGTCGTGCTGCTCGTGCTCGCCTGGCTGGCCGCGCTGACGCTGCGCTCGCGCACGGTGAACGATCCGCTGGGTTCGGCGTTTCAGCTGCTGCGCGACCGCCTGGAAAAGGTCGGCGTCGCCGCGTCGCCATCCTGCGGACCACGCGAGCTTTATGCGCGCAGCAGGCGCGCGCTCCTCGACGAGGATGTGAAAACGGCGCGCAGGCTGCTTTCGCGCTACGAGCGCATGCGCTATGGGCCGGCCTCCGCCGCCGCGACGCGCGCCGACATCCGCTCGCTGAGCCGCGCGATCCGCGCGTTCCGGCCGCGCCCCAATCCGCTGTGACAATGAAGCGCCGCGCGGTCCTGCTGTCGCTGCTCGCGCTCGCGGCGCATCCGGCGGCCCGGGCACAACCGCCGTATCCCGCGCGCAGCGACGTCCAGCAGTTCATCGATGAACTCGTCACCAGCCACGGTTTCGAACGCGCGAGTCTGCAACGCTGGCTGCAGCAGGCGCGCTATTCGGCCAGCGTCGAGCGCCTGATGCAGCCGGCAATCCCGTTCGCGCAGCGCAACTGGCTCGAGTACCGCGACCGTTACATCGAACCGGCGCGCATTGCCGCCGGCGTCACCTTCTGGCAGGCACATGCCGCCACCGCAGCGCGCGCCGAACAGCAGTACGGCGTACCGGCCGAGATCATCGTTGCGATCATCGGCATCGAGACGTACTTCGGACGCATCACGGGCAATTTCCGCACGCTCGATGTGTTCGCGACCCTGGCCTTCGACTACCTGCGACGCGCCGACTTCTACCGCGGCGAATTCATCGAGTTTTTGCTGCTGGCGCGCGAACAGGCGCGCGAACCCGCGAGCTACCGCGGATCGTTCGCGGGTGCCATCGGACTGCCGCAGTTCATGCCGGGCTCGATCCGCCGCTGGGCCGTCGACTTCGACGGCGACGGACGCATCGACCTGCTTGGCAGCCCGGCCGACGCGATCGGTTCGGTCGCGAACTTCCTGGTCGGCCACGGCTGGGAGCGCGGACAGCCGATCGCCTTCGAGGTGAGTGCAGACGAAGCGATGGTCGACGCGCTCGGCCGCGGCATCGAGGCCGGCACCACCTGGTCTGCTGCGCTGAACGAGGGCGTCACTGGTGACGTGCTGCTGCCGCTCGACACGCCGGTCCTGCTGATCGACCTGCCGCTACTGCGCGACGGTCAGCCGGAACGCGAATTCAGGATCGGCACCGTGAACTTCAGCGCAATCCTGCAGTACAACCGCAGCTACTTCTACGCTACGGCGGTCACCGAGTTCGCCGCAGCGCTGCGCGAGCGCATGGCCGGGCGTGACTAGGTTCCCGGCCGCCGGACTCACTCGGTGTCGGGCTGGCGCGACGGTTCGGCGTCCGCAAAGGCGGACAGTTCCATGCAGTGATCGAAGATGCGCATCAGTGTCGGCACGTGATCGAGCCGGCAGTCGAAACGTCGAGCATTGAACACCTGCGGCACCAGCAGTACGTCGGCCACCGTGACGGCGTCGCCGAGCACGTGGCGCCCGCTGCGCCGCTCCGCGAGGATGCGCGCCTCGAGTGC